>OZ245890.1:0-1077402 GCA_965229615.1 Candidatus Midichloriaceae bacterium
TCCCGATACTCAACAGAAGATTGGTAATATTGTTGGAATATACACTGATGGTAAATCATACATAAATGGTCTAGCAATCATTAATAGTGAGCTTCTAAAGAAATATGCAAATGATGATATCATAGTGATCACTGGTCAGCGCAATCTGACTGCTGAGATTGAACACCATTCTAACACTTAACTCAATGCTATATCACTTGAAATCTAGCGATGTATATTGGTTGCTCCTTTACTTGTATTTATTGTTTCAAATACTTCTATTGCATCACCATCACTGAAGCTATCATAATTTGATAGCGTTATGCCACATTCGAATCCCTCCTTGACTTCCCTTACATCATCCTTTTGTCTTTTTAATGTATTTATAATACCGGTACACACTACCATATTATCATGCAAGACTCTGGCTTGTGCTCCTCTTCTCACGATGCCATCCTTCACATAACAACCAGCAATATTACCAAACTTACTTGTATTGATAACTTTTCTTATTTCAGCTATTCCTATAATGTGCTCCTTCATAATAGGATCCATCATATCTGAAACTATCAATCTAATGTCATCTATCAAATCATAAATGATGGAATAATATTTGATGTTCACACGTATATTATTCGCCATTACTTTAGCATTACTGTTAGGACGGACGTTAAATCCTATTATTAGGGCATTTGATGCAGCCGCAAGAGTGATATCTGACTCATTAATAGCTCCAGCTCCATAGTGCACAATTTTTACACGTACTTCAGGATTATCTATTTTATTAATACTATGAATTATTGCCTCTGCAGAACCATGAACATCAGCCTTTATAAGGAGTGTAATTTCTTTGCTCTTATTACTAGCTTGCGATAGGAAAATTTCCTTGATTGATTTTGTTTCAAGTGCTGCTAGTTTCCTCTTGTGTTCCTGTTGTTTACGTATTTCCACTAATTCTCTTGCTGTTCTTTCATTTTGCATCACTATGAATTCATCACCAGCAGCTGGCACACTGTCCAGACCCGTTATTTCCACCGGCATTGCTGGAAATGCCTCTTGTATTTGCTGTCCTTTATCATCACACATCGTTCTTATTCTACCATACATACTACCTGCTACCACAATGTCACTTACTTTCAGCCTACCATTTTGCACAAGCAATGTTGCAGTAAATCCCTTCATTTTATCAAGCTTTGCTTCTATGACATAACCTCTAGCCCTATGATTATAATCTGCATGCAAATCAAGCAATTCAGATTGTATGAGTATTACTTCTTCTAGTTTATCCAAACCTGATTTTGTTAGTGCTGAAACACCGACAACCATCACATCACCTCCCATATCATCCGGTATAATATCATATTGTAAGAGTGATTGCTTTACAAGCTCGAAATTAGCTCCCTGTTTGTCCATTTTATTGACTGCAACTATTATTGGCACATTTGCAGCCTTAGCATGACTGATTGCTTCAATTGTTTGTGCTTTTATACCATCGTCAGCTGCAACAACTAATACAACAATATCTGTGACTTTGGCACCACGCATTCTCATGGCAGAAAATGCCTCATGGCCTGGAGTGTCCAGAAAGGTAATAGCTTTGTTGTTTGTTAAGTGCACCTGATAGGCACCTATATGTTGTGTTATACCACCATGTTCCTTGCTTGCAATGTCTGTCTCACGCAGTGCATCCAGAAGTGAAGTTTTACCATGATCAACATGTCCCATTATAGTCACTATAGGTGCACGATGCTGCATTACAGATGTTCCATCTTCTCCTATCAAATCACGTATGATATTTTCTTGTGTCACTCTATGTGGTCTATGGCCAAATTCCATCACAACAAGTTCTGCTGTATCAGCATCTATACTGCTATTAAGTGTCGAAGCAACACCAAGCTTCATTAGTATTCTAAGTACAGCACCACTTTTTTCTGCCATTTTATTTGCTAATTCTTGCACAGTAATGGCATCTGTAATGGTGACATCTCTAATGACTTTTTCAATCTGCCTTATTTGTTGTGGTTTCTTTTTGTGCTTTGGTAGTTTTGACCGATGGTATGACATATCATCATAGTCGCCACTGGCAAGTTTCGCTCTATATGACGCAGATATCCTATATGATTTTGATTTTGCTTGTTTTACATCTGCACCATTACGACCATCATGTTCATCATCTGAGGTTCTTTTTGTATGTACAATCTTCTTTTTATTTGCTTCAACCTTCTTGATAGTTGATGCTGCTACTATGCGCTCAATTGTTTTAGTCTTCTCATGATCAGTAGGCTTCTCTATCTTTTTAGTGTTGAGATCAAGGTTTTTTAATTTCTTCTTGCTATCATCATCAAAGTTCACTTCAACTTTCCTATGTCTTCTCTCGCTCAAACTTTTTGGTCTTGTAATAGTGCGTGCAACATCATGCTTTTTCTCTGCATCTTTTTTCGTCGCAACATTTTTGATATTGGTATAATTTTTCTCTTTTACTTTTGTAGTAGCTTGTGTATCAATCGCCCCACTCTGCTCATGGGGTATTACATCAACATCTATAACATCATGATTTGTACTTTTTATAGATTTTTCTGTTGTAATGCTTGTCTTAATACGCTCATTATGTTCTTCGCTAGGGATTGTGATTTTGTGCTCATCATTTGATTTGACAGCATTTCCACTTTCAGGCAACTCATTTGTTACATCATGTTGAACTGAATGTTTTACACTAGCAATTCTCAAGGCATCCAATCTAGTTGCTTTTTCTTGTTCCGTTAATGCTCCATAAACATCGTCTGATACAATATCATTTTGTTTAGTACCACCACTGATGACAACAATAGTACTACCATGTAGTTTTTTGACAGCTGTCTTATTATGTGTCAGCCCTGGTTTGTGACTTTTTATAGTTAAGACCTTACGTCCAATGGTGTCTTTTTTATTTGTATCTGAGGGACTTGTCATTTAATAGCTTATTACTGCGTTTTCTCTATTGCACTTTCAAAACCGAAAACAATAAATGATTATACACTATAAATTAAAGATATTGTACTGTTATTACCCATCTCAAATAAAAAATTCTAAGTCCAATCACATGGTCAACTAGTAATACTCAATATGCATTGATCATTTATTGAAAATTATATTAATATGTCACTTGCAATGTGATGATATATCATGTACATATTGAATGCTACTAGGAGTAACACGCATGTGACCTAGTATTGGCATACTAGTAATTAAAAACTAATATATAATATGAACATAAAAGCATTTTTTGCTAAACATCCGTATTCCAGTGTAGCTACAGAAGGATTCGTACTTGGCGCTCTCAATATTGCATTGCATTATGGTGTAAATCACAATAACTCAAGCAAAGCACCAAGCGAAGAAGTACAAAAAGCACTTAGCACAGGAGCAAAATTAAAAGCATTTGGAGAGTGTAGTGCAGCAAAAATTCTCACGAATGAGGCTTCAGCTTTTAGTGGTTATTTCATACATCAACCTATTGCTAATTTAGCAGGAAAGTATATAGATAATAAAGTGGTACAAAAGGTCATTGCATATGGCGCTGATGCTGTAGTTGGGGCTGGTATTGGCTATGTGAGCACTAAGTTTATATTTGATACACTCATACATAATACAACACAATCTATGGCTGTTGATGTTATATGTAATGCTATCTCAGCTTTAGTAGGTGGTGATTTGAGTGGATATACAGAAAATGTTGATGCAATCATGATGTCAAATGAAGCATATCAAGCAATAATACAACACTAATTTTATATAATCAGATGAGGGGGCATCATTTATATTTCAAGTTTCTTTTCACTATTATTCATTAATCTCTTTATATTCTCTCTGTGTTTCATCAGTATTATCATACATGTGCATAAAAATGGCCATATTTGCTCAAATGACAAAAGATAGGTATATAATGTCATACCTGTTACAACACTAGCAATTGAAGATAACGATGATAATCTGGTTGTTATAAAAGTAACAATCCATATCAAAATCAGTGTGATTCCTATCACTGTGTTCAGAACAATCATAACACCAAAAAATGTTGCAATGCCCTTACCACCATGAAATCTATTCCATATAGGGAATATATGTCCTATTATTGTGCAACTACCAACAATAATTTGCATCATCATTTTATGCTCAACATTCAAATCGTATTTGTTTCCTAAAAATTCCGATATGAGAATTGCAATTGCACCCTTGCTACCATCTAGCAGTGCTGTGATTATACCAAGTAATTTCCCATGCTGTACAGCAACTCTAGCAATATTGGTCGCACCAATATTATAAGATCCTTGAGTTTGAAGATTACCTACACCTGCTATTCTTGCAACTATCGCGCCAAACAGTACTGAACCCATTAAATAACCTGCCAGACAAATGTATATTATGGAATAAAAATTCATAGCGATGATGAGCAGTTGATAGTTGAAAGGAAAGCATACATAGACCAGTGGTGCCCACGGCCAGACTTGAACTGGCACGGGATTGCTCCCGACGGATTTTAAGTCCGTTACGTCTACCTATTCCGTCACGAGGGCATGAAGAAAAAAGCATAATACAGTGGATTCTATATTCAGTGGCCATTAATGTCAACAAATAAAAACTCGAACATAAAAATCTGGACTTACTATCGTTTGTAAAAATGAGTCTATTGATTTTTACTATATTTTGTATACAATACACTGCATTCTTATATAAGATGATTAATATCGAGTGACTGATGTCTGTACAAACAAGAAATATAAATAGTACTGTACTACCAAATGGGATCAAATTAATCTCAGAGTATATGCCTAATACAGATCTAGTAACAATATACTTTGTTGTAGGTGTTGGCAGTAGAAATGACAGCATACCTGGTATATCACATCTCGTTGAACACATGATGTTTAAAGGTACAAGTAATAGATCATCATTGGAGATATTAACAGCATTACAAAATTGTGGCTCACACAACGCATATACCACACCTGAAATGACAGTGTATAGCATTGATACAAACAAAAATAGCATGTCAAGTGCTATGGAAGTAATAGTTAATATGCTACAAAACACAGTTGTTGATGAAGCAAGTCTCGAGAATGAAAAAAAAATTGTGCGTCATGAAATTGATCTTAGACTAGATAATATACAAGTCAAGCTATTCAGCCTGTTATCAAAATGTTTTGGTGATCATAAAATTGCCTCATATGCTGGTGGCAATAAGTGTGCTATTGTTAATGTAACTAGAGAAGAAGTGTATAAACATATAATGGAGTATTATAAACCAACAAATACAACAGTAATTGTTACAGGTAATTTTGATGAAGATCTACTGCTGCCAACCGTTAAATCTAAAACGAAAACATGGCATAGTGATGCTAAGATCAACACTGGTGGTGTAGATTTTTCGATATCATATCTTTACAGTGATACAAAACCAGAGTATGTTGGTGGTGATTTCCGTGAAAAAACACAGGCTAATAATGCTTATTTTATGCTTGGTTTTGAAGGTGCATCATATTCAAATAAAAAAGACTACCTAATGGAACTCGTGACGAATATTGTCTTAGGAGGTAATGATGTATTATCACCATTTATGCGAGACGCCAGAGAAAAGTCTGGTTTGACATATCATATAGCACCATCGTGCTATACTTTTTCAGACTCTGGTGTGTGGGGAATTGCAAGTTCAACAGATAACGATTCGCTCAACACACTAATCAGTACAATGATAGAAACACTTAAGAGCACAGCAAAATGTATTAGTGCAGATGATGTTGCAAGAGCGAGAATAATGTTAAAAACAGCATTAGCAAAACAACCATTTACTTCACAGGAAGGTGCCTCAAACTTGCTATATGAATGTATGACGAAACAATTGCCTGATAAGAACAGTATTATTACCGATATCGATGCAATAACTCATGTTGATGTCATGAGATGGCTGGATGGTAGAATACATAGTCCCATTACAGTTGCTGCAGTTGGTGATATAGATGGTATGTACTCATATGATGAAATAGTGCAACAATTGCATATGCCAATTGAATCAAGTGCATAGTATTCTATTGTCACTGAATGTGATATTGGCAATCGTATCACACTGTATACTTCAACATTATATCACCCTTATCAATATTGACATGGTATTGTGTGTCTGGTATAATTACCGAGGCACTTTGATAGCATAATGTCTACGAATTATTAATGCTCTATATCCTTTTATAAGTGACACGAATTGCTAGTCAGTATATACATCAACTTACAGTCAATATATGGAAATAATATATGGAATTTTAGAACAAGGATTAATATATGGACTTGTTGGAATTGCAGTATTTTTAACCTTGAGAATCATAGATTTTCCAGATATGGGAGTGAATAGTACTTTTACACTTGGTGCTGCAGTCTGGATATGTTGTGTTAAGCATGATCTAGGGCCTTTTACAGCAACAATTATTGCATTCTTCGCAGGTATTATAGCAGGCTACATTACATCATGTTTGCATCTATTTGGTGGTATAAGAAATTTGCTGTGTGGTATCATAATTATGATTGCCCTATATTCTGTCAATATGAGGATCATTGGTAAACCTAACGTTCCACTTATGAATACGGAGACAATCCTCACAACAGATGATGTGATGAAAACTATTACACTATTTGCTATAGTGTTTATTTGTTGTATGTTGGTTAGTATGTTCATGCTATCAGAAATAGGTTTAGCCATGCGAGTATCAGGACAAAACTACAGACTTGGTGAAACGTATGGCATCAGCAGAAACTTAACAGTCAGCACTATAATGGCACTTAGCAATGGCATGGTAGCACTTGCTGGAGCACTTTTAGGGCAGGCACAAGGCTTTATTGATATTAATATGGGTAACGGCGTTATTATCATTGGTTTAGTAAGTGTGATCATTGGTGAAAAAATATTCAATACTAGTAAAGTTTATATTACAATTTTCATGTCTGTAGCTGGTGCAATGATATATAAGTCTGTAGTTGTGTTAGCATTGTTCTCATCTGATATTGGTCTTAGAACTTCGGATATATACCTCATTACAGCAGTGCTGATAGTAGCAATGATGGTCAAAAAACAGTCACATTGATAGGTATCACTATGATTAAATTACAAAACATATCGGTTGTGTATAATAAAGGCACTAAATTTGAAAGACTTGTCCTAAGTAATATCAATTTGACAATACCACACGGAGATATTGTTGCGATTATAGGAGATAATGGAGCGGGAAAAAGTACCCTTGTTAAGGTCATTGCAGGTGAAATCAAACCATCACGTGGGAAAATTATGATCAATAGCAAGGACTATACAAAACGTACAATAGCTAATCGCTCACATATGATCAGCAGAGTTTTTCAAGATCATATGCTTGGTGCTGCTCTTGAAATGACAGTGCTAGAAAACATGTTGTTTGCTAGCAAGAGAGGGGAAAAACGTACGATTAAGTTAGCCAATATAAAAACTAAAAGAGAATTTTTTATAGCAAGGCTTGCAGAACTCAATATGGGCCTTGAGGAAAAATTAGATTATCAAGTGAAACATCTATCTGGTGGACAAAGACAGGCATTAAGCCTTGTTATGGCAACTCTACAGCCATGTAAACTTTTAATACTTGATGAGCATACATCAGCTCTTGATATCAAGGCTGCAGCCATGGTGATGCAATTGACGATGGAGATAGTACGTAAGCATTATGTAACCACTATGATGGTAACGCATGATATGAAAGAAGCTGAGCATTGTGATAAAATCCTACGTATTAGTGATGGATGTATAAAGGAATTTGATACCAAGGACATTCATGCAGCGTTAAATTAACTGGATATAATCATCTGACAGACCAAGTACAAAAGCAGATATTTGTGAAAAACTTAACATCAAGTTACCCAAACATCTGTACGCATGGAACGTCAACAAATACTTCATCAGTATATATAAGACTGCCCTGCCACAATAATCTCACATTCTTGTGGTAATCCAGTTACCCATAAGCTGTCCTCATCCTCATCAACGACATTAATTTTATAGATCTTAGCTTGCAAGTTTTGTTCAACAACCTTAACAGCTAAATCACCGTTTTTATTGATTATCAAAGCTGATATTGGTATTTTATGTGATTCAAAATCTCCAACTTTTACCATTAAATGCACCGTCTCACCAGTAACTATATTGAAAATATTTTGTGCAGTTGCTTCAACGAGAAATGCACCTGTATTGCTATCAGCAACATTACTAACAAAGGTAATTTTAGCAGGCATTGTCTGATGTGAAGTTTTCGCTATCAATGCTTCACTACTATCTTTGATAATGTTGCGATCCTTCTGTGATACATAAGCCTTAACTAAAATATTCTCTCGATTAGTAAACATACCAACTGGTTTAGGTGAAAATCCACTGATTACATCCCCTTCTTGTAATAAGACATTATCCATATATCCATCAAATGGCGCAACCACAAAGCTGTTATCAAGTGCAGTTTTTGCTGCTATAAGTTCAGTTTCTGCAGCATTGAGGTCTGTTTTTGCTTCACTAAGTTCAAGTTTCGAACTCAACCCATTTTTGTTAAGTTCAAGTACGGATTGATATCGTGTTATGGCAGTATTTAAATTATCATGCATTTGCTCTACTCTCTCTTTCAATGTAGCATTTTCTATCTGTAAGATCTTATCACCCTTCTTAAGTCTCGCACCAGAATCAACGAATTTTCTAACAATTTGTCCACCAACCTGTGGAAGCAGCAATACAGATTCATTTGCTGAGCTTGTTGCAGAAAACATCATGTATTTTGTTTTTATCATAGCAACTGAAGACATGGTTTTCGGTTGCAATATTGTTGTAGAAACAACAGTATCAGTAATATGATGTTTGGGTCGAAAAATACCTGATAACATCCATATAAAAACTATAACAGCAATGGTCATAACTGTTCTCAACTGTATGCTCGACTGTTTTAGATATCTACTCATCTGATGTATTGCTGACATATATTATACTTTTTATCTTACCTTTATTTTAATATTGTAAACCTATTGCTAATCGCACTTGTGCTATTGTTTCTAGCACGGTATCATGCGCATTTTTTGTACCCTCCATTATAACATTCCTTAAATACTCTTTTTTTAATTTCATTCTTTTTTCCTGTATTGGTAGTAACATATTCTGGAGTGTAATGTTTAGTATTGATTTAATAGTAGTATCACCTAATCCTCCTTTTCTATAATGTGCTTTCAAATCACTGACTTCTTCCTTATCATGATGGAACGCATCAAGATAACTAAAGATAACATTGCCTTCAACTTGTCCTGGATCACTTACTTTTATGTGATGTGGATCAGTATACATTGAGTACACCTTCTTTTTTATATCATCTGGTGAGTCTGATAAAAATATTGCATTCCCTAGTGATTTACTAGCCTTTGCATTACCATCAGTACCAACTAGTCTACCAACCTCACCAACCACTGGAGTAACCTCCTGTAAGCATGTTGTATTATATATTCTATTGAAACGACGTACAATTTCATTTGTCTGTTCAATCATTGGTAATTGGTCCTCACCTACAGGTACAATATCTGTTTTGAAGGCTGTAATGTCGGCAGCTTGACTAACAGGATAGCATAAAAATCCGGCTGGAATGGAGTTACTATATCCTTTTTGCTGAATTTCTGTTTTGATTGTAGGATTTCTTTCAAGTCTACTGAGAGTTACAAGATTAAGATAATACATTGTCAGTTCTGCTAGCTCAGGTATTTGTGATTGCAAGAATATCGTTGTTTTAAGTGGATCTATTCCAACTGATATATAGTCTGCTACAATTTCATACACATTTTCTGTAATTTTATCCGGATGCTCAAAATTGTCAGTAAGGGCCTGCACATCAGCGATCATAATATATTGTTTGTGTTCATCTTGGAGTCCGACTCTGTTTATCAATGAACCAACATAGTGTCCTAGATGCAGTTTACCTGTTGGCCTATCACCTGTTAATACAATCTTTGTTTTTCTATCTGCTACCATATTCAGTTATTTATGATGATTTAATTTTGTTATTGCTATTGAGCATAAAGTCAAGCAAGCTTTGCGATAAAAGTGTTAGTGGGTTTGATATATCAAGTTTTTTTAAGTTACACTCAATATCAATGCACAGCTCTAAAAGCATGATGTTATTGTATAGATTACTTCTTTCAACTGCATTGATGAAATTCATCTTTTGTTTACCAAATACTGGTGGCTTGAGGTTATTAGTTGCTTGTTCAACATCAATATTGCTCATTTGTACTGATATTACCCTAGCTAAAAAATACTGCAGAAATCTTATTACCATTATATAGTTATTTTGAAATGAGTATAATGTCTCCAGCATATTGACTAAATCTTGTACAGCACCTGTTATAACTGCTATACATAGCAAATCAAGTTCTGACCCTTTATTACATGCTATGATACTCGACAATAACCTCAATGTTAAGTGTCTAGTCCTATTGCTTCCAAAATATAGTAGAATTTTATTGATCTCATTCTCTATGATTGCTCCGTCATTTATAATGTTATTTGCTAGGACTTGAGGTACTGATGTTTCATATGATATATTATTTCTTTTGAGGATTATAGTAATTTCCTTTGTAATCGTTTCAACATCACGAGTATAACAATGCAAGACTCCAACATCTTGATTTTTTTCAAGTAATTGCCTTAATTTGCCATTTTTTTTCAGTACACCTGCACATAATACCAAATTGTTTCTATTGTGTACTAATGATAACGATGTGTTTATAATTTGAGAGATTTCATCTTTACAGTTATTTATAACTATAAGTTTACCAGTATGAAATAAACTACCAGTAGTGAGGGAGTACTGTAACAATACAGGGTCATTGCATATTTCACTACTGTCCATAGCTATGATGTCAACATCATCACAATTGTTAACATACTGTGATCTGATTTTTGATATAAGTTTTTTTTTCATTACATATACATCACCTTCGTCATCACCGAATATTAGCCAACATGGTATCTTTAAGTGCATTGCATTATCAGATATCATTTGCAAAAATTTATCACGATATAGTATCATAACTGTTATTAATAGTGGTTATAATGTTATAGCTGGCATAGCATTCAAAATATTGTTTATTCCTGACATAATTTTTTATACATATATAATTAGTATCAGCAAGCAGCGTATCAGTCAAATTCATGTAAAGTTCAGTAAACTCATACATATTATGATATTTCCAAATAATAATTATAACTCAAAGTTGCAAATAGTAATTGTTTATACACCTATAAATTGCTACAATTTAATAAGATGCACTGGAAATTCATCAGTATATAACGTCATCAAAACATGGGGGGGATATATGATAACATATCACTATCACTACAATACTATATTAATTTATAGCATATACCTACAATATCATATCATACAATATCATGACTGTTTACATAAACGATTTTGTGTTAGTATAATAAATGATATGGCAAGCATACTACATAAAACAAAAAACAAAGCTATAAGTATTATAGCATTAAATAATAAGTATATGCATACAAAAAGGAAGATAAATAAACAAACAATATATAAAAACAAAAAACAAACACATGATAGATACAAAAAAGACGATTCTATATTGACATATGCTATTGTCACACTACCTATTATTGGCATAATCCATGGCTTGCAATATCTATTGCATAATTTTCATCTAACATTAAAACGGTACAAAAACAAAAAAGTACGACATACAACTTTTTTGAAGGAAATACTCAAAACTTCCGTTAGAATACTCTCAATATTAATAATCATTGGTACTGTTGTGCTATTCACAATGTCATCATCGAATTCAGCATTGAGCATGTTAATTCTAGCTTTTATCATAGGTATTATAGGTGAAAATAGCTATAGAAGCACACAATAGTACAGGCATACATCTATACCTTTGACAAGGCTATCATGTTAATATACAAGTTCATAAGTTATTTTAATACAACATATTTTTTCAACAATATTATATATTTGATGAATGAAAAATCCATTATAAAAACTTTGAGTAAAGCAGTTGTTTGTTATAAAAATGCAGCAATTGATACAATAAAGCATGATGGTATAGAACATGCAGGATACATATCATTCCTTTGCATGCTATCAATATTTCCATTTTTTATATTTTTCTCTGCTGTATTATCTAGCAATCAGTATTTGCATGATGCTCTTAAAGAAACAATATTTTCCATTACAAATTACCTCTTGGATAGTAAGAGCAACTTTGCAGTGTTGATAGCACCTCTACAACCAAGGTTAGAAGAAATAATTTATACACCACCACAATCATTTTTAGGGCTCGCAATTTTTAGTATTATATGGTCAGCTTCATCTCTTCTTGAGGGGTTGAGTACAATCCTCAACAGGGCATATAGAGTGTCCAAGGTGCAACCTTACATGCTAAGAAGACTTATGAGTATTTTTAGATTCATCTTAATAATATTTGTGGTTGTAATGATTGCTATCGCAATCAAACTCATACCACTTCTTTTGGAGCTCATTACTAATTCAATAAAAATATTTGAAAAAAACATCATTGCATTAACATTTGTTATAAAATTATTTGATCAGTTTTCGTTCTTCAACAAATATATAAATAGTTCAATATCTATCGGGATTACCTTCCTGTTTTTGTCATACCTGTACTATTTGATACCGAATAAGAAACAAAAATTCATGCATACATTCCCTGGAACCTTCAATACTATAATTTGGTGGTGGCTATCGACAAACGCATTGCAATATTATATAATGGTATTCCCACAGGTAAACCTTGTGTATGGTAGTATAGCTGGGATGATTATAACGTTATTGTATTTTCATATGTGTGGTATAGTATTTATATATGGTGCAGAGTTAAATTACTGGTTTAGCGTTATTTTTTTCTATAGCAGGGCCAACAATAAATTTGACAAGTTATTAAATGATTAGGATTACGTTGATTGATGGGAAGGTGTTGCAATTCCCACAAGGGATAGATGGTATGGAAATTGCGAAATCAATTGGTATGTCATTTGCCAAAGGTGTTTTGGCAATGGAAGTTAATGGAAAGGTGTGCGATTTATCAACACAGTTAGAAACTGATGCAGTGATAAAATTTATTACAGTGAATGATGAAAAGGGATTGGAGATTATACGACATGATACTGCACATGTTTTAGCTCAAGCAGTTAAAGAACTATATCCTGAAGCGCAAATCACAATAGGGCCTGTTATAAAGGATGGATTTTACTATGATTTTGCTCATGAGAAATCGTTCTCAACTGATGATCTCAGTAAGATCGAATCAAGAATGCATGAGATAGTTAGGAAAAATAGTGGTTTTATACGTAAGATTGTCTCGCACGATGAAGCAATTAGTATATTCAAGGAAATTGGTGAGAACTATAAGATTGAAATAATAGATGCATTGCCATCAGATGAGCCAATATCAGTATATTATCAAGGAGAGTTTTTTGACCTATGCAGAGGACCACATGGATCATCAATGCAACACATCAAAGCATTCAAGTTGATGAAAGTGTCCGGAGCATACTGGAGAGGAGATAATACCAAGCCAATGCTACAGAGGATTTATGGTACAGCGTGGGCCACTGAAGAACAATTGAAGAGTTATTTACATTGTCTTGAAGAAGCAGTGAAACGAGATCATAGAGTTTTAGGAAAAGAAATGGATCTATTTCACTTCCAAGATGATGCGCCAGGAACAGTTTTTTGGCATCACAAGGGATGGCAGATGTTCCAGATTCTTGTGAATTTTATTCGAGATAGACAAAACTCACAAGGATATATAGAAGTGAATACACCTGAACTATTAGATCGCTCAATATGGGAAACCTCAGGACATTGGGAGAAATTTAAGGAAAATATGTTCGTAGCTCATGCGATGGATGAAGGTAGAGAATATGCAATCAAGCCAATGAGTTGTCCAGGAGCGGTACAGATATATAATCATGGCATAACTAGTTATAGAGACCTACCAATTAGAATGGCGGAATTTGGTAAGGTGCATAGATTTGAACCATCAGGTGCACTTCATGGACTGATGAGAGTTAGGGGTTTCACACAAGATGATGCGCATATTTTTTGTACTGAAGATCAAATCCATGAGGAATCACTCAAGGCTTGTGATTTTGCAATGTCAGTATATAAGGCTTGTGGGTTTGATGACGTTATACTAAAAATATCTGACAGACCCGAAAAAAGAATTGGTTCAGATGATGTGTGGGACAAGGCAGAGGCTGCATTAATAATGGCAGCTGAAGGAATAAATATGCACTACGAAATTAATAAGGGAGAAGGAGCATTCTATGGCCCTAAAATAGAGTTTACATTACGTGATGCTATAGGCCGCGACTGGCAAATAGGTACATTACAGGTTGACTTTAATTTACCACAGAGGTTTAATGCTGTTTATACTGGTGTAGATGGTGCTAAACGTCATCCGATAATGCTACATAGGGCAATACTTGGTTCTATCGAACGTTTTATCGGAATAATGCTGGAGCACTATGCAGGTAATGTACCACTATGGCTTGCGCCAACTCAAGTTATTGTGGTAGCAATAAGTGGTGAGCAAGTGCCGTACGCAAAGCAAGTTTGCGAGGAACTGCTCAAAGCGAATATAAGAGCAGAGGTTGATGTTGATAATCAAACTCTCAGTTATAAATTGCGCAGGCATATCATAGCAAAGACACCGCTTGTTGGAGTTGTAGGTAACAATGAAGTAAGAGATGATACTATAACTGTTAGAAAATTAGGACATAATTCTCAAGATGTTATGAGCACATCAGAGTTAATATCGATGATAAGAAACCAATAGTGATATTATATAAACAAATAAAGAGGTATACTATATCAAACAATAACAACAAACTGCAGACAAAAATAAACGAACAAATTAGGAGTCCGCAGGTTAGAGTAATAAATGCAGATGGCAAGATGATGGGTATTATGAGTACAAGAGATGCACTTTATAATGCTCGCAAAAGTGAATTGGATCTTGTCGAGATATCACCTAATGCTGAACCGCCAGTGTGCAAAATAATGGACTTTGGCAAATACCGCTACGAACAGCAAAAGAAAGCCAATGAGGCACGTAAAAACCACAGAACTATTGAAACGAAGGAAATAAAAGTACGTCCAAATATTGGTTTTGGTGACTACACTGTAAAGCTAAAGAATGCAGAAAGGTTCATTACTGACAAAAACAAGGTTAGAATATCGATGCAGTTCAGAGGTAGAGAAATCACCCACATAGATGTTGGACTAGTAATAATTAATAGATTCAAAGATGATCTAGTAGATATAACGAAAGTTGAAGTAGAGCCTAAAAAAGAAGGTAAGCAAATATTCATGATATTAGCACCCAAATAACACGGTGTGCTACCGTACCAAAAAACTCCCTAAAAATCCGATCAAGCAATATTTCAAATGCATCTCAATGGGAAAACAATGCATTCATAGTAGTGACCCATATCACAACATCACTACTATGGATAAGGATTTTTTACAACTATGGTTGTCTTTTCAATCCTTCAAGAGCAACAAGTGAAATAAATGCAAATGTGCAAATATAAGCTGCTAATTTTCTCATTTCTTTATGTATTTTTTGTTCCTGCCCTTTTGGTCGGTCGGGAAACTCTTTCCTGCCGCAATATCAAGCTTATTCATACATGAGTAATGTTGTCAACATCTTTTTTTACTTTTTGCAATATTTTTTTTTGATGGTTTTAAGATGCATATTTTGATGGTGTTAATGGATCAAATAATATATATAGTCGAAACTTTATAATGAAATGTGGACGATTAAAATAATAGCAATTATTATTCCCCATCCTATTATGAATATGTTCATTTATGCAATTACTTGCAGTTTATTTGTGAAAATCCGTGTAGGCATGAGATGAGGTCTATATTTCTTAATAAGGCAATGTGTCAATGCGAAAACAAAAGCATTCATAATAACACCAGTTGCAACACTAATAGTACCAAGTTCTCCTGCATACATATATCCCATTACAACACCTAAAACGCCACCCATGACAGATATACCATATGTGACATTAGCTGTTCTAAAGCCCATAAACCCTGCACAAAGTGGGATTAATACTATTGGTTCCCATATATTACATATCATCCATGTTGTTTTAACAATATCATCCATATGTAGTGCAAAAAACATTGATAGTATTCCTATGATTATTGTTGACTTTTTTATCATCCTCATCCTTCTTCCTTCATTGTCATACCACCTATTCGTCAAATCATATCCAATCAATGTAGCTGTTGCATGCAACCAAGAGTCTGCTGTTGACATTATTATTGCAAACATTCCTACAACCAGCATTGTTCCAACTACCTGTGGCACACAATTATGCATGAAATATGAAAATGCATTTATTGGTGTCATTTCCGGTGACTTCACTACCACTATCAAGCCTATCATATATATCATTAGTGAAAAGATGAAATCAACATATGCAATGCTCTTGAAGGTTGAACGCAACTGTTTCCTATTATCAGCCATCAAATATCTTTGTATAAATGGACCATATGTCACTGGAATCAACCTAAATAGTATTATACTGAAAAATACAGAGATGTTACCACTATGCAAATGCAATTCCTTATGAGTACTTGGGAGTTTATCAATTAAATTATTTATACCTCCAACATCATTCAAACCGCAAATCACAGCTATAAATATTACAAGAAAAAAGAATGCAAATTGTATCATATCAGTCAACATCACAGCTCTAATACCACTCAATGAATAAATAATTACCACGGTCATTGGCACTATAACACTCCAATGCCTTGAATATCCAAACAGTTCATGGCATACATCAGCAAATGCCATACATTGTACACCCAACACACCTATACCCATCACTAGAGAACAGGCATTTGATACATATGCACCAACACCACCATACAACTTATACATTACATCACCTAACGAATAACAATCGTGGAATTTCCTTATATGTTTTGAGAATACTTTACTTGCAATCAGCCAGTATATTGGAATTAGAAACACTAGACACATATATATCATACCCATATCGTATACCTTGGTGGTAGCACCTGCTGTGATATCACCACCCACATATGTTGCAAAAATAGTAGCAACTATTGCAAAGGTTGTATACTTTGGACTCACTACACTAGTATATCTTGTGCCTCTGATGACAAACCTGCCATCAACCGTCCCACTGTAGATGTGCTCATGTTTTTCTTTATAACTTTCCTTGCCAAGGATGAAATCCTTTATGGATGATGCTTTTTTTACACTTAATGCAACCTTCAACAGTGCCATGAGGGCTACTATTAGTATCACTGTGTTGCCTCTTGCTATTACATCCATTTTCACTTTGAATATATTTTAGGGAAAAACAATGCATTCATAGTAGTGACCCATATCACAACATCACTACTATGGATAAGGATTTTTTACAACTATGGTGCTCTTTTCAATCCTTCAAGAGCAACAAGTGAAATAAATGCAAATGTGCAAATATAAGCTGCTAGTTTTTTCATTTTACTATATGTATTTTTTGTTCCTGCCCTTTTGGTCGGTCAGGAAACTTTTTCCTGCCGCAATATCTAGTCTATTTATACTTATTAACGCTTGTCAACATTTTTTTTTACTTTTTGCAATATTTTTTTTTGATGGTTTTAAGATGCATATTTTGATGGTGTTAATGGATCAAATAATATATATGGTCGGAAGCCAAACATTAGAACTGAAGACCGATAATGACGATGGATTGTTTTAGTAGATAGCTTTTAATAACTAATTATCAATATAGTGTAGGGCAATAATATCAAGCATTTTCTCTTCTACATCATCCGGGTTGTGCTTGGTGTTGTCATTGTGTGGTATTTCAAATTGCATCGTCACACATATCATCCCAAGCTCGTCACATGTGTTTGCGACATCTTCTAAGTGATCTAATCTATCATCAATGAAAAAAATAATATCATACTCACAACTTGAGCTTTTCAACAGATATGATATAATTTTTCCCTTGCTAAAGCTGCCGGTGTAAAATATACCATCGCTATACGTAGCATTAGTTTTACCACTGAAAATTACTGATGGTTTTGATTGACTACCATATGACCCTGAAAATTTAATATTCAGTGATTGTAGTTCTGCAGTACGCCATTTCTCCATACTTGTAATACGACCAAACTTGCCGGAATCTATTTGTGTTAGCCCAAAAACATCAGAGTGTGACACACTTACATTGCCAAAAGTGTTATTGCATACCATGTTTGTGATGAAGCTTGGCCAATTTGCATCTGTTAACCTTACCATTCTATTCAGTCTCCATAATGAGATTATATCTACACATTCTTTAACCAGCCTATGATTATTTTCAGATTCAGCACTTCTCATTATTTGCTTAATAGCATCTATTATATTTTTACCATTATTTAACTTAAATGCACTAGATACAGGTGTAATTATTGTATTATCTATATCTAACAACACTAAGACTGACATTGAACGATATCGCTGAATGCTTGCTTCCATTATTTGGATTACATGCTCTACTGAACTTATCCTAGTCAAAATCCATACTGCTTCTGTTAGTAACTAATGCTGTTGTAAGATCTCGTGCCTTTTGAGGCTGCATTTCTGCAACTATTGCTGCAAGCTTATTTTCCTTCATCTTTTGTGCAACTTCAATTAAAATACTTGTTTGTAAATCATCAAATATATTTGCTGCATCCTTTGGTTTCATTCCTTCATATATCTTCACTAATTTACTGATTTTATCAGTGTTACTTGTACCGCCTTCTAACTCTCTTTCTTCCATTAGAGTATTGATTTTCTCAAGTCGTAATAGTTTTGCTTCTATATCGTGTTGTATGCTCTTAAGCGCAGATTCCATCAACGCTAAGTCTTTACTTTTATTTTCTATTTCTTCTCTTCTTTGACGTAAGCTTCTAAGTATCTCTATTTCATCATTAGAAAAATTCAAGTCGTGTAATTTTTGACATGCTGCAATATTTTGTATTTGACTAGTGTCAACATTAAAAAAACTACCAAGCACCTCACCATCAGTTTTTACAATATCAACTTTATTAATTTGCTTATTGTTTGATGCTGTCATATTTTCACTCGTGGTTTGTGTCTTATTAGTATCAGTTGTTGCAGTATTATCTGCGTGTATTGTCAATGCCTCAATAAGACTAGTATCATTATTCAAAAGTGACATGATTTTGGAAAACCCAAATATCATGCAACATGCCATCGCATATGGTATTAAACGACGTAACATTATATTATCGAAAAATCTTGTTAGTTAAAATACTATGTTTGTGCTGTATTTGTTTCAACATTTTTTGTTCTTTTAGGTTTTCTTCTATATTTACTTGCATTAGCTCTCATCGCAGTGCACTCTGATATTTTGCTACTCATCATCACTTCAGCTTGTTTTGCTTCATTAATAAGCCTCTCCAGTTTGCCTGCTAATCTGTTTCCTGATTCGATCATGAATGACATGTCACTAGCAATTTCATTCCCCTGCTCAATACATTTCTTTATTTCATTATTAGCATTTAATGATGCTTCCTTCAAAGCTGCTAAATTTTTATGTGTGCTGATCACTGCTGTATCCAAGGATTTAATTAGATCAACCATATCTGTTCTACTAGTATGTATTTCATCTATTTTACTACTAAGTTTCAAGCAAAATCTGATTGTCACCCCTAAAACAATTAAAACTGCTATGTCAAGTATCAAAGTATACATTAAATAATGAACATTTTATTCTTTCAGTACTATGTTGTAATTTCAGCAGCAAGTTTATCATTAATTTTTCCGATTTTGCACCTACTTACAATGGTGCCATTAACTTTTACACCTAAATCCTCATTTGCATCCTTTTGAGTAATTAATGTATCACCTATTTTCATTTCCTTAATTTTATTAATAGTTGCGTCAATACAATCTATCTCAACAGTTAGCTTAACTATTGTTTTCAAAAGAATATTGGTTAAATGTTCATGCCAAATTTTCTGTTGTGATAGCTTCTTATTAGAGAATCCTCTCATCAGGCTACTCTTAGCTGGCAATAATGCATCATACGGCATAACAACATCAATTATATCAGTATGTTTGTTTGATATACTGATGTTCAATCTTGCCATTATGACAACTGTATCATGCATGATGAAACAATTGCTTTTCGTATGAAAGATATTTTTCACTACAATATTTGCACTTGGATCAAGCGTTGAAAATGCCTCTTGCAAAGCACTTGTAAGATTTTGAGCAACGCTTTTTATAATATCACCTTCTATTTTTGTGAATTCCCGCTTTTGAACTTTTAACTGAGTATTGGTGTTTTGCCCACCAAGCATTGCTTCTATGATCTGATAAAGTAAATCCTTTGTTATCATAATAAAAAACCTCCCACCTTCCCAACCAACAAATTGACATTCTATATACACAACATCATCTGTAATTGATGCAATATAGTCAGTGGATTTAAGTGGTAAGATTGTATCAATTGCTGCATGCACCAATACACCAATGCTTTCTGTTAATATGATCTGTCCAGATCTAGCAAAGTCACTCAGCACTGACTTCAACATCGGCATTTCCACGAGCTTTTCTTGTACTAGAAGCTGCGTTAAACCTTTTTGATCTGAAGCTTTCTGTTTTGCAACCATTATTATACTATTAATATGTTAATCACTAAAAACAACGAATACATCATTGCAACACCATAAAGTCTTGGAATAACACATCATCAATTTTAGCAGGAGAAACTGCCATATTGATGCGAAACATTATTTCCTCCTTTATTTTATATATACCAAATGATCCGTCCAAGTCTGTTTTTCTTAGACCTGTTAAGTACGTTTGAAGTATGTCATTAATTCTAGGTATGAACTGTGATATAGTATCATAATTCTTTTTACCATGCACTTCCAAACTAATTTTTATTTTCAGCCATAATTTATTTGTACTGCTTGTATCACCATCGATCTTTACAGTAATATCATCCAAAGTGACAAACATTATAGCATTCTCAGATGTTTTTGCAGCTTTTTGCTGAAGAAGCTGCTGTTGTACACTTTTATGATAGTACCAAGTACAAATTGTTGCTACTGCTAATAAGATTAATACTAGCAAAATTTTTTTCTTGCTACTGGATACACTACTAGATGGTATGCTATTAACTTTTTGCGATATATTACCATCTGTCGCTCCAATATCAAATGCCTTTCTATTATGATCAGTACTGTTGTTATCTAACATTGCTTTATAATACCTTAATTTATTTAAATCTTAATGCTGTTACGCACCTGTGTTACTACTAAAACTTCTAAGCTTTTTTGAACGACGTGGATGTCTAAGTTTTCTCAATGCTTTGGCCTCTATCTGTCTTATTCTTTCACGTGTTACATTAAATGCCCTGCCAACTTCTTCCAATGTATGCTCTTTAGTGTGGCCGATTCCAAATCTCATTCTTATAACTCTCTCCTCGCGCGGTGTGAGTGTTGATAGTACAACTGTAGTACTATCACGTAGATTTGCATTCATTGCTGCCACAAGAGGTGATATTGCAGTTTTATCTTCTATATAGTCAGCAAGAGTGCTACCGTTACTACTATCATCACCTAAAGGATTTTCAAGACTCATTGGCTCTTTTGCTATTTTTAATACTCTTCTAATTTTTTCAACAGGCAAGCTCAGCCTTGCAGCTATCTCTTCAGGAGTTGGATCCCTATTGGCATCATGTACTATTTGTTTTGAAACCTTCAAAATTTTGTTGATTGTTTCAATCATGTGTACAGGAATTCTAATCGTTCTAGCTTGATCTGCTATTGCCCTTGTTATAGCTTGTCTTATCCACCATGTTGCATATGTTGAAAACTTATATCCTCTTTTATATTCAAATTTTGTTACAGCCTTCATCAAACCTATATTACCTTCCTGTATCAGATCAAGAAATGGCAACCCTCTGTTTGCATATTTTTTTGCAATTGAAATTACAAGGCGTAAATTTGCTTCTATCATTTCCTTTTCTGCAATTTTCACAGCACTTTCAGCCCTTTGTATTTCAATAACAAATGCTTTAAAAGCCTGTATATCAATACCTATTTCTTCTGATATAGCTAACAAGTTAGCAATCACTTCTTCTATCAAAGATTGATGCCCATCAAAAAATACCCGCCATAATACATCCATACTATCAGATGTTAATTTTCTCAATTCACTGAACCAAGAAAAGTACACATTATTTGCTTTATCAGAGGCATTATAAACAAATAGAATGTCCTGTTTCTTGATTCCAGTTGCAACTGCAGCATTTATCAATCTTTTCTCTTCATGCAATATTCTTTTATTGTGGGTGAAAATTTTTGATAGCATTTGATCTATCACACTATCATTAAGCTTTACATCCTGTAGCAGCTCATTTGCTTTATCACTCAATTCACACAACGTCGCCACGACATCGTGTTGGTATTTACCTCTAACCCTACAGCTATTGATTATTTTATGCTGCAATGGCAATGCCTCGCTATATATATCATTAATTTCCTCAAATGTACTAAACAGTTTTGGAGTGATCAACGCCTCCATTGAGGCAATTGAAGCATCATCTTCATTATCACCATCATCATTATCTTCGCTCATTTCGATGTCAGGATGGCCACAATCCTGCTTACACAACTCACTATTATGCATTATCTCAAGATCAACTATATCCCTTGATGTTACGGTTCCCTCAATCATACCAACATACCATTCACTAATCTGTTTCAACATAATTGGCATTGCACATATATATTTCATTCTTTTCTCACGTTCTTCTTCTATTTGCTTTGCCACCTCAACTTCACCATCACGTGTTAGAAGGTGTTTATACCCCATTTCATTAAGGTACATTCTAACTGGATCCTCATTTTTTATAACATACTCTTCTGTTTCTGATGTTGTGTTGTTTTCCTCTTGTAAGAACACTGATTCATTTGCTTCATATTTATCACCTGATGTTATGAGCACTCCCATTTCATTGAACAATGAAACAACTGTTTCTATTTCCTCTGTCGTTGCATGTTCTGAAAAGATTTTGTTTAAGTCTTTATTAGTTACAAAACCAGCTTCTTTGCCTTTTATAAGTAAAGCCTGCAGCAACTTCTCATCCAATACTGTTTTCTTATACTGTGCTTTGTCTTCTTGTTTATTTACTATATCTATATTTGTACCCATGGATATTTAATTATTATTTATTAAGTCAAGTTTATCCTTTAAATCAATTTCTTGCCTTTTTAATTGCATGAGTTGTTCTTCCAGTAGCACACCCTGTGTGATCAACACATTGATTTTAGATGCATCAGATCTTATATGTTTCAACTGCAATGATATAATCAAATTTAGAATTTTTTTGATTTCCTCATCTGATGTTTGTGCTGTATTTCCACAAGCACTTGACGTGTTTTGAAAATGTTTTATCAATGGTTCTTTTGCTGCATTGGCTTCATTATTAACAAAGTTAAGCTGTGAAAAATGTTCAAATACGTTTGTATCGTGCAATAAATTTGGGTTTGTAGAGAGTATTTTATATATTAATTGCTCATTTTGCTCCACATTATTATCAATTTGTTTCAGATTGGATGTGGTGTGCTGTAATACAGCAACCTGTAGTTCTTGCATTGATCTATCAATTGTGTTTCTACTCGCAGTATTCAGACCTTTTACCATAGACCAATATCTTGCATTAAAGTATCTCTTATACTCTTGACGCAAAGTATTATGCTTTATTATATCAGATACTTCATTCAAATTCTTGCGTAACATTACTTGTCCTTCAGGATCGTGAGATGCTGATATACTGTACTTATCGAATATAAAATCAGCCAAACATTTTGTATTTTTCACTACAAGTGCATTCCAATATTCAACACCATGATGCTTCATGATTTCATCTGGATCTTTACCATTTTCTAACATCAAAAGCGATATTGATTTTCCAGGCTCAAGGAGTTGTAATGCTATATTAGCACATCTAACCATCGCAGATGTACCAGCAGTATCATTATCTAAACATAGTGTAGGTCTATTGTGATAATGCCAAAGTTTCCTCAGTTGATTTTGTGTCAAGTTTGCTCCTAGTACACCAACAGCATTTTTAATTCCTTTGCTATGTAGCGCTAATACATCCATGTACCCCTCAACTATAAAAATGGTATCATTAGTACTATTACCTTGTGTTGTATGACTCATCGAGTGCACATTGCTATATTTGTGTAATAAATGTATGCCATACAACACATCAGACTTGTGAAAAAAACTGCTATCTGATGAATTAATATATTTTGCTCTTTTACTATCTGTATTGTGATGGACAACTCTGGCACCAAAGCCTAGTATGTTCACTGATGAGTCGATGATTGGAAATATAATTCTATTATTAAACTGACTGTATATCGTATCATTTACCAATCTAAAAATCCCGGCTGCAAAAATATCACTAGTACTAAAATTCTTAGTCATTTCATCAAAAATTTTCTTCATATCATATCTTGGTAGATACCCTAATTTGTATGCTGAAATTGCATCTTCGCTTATGTTCCTTTCTCTTATATATGCAAGTGCATACCTGCCACTATATCCATGTAGAGATTTTTGACACAAGTATGTAAAAAGTTTAGTTATTGAGAAATAAGTGCTTCTTAATGTGTCATTATATGAAAGGCTATTATTACTAACCCCTATCGTCTTTGCTAGTTTATCAATTGCCTCACCATAACTGATATTATCAAGCATCATAACAAACTTGATCACGTCACCACTTGCTCTGCATCCAAAGCAGTGAAAAAAACCCTTATCTGCACTTACATAAAAAGATGGTGTCTTTTCGCTATGAAATGGGCATAAACCAACACTCTCTCCACGTCTTCTAGTCTGTAGTTGCACATGATGACCTATATATTCATCAATATTTACTCTTGCAATGATCTGTCGTTTTATATTGTGATCATTCATATCATTTGATATTCATCAAAAATAGTTGAATTAGTGATTGCAATTCATTTTTTTTTAGATGCTGCTAGTACGGCCATAACGTCGTGTAGTGAAAAACTTACCATATCTGCTAGCGTTTTGTTTTTTATAGGATGAAATTTTTTCTTATATAAAATGTATGGTCCGTATTTTCCAATCCCAATCATAATATCGTCATCACTATCAGGATGTTTACCTATTTTAAATGGCATATCAAATAATTTTCTAGCTTGCTCGTAAGAAAGAGTAAAATTATCAACATTACATGATTGTGGCAAGGTGAAGTTTTTTACGATCTTACCGCTTTCACATAGTGACAAATAATAACCATATTGTCCCTTGTTCAACATGATTTGAGCATTTTCTTGTTGTGCAATGATACGCACGTTACCACTATGTACCATTGAGTTTTGCATTTCAACATTACAACCCTCAGTAATACTACTCACGGTACTTGATACAGAATTCTTTCCATTATGTTTGTGTAAACTAAATTTTATTGCATAGTCACAATTAGGATAATTAGAACAACCCACAAATGGTGAATATTTAGAATTCTTCAACTTCAAGTCACCATTTTGGCACTTTGGACAGTGCTTGTTGAGTTGTGATATATCAGATGTATTTTCATCATTCAATCCATTAGCGAATAAAAATTCACTAAGCATGTTTTCTATTTGTTGTAATATGTCTTTTGTTGGTAACTGTGACACAAAATCAACGTTTTGTTTAAATGCTTGCCAGAAATCCTGCAACACTTGAGTGCGTTGCTTATCACCATTTGAAATAGCATCCAACTCTTCTTCAAGCGAGGCTGTGAAATCATACTCAACATACTTTGTAAAGAAAAGGTTCAGAAATGTATTGACAATCTCCCCCCTATCTTCTACATGAAATTTATTTTTATCTAAAACAACATACTTACGGTCTTGTAGTATGCTCATAATCGTTGCATAGGTTGATGGTCTACCTATTCCTAAATCTTCCATTTTTTTGACAAGAGTTGCCTCAGAATAGCGTGCAGGAGCTGTTGTTGTGTGTTGATTTGATAGTATTTCCGCTATCTCAAGTGTTTGACCATCAAACATTGGTGGTAAGTATTGTTGTTCATCTGTTGTATCTACTGAAACAGTACTATCTTCATTGTTTTTTTTATTTTTATACTGCTTTGCAATTTGATTACCCATTAGCCTATAAAAGCCATCAAATACAACCGTAGTACCAATCACTTTAAATACAGCTTCTATCTGATGTGACGATGCTTTGAACAGATGAGAGATTATATCATCTTCCAATACTGCTTGTAGATGTAATGATGGCACATTATTACTCCTTCCAACTATTCTTACAACTGTTCTTGCAATGATTGCTGATGACATCTGACATGCTATGAATCTATTCCATATTAAATCATATAATTTCCACTCATCATCAGATAAAAAAGTCTTGATTTTAGATGGTATGAGATGTGGGTCAGTTGGCCTTATTGCTTCGTGTGCTTCCTGTGCGTTCTTTACTTTTTTCTTAAAAATTCGTGCTTTATCTGGTAGATATTTCTCGCCATACTCAGTTTTGATAACATCTCTTGCCTTTCCAATAGCATCTGGCGACACATTAATACTATCTGTACGCATATAGGTTATTAAGCCCACAAGTTTTCCATCAACATCTATACCTTCATATAGCTTTTGTGCAACCTGCATAACTTTTTTTGCTGACATCTTGAGTGATTGAGAAGCGGTTTGAATTAATGTTGATGTGATGAAAGGAGCTTCAGGATTTTTACATATATCTTTTTTTTCAACATCTTTCACAACATATTCGAGGCAGTTTAATATGTTTATAATTCTTTCTGCAGATGTTGCAGTAGTGAAGGAGAATTTCTCTATTTTATGACCGTTCATTTCTGCAAGCGAAGCTTTAGTAGTTGATTCTGTACTATCTAATGTGAAACAACCATGTACTGTCCAATAATCCATTGGTTTAAATCTCATTATTTCATGTTCTCTTTCACATAAGATGCGTAGAGCAACTGATTGGACCCTTCCAGCTGATCTGCTGCCTGGTAATTTTCTCCACAACACTGGCGATAAATTGAATCCAACAAGATAATCGAGTGTTTGTCTCGCTTGCTGTGCATATACAAGATCCATGTTAATGTCACGTGGGTTTTTTAATGCAGTCTTTATTGCATTTGGTGTAATTTCATTGAACATTATTCTATGCACCCTGCCATCGATTTTTATTTCACTATCTTTCATTACCTGACTAACATGCCATGCTATTGCTTCTCCTTCTCTATCTGGATCTGTTGCCATATATACATCAGTACAATGTTTTGAAGCCTCAACTATGGTGTTTAGATATTTTTTTGATCCCTCGTTGATTTCATATGCAGCCTCAAAAGCATGTGCTATATCAACAGCATTACTACGTGATGGTATAGCGCGTACATGTCCACAAGATGCTAAAACTTTATACGTGTTACCAAGATATTTTGTAATTGTTTTTGCCTTTGCTGGTGACTCAACTACAAGGAGTTTTTGTGTCGTCATGTAATGGGATCTTTATTACTGTTTTTCAATTTATGTTTATTGTATATCATCAGTGCACACTATGTTGCGCGCTTTTGTTATTTTCATTTTAGGACAAACATAAAATAAGTAGTTTTGCTACAACAGCTATTTTTGAACAAAATATATAATCCATTGCTTGCTTCTATGTCAAAAGCTATTTGCTAAAAAATGCATGAATATTATTATAAGTTGTCCATGCTATCATAAACATAACTGCAGCAGTGTGTTATAGTAGCTTACCATAATCTATAAACAAATTTAGAAACAACTATGATGAAAAGATCAAATCCATTGTTTTTTATGCTACTAGGAGTCATTGGTAGTATAGTTGTTATCTTTTTAGGATTTTATGAAAATGATATGCAAGAACAAACAAGAGCAATAGAGATAGTAGTACAACCACACTGATCGTTATGTACTGGTTATGAAACTAATGCCCTTTGTAATTCCATGTTGGCTAATGCCATGTTGTAAGCCATGTTCAATTATGATCTCTGACTTTGTAATACCATATTGTTTCAGGAGATGATAACTAGGTTGAGCCATCTGTATTGGTATAACTGTATCTGCGCTACCATGCATTATACAGACACTTGTATCTTTTTGCATTTTCGCATTTTGATTTTGCACTGATGGTGGTACAAATAAACCAGAATAGGCTATAATTTTATTAGGCTGTAACAGGTTTGCTGCTGTAAGATATAAAGAAAGAATAGCTCCCTGTGAGAAACCAACAAGCGACAATCTGTCATTTGTGATTTCATACATTTCGAGTTGCTGCAATATCCAATTTGCTATTTGTGGTGCAACTTTTGACAATCCTTGCTGCATATACTGTTGTGTAAAGTCACGCAAACTAAACCACTGATATGCACCATCACATCCTTCAAATCTTTGTATACCATTTGGTACGATAAATTGCACTGATGGTATTGCTAATGACATCTGTGTCACAACATCAAGTAGGTTTTCAGCATCGGCACCGTATCCATGGAATACAATTGCCAAGCCTGCTGGCTTTTCAGCATCAGATGAGCGTTTGAGTATTTTGCCTGATTGTATTTGCAGCGAATTATTATGCATATAAACTCATCTATGTTCAAAACATTCAATGCAAAACATGGTATAACAAGTACAGATATTTGAATAGCTATTTACATGAAAAACTTTCGAATATTAGAATCGATTTTAAACTATCTATCAAAATGCTTGTCACACATGCAATGGCTACTTATTTCCTCTGTACTATCATCTTGAAAATACCATATTGCAGCATCAAGCATGCCAATTACCCCGACGTATTTTAGCATATTATCATTTAATTGTGTGTTATCATCCATGTTAAATTGTGCAAGCAAATATCCTAGATATAAATGTGTACCAGTTGTCTTCAACTCTAACCATCCTGGTATTCCAGAATTCAAGCCTATTTCGAGCCATTCCTTATCATCTGTTGATAAAAAATCCCAATTCCAGCAATTTTGCATGTTATGCTTGATGTTTCTACAAAAATTACCAAAATCGTTGTTCCATCTATCCAAACTATTATCAATGCTTATACTGCAACCATCCCATACTCTCTGTGAGAGTGGTAACATGTTCATCGCTGTTTTTGCTCCCACAGCAGTATAGGTTATATAACTTGTAAAATCTAAAATCTTTTTTGTAGCTGTGGCTGCTATTGAAAATAATGACATCCCAAAAATTCGCACTGTTTCATAAATACAGTCAATAGTAGCACACCATCAAACAACCTAACAACCAATATGTTTTGATGTGGGACAAAATACTACATATTTTTTGTTGTTATATTACAGAAACTTTAAAAATAACATAGTAATTAATAAGAATAAGTTATATTGTTATTATGTTACTATAACATCGACTATTGTGGTAGCTGTATCAGTATCAACAATTTCAATAGTGATATTTTTAGATCTTGCAGCTGCTTTTAAGTCATGCAAAGCAGATTCTGATATGGAAAAGTTTTCTGCACTGGTCTTCATCCTGATCATTATCAAATCAACTTCAGCTCCTATACTCAAACTATTTGTTGATTTATATTTTCTCACTAATTCAAGCACTTCGAGCACTAGTTTGCCATCATCAAATGCAGCATATAGCCTGATGTCAACACTTGCTTTTTGACTATGATGTATGCATGGAAATAGCATTATATCAGGCCACCCCCCCACTGTATGTATTGACTGATGATTTTTTTCTTGTTTGAAAGCCACAATTGTGTTCTGATATATTTCCTCAGTAATATAGGGTAGAAATGGGGCAAATAGTCTTAATAATGCATCAAGTACATAATATATAGTTACTATACCACTTTGTCCTGCACTGTTGTTATATTGTTTATATAATCTATCCTTGACTAACTCCAAGTAATTATCACAAAAGATATTCCAAAAAAAGTTTTCAACAGCACTTCTAGCACTACAATATTCGAACTCATCCAGCGCATCTTGCACTGTTAATATTGTGTTATATAATTCTAAGAGCACCCATATGTCAAGCGCTTCACATATTACACCATCAACAACATGTTGTTTTGGAGTAGCGATATCCACACTAAGATTTGCAAAGTGTTTCTTACAAAATTCTGCAGCATTCATGAGTTTTAGAATTAATTTCTTACCTATTTTGAACGCATCTTCGGAAAAAATAATATCATTGCCTAATTTCGATGTTGAAGCCCAATAGCGCACGGCATCTGCTCCCCTTTCTGAGATAAGTTTGATGGGCTCAACAACATTTCCTTTGGATTTACTCATCTTGCTCTTGTCATGGGCTAAGCACCATCCACTGATCATAAGGTTTTTCCATGGTATAGTGTTTTCGTGATATAAAGCCTTCACTATTGTACCAAACGCCCATATCCTTATTATTTCATGCGCCTGTGGTCTCAAATCAAATGGAAACAGTTTTCTATGTTTATCTATATCCGATGCATATTCTTCTGATATGCCACAACTTGATATCTGAGGCGTTAATGCGCTTGTAGCCCAGGTATCCATCACATCAAGCTCTGCGGCAACCTCATGACGCTCATAACCATATGGCAGATCGATTGCTGGATCGACTGGCAATTGCTCTCTTCTAGCAACAATGATTTCCCCCTCTTCTCCTTGACGCTTCGAATACCATACAGGAAATGGTATACCAAAATGTCTTTGTCTTGATATGCACCAGTCTTGATTCAAGCCATTAACCCAATTGTCAAATCTAACCTTCATGTGAGGTGGATACCAATTGCACTCTGAGGCTTTCCTGAGTATCGCATCCTTACTATCAAGAACCTTTATATACCATTGCTCAGTTGATATGATTTCAAGTGGAGCACCTGATCTTTCTGCACATTTAACAAATTGTACTACTGGATGTTGCTGTAATAACAAATCATGACTGTATAATTTCTCAATCATTGCCGCACGAGCTTGCTTTACATACATACCATTTAAAAATCCTGCATTTTGCATTTTTCCATCAGTTGTAATACAATCTATAATTTCTAAATTGTATCTTTGCCACCAATATACATCCTGTATATCTCCGAACGTGCAACACATAACTGCTCCAGTGCCTTTATCTTGTGCAACATCAACATCAGCCATAATATGTATTTTTCTGCTGAAAATTGGAGTTATTGCATTTTTGCCAATAAAACTTTTATATCTTTCATCATCAGGATGTACGAATATACAAACACATGCTGGGATTAATTCTGGACGAGTTGTTGCTATTGTAATTGCCTTTCCATCTTCAACCTCGAATTTAATTTCATTCATTAATCCCTGCTGCTCTTTATCTTCTATCTCAGCTTGTGCTATAGCTGTTTTGTCAACTGGATCCCAAAATACAGGCGCCCTATTGCGCACTATCCTACTCTTATAATATAGGTCAAGAAACGACATTTGAGAGATACATTGTGAATGCTTACTAATAGTTTGATATGCATGGTCCCAATCAACACTCAATGCTATATTTTCAAACAGTTTTCTAAATTCCTTTTCAAAGGAAGGTATTATTTCTCTACAAATATCTACAAACTCATTTCTTTGCATATGTATTGAGCGAATGTTTTTAACTTTTTCAACTAGCCGCTCAGTTGGTAGGCCATTATCATCGAATCCTATTGGGTAAAAAACAGTTTTTCCACGCATTCTTTGGTAGCGTGCAATAAAATCAGTTTGCGTATAACTGAACACATGTCCTATGTGAAGCATACCAGAGACAGTTGGTGGGGGTGTATCTATGACAAAGATGTTTTCTCTTGGTTGCGCATCATCATATTTATACACCTCTAATTCTAACCAAAATTTCTGCCATTTTTCTTCTATAGATATGTAATTATAGTTATTTGCCATTGGTAAAGTGATGTAGTTAAAAATATTGTAGTTAATATGATATTGAATATCATTTCTCATCATCGATGTACAGCAACCCAGAGCAATTGCTATTAGCAAACATCAGAGAAATATGAAATGCTATATGGATATGCAATTTTACGTTGAAATATGCAACTTCAAATTATAGAATTAAATTATGAATATAATGAACATATAATTTTAAGTTTAAGTGAAAAAAAGATATTCAACATACGCACACCACGTGCAGCACTCAATGTCATTACTAAAACTAAATGGTATGATACTGACGGTTATAAGGGCATTGCAAAGCATTCCAGATCATGTCTTGCGCAATCATGCACAACTGGAAATAGTCATAGAGTGTATCACGCAATATCTTGCACTAAGATGTAACATCCAATGTAAAGAGAATATTAGAATGTTAGTAAAGGCAATCTTAAATGGTATACAGCTAGTAGAGCATTCACAAGGGCGCCAACTATACTAATAATACTGCATTATTTTACTTGATAGCTTGTATAATATTGCTAACAATATCTTCCATATTGAATTGAACAGTGATGTCAAGAACCTGTGTCATTTCATGGAACTCAACTGGAATGCGTTGAAAATCCTTCCTTGTTGTTAGAATGTTACAGTTGTTTTTTTTAGCAGAAGCGTATATCACTTTCAAATCCTGCGCAGTGTATTCATAATGATCAGGAAATGAATGACATTCAAGAAGACTTACACCAATACCTCGTGCAGTATTGAAAAATTTATCGGGGTGACCTATACCTGCCAAGCCAATATATGTTTTACCATTGAAATATTCAGCATTTTCTACTGTGACAACGGCATGTATAACCTTATTTGATACGTTATATTTTAGCATGAGAGCATTTAACGCCGGTTGTATTTTTCTAGTAATATAGGATTCCATAGTACCGTGTACTATAATGATATAATCAAGATACTTAACACGATAACTAAATCTTTCTCTAAGTGGCCCAGCTGGTAACAACAGACCATTTCCTATACCATAGGCACTATCGAATATAGCAATCTGCATATCTTTATATAGTGAGTTATTTTGCATACCATCATCCATTATAATGACTTGTGCGCCATTATCTTCAGCCATTCTAGCAGCTGCATGTCTGTTTTTCGAAATATAAGTGTCTGCAACTTCTGCTAAAAGTAACACTTCATCTCCCACATCTTCTGCAGTGTATGATGTGCTATCCTTGAGTTGAAGCACACTTTCTATAGGTTTCCTGCCTGGCATATAACCACGGGAAACGAACGCAACTTTCAAACCCAGATTCAGTAGTGCTCTGCATATTGCGATTGCACATGGTGTTTTACCACTACCACCAACTGTTATATTGCCGACACATAGTACATATCTCTTCACATTTTGTGTTTTGTGCTGTATTTTTATATGTACAATGAGGTCGTAAATGATCGATATGAAAAATAAAATGATTTTGATAGCATTAAGCTTGTTTTTTTCAAACCATATTTTATAAATAATCTTATTGAAAAAACGAGTTACACTGTTATTTGCTCTTTTAATTTGTTTCAACATGAGTTATGTTGTAATATTATTAAGCAATACTCTTGCTGGACTTACACACAATGCAATGGTTGTTTATGGTAGGCATGCACTGAAGTATTCAAGCCAGTATGTTTTTCAAAAATAGTAAAATAAAAAACACAAGATTTAAAAATGCGTTTTTATCTTAGCATAATCATTATTTTAATAACACTTGCTGTTGGTTTGTTTTTAGGTGGTACTAGTATAGGTATAATACTTAACCCTTCAGAATGGGTACTCATATCAGGTATAGCAATTGGCAGCTTCATCATGGGCAATCAGAGGACAGTGTTGAAGCACATACTACAACAGTTGTCTAAGATTATTTCTGAAAAACCTTATGTCAAGAATGATTACCTTGAGCTTCTAGCATTTCTTTTTGCATTCTTCAAGCACAGCAGTACAGCGACTATGGCAGAACTCGAAAAACACATAGAAAATCCTGAAAAGAGCGATATTTTTTTAAAATATCCAATTCTTTTGAAGGATGAAGGAGGTTTACGTTTTTTCTGTGACCACATTCGTGTTCTAACATTGGGTTTTAATAATGTACAGGAAATAGCAGAAAGAATGGATGCAGATCTACTCATACAAAGAAAAACGTTTGAGTCAGTAACAAAATCACTCAACAGGCTGGGTGATGCATTGCCAGCATTTGGTATTGTTGCTGCTGTTTTAGGTGTCATTTCAGCGATGGCATCAGCTGGTGCATCACCTGAGATATTAGGAGCAAGAGTTGCTGCCGCGTTAGTTGGTACCTTTGCAGGTGTATTTATTGCATATTGTATAGTCAACCCATTTGGATCATTTATTGAGAAGTTTAATGATGATGAAATCGAATTTTTAGAGTGTATAAAGGTTGGCATACTAGGGCACATCAAGGGATATCCTGCTTCTATTACTATTGAATTTGCAAGACAATCAATATCTTCTAGCATACAACCTACATTTCATGAGCTTGAGGCATCAATCTATACTAATGTAAATCAATAATTGCTAGTCAATCACATGATAAAAAATCAACAATACTATCCTCAAAAGAAGTTACAGTACCATAAACCACCGCTTAGAATGGGAGCATGGAAGTTGGCATATGCTGATTTTGTAACAGCAATGATGTGTTTTTTTATGCTCATGTGGTTGTTAAATGCAGTACCATCGGAAAAGCTCAAAGATGTAGCAATGTATTTTAAACCAACATTCGGTTTTATGAATAGAAGTGAGGAAAGTGGTGATGATACATCAAGAAAAACAAGGAAGGATACAAATGATACTATATATAACGATAGTGTTGTGCCATCGGCAACCAACGATCTTGATATTAACACCAATCAGGAATTTATGAGTTTGCAATCACAAATCACAGATGAAATACAGAAAGACATAACACTCAAAAATTATTCTGCAAATATATCATTTCATAGAACCAATGAGGGATTGGAAATCAGCATTTTAGATAACAATAATGGAGAAATGTTTCAGCGTGGTAGCGCAGAGTTGACAGAAAGTGGCAAGGAGATGTTAATTGCTGTATCACATGCGATAAAATACATACCAAACTTAGTAGCAATTGGTGGTTATACTGAGAAATCAAATAATGTATCAATAAGTGGTTATAGCAAGTGGGACTTATCATCAGCAAGAGCAAATGCAGCTCGTAAAATACTGCAAATGTCAGGCATTCCACAAGAAAAGATCGCTAAAATATCTGCTTATGGTGATAATATGTTGTTAGTACGTGATGACCCATACTCACCAAGAAACAGAAGAGTATCAGTAACACTACTGACAAAATTTGACAATGTACAATATAGAATACCAAATATTAAAACTGAAAAATAAATATTTGGTTCATAATTTCACTATGTGAGCTGCTTGATGTTGCCCATTGAGACTTATTGCAGCCATCTTTGCTATAGACACAGATAGGTTTTTCATATTTTTATCAACACATTCTTTTTCTTTCCAAATGAAATTTTCAGACCTCTACCTATCATTATGTGATGTTGCTTTACCAAAAAATATTCATCTTCTACAACAACATCATTCAACTTTATCCCCTTACCCTGAACTGCTCTTTTTGCAGCATTATTAGATTCGCATAATTTCACTATCACCAGCAAACGATATAGTGGTATACCATCTCCAAGGTCCTCAGATGATATAATGTAACATGGTAAGGACTCAGAATTTATTCCATACTCAAATGTTTCCTCAGCTGTTTTTCTTGCTGCAATTGCAGCATCATTACCATGACATATTGTAGTGATTTCATCAGCCAATAGTTTTTTGACATCGTTCAAGTCCTTACCTTCAACTGATATAAATTTTTCTATCTCTACAAGTGATAAATCTGTGTATATCTTCATGAAACGTATTACATCTGCATCAGCAGTATTTCTCCAAAACTGCCAGTAATCATATGGTGAAAGCATATCAGCGTTAAGCCATACGGCACCTTCTGCTGTTTTACCCATCTTTACACCTGCTGATGTTGTAACAAGTGGTGTAGTAATGCCAAACAGCTCAGCACCTGCGATTTTACGACCTAGCTCCACCCCATTGATAATATTGCTCCACTGCTCAGAACCACCAAACTGCAACTGACATTTATATCTCTTGTATAATTCTACAAAATCATATGCTTGTAATAACATATAATTAAACTCTAGGAATGTTAGTGGAGATTGTCTTTCTAGACGCAATCTCACACTGTCTAGGCTTAGCATCCTATTAATTGAGAAGTGTACACCATAATCACGCAGAAAATCCAAGTATTTTATATCAGACAACCATTCTAAATTATCAACTATTACTGCTGCATTTGTACTAGAAAAGTCCAGAAATTTGTTGAAAGTACTCATAAGCGACTGCTTATTTTTCTCTATCTCATCAAGAGTAAGCATTTTTCTTAGGCCTTGTTTATCTGATGGATCTCCTATTCTTGTTGTTGCGCCACCTAATAATATAACCGGTACATGGCCATGTTGTTGCAATCGTCGCATAATCATAATTTGCATCAAATTACCAACATGAAATGATTTTGCTGTACAATCAAAACCTACATATGCAACGATTTTTTGTGATGTTATAAGCTTGTCTAGCTCTTCTAAGTTAGTTGATTGGTATATATAACCTCTTGCATATAAGTCTACCAACAGAGGTGATTGTAAAATGTACTGATATGTTTCCCGTTGCATGTTTATTGAACTTTGCTGATATACTGTTAACTTCAGATAATATATATTTTTTTTATAATATCTAGTTTTGTGTCGTCCTCACTGATTGTCATGATAAGAATTTGCATGTAAAATGAATGCAGTATCCAAGTTGGTGAACTAATCAAGATGCTGATCATGAAAACTCACGATATTGCAACAGTACAACTACCTGTTATGCGTAATGAAATGAAACAGAGTTTGAGCACATTGAACAATAGTAAAAACATACAACAAAGTGCTGAAGCGTTCAACTCATACGTTTTATCACATTTTTTAAAGTCAATGTACAGCACGAGTGATGACAGCGATACTGATCCTGCCTTCACTGGTGGTATAGGAGCGAGGATTTTTCATGATTTTTTGTTGAATGAATATAGTAAGGTTATAGGTGATAAGCTGCCAATTACAAATAGTATGATTACAAAGTATCTTGAGAAGAAAACAACTGCAAACACTCATGATGTCAAACAGAAATCAGAGGAATTTAACATGGAGGCCTAGTATCCTTATCCATAGCTTTAGCAATGCCAACTAATACAAATAAATTTATGAAAAAACTTAAATTTAAGTTTGATAAACTTGTAAGGGATGAATTACCACAAAAAATGAAAAATGAAGGCATAGTGTTGCACTATAGTAGATTAAATGATAATGCATTACTGTCGTCCCTGAAGCAAAAACTGATAGAAGAGGCAAATGAAGTTGCTGAATCAGTAGCATATCATGAGATTGTTGCAGAGCTGGCAGATATACTTGATATCGTTGATGCAATATGTGAATCAGCAAAAATAGAAAAACAAGATATAGAAGCAAATAGAAAGCAAAAATTTAACGAAAGAGGTGGTTTCAAACTTGGTGTTTTTGCACATAGTATCGAGGCTGATGCAACAAGTGAAACAGCTAGATATTGTTTAAGTATCCCAGAAAGATATCCACAAATTGACTGAAATGCATAGGAAAATCTCGTCTGCCGTGTATCCTGGAACATTTGATCCTGTGACAAAAAGTCATTCTGAAATCATTAAAAGGGCCGCACATATATTTGATAGTGTTATTGTTGCTGTTGCTGCCAACACCAATAAAAACACTTTATTTGATTTAGGTGATAGAGTTGCTATGATGATTGAAGAGATCAGACTGCTGGGCATACAAAATGCTATGGTGATGCCATTCAATGGCTTGCTTGTGAACTTTGTTGAGAAGAACAACATAGGGGTCATCGTTAGGGGACTACGCGCACTATCGGATTTTGAATATGAATTTAAAATGGCTTACATGAATAAAAAATTAAAGCCATCAATAGAGACAATTTTCATTCCAGCAACAGAAAAAGAGAATTTTATTTCTTCATCATTTGTAAGAGAAATAGCAAAACTAGGTGGTAATGTAAGTGAAATGGTGCATCCACATGTTGTTGCAAAATTGGAGAAATTATTCTGTATGTAGATGTTATTATATGACTACTATGCTGAGTGCAGTTACTCTTTATTCTGTTTTATCATTTGCAACTTTTAGATCTGCTGATATATTGACAATCAATGTATAATAATACCCAAGAAATTGTTAAATTATGAAAAAAAAGAGATTGAAAAAAGGTTTTCTTACTGATTTACATACTGGTACAATTTGTACCATGCTACTATTATCAATAGTGCCAATAGATATAGTATTTGCATACGATGTAACAGATGCAATAAATGCTGCTATTAAGAACAACATACAATTAAAGAATAGTAAAATAAAATTGGAGGAAACAAAACTTGGTAGATTTAAAGCAGCATCTAGTTTCCTGCCAACCATCGGTGTTCAATCTAATACTTCTAAAGATTATCATAACGGGCAAGACATACTACCATCACAAAGACAAGATGTGTTGAGCATACAAGAAGAGATTTTTTCAGGCGGTAAAGGTATATACAATTTAAAAGCCTCAGCCTTTGCCAATGAAGCGGCGATGATAGAATACCAAAATAAGCTCGATGGCACTATACTGCAAGTCATACAAGGGTATGAAGAGGTGATTGCAACACGAAATCTTTATAGTGTTGCAATACAAAATGAGAAGGCTATGCACAATATTCTTGAACAATCAGAAGTCAAACTCTCAATAGGTGCAATAACAAAAACCGATATGCTTGGAGCAAAAGCACGTCTTGCAGATGCTATATCTAGCAAAGAAAAGTTATATGCTGATATGAAAAATGCAGAGCAAAATTTCTTTTATGTTGTTGGTGAAAATGCACCAAAGGATATGATTGATGTTGACATTGCAGCACTTCCAGTTCCACGAGATTTCGAAGGTTTCTTGGGTGATATTGAAAGAGCAAATCCTAGTATTAGGATATCAGAGAAGATTGTGAAGGTAAAAGAATTTGCTGTGAGATCAGCAAAGGCTGAATTGCTACCAACTGTTAGTGTTGGAGCATCAGTGCAGAATGCAAGACAGTACAACAATTTTGGGCAAAAATACAAGTCGACAGGTGAAAAATATCAATTAACCTTCTCACTACCAATTTTTAGGCAGGGACTTGAATATATCAATGTGAAGCAGAGTTTGCTTGAAGAGGAAGCAGCGCATAATAGCAGAGATGATACAACATTACAAGTACAAAAGGAGGCTGCAAAGGCTTGGAACAATTATGTTCAGGGCAAATTTGCTGTGGAAGCTGATACTGATAGTGTTGAATATTACAATGAATTTGTTAGAGGTATAAATGAAGAATTTTATGTTGGTACTAAAGCTCTTTCAGATCTTTTACAAGCACAAGTAAACTATGAAAGAGCTAAGATCAAACTTATTCAAGATAAAGCTGCACTAGTGATATCAGCACTAAATCTCAAATACTTACTTGGTGAAATAAACATGGTAGACTTTTCGAAACTCAGTGTTCTAGATGATGAAGCAACGAATGCAAAACACAGTCAAAAACATAACATTGAAAATGGTAAATCTTCTGGAAGAAAAAAACATAATAATGAAAAAACCATGAAAAGGATTGCTGTAATTTCAGATGATACTGTTGTTGATGCAACAACATGAAGCTAATCTATGTGGATGGTTAAATTGCAAAACAATCAATAAATCAGTATCAGTATTTTTAATCTATTTTGATCGCAAAATAAAAAATTTGAAATGACAGATAACATTCTGAAACAATCTAGGAAGGAGCTATGGAGCTGGAGAATCATAGGTGCAATTGCTTTGTTTATGATTTTCTCATCATATTTTGGCAATAAAAAACAAGAGATAAAAGAAAACTGTATAGTAAAAACAAGTATATATGGAGAAATCTCATATGATGATGAAATGTTATCAAGAATAGAAGAATTAAAAAATAATAAGCATGTGAAAGGAGTGATGATCGAGTTGAACAGTCCAGGTGGTGATGTTGTCGGTGCTGAGGCAGTATATAAAGCAATAAAGGATTTAAAAACAAAGAAACCTGTTGTTGTATCGATACAATCACTTGCTGCTTCTGGTGGTTACATGGTAGCAATGGCTGCAGACCATATAGTAGCATATGAGGGAAGCATATTAGGATCAATAGGAGTCATATTTCAAGATTTCGAAGTAACGAATCTAGCTGAAGCATTGGGTATAAAGCTATTGAATTATAAATCCACTCCACTTAAAGCAATGCCCAATCGCTTTGAAAAAATGAATGAGGCAGCACTAGAAAATGTAGAATCAGTAATAAATGACACATATGAATTGTTTAAAGATATGGTCAAAGAAAGCAGAAGTAATATGACTGCTGATAATTTTATAGAAATATGTAGTGGTGGTGTCTATACAGGTAGACAAGGTTTAAAGAATGGTCTAATTGATTCAATTGGTGGTGAAAGGGATGCAATTGATGTTTTGAAAAAACAATACAAAATGGGTGAATCAATTAATGTTGTTGATTTTGATCTTATCTTGCATAAGGAAAGCAGTTTCAGCTGGATTAGTAATATAAAGCATGTGATTGATATTGCCAGTGGTACATATGGCATTGTTGCTAAGTAATAGAAAAATTTTATACCATGGGATTTAGTTGCGGTTTAGTAGGACTACCAAATGTTGGTAAGTCAACACTCTTCAATGCATTGACAAGCAGCAGTAGTGCTAGTGCTGCAAACTATCCGTTTTGCACTATAGATCCGAATTTTGGTAGTGTCATTGTACCTGATAAAAGATTGGATGCTCTAGCAGAAATTACTGGTTCTGCAAAGAAAATATATAACAGAATGGAGTTTGTTGATATAGCTGGGTTAATAGAAGGAGCAAGCAAGGGGGAAGGGCTTGGTAATCAATTTCTAGGACATATTATGTCTGTGGATGCAATAGCATATGTACTACGATGCTTTGACGATGATGATATCATACATGTTAAAAACACGGTTGACCCCTTATCCGATGCAGAGGTTTTAGAATTGGAGTTAATATTGGCTGATATGCAAAGCTTACAGAAAAGAATTCCTGCAATCGAGAAAAAAGCAAAACAAGATAAAGACTTGCAGCAACAATTGAATTTAATGATAGAAATTCTAAAGTTATTAGAAGTAGGAAAACCAGCATCACAAATAATGAATGGTGATAATGAAGCTGAAGTAAAGAAACTACAACTTCTCACAACAAAACCTAGCTTCTTCATATGCAACGTAAAGGAAGAGGATATGTTATTAGGTAATAAGTATACAGAAAAAGTTACAACATTTGCACAAAAAAACAATAAGCATAGCATTGTGATTTCAGCCAAGATAGAGTCAGAATTAGCAGAATTAGACGATAATGAAAGAAATGAATTCATGTCAATGCTTGGCATTAAGGAAGCAGGGCTTGATAGCGTTATAAGACATAGCTATGATATACTGAATATGCTGACATTCTTCACAGTTGGACCACAAGAAGCAAGAGCATGGAATGTGATAAAGGGAGCCTGTGCACCAGAAGCAGCAGGAAAAATTCATTCTGATTTTGAGCGTGGTTTTATATGTGCTGATGTCATTAGTTACAACGATTACATAGACCATGGTGGTTGGACAAATGCAAAAGCAAAGGGTAAAGTTGAAGTGCAGGGTAAAAACTATATTATGAAAGATGGGGATGTTGTACTATTCAGATTTAATGTGTAGTCATAGTGATGGTGGTTGTGCCAACTCGAATTACCAATATGTAGACTGATATGGAGCTGAAGAATTATACTATAAAGATGGATGCTATCAGAATAGCAAACGACTTACCCTTTGTTCTCATAGCAGGTCCATGTCAAATAGAATCAAGTCAACATGCAGTTGACATTGCGGGTGATATTGCTGAGATTACATCAGAGCTGAATATTGGATTTATATATAAGAGTTCATTTGATAAGGCTAATAGAACATCAATAAAGAGCAAAAGAGGTATAGATATCGAAAAGGCTATAGGTATTTTTGATGAGATCAAAAGACAGATAAAATGCCCTATATTGACTGATATACATCAACCAGAGCAAGCAGCAATTCTTGCACCACATGTTGATGTATTACAAATACCTGCATTACTTTGTAGACAGACAGATCTCATTGTTGCTGCAGCCACAACAGGTAAATGTGTGAATATTAAAAAGGGACAGTTTCTAGCGCCACACGACATAAGCAATGCTGTAGGTAAATGCACTGCAGTTAATAATGCAAATATCATGCTAACTGAGCGTGGTACATCATTTGGATATAATATGTTGGTAAATGATATGAGAGGCTTGCAGGTAATGAAATTAACAGGTTATCCTGTAATATTTGATGCTACTCACTCCGTACAGCAGCCCGGTGGTTTAGGAACAGTAAGCGGAGGACAAAGGGAATTCATTGAAACATTAGCAAGAGCTGCTATTGCAACAGGGATTGCTGGCTTATTTATTGAAACTCATAATGATCCTGATAATGCACCAAGTGATGGTCCATGCATGCTACCACTATCTGTGCTAAAAGATTTACTAGTTCGCATCAAAGCAATTGATGATGTTGTTAAGAGTTTCGTACCCCAGCTTATAAAGATAAAATGTTAGCCCTCTATTCTCGATATTTCACCATTGTCGTCACATTTACACCTTCACAAAGAACTTTAAAACCAACCTTTGTATACACTCTGATTGCACTGGCATTAGCACTATCAGGATCAACAACACATACATCATATTTAGACCAACAATATTTTCTCAAGAAACTCACTAGCACGGCTGTACCAACTCCCTTATTTATCATTTTAGCATCACCAATATACCAGTCAATTGCACATGTATTTTCAGGCAAGTTATATGTTTGATATGTATTGTGATCATCAGAAAAATCATGAATGTTATAACATTGTATATAACCAACAGCTAAACTGTCACAGTATATAATAAATGCGTTTATTGGCCTCTTAACATTATCAATGGTTTTATACCCAGATACATATGACTGATATTTTTGATGTACTATCTCTTTAGTTGGTCTTTCACCATACCATTTTGCTACATGCTCTTCATTCAACCAATGATATAACAATGCTAAATCCTGCATTGACAGTTGCTTGAAAATAATCTGCTTTTCCTTTGCTAGGTTGTTCATTAAATTTGTTGCACTGGAGTGATTAGTATGGCACATTTGAATATGTGATATGGTTGTATTATACCACTGAATGTAAAATCACACATTGTTATGCAATACAAAATATTACATATCATGCTTAATACTGGCAGAGGGGGGATGGAAAATGTTTTTGTTGATTATAACAAAGTGCTGAGTAATTTTAGTGATGTAACAGCAATTGTGCATCAAAAGTGCAAGGTTATACCACAACTTCTTGCAACCAAAGCTAATGTTATAAAATTAAAGGGATATGGCGGGCTGGTCAGTTCAGCTTTATATTTAAGAAAAATAGCAAAGGATACTGGAGCTAATGTGATAGTAGCACATGGCAGTAACGCTGTTACAATATCAAGATTGGGCTTGGTAAAAATGAATATTAAGATAATATCTGTTAGACATACATTTTTCAGATCAAAAATCTCTGCATTAATATGGCGTTTGAAAAGTGATGCTACAATCAGTGTGAACAGTAGGATAGCAAATATGACAGGTGAAATCGGACAAGAATCTCATTTAGTATACAATGCTATTGGTATTAGAATGGAGAACAATATACCGGAGGCGTCATGTTTTTTGATGAATCAGAGAGTTGTAAGAATAGGTTTTTTAGGACGCATGGTGGAGCGCAAAGCACCACATCTACTTGTGAAAGCACTTGGTTTGTTGCTAAGTAAAAGCAATATGCGATATGAGCTATATTTTGGTGGAGAGGGAAAATACATCAAGGCATTGCAAAATCTTGTGTTTATGCATGGCTTGACGGATAAAGTACATTTTTTAGGATATATTGATGACAAAAGGGAGTTTTTTAGCAAGATAGATATTTTTTGTTTACCATCACTGAATGAAGCATTTGGTTTGGTACTAATAGAAAGTATGGCATATGGTGTGCCAGTTGTTGCATCAAACATAAAAGGAATAGATGAAGTAGTATCACATAATTATAATGGATTGCTTTTTACTCCTGGTGACTATCACGATTTAGCACTAAAAATAGAGACATTGGCATTTGATGTAGAAAAAAGACGTTTGTTGATGAAAAATGGTTTTGAGATATGGAAAAATAATTACAATTTAAGTCGTCTCAGTAAAGATTTATATGATGTCATAAAACACGTTGCAGGCAACTGAACGTGTTATATAGCGGAATGACTTTATTACATTAGTTTTCAATTGCAAAGATTGTGCAGGGCTCACTATCTTGAAGTGGTGCAAATTCCATCGGATCATGTTTGTTATCATGTTCATCACCTCTTGATGTATCAGGATGGTAATTTTTGTTATGGAGATCCATTAGTAAATTGGCACACATGTTGGCATTACTACCTGTTTTAGCATTAGTAAAATTCACTGTTGAGTCATCGTTCAAATGCAAATGATAATCATATTTGCTATAGTCAGGCTGATGTTCGACTGATACGACGATAGCCTGACCTGGTAGATATTTTGCAACGACCTCAATAACACATTTTTTTGATATGTTATCCAAGCCATTGTAGACTTCGTCGAGCAAGACAAGTACTGGTCCAACACTATTGCGTGCATTTACCAATGCTGTATCGTGAGACATACCTTTTGATATATTGTCTGTATATATATTAAACATTCCAGATTGTTGCATAATATTGACTAATAATCCCGTTAAGGCCATCTTTTTCTTTTGTCCACCACTGGTTGTTGTGTAAATATCATTTTCAAATTCAAACAAACGAGATAGTAATCCAAACTCCATATATTCTTTTGCTGCATCAGATAGATGATCAGCATCAAAACCTTCCATTTCCAACATTATTCGCTCAACAATTGGTGCATATAATCGATGCTCAACCTCAGTTGTAATCATAGGATATAAGATTGCTTCTATAATAGTAACGCAATATGGAAAGTTATCATTTTGTGTCAATTCAAATACCAATGGTTTTGTCTGTCCTTGTGCAACAGGATAACTAATACTGCCATCTATTTCAATTGATTCTGCGAAGTTTGGTAAGCCCCGCAATGCGCTCATCAAGGTCGTTTTACCACAACCAGTTTTACCTGTGATGAGATATTTTTTTCCGCATTCTAAAAACATTTCATCTATATGAAGTTTTGTGGCACTACTAACTACAATCTCTATATCCCTTAAGTCAATACCATGTGCAGAACTATGCTTGTAATAGTGCACATATGATGTATTTTCTATTGCATCTACGTATTTGAAAAGGTCTATTATTTTCGATGTTGATATAAATGCTCTATTTATAAGCGGTACTGACGCAAAAATAGATGATATCTTCGCATCATTCATAGACATATGCGTTCCAAATGCTTCTATATTAATCATGCGCTGTAGGAAATGCTCGTCAAACAAATCTTCTGTAATGTAAGGATTTGCAATAATGGCCATAAGCATACCTAGTAGTAGATTCACAGATACCATTCCTGCAGATGTATTAGCAAGTGCATCATATGAGGCCTGTAAATTATGTATTTGTAGTTTCAAGCCATTGCTGATATTTTCATAATATGCAACCCCATTACGCTCTATGATTGTACGTGGCTGTGTAAGCAGCGAGCTTGTATGTTGATCAGCTTGTGCTGTTAATTGTTTTTTCGCACTCTCTTTATCACACATTGCATCAGTAATTGCACTCAACCGATCAAAAGTATTGAGTGCATTAATCCCATGTAATAACATTGGATTACTAACAACAGTAGACATAACTGATGCTATATCACCACATTGCGTGAGTAGGTCTATAATGCCTCTTGTTGATTCTAACGATAACTCCTTAAATCGCTTGAGTGTTATGTTGTACTCCTCATTTGCAGCAACTTTCAAAAGTTGCGTGTTAGACTTTATTACATCATTATATTTTTGATCAAGTTTGATTGATATTTTACTTGCAATGTGAACAGCATATATTGTATTTGCTACTGACGCAATAACAGGTTGCATGAGCGATAGTATTGGAAAGGGTTCGCATATGAATCCTAACAACGAGTTACCAAGGAAGATCGTTTCGATATTCACTCCACTATCTAGTGTACTAAGCATTTTAAAGTGATCTGCAATTTTCATTCCTTGATAACGTAGTGATGTGATAGCGTCCCCTCCACCAATGCAGAGTTTCAAACCATACAATGCTGCTGATAACAACGCCACAACTGGTGGTTTATTAATTTTTTTGTCATCTTGATATTGTAATCTATTATAGATACCTACTGCATTATTAGCTGCATTATTACCAACTAAAAATGCAGATACAATATCAGTAAGATGATGTTTACTAGTAAAACCTTGATCCATCATATAATCATCAATTGTTAGTGCTGCTGTCCCTAACATTGGTAATATCATTTGCTTTCCTAGATTATCACTATCCAACCAATCTATATGTCCTGTAAACATTGAGAAAGCCTGTGCTGCATTGACAATTGGATTGCTAAATTTATTTTTAGCACCAGCACAGAATAATAAACTACTTGCAATTGTAGTTATACCTTTCAAGGCAATGTTTGCCACTGATGCAATGTTCACTTGTTGCATTTTCCTCTCCCCCCTTCTTTTTTATGAATATGTTTAAGTGAATGTATACAATCAAATATGGTAATCTAAATATATGAAAATAATATTAAAACTCACAAATCTAAAGTCTCTTATTAAACTCATGCAAATCCACACTATTGCATATCGTTACATCGTATCATTTATAGCAGCAGAATTTTGAGAATCCATTATAACAAGCACTCTATCTATGCGTTTTTTATCCATCTTCAACACTTTAAAAGTCGTACCTTCAGCTGTCACGATATCATTAATCTTAGGCAGAGTACCCAACTGGCGCAGCATGAAACTAGCAAGCGTTCTATAATCCTCTTCATCATCACCAGGTAAGGAGCTAATATGTAGTAATTCAAATAGTTCCTCAATTGAAGTGTTACCATCAATTATAAAGGAACCATCTTTGCACTTGACAATACCAGGTTTTTTTCCATCCATTAGCACAGCAAGATCACCAAGAAACGTTCGCATAACATCATTTAGTGTTACTACTCCTTCTATATCACCATATTCATCGAGTACAAATGCTGTCTTGACATGTTTTGCTGAAAACAAATCTATTAATTTCGTAATCCTAGCCATCTCTGGGATATATGCTATGTTCGACGCTTTTGCACACTCATACAGTACCGCATTTGTTATTTGTGAATAATTAAGTAATGTTTTTATTGATACTACTCCTATGAGTTGATCGAGAGCCCCATTTATAACTGGAAAATAGTTGAAACTATACTTTCTAAGCTTGGCTACATTCGATTTTTCATTGTCACTAATATCAAGAGATATGATCTTGTTACGGGGCGTCATAATAGTGCCGACTTGCATATTGATGAGATTGATCAAGCGACGTAGTAAGTCATGCTCAGTTTTATATAATGTTCCAGTATTTACAGCTTGATTTAGCATAAATTTGATTTCTTCTATTGAAACGTTATTGGTGTTATCCTTAACTTTAAATAGCTTCAACAGATACTTTGTCGATGCAGTGAGTATTGTGCTAAGTGGATAGGTAAGCTTTATAACAACAGTAATACAATGTGCTGTAAGTGAAGCTATTTTTTCCGGTTGCAGCATGGCAATTCTTTTTGGTACAATTTCACTGAGAACAGCAAAATATGTAATAATTGCTAATGATAGAAAGGATGCTATCAAAATACTGTAGTCTGCTATATATACTCCAACATACGGTAGATCTGCAATTTTGATTGCTATATGTTCACTAATTGATGTACCACCATATAGTCCTAACAATGCACTCATTAATGTAATCCCTATTTGCATTGTGGACAGAAACACTTCGGGTTGCTGTATGAGTTTTATCGCTTGTTTTGCTCCTCTATTGCCTTTAGCTGACATTTTATGCAACTTTGCTTTGCCAGAAGTCAGAATAGAAATTTCTGACAACACAAAGAAACTATTTATAATGATGATAAAAAATATCATCAGCACATCAGTAAAGAAGGTGTTGTCATGAGGCATGGCTTTATTAATAGGAATAAGAAATAAGTTTTAATTACAGCATATGCGTTTTTATATTCGATTTTATATATTTTTGCTAGTAAATGAGAAACATCTACTGACTTGTAATTCCAGAGTTGCCTAGCGACTCAAAAAATGGCTCAAGCACCTTGACAAAGACATTCTATTTATTATATCATTCTATAGATTGATTTGGCTCTACTTATAGTGGTCTGTCACAACTACAAATAATCATACAAACTAAAACTACTAGTCAGTATTATGCAAAACATACAAGAGTTCGAAGCAAGTAAATTAGAGGAAAGCAAACTAGACATTGAACAGCTAGAAAAAAACATAGCAAGTAGTAAGAAAATACTACAGGAAAGTAAAACACTGCGTGAGAACACTACTAAAGCTCTCAATGACATGAAGGCATCACATCCTGAGAAGCAACAAGAGCTGGAAAAGATAGAGTTACAAATGCAAAAATTGCATAATGAGTTTAATGAGAATCAGGCAGCAATTGATAAGCTATGTAAACCAGGTATGTTAAAAGGTTTCTTTGATAGTCTAACAGGCAGAGCTAAGCTAAAGGATACGCTGTGTAAAGTTCTCAAGAGAACAGAAGAAATCTTTGGAATAACACAGTCGTTGGCACATATAGTTGATATAGTGATGAGAGATACACAAACTGCTGTCAAACTCCTTGAGGACAATAACAATTTGTTGTACAGAATGGATCCACAACAAACATAACTAAAGGAGTGGGAGTGTTAATAGAGCACACCAAAACACTTACAAACGCATTACAAAATCACATTGAGACATCGAAAGAACAAATGAATGAATTAAAAAGACAGAATGAGATATCAGTAAATGAGTTAAAAAAACAGAGTGAAGAGTCAAACGCAAAATCAGAAAAACATTTTAATGAGCTACAAGGGAGATTTGATCAACTCATGAGTCTCCTCATTGTAAAGGAACAATCAGGCCCTTCAAGATAATGCGACAATATCTAAAAGGAATGTGGAATGGCAAGTCAAAATACCTAGTGGTAATCCTTGCCATTATAAGTGTTGTATCATGGCAGTGGTGGGTACTCCTTGGTATACCTGTTGTATTTATTGGAAAATCAATATCAGTATATAACAAAATAAAACAAGAGCGAATGCAAGCAAAGAAGCGTTTGTTGGAGGAAGAAAAAAAGTTAGAAAGAGAACAAGAAATCCAAATTGATATGGGAAATTGCCCTACTGGAAAAACAAACAAACAAACACATCAGATGCAAAACAAGCCAATATTTCAATTGAAAAGCAATGCTAATAACAGGTTCATAGCTAATCCTAATAACAGAAGTAATCACACATATGAAGAAAGAAAGATAAATAGTAGTGATAATGTGAGTAATATCCAATCAACAAACAACCTCAATACTAAAGAAAGCAAAGTGAACGATTCCAATAATATGGACGAAGAAAGAAAAATGAATGATAATAGTAGTAATGTCCAATCAAATACTAATAGTACAACCGAGGAGAGAAATAGTGATAGAAACAATGAGGTAAACCAGGAAGAAAGAAGGTATGAAAACTTGCAGTATATATATGATACAGCTACAAGAATATATGAAGTTGCAGCTAACAGAGATCAAAATGCTGGTGGTGTTAGGCAATATGATACTGATATTGTGCAACATCTGAATCCAGGAGAACTCATACGCATATTTGGTGGTGCTGATAGAAGTGTTAAAAAAGAGATAATAAGTAGGTTAATAGAACTTGGAGTTGTGGCAATAAGAGATAGTATGATTGAAGATACAAAGCTAGTAGATATTATGTGTAACTTGCATGATAGGATGAGTAATCAACTGAGGCAAATGCATACAAGTTTTTGTAGTATTGCAAATGATCAACAACTTCTACATCAAGCAATCAGATCAATGTCAAAACATACTGAAATAGTACTTGAGATGACAGAAATTGCAAATCGTCAGATCCAAAGAGCAACAGAAGAAATTCAGAAGTTAGAAAAATTGGTAGAACAAAGCATACAACAAGATAAACAGATGTATGAGGAAATGGGAACGCTTTACAAACAGCGTGATGAGGAAATGGGAACGCTTTACAAACAGCGTGATAAGGAAATGGGAACGCTTTGCAAACAGCGTGATGAGGAAGAGAAGCAGCGCTATGAGGAAATGAGAAAGAAGCTTGATATGGCAGAAAAAATACTCAGGCACCAAGGTGGTGGTAATAAGAATACTACAAGTTGGAAGGATTTTGTTGGTGGTTCAAGAGGAAATAACAACACTCCAGATTTACTCTGATGCGACAGTAAATATAGATATGTAGTCATTACACCACCTTATATTATTGGGTGTAATGTCCTCTTCATACTGCATCATTATTCAATGGCTCAAGATTGTGATTGATAGCAATTCTATCATCAAATAAAAACAAATTACCTTCCCACATGTTTGGTTTGCCAAGCTTTTCTTCAAAATACTTTAATATACCTCCTTTGAGATGATATACATTTTTAAATCCTAATTTTTTCACATATGCTGTTGATTTTTCACATCTAATACCACCAGTGCAAAACATTGCTATTTTTTGTTCTTTATCGTTCAGATTGACATACTTTTCAAACCATTCTGGAAAATCGGAAAAATTCTGTGTATGCGGATCTATTGCCCCCTTAAATGATCCAAATGCAACTTCATAGTGATTACGTGTGTCTATCAATACCACTCCTTTTTCCTTTATCAGTGCATCCCATTCTTCGGCATTGAGATAATGTCCTGGTGATGTTTCCTGCATATCAATATTATATCTCATTCTTACTATCTCTTGTTTCAAACGTATTTTCATCTTTTTAAATGGTACAAATGCTGCAGAGCTACTCTTATATTGAATATCCTCAAATATTACTATCTTTTTAAGATGTCCCATGAAATTGATCACATCGTCATTTGTACCAGCAATTGTTGCGTTAATACCTTCCTCTGCAAGGAGGATAGTTCCCTTGATATTAAACTGGTTACATAGTGCAAGCAATTCTGCCTTTACTGCAGTAACATTATCTATAGGTACAAACTTATAATATGTAGCTATTGTGTATTGTATATCTTCAGCCATAGAGCAAATAGATAAATGGAAGCTAAAATCAAAGATATATTGTAAAGGATTTTGATAGTTAATGCAATATTATCAATTATTTATTCAGGTAAAAAACCATTTATTTGTGCATCATATGGTCCTTTATATAGATCAGAATAGATGATATAAGCAATCTTCTTATCAGTTGTACGAGGTAGTTTTTTGAGGAAAAAAGATTTGATAAAATCTAATTCATTTTTCTCGATAACTGTAGATAAATAATATACGATATTATCAATTATTCATTCAGGTAAAAAACCATCAATTTGTGCATCCCATAGTTTTTTATACAAAGCATTTTTTGATATGAGATCTTGATGTGCACCATCCTCCATAATCTTACCACTTTCAAATGTTATGATTCTATCCATATGTAATAATGTCGACAGGCGATGAGCTATAACAATTGTAGTGAAGTTGTTTGATTGCAATATTTCATGAAGCGATTCTTGTATCAACTTTTCTGTTGGTGTGTCAAGTGCAGATGTTGCCTCATCCAGAATCAAAATTGGAGCATTTTTAAGAATGGCTCTAGCTATTGCAATTCTTTGCCTTTGTCCACCACTGACCTTCACGCCTCTTTCACCAACAATCGATTGGTATCCATGTTGCATCTTTTCAATATCATGATGAATTCTTGCCTTTTTACATGCTGCTACTATCTCATCAAACGTTGCATCGTGTTTTGCGATTTGCAGATTTTCTAATATACTTCTGTGAAACATTGTTATGTCTTGTGGTATCACGGAAATTTTAGCTCTTAATGATTCTTGTGTAACACTAGATATGTCATAACCATCAATTGTAACCTTTCCATCTAACACATCAAAATATCTCAAGATGCATTTTACAAGTGTTGTTTTACCTGCACCAGATGCTCCAACGATACCAACTCTCTGTCCAGCTTTGATATGCAAATTCAAGTCAGTGAATATGTTGGCAACTCCACCACTATATCTGAAGCACACATTTACAAATTTTATTTCTCCCTTTACATCTTCTAGCTTCACTGCATCAACTGCGTCAGCAACATCATACTCAGAATTTATGAATGCAAATGATGCTTTCATTGATGCTATGCCAGGATTGATATTGAACAGAAGATTTTCTAGTAATTGGTCAAGCTCCGTATGCATCTTCAGAGTTATCATTGCAACAAATGCGAATCCACCAGCTGTTATCTCACCAGTTCTATAGAGGTATACAAGCAAATAAATTTGCACTGCATTCATAATTGTCGATAATATCGTATCAGCATTGTCAACCCAATAGGCATCAAACTGGCGAGTTTTTTTATCCCAGTTACTCCAATTTGATATTAGTGGACTCAATTTCAGTTTGAATTCATTAAGTATACTACCGATCACCTTTACACCAAAGGCATTCGATATTGAATCATTTATCACACCTAATGCTTGCTGTCTTGCACTGATATACTGTTCTTGAAGCTGCATTTGTTTCTTTAAAAGTGGACCTAATACTGCTATGTACACCAACACAAATACGGAGAGTACAACAACAGGTAAAATACTTATATTTAACAGATATATAATACTAATAACTATGATCAATACGTTTCTGAATGCACTAAAGCAACAAGTAATCATAGTACTAATAATGTGGTGTTGAAAATCAGATATCTTTCCTGTAATCTCACCAGCAAGATGTGAGTCAAACCAATGTAAAGAGTGTCCTACAGTTTGCTTGTACATGTATGTTACGACTTCATTCAGAAGTTTTGGTTTATATCTCATGTCTAGTATTCTCTGAATGAAAAACACACCATGCATACCAAATTTATAAGTAACAAACAATGCAAGTAATATACTAACATCAGCACTAGCATTTACTCCAACTACATCTATAATTTCCTTCACTTTATAATTGAGTGCAATATTCATAATTGATGCGAGTATCGCTATACTAAACAATGAGAAAAAATATACCTTGTATTCTTTAAAGATATACCTCAAATATGCAGAAAGCCTCATATGATTACGATTGTTGATTTTGGTGGAGACAAACGGATTCGAACCGATGACCCTCTGCTTGCAAAGCAGATGCTCTACCAACTGAGCTATGTCCCCTTATGGAGCGGGTGAAGGGATTCGAACCCTCGACCCCAACCTTGGCAAGGTTGTGCTCTACCCCTGAGCTACGCCCGCTTGATGTAACAGTATGGTTCAGCAAAAATATATACTGGTCGAAAAGACATTGCAACATAAAAATTCATCCGTCTCATGATATTCCACTATCGATACATCAGTTTTCAAGCATTAGCCATTCACTTTCATGTTGTTATTATTCTATGTGTACTGCTTGGAGAAACCCTGCTCGTATATTAGTAAATTAGCGGTAAAAACAGATAATGAATACCAATTAGCTGTAAATATTATAGATGTATACCAGCTTGCCAATGTACTTTTATAACAGTAGTCGTTATCACGATATATCAAAAAGTGATGAGTATGCGTCTGAATAAATATCAGAAGATCAACCCCGATGCTTCTTTAAATGTTCAACATATAATACCAACATTATCCCACAAAATATTGATATGTCGGCAATGTTGAATACTGGGAAATGGTAGTCTAACAAATGGAGGTCAATGAAATCTACTACAGCGCCATAGCAAATTCTATCGATGATATTGCCAATTGTACCACTTATGATGCATGCAACTGCAACATACAGCTTTTTATTTTTACGTGTGACAAGTAATAGCATTATAACAACTATTACAGCGACTGATATTAAAATGTATTGCTGCTGCCCTTGGTTGTTTAATATACCAAAACTTATGCCTTTGTTGAAAACAAGAGTGAAAGATAAAAATGGAGCGATGACATAAGATGCATTGTATACGACATGTGATAGAACAAAGTGTTTTGAACACTGGTCAATCAGGATAATTAACGACATCAACACAACCAATATAAGAGTTCTTCTATACTCTGATAGTTGTGTCATAATTTTAACCTATGCGTTTGCTACAATACTAACCATTTTGCTATATGGAATTGGTTTGCCGCTTGTATCGCGTACAAGCATACCACCATCTACATATTTTGCTGCAACATATTGACCATGTTCTAATGCTCTTCCATCATACATGATAGGTATAACATTCTTACCATTGAAAGACTTTAATTCAGCTCCTTTACCACGATTTTGTATGTTGTTTTTAGAGCCCTTTGATTTTTTCGACATATTACTAGTTAAATTCAAAAAGTTGTGAGTTCTTTTAATACACCCAGCTACATAACACTACATTGTAGCCTACAATAACAAACACAATATGTAAAGAGATCATGTTAATCCTTCTGCAATTATAGCTTCTAAAAACTGTAATGGATACATTGAATTTTGTTCAGCCAATGCCTGATGAAAAATAACAGTTGATGGTGTTAGTGCTGGTAAACTATTCACTTCTATGATGATGATTTGCTTGTGTATACAGTTGAAAAATATGTCAATCCTAGCATAGTTTTGTATGCCAAGAATTTTAGCAACTAATTCAATTGTTTTCTTTATAATGTGTAGCTGTGTTTCTGATACAATTACTGATGGTGGTGGGGTTAAATTTATACCAGTACCTCCCTGAAACTTTTCCTCTAACGTGAGGAGGCCATATTCTGACACAGTAATACTAGGATTAAATGAATGGTATATGTCTTTATTTTCTAACACACCAACTGTCATTTCAATCCATCCATATTTTTTCTCAATATGCAATTGCTGTTCTTCTAGAATTATCCTATCAGTTTCAATATATGGTTCGAGAATATACGTATCATGCATATTATATTGTGGCAGCTCTATTATATTACTCTGTCTTGATAAAGTACCTGTAGGTATGTACTCTAGTTTGGATGTGAGGTATCTTATATATATCTCAATATCCTTCTCACAGCTCAAACGAGCAATCCCAGTAGAACAACCATCTGCAGAAGGTTTGATGATAACCTCACTACAGTTTAAAGCATTCTTTATATCATCCCAACTACGGGTAGAGATTGAACTAGTAATCTGTAACTCATTGTCAGCAATTCTGCACAGAATCTTTGGTAGAAAAGTAATATGACTTGCTAATTGCAGTGCTTCTGAACTGCTACATACACTAATATACTCCTGCAGCACACAACTAGTAGCATATTTGTCCATACATAGCTTCGATACAACTGAGTTTGAACCATTGTATTTTATTCCCATTACTTCAAGTTGTGACTGAATTGTACCATTTTCACCATCTCCACCATGTAACGCTAGAAACAAAAACGCATTATCACATTTGACTCTCTCTAGAAATTTACACCATGTAATATGTAGTAGTGAATTATTCTGTACATATTTGTGACAAAGTTTACTATGAATCTTGTCACTATATTGTAGCAATCTCACAATCCTATCATTAGCAGTGATGCAATTTTCATATATTTCTTCTGCAGTATGAAAGAGATTGTATGCATACGGTACAATCCATACATCACTATTTTCATCTAAAAAACATGGGATTGGATTATATATCTTTGACTTCAGGAGTTTCAACCACACATTAACACCACTCATGACTGAGACTTGTCTTTCAGCAGTTTTACCACCAAAGACTACATACACATTTTTTTTGCAGTAATCACTTTGTCTATTGTTATGCCAATCATTGCATTGAAGTGTTATACCATGTCTTCTACAAGCATTTTGCAAAATGTGCTGAAGTATATCATGATGTGTCATTCCAACATGTGCCCCCTGCTTGAACAAAAAACTATTCTGTTCCATGCCACTAATGGGGTTGAGATCGGAAAATACTATTCTACCATCGTTTAACACCCAACCATCAATTCTGACAAAATCCTTCATATCAAATATTTTAAATATCCTCTCTGCATCGAACATGATTTCACTAACGATATCATCAGATAGATTTGGTGGACAAATATGCCTTGTGTTAGATGTTGGTAAATACTTCCTTCTATAGTCGAATATTACTCCGTGGTCATCGACGCATGCGTGCGTTGTTATAACAATTTGTGATGGTATCAATGCTACTGGCTCTCCAATTTTGTCTTGCAATACAATCACAGTAAACTCTTTGCCAAAACAGAATTCCTCTATAATCACAGTATTATCAATCCCCTTTAAAAATATTGTTTCCATCGAAGCAATGGCTTTATCAACACTATCAGCAATGAATACACCTATTGATGAACCACCAGCATTCGGTTTTACAATGCTCTTATTGCTGTTGTTTAATAGAAATTCCCTTATTTGGTGCTCTATATATGACTTATTTGTTCTATACTCAACCGCAGTGACTAGAAATGATTTAATAGTGTGGAAGTTATTTTGTTTTAATACTCTAGCTGCACTGTCTTTATTAAACATTCTGCTACAACTAACACTACCTGAACCAACAAATGGTATGTTATTATCTTCCAGCATTTTTTGCAGTTTTCCATCCTCTCCAAAAGCACCATGAATTGCAGGAAACACAAGTTTTACCTTTGCAAGTTCATCAATCACTTCGTTTTCAGATAACTTTCTTCCATCAATAGTCAACTTAAAATCAAAGTCCAATGGAGTATTTGAGTACAGCTGTGACTTTGATATTAAAAAATATTCAAGATTTTTATTGATATAGATCACTATGATCTCAATATCATCATTCAAATGATCTACTAGTGATCTTGCTGAATTGAGCGATATTCCCCTCTCAAGAGATGGTCCACCACAAACTACTGCAACTGCGAATTGTTTCATAACTAATCTTTTTTCCTATATAGCATTTATTAATCCCATGGCTTTATAACAACTAACATTACAATGATTATCATCAGTATTGATGGAACTTCATTTACAATTTTAAAGAACTTTGTGCTTCTAATGTTTTTTTGTTTCATAAAACTTTTATGAACACTTATAAAATAGAAATGTATGCATACCATAATCATCACAAGTAGAACTTTTATGTGCAGCCACAAGGAATACATATACCATTTGGCACTTAATATCATAATCACACCAGATATCAACGTAATTAACATCGATGGGTGCATAATGATATTTATCAAACGCCTTTCCATAGTGCAAAATGTTGCATATGCATCAGCCTGCTTTGATGGTGATTTTGTTGCATGATATACAAATAACCTTGGTAAATATAAAAGTGCTGCCATCCAACATATGACTGCAATTATATGCAGGGCCTTTATTACCTTTATTAAAAGAAAAAAAATAGACATTATATTGTACTTTTTCGAGTGGTTTTAGCATTTTAAGTGCATAGGTATACTATATCAAAAATTACATACCTTCATATGCAAAAGTATCAATTGACAAGTGTTTTGAGCGTAAGCTAGCATCATTCTGTTAGTAATATTAGTTACATTGGTTCTTTTGTAACTTATATTATGAAATACCATATTAAATAAATCTGGATACAACAATGCAAAATACACAAGGTAACTTTAATTCTAGTGGACTTATTGAACAACAAGAAGAGGTCTTAGAAGAAGAAAAGAAAGATGATATTGATGAAAATCAACAAGGACCAAACATGCGACATAGTATTGATTATGGCAATCCTTTTGAAGGTACAGAGAAGTTAGCTAACGAGAATGAAATACCAATAGTGCAAGGTGCTAGTCCACAAGGGAAAACAAAAGATATAGTATTTTTATCTCCAGCCAAAGAATTAGCTTCTACTACAGCTTCAGGTAATGAAAGTGGTAGAAAAAAGTCGATTTTTTCTTGTACGAAGCGCAAAGAGAAGAGTACCATAGAAGTGTTGAAGAGTATGAATAAAAGTTTCGATGATAAAATAAATGCAGTGATGATTAAGTACATCGGAACAATTACAAGTATAAAATCAGGATGTGATATGGAGCAAGATAAGGCAATCCGTATGAAAGTTATAAAGTTCATTGAAAATAATCGTAATGATTTGCAAGCACAGGACACAATGCTTAAGGACTTAATGGAGGGTAATATTAAGTGCGAGGAAATTCAACAGATCCAAGAGTTGGCTAAGAACTTTGGCAAGAAGGTTTGCATGATGTTAGGAGCTTGTGGTATGCAAAGTGATGATATCAAATCTCTATTTCAAAGTATTGGTGATATGAAGAAAAATAATGCTGCAAGTCAAGGGCAACTATCAATCAAAGGTAGAATCAAAAAGAAGCTACCATATATACCGTATTTCAATCCTCAACAAGAGACTGATATGGCTAAGGAACTAGAACATATTACCAGTGAAATAAAGCGGTGGTCCGATAATGTTGAGAAGGTATGTAATGAGTATCTCAAGGAGATATGTCGATATTTCAGCACACAAGACATACAACAAATAAATGAAAACGCAAAGATGAATAAAAAAATCCTAAAGAAGAAGATTGGATCAGTTTACACAATTTTAAGAGATAAAGATGTTGATAAAGACATCATGACACATGCTGAGTTTATCAGTACACAGCGTGATAAGAACATAGGTAGCAACATATCAATATAATCAAGTACCATAGATGTTCTGTGGTTTCGTCTAGGAAGTATGGCATACACTTAAGTTAAGTGGTTTGTATATATTATTCTAATAAATACAAACTGCAAGTGTTGTACAAATCACTAAATACATGATAAAAACAATTAAACATGAACCTATTAACTCAGTTTTTAGATTGTCAACAACAATAATTCATTATGTGAAAATGCAAGTACAATTCCAAAATCTTCCAACAGATATAAAAAGCAAAGTAGCTGTATTTCTAATATGTGACAATATGATACCTTCTCAGATATTAGATAATTTCAGTAAAACACATGATCAGATTATCACAAAATTTCTTGGAACTGATAAGTCCTTTAAAGGAAAAATTGGAGACATATCAGTTGTTGCAATACAAAATCCTTATGAAATCACCACACTACTGTTGGCTGGCGTTGGTAAACCAGAAAACCTTTCAAGAAGAGGGATGAATCTCGTTGGTGCACACATCGCAACAAAATTGAATTCAACAAAGATTGAACATGCCGACATATACATTGAGGATAATCTGCATTTCAATGGATCTGAAGATGTCCACGTGGTTGCAGCATACATCGCTGAGGGAATAAAGTTGCGAAACTATAAATTTACCAAACATTTTGTTGATAAGAAATCACACCATGAGTTAACACTCAAGTCAATTCAGATACTCACTGATAACTATAAAAAGGCAGAACGAAAGTTTGAACGCTACAGCAATGTTGCAGATGGCGTTATGATGACAAGAGATCTTGTATCAGAACCAGGTAATGTAATATATCCTGATAGTTTTGCAAAGAGATGTCAGGAGATGACGCAATTAGGGTTGAATGTAAGAGCGCTACTACCAGAGGAAATGATGGTATTAGGCATGGGATCGTTGATGGCTGTAGGACAGGGTAGTACAAACAAGCCTAGATTAGTAGCAATAGAATGGTGGGGTAGTCAGCGTGGCAAGGATGCTGCACCACTTGCTGTGGTCGGCAAGGGTGTGACATTTGATTCAGGTGGTATTAATCTAAAATCAACTGCACATATCACAGATATGAAATATGATATGGGAGGTGCAGCTGTTGTGACAGGATTGATGAAAACACTTGCTGAGCAGAAGGTTAAAACCAACGTTATTGGGTTGCTAGGACTTGCGGAAAATATGGTTTCTGGTGATGCGCAAAGACCAGGTGATGTTGTGAAATCAATGTCAGGACAAACAATAGAAGTTGACAACACAGATGCTGAAGGCCGGATGGTTTTAGCAGATGTATTGTGGTATGCACAGGAAGAATATAAATGTGATGCAATAATTGATTTGGCAACCTTGACTGGAGCGATCGTTATTGCATTAGGTGATGAATATGCTGGTCTATTCTCAAATAATAATGACATTGCTGAAAAACTTAGAATTGCAGGAGAAGAGGTGGGAGAACTGCTTTGGAGATTGCCACTCAGTGATCACTATGATGGTCGTATCAATTCTGAAATTGCTGACATAAGAAATACTGGTAAAGTTTCAGGTGGTGGAGCAATAACTGCGGCTCAATTCCTTCAAAGGTTCATACAAGAAAAAACGGTTTGGGCACATTTGGATATAGCTGGTGTTACATGGACAACAAATGGTGAGTTATCTTGTGGGCTGAAGGGTGCTACAGGTTTTGGAGTTAGACTTTTAGAGAATTATATACAAAAGCATCGCATTGTATAAAACTCAATTACTGATAACACAGCTTAAAGGAATATGTAATTTTGAACCATTGGCTGTGGATCATTGATCTGTGGTACACCATCAATAAGTTAAGAGTCACCTCTATTCAATTTACTTATATACTCAAATGCTAACTCTGGAGTGTTGAATGTTGAAAATAGCTGCATGCAACCTTCTGATGCAAATTCTTCTGATATCATTTTCTTCATCATTTGTATTACATCATTCCAATAACCATCAGTATTTATAAGAATTATTTCCTTGTCATGCCATCCTAAATTCTTTGTAGTGAACACTTCAAAAAACTCATCAATTGACCCAAGGCCACCTGGCAGTGTGATGAAGATGTCTGACATATTAAACATTTTTTCTTTCCTCTCAAACATATTATTTACAAATATCGTCTCATGCATTTCTGTATTCAATACTTCATATTTTTTCGCTGCTGACAATAAGCAGTCAGAGTCATTTGTATTTATAAATTTTTTTGCATTGTGTGTACCACATGTTTCTGTCATCATCACACCATTGTCTTGCAAATGTAGCAACTGGTCTGAAGGTGCTAATGGTGTTGGGAATATACCAATTACTCTAGCACCATTTTTCTTTGCAGCTTTTGCAGTAATGCCCATCAGCCCACGCGAACTGCCACCATATACCATATCACAGTTGTTTTGACCTAGGAGTGTTCCACATCTTCGTGCTACATCTTTGTATTTTTCACCTGTGCCATCTCTCGCTCCGCAGAATATGCATATTTGTTTTTTTATATTCATTTGTAGTATTACTTATCTTGCATCAGTAGTATTGTTGCAAATCACACTTAATTTGTTATTAATTGTTGTTTACTATATATTAATTGTTTTGTAAAAAATACGAATTCGCAATATACCATATGACAAATATCTTAAAAACACTACAAGTAAAGATCAAAAAATTACAACACGCAGGTGATCTGCCATTACCATCTTATGCGACATTGCATAGTGCTGGTATGGATCTATTAGCAGCAGTGGGGAAGCCTGTGATGATAGAACCAATGAAACGTCTTTTGGTGCCGACTGGCATAGCAATAGCTCTTACTGAAGGATATGAGGCACAAGTGCGTTCGAGATCAGGGCTAGCGTACAAACATGGCATTTCTGTTATCAACTCACCTGGAACAATTGATGCAGATTATCGAGGTGAGATATTTGTACCTCTAATAAACCTTAGTGAAAATAAGTATATAATAGAGAGGGGGATGAGGATAGCACAAATGATCGTAGGACAATTTTCAACCGTTTCATGGAATATGGTAGATGATCTTGATGCTACAGTACGAAACACAAACGGATTTGGTTCAACTGGCATTTAATGAGCATCAACTTCATTGCGACACAACATTCAATACCATATGGTATTGGCATACAAATGATGAATAGTATAGTGAATGACATCATTGCGGGCAATGCTGAGAACACAGTATGGTTTCTTGAGCACGATGCAGTATATACTGCTGGTTCTACAATGCAAATCACAACAAATCACATTGAAGTTGTAGCAGACAGCAAAGCTCATATTATACCAGTTGTTATCACTGATAGAGGGGGGAAGATTACGTTTCATGGTCTGGGACAAAGAATTATTTATATGATGATGGATCTGAAAAAGTTATATGATACTAGTACTCCTGATATGAAGGTTTTCATCAATGACATACATGAGTTGCTTATTGATGTACTGTTAGAATTTGGTATTAGAGCTTTCAAAGACCCACAATATCCTGGTGTTTGGGTGCAAGCTAATCAAAGACAAAATAAGATAGCAGCAATCGGTATGAAAGTGAGGAAATGGGTATGCTTTCATGGTGTTGCCTTAAATGTCAACACTGACATGAGATATTTCAATGCTATAATTCCTTGTGGGATAAACGATCAAATGAGAGGAGTTATATCGATGCAGCGCTTATTAGGACACAATGTTGATATGAGATTGGTAGATGATGTTTTGAAGGAAAAATTTATAAGTAGATTTGGCATATGAAAATATCAATAGTAATACTTGCTGCAGGACATGGTACTAGAATGTGTTCTGATATCCCAAAGGTTCTTCATAAAATAGCAGAATTTTCAATGCTTGAACATGTTATGCATTCTGCTCTTTCTCTTGCAAAATCAAATGTGAAAATTAGTGATGTGATCATAGTGGTGAGTGAGAATCTAGAAAGACATAGTGAATTCAACATGATGCTTGCCACATATACTGATCGTTGTAATATTAAGACTATCGTACAACAAGAGCGTCTAGGTACTGGGCACGCTGCGTGGATAGGATTATGTAACACTTGTACATCTAAATCTGATGCAGTGCTTGTAATGTATGGTGATACGCCGTTGTTCACAGATGATACGTTAGCTAGACTTGTACAGCGATTTTCTATACAACAAACAGGTGTAATTGGTACAGCATTTGAACATCATGGTAATGGTAAGTATGGTAGATTGCAATTTGATATAAATGATAATTTAATCGGCATTATCGAAGCTAATGATATCGCCATACAGAATGAAAATGTTGGTTCTCTATGCAATGCTGGAATGTTGATTGCAGACTATAATATACTGAATGAATTCCTAAATGAGAAGTGTACTGTTGTTGGCGCACAAAATGGTAGAGAAATATATATAACTGATTTATTTGCATATGCTGCTATAAAATCGATTGCAAACTACATATTAGTGGATGAGAGTGAGGCATTGGGTGTGAATAGTAGAGAGGAATTAGTCTGTGCTGAAGCGTTGATGCAGAATAGATTTAGAAAGCAAATGATGCAGAATGGAGTAACATTATTGGCGCCTGAAACTGTTTTCTTTGCTGCTGATACTCAAATATGTTCTGATACAATAGTGTATCCATATGTGAGATTTGGTAGAAATGTTAATATAGGAAAAAGAGTGGAAGTGCGCTCGTTTTGTGACATTGAAGGTGTGAGTATTGGCAACGAAGTGGTTGTTGGGCCATTTGCAAGAATAAGAAGCAACACATCAATAGGTGATAACTGTAAGATAGGAAATTTTGTTGAGTTAAAAAATGCTGCTCTAGAGTCGGATGTTAAAGCCTCTCATCTATCATATATAGGAGATGCAAGCATAGGGCAAAATACAAACATTGGTGCTGGTACAATATTTTGTAACTATGATGGAATCCAAAAACATAATTCTGTAGTTGGTAATAATACATTGATAGGTGCAAACACCTCACTTATAGCACCAGTACATATAGGTAATTCTGCAATTATTGGTGCTGGTAGTGTTATAATAGATGATGTCATGGACAATGAACTTAGTGTAGCCAGAGCAAAACAGATAAACAAACAAAGAAAAACTAAGAATTAATTTTAATTTGCATGAAGTGCTACCATGTGTTCACCTTGTAATGATTTCACACATAATATGAATAACTCAAGCTTTTCAGATAGACTCCTACTTTTTGCATTTATTATACTGCGTTGTATTTGTTTTTTTATACCTTCATCGTTAACCAACTGTTGATCTCATTTTCATCAGTAAAGTCCCTGTTCCCTCACGATTATACCGCGTGAAATTACATACCACATTTATAGGGAATAATGATCGATTTAAAATAAAAAATATGTATAGCAATCACCTACTGATATATAGGGAATTGCTTGCAGAGTTCTAGTATATGCCTATGAATGTTGTTCAAACTGACATCATCATATGTGTGATCATCAACTAACATATCAAGTACATCTGCAATATAGTTTCCAATCAAAGTGAACTCATCTGTGCTGAAACCACGTGTTGTGCATGCTGGAGTGCCTATCCTTATACCTGATGTAATCCATGGCTTAGCGTCATCAAATGGCACACTGTTTTTATTACATGTGATGCCTGCTTGTTCCAATGTCTTTTCTGCAACATTACCATGAAGTTTATGAGGACGTAAGTCAATTAGAATTAGGTGTGAAGCAGTACCATTTGAGACTAATTTATAGTTTCTTTGCTGTATAGTTTTAGCAAGAGCTTGTGCATTATCGACAACTGATTTTATATATTCATAGTATTGTGGTTGCAATGCTTCATGAAAGGCAACAGCTTTTGCTGCTATAGCATGCATTAATGCCCCCCCCTGTAATCCGGGAAATAGAGCTGAATTTATTTTACTTGCGATGAGCTCATCATTGCACAGTATCATACCACCACGTGGTCCACGTAGAGTTTTATGTGTTGTAGTTGTCACAACATGAGCATGTGGTATGGGATCATTAAACATACCAGTTGCAACAAGTCCGGCAAAGTGTGCCATATCAACCATTAAATATGCACCAGTCGCATCTGCAATTGCCCTAAATTTCGTAAAATCTATCTGTTGCGGATATGCAGAACATCCAGCAATGATTATCTTCGGATGATGTTGTTGTGCTAACTCCATAACGTTGTCATAATCTATCAGATCATCTTCTTTGTGGAGATTATAGTGAATTGCCTCAAACCATTTGCCTGACATGTTCACTTTGCTACCGTGTGTCAAGTGACCACCACAGTCAAGTGATAGGCTAAGAATTGTATCATGTGGTTGTAGCAGTGCGAGGAACACTGTTTGATTAGCTTGTGATCCTGAATGTGGTTGAACATTTACATAATTGCATTTAAACAGTTTTTTAGCACGCTCCATAGCAAGTATCTCTACTGCATCAACATGTTCACAACCTCCATAATATCTCTTTCCTGGATAGCCTTCGGCATATTTATTTGTTAAGACTGATCCCTGTGCTTCCAATACAGCTCTACTTACGATATTCTCTGATGCTATCAACTCAACACAGTTTTGTTGCCTTCCGAGCTCCAACTTTATAATTTCAGATACTTCTTGATCTACTTCGCATAAGTGTGCATTGAAAAAACGCTTTGGATATGATGTCATTTTTGCCATTGATTGATTTCATTGATACAAACTATCAATTCTGATAATTAATCGTTATAGCATAACCCGATGCCAAATTACTAATATATGCTTCACTTTTCCTATTCATATGACTCTAATACCACATAGAATTTGCTAGTTGATATGCTTTCAAAGCTACTTCATGAAGTAGATTTTAACAAGGTAAATTTTGACATTATTTGGTTAGATGTATCATGTTGTCATTTCTTCATATAACTGTTAGAAACAACCTATCAATGTTAAGTCAACCAACAACCTATAGATGCGAATTCTGAACTACCTTACATTGATTTTTGGATTATTTTTCACAAGTTGGACAACAGTAACAGCCTACAATAATGTCGTAAAAGTTGTGCAATTTAATGACCTACCTCTCTTCTTACAACAAAGATGCACTGTTACACAAGTTGATATTCTCGATGAGAAAGAAACAAGGAGAGATTTAAGTATATATTATAGTGGTGTGGCTAGAATGAATGAAGAAGATATTATTACAATGCATGATAAAAACATACCGTTGCAAAATAAAATGATTCAGGATGAAATAGTAAAGATAGTAAAAGATAAACAGCAGGATACTGTGAAAAAAGTAGAGCAAGAAAAAAATGCTACCACTACTACACATAATCAAAAAAAACCTCAACATCAGTTAGAGAAAAAGTCTTCAAATAAAAATGAGCAAAAAGCAAGTGGAAAAAAAATATGGGATATTGTGAATGATGATGACGCGTTTAGTTATAAAAAAGAAAAAGTTACAAAAAGTGTAAAATCTCACAAAGAAGTAGATAAGAAAAAAGTAATATCAGGTAAAAAGAGTAATAGTGTTTTTGATGTTTTAGATTAACGTTAATCAAAAAGTTTTGCATGGTAACAACAACAATTACTGGCATAATCGAAGTCATCACTTATAGAAATATAGAAAATGGTTTCTTTGTATGTAAAGCAAGGATACAAGGACACAAGCAAATCGCAGCAATAACTGGTAATACACCAATAAATCTCAATGTTGGAGAAGTGATTAATGCTACTGGTTTTTGGCAAAATAACATGAAATATGGTATGCAATTCAATGCTCAGCACGTTCAATTGATGTTACCGAAAAGCCTAATAGGTATACAAAAATACCTTGGCTCTGGTGCGATAAGAGGGATAGGACCTGGTTTTGCAAAACGTATAGTTGAAGCTTTCGGTGAAAGGGCGATGGAAGTAATAGAAACAACTCCACAAGAATTAACAAAAATAAGAGGCATCAACCTTGCAAGAGCGGAAAAAATATCCAAGCACTGGCAGGATGGGGTGCGAATTCGTGAGATGATGCTCTTTCTACAATCACATGGTGTGACGGTTAACTTCGCAATGAAAATATATAATTATTATGGTGATGTAGCAATCAATATACTGCGAGAGGATCCATATAGGATGGCACGTGATATAAGAGGAGTGGGTTTTCTTTCAGCCGATAAAATTGCAATGAACTTGGGTATTCCACATGATGATCAAAAGCGTATTAATGCTGGCATGGAGCATGTACTACTGACTGCAACAACATATGGCTCATGCGCTCTGCCATTAAGTGTTCTTGTGGAAAAAGCACAAGATTTTCTCAAGGTAGAAAAACATCTTATAGAAAAGGCAATACAAGAAGCAATGCTTTCTAAAAGGTTGATTGCAATGCGTGATGAAATGTTTAGGTGTATATCCATAAAAGCAAAGGAAAGAAGTGATAGTATATTATTTTGTAATGAACCATTTTCTGCTGAATTACTAGACAACTTCGGTATTGATGCATTTAGACAAATTAATCCACTCATTTTTTTCACTCCATTTTTTTATATAGAGAGGAATATAGCAGAAAAACTATCGAGTATGTCATACACTAGCACGCCAATTTTTACCGACATAGTACTGGAAGATGCTCTAGATGAGCTTAAAAAACAATATGCTATTGATCTTGCAGACCTACAAAAGGAAGCAATTAGAATGCTGCAACATAATAAGCTTTTGGTTGTGACCGGTGGACCTGGTACTGGTAAAACTACACTTATTAGAGCTATACTCAGGATTGTAAAAATACTACAGCAAAAGCTTGGATATATAAAGATCAAATTAGCAGCACCAACTGGTAGGGCAGCAAAACGAATATCAGAAAGCAGTGGAGCATTTGCATCAACGGTGCACAGGATGCTTGAATTTGATCCAGTACAAGGTGGTTTCAAATACAATGAAAACAATTACCTAAAATGCGATATGTTGATTTTAGATGAAGCATCAATGGTAGATATACAATTAATGAATGCTATTTTGAAGGCATTATCACCAATGACAACACTTATCATAGTAGGTGATGTTGACCAACTACCATCAATAGGACCTGGACAGGTGTTGAGTGATATTATAAATTCTAATGTTATACCAACAGTTCGATTAAGTCATGTGTTTAGACAAGCTGCATATAGCAAAATCATCACTAATGCTCATATGGTGAACAATGGTAAAATACCACACTTGGGTGTTGATGAGAGCATACAGCCAGCAGATGCCAAGAAGAGCGATTTTGAATTCATCGCAGTAGACGATGATATAACAGCTATAGCAAAACTCAAACATATTGTTAAATCACAAACTATGGATATGAGTGTACAGGTTCTAACACCAATGCAAAGAGGATCTCTTGGTGTAAAAGCTATTAACCCAATACTACAGGAATTACTAAACGAAAATAAAAACAACTGCGTTGAGCACTTTGGTTCAAAATACTATGTTGGTGATAAGGTTATACAGACGGAAAATAACTATAACAAAGGAGTTTTCAATGGTGATATTGGCTTTATTACTAAGATCGATAACGAGGAAGGAGAGTTGGTAATTGATTTCGATGATAATGAAGTAACCTATGAGATGAGTGAATTAGACCAAATCTCACTTGCCTACGCAATCACAATACATAAATCTCAAGGTTCAGAGTATCATACTGTTATAATGCCAATTATGACACAGCATTTCATCATGTTGAATAAAAATCTTTTATATACAGGCATCACAAGGGCGAAGAAAAAGTTAATTATGATAGGACAAAAAAAAGCTGTTGCAATGGCAGTTAAGAGCAATAGATGTGAAAAAAGATACTCGATGTTACAAGCTTGGTTAGTGGAAAAGTTTGGTAAGTTATGATGATAGAAATCAAATCGCATATTCGATATCTTTTTAGAAAAGTATTGTGATAATAGTTGTACAAATGATAAAGGATGGACTTTGATTTTTATGGGAAAGCAGCTGAAATTAGAGCACAAATCTCTTCTCGCCACATATAGGATTCACAACTTTTTGGCATTGAGAATGGATATAATCTGAAGAATTAATAGCACTTGACATATATATCACTTCTTTATTATTTTACGCTATTTAAACAGCCCTCCATTCCATTGCTTCAATGCCGTATTGCGTTACGCAATAACATAGTAATCGTATAGTAGATCGTGAAGATTTGGTATTCTTCGATATATGTAATATGCATGACAAATAGGATTGTGAATGGTAATATGCTGTGCAAAAGTATTGTCCATGCGATGTGTGCAGTTATACTACACAATATTTATATAGAGTATGAATAGAATTATTCTTGTGAAAGACAAATTGCTATTATTTAGATTGTTGTTTGTGATATCAATCATAATATCTGTATCACTAACACCATCATGTAATGTAACATATGCAAAGGATCTAACACTCAGTCTTACAGATGATGGTGTTGAAGGCGCAGGAGGTTTTAGCTCTAAGATAATACAGATGATAGGTATCATTACAATATTGAGTATTGCACCATCAATATTAATAATGGTCACTTCATTCACAAAAATTGTTGTCGTTCTATCAATATTAAGGAATGCATTGGGACTACAACAAACTCCGCCCAATGCAGTGCTAATAAGTCTTGCATTATTTCTGACATTTTTCATTATGGAAAAACCATTGCAAGATATATATCAAAATGCTTTAGGACCACTAATTGAAGATCAAATAACAAATGAGATGGCATGGGAAAACATGCAGAAACCAATCAAGGACTTTATGTTAGATAATGTAGCAGATAAAGAACTTGGTCTATTTCGTAGTATGGCTAAAACCAACGATGATGTGGTAAAAGAAGATACTCCTATTTATGTTCTCATACCAGCATTCATGATAAGTGAACTACGTAAAGCCTTCGAAATAGGTTTTTTGATATTTCTACCATTCATAGTGATAGATCTTGTTGTGTCATCAGTACTAATGAGTATGGGTATGATGATGCTACCACCAGTTATGATTTCATTACCATTCAAACTGATATTCTTTGTGCTAATTGATGGTTGGTATATGTTGTGTGGTAGTCTGGTTAAAAGTTATGGTCTTTAACTAACTCCAAAGTAGCAACGCTGTATCAGCATCACTCTATAGTTGTTATTTATCTATTCGATAAAATTGCTATTGCTATTTCATTAGTAATGTTTTATATCTAGTATTGTATATCGAAATCCTAACACATTATAATATAAATATGCAAGAAAGTACTGCAATAAGAGTATCTGAATTCAAAGAGCATTTGGCAAAAGTACAAGAACTCCTAGCACAGAGTGAAGCTATCACTCAGCAAGAGCGTGATGATATGAACGCTGAAATGCAACGGATGCAAAAAGAATTGGATGACATGAAAGTGGATGTAGGGCGTGTGGGTATGATTGAAGGTATTAAAAATTGGTTTGGTTATGGTGTTATTCAGAAGTTAAAAAATGAACTGATTGTAAGTGATACAATTTTAAAAAGACTAGGAGGCATACATGATAAGCTCCTCAAGGTGGCAGAGAACTTCTCTGAAATGAAAAGCAGTGTGAAGATATTATGTCGTGATTTTGGTGAACTAATTGAGTCAAATAAGTATCTCACTACAAAAATTGATGAAATGAGCAATGAAATAAATGGGCTCAAGAGGGATAATCAAGATCTCAAGAGGGATAATCAAGATCTCAAGAAGGACAATCAAGATCTCAAGAAGGATAATCAAGATCTCAAGAAGGATAATCAAGTGCTGCAACAAAAAGTTGATAACATTGATAAGAATAATCAAGAAATGAAATCAATACTAAAAACAGTTTTAAAAGAAATCAAAAAAGGAAGAACCAATGACAGTATCAGCATATTTTAAAACCCTATGGAGTGGGAAGTCAAAATATTTTGCTGCATTAGCAGTAGTTGCAGCTGCTATAACGGCACAATGGTGGATATTATTGGCAATTCCAGTAATGGTAGCTAAAAAAACATATGATCACATAAAAAAGGAAAAAACTATGCAAACAAATAATCAAAAAGGTGGAGTAAAACAATTTGAAAGGGATTTAGAAGCATATGAAAATGAAGAAACAGCAATAGCACAGGCAGAAGCATTATTCAATGCATTGCCAAATGAAAAACAGCAGAAAATAGTTGCTTGTAATATCACTGATCCAGTAGAGAGAATAAATAAAGCAATAAAAGATGGTATTATAACGTATGATATGATTGCTATATATGGACTTAGTGCATTTATTAATAATGCTACAACAAGGATGTTATTTGAACAACAGCAGATGACAGCAGCCTTTCAAAGAGTAGCAGAACAGATGCCAGCAGTGATAGAAGGACAACAACGCATAGCTGGTGAGCTTAATAGTATGGGGCAAACTCTTGATGGAATAAAACAAGATACAGCTGCAATGAAACAAGATACAGCTGCAATGAAACAGGATACAGCTGCAATGAAACAGGATACAGCTGCAATGAAACAGGATACAGCTGCAATGAATCGAAGTCTTGATAGAATGTTGCAGGATAATAATGAAATAAAGGGTATGTTGAGTGAATTGGGAAGACAAGTACAACAGAACAAACAGGAAAAAATGGTAGTGAATGAAGAAGGTGGATTTAGAGGAATGGTAAGAAGTAACAGTTACAGATGACAGTATCAGCATATTTTAAGACCCTATGGAGTGGGAAGTCAAAATATTTTGCTGCATTAGCAGTAGTTGCAGCTGCTATAACGGCACAATGGTGGATATTATTGGCAATTCCAGTAGTGGTAGCTAAAAAAACACTACTAACTACCAATTAGGAAATAACAATCCCTTTATGCTAATGATGATACTACATGGGCATTGCCTGGGGATTATTACATTTATTATCAGCAACAACACATAAATCTCCCATTTTGAACATCTAGTCAACCAAGTTGGGAGGCATTTTTCTATTCTGTTGCTCATTTCCTTACCTTCAAGGATCTCTTTTGCTGCCTTCACAAGTTGTTTTAATTTTTGATTATCAGCCAAATCTCGGTTTTCCACAATGCCTTTTAACTCAGTGATGTTGTTTTTTAACCCCTCATTGTTTTCATCACATTTAATAGCATCTAGCTTAGCTTGGAAACACTCAATAGTATCATCCACTTTACCGCTATATTTATAATCATATAGCAAAGTAACAATTGCATCATTTAACTGCTCTTGTGGCGGTTGATCTTGTGTGTATCCACCTATATCATCCCGCATCACCTTACCATGCATTGCAGACATGAACTCATTACAGAATTCTTCTACATGCTTACTTCTATAAACATTATAATCCCTTTCAATGTGAGCACCACCAAGTTTCTCTCTTGCATAATCATATGGTGCTACGACCGCCCATTTCATACCTGTACCAATGTATTCAAACACCAACGCTAGAAAATCAATGATTGGGAAGAAAACACTATCACTGATGAATCTACCTACCACACTTAGCGTTTCACCAGATTTTGCTATGAAGCCAGTTTTTAAATTAGGCATATATTTCTCTACTTCTGCAGCAATTATAGCAATATACTCGATATTCTCAGCACTACAAACTGCTAGAAATCTTCGCATTGCATTATAATTTCCATAACCATTAGCAGCCTTTACAGCACTGCCTTGTATCTTGCCTTGCTCATCATGTAATTGACTAATGAAATGTTTTACAAATAATCTCATCAAGCGACCAGAACTACAGATTTCCTTCAATACCTTTTCAGGTAATTTATCTCCAAAAATAGATGCTGGTATGTTATCTTGTAATATTACTTCAACACTTAATAACTTTGCACTATATAATTTTGCAATTTCCTGTATTTCATTGATACTATCTTCATTGCTTTTAATTAATGCATCATTTCTGTGATCACCAATGGATTTCACTTCAAGATTACATTTAATGAATTTATGTGCCGTAGTGAGTAAATTCTTCATAATTATCATGCATGCATCAGTGATTTTCGAATCATTATCTCTCTTGATGCTTTCATAGAAGCTTTGTGAGAATTCCAAATATTTTTTATATGAATCATAAGAATAGGGTATTTGTTCAGGCCTCAACATAACATCCATGCTATTAGTTCTCATATTTTTGATAGAATCAACTAACGCATCAACTAACTCAATAGAAAATGGTTTTACTTTGTCCATATCATCTCCAGCACTTTCTCCTCCACAAATCTGTTGCAACACAGTTTTGTGTTTTGTAAATGCATTATCCAGCGCAGTACACTTCCGCTTCCTCTCATCGGATGAGATATTATTATCATCAATCTTCACATATTGTTCAAGCAATGCTTCGTATAAGCTTATTTGATCTGCAGCTTTTTGCCATCCAATGATCTTTTCACCATGTTTATCGAGCAGCTCATCAATTGCAACATCTTTTTCTACAAGTACTCCAACAAACTCTTCAATGTTTTGAATTTGTGAATCTCCTTCTTTTGCATTGGCAAAAAAGTCAAAAACCTCATTTGCGAAAGCTGCATTTAATGAGTTTTTGTTTGTATTAATCCAATCATCAACATTTCCCTTTTGTTCAAGCTCTTCATTTTTATTCCTCAGCATTTCATTATTATCCTGCATTGTTTATTACCATGATTTATTTTGTTCTTATACAACTCAATGTTTGAATTTACATTGAAAGCAGTCACCTGTAAACAACTAAACGTTGTTGGACAGCAATAAATTTAAAAAATTTCTACTCAATATTGCAATGATATTAACACCGAGGTGGATTATATTATGAAACAATTGATTTTTGGCTGTTAATCAGCGTAACAATGTCATCCTTATCAAGACCATGTACAACCAATAATTTATTACGGTTAGTATTACCATGTGTTATCTCTATTGATGATTTGCTGATACATAACCATTTTGCAAGCAGTGCTATTACTGCTTTGTTAGCCTTATTATTTTCAGGGGTTGCTGTAACACGAACTGATAGATGTAGCTTTCCTTCCATATCGAATGATATATTGTTTATTCTTTCAAAGCTACTATTTGGTACAACTTTTGCTACAATTTGTATGTATTTCATCTTGCTAGTTCAAATTTTCTTATCATTCTAGTGCCACTGTCTTTTACATGGTATAGTTATTCAAATCATGCTACATTAAACAACACAAAGGGAACAACTGAATTAGAACTCTTCAGGTTATGCTCAACAGCGTTTACATAAACATAACAAGGCAAATTGGTATATTTATAATTGGACTACTAGTAGCAATACAACCATATGACACAAATGCCTATGTTAGAATAAAAGATATAGTCTATTTTGAAGGTGTCAGGGAAAACATGTTAGTTGGATATGGGTTGGTAGTAGGATTGAATGGTACTGGTGATAATTTAAAAAATTCAGGTTTCACACAAAATAGTCTTATAAATCATCTCAATAGAATGGGTGTTACAACAACAAACATGCCTAACTTGAATACTAGAAATGTTGCAGCTGTTATGGTTACAGCAAATCTCCCTCCATTTGCACATCCAGGAAATATGATTTCTGTTCAGGTGAGTGCAATGGGTGATGCTAAAAGCTTAAAAGGTGGCAGCTTGCTAGCAACACCACTTGTTGGTGCAGATGGGGAAGTATATGCAATAGGGCAGGGACAAGTCAGCATTGGTACACCTGCTACTTTTGATCAGACAAAAAGTAAACCAACTCCAACATCAGGATATATTTCGAATGGTGGAATAGTTGAAAAAAGTGTCGGATTTGATCTTAATTCTTTGAATGAGATTAGGCTTGCACTTAAAAATCCTGATATCACTACTGCTAGAGCCGTTGCAACAGCAATAAATGCACAGCTGAGAGATGATTTTGCTCGTGCTCAAGATCCTGGTACAGTCATAATGAACATACCATTACAGTATAAAACAAATGTTGTTGATTTACTTGCTGAAATGGAAAGCTTGAGTATTGATCCTGATACTGTAGCAAAGGTCGTAATAGATGAAGCGACAGGTACAGTTGTAATAGGTGAAAATGTGAAAATTAATAATGTTGCAGTTGCACAGGGTGGACTCATATTAAAAGTTTCTGACAAGGAAAAATTGCAATTGTTCTTGGGTGATGAACAAGCGGATCAGAGCATACCTGGCACAAAAATGGCAAGCTTGGAATCGAATGCAACACTGAGTGATCTTGTCCAGGGACTCAACACACTTGGTGTGCAACCGAAGGATTTAATAGCAATATTAAAAACAATACAACAAGCGGGTGCACTACAGGCAGTCATTGAAGTAAGATGATCTTAAAGTAATTGGATGGCATCTGCTATCCAATGTTCTTCATAGTAGTAAGAGCAGCTACATTATCAATACAATATAATGAGCATAATATATGCAACACAACATGTTACCAAGAATGTTCAAATTAGAGAAGTATTTAGCACAATATGAGTTTACTGCTCCATACTTGCTATGTTGTTCTGATACTGAAAGCTTCATGATGCAAGAGATCATCAGCATGGCTGACACCTCAGATGCTCACATGTGGCAAAACATGCAGCTAGGTTATACTGAGGCAAGAGGAGCCCCACTTTTAAGAGAACAGATAGCACAAAAATTATACCCAACCCTGCATGGTGACAACATATTGTGTTTTGCTGGTGCTGAGGAAGGAATATTTTGCACTCTCTATGCACTTTGTGACTCAAGTGATCATGTGATCGTGCTCACGCCTTGTTATCAATCACTAGATGAAATTCCCAGACTTAAAGGATGTAGTATTACCCATGTTGAGCTACAAGAAAAAGAAGGATGGCGCATTGATTTGAATGCTATTAAAAATGCGATAAGACAAAACACAAAATGTGTTGTGATCAACTTCCCTCACAATCCAACTGGTCAAGTGATCACTCAAGATGAATTGAAAGATCTGGTGTCTCTACTTGAACCACATGGTATATGGCTCTTTTCCGATGAGGTTTATAGATTGCTTGGTATGCCTGATAAACTATGGGCACCACCAGCTGCAGAAATATATCATAGAGCAGTTTCACTTGGTGTAATGAGTAAAGCATTTGGCATGGCTGGTTTAAGAGTTGGTTGGATTGCATGTCAAGACACTAAGATGTTAAGCAGTATTGAGTCTATGAAATATTATACAACGATTTGCAATAGCGCTCCAGCAGAGGTTATCAGTATAATAACATTAAAGAATAGTAAGGCTATTCTTGCTAGAAATAACAAAATCGTCTCTGATAACTTGCTATTACTCGATGCATTCGTCAAAGAGTATGAACAACTATTTTCATGGATAAGACCTCAAGGTGGATGTGTTGGTTTCATGCACTACAGCAGTGCTGAGAATATTGACGATTTTTGTGTTAGAGTTGTAAAAAATAGTGGAGTATTACTAATGCCTGCTTCAGTCTACGATATGAAGACAAATCATTTCCGTATAGGTTTTGGAAGAAAGAACATGCAACAAGCCCTCACCAAATTACAGGAGCTACTATGATAATATGAGTAACAGGACCTAAAGTTTTTTACTATGGCTGCTTCCTTTCGAATCTGACCAGGTTTGCAATAGCTTTACCCCTGTTACCCACACTGGATTATAAGCAATCATAATACTGATTGCAAGACCATTCTGCATTTGCCATAAAGGCATGTTCTGTTTGGTGAGGTAATATAAGATGTCCTAATGGCTAGGAGACAAAAAAAATCTCCGCTTCTAATTTCTGTTGTTTTGCACTCATACTCGAATTATGGAACGTTGAATTAATACGTTGTAGAAAGTAGTAGGGCACTGTTATGCCAGTCATCATATCAGCTACCTAATCAGTGAGAACACCATGACGATTCAATATAACAAAGATGTCAAAATTCCAATTCACAGAGCACAGGAGCATGATCTGATGGTCTAGTCCATGCTCTCGTTTCAGTTATGATACCAGCATTTTTCACAAACTGCTTACTATGTTGCGATATGAGAATGTAGTCAACCCTCATGCCTTGATTTTGTGAAAATGATCTAATATTGCGGTAATCCCACCAACTAAAAACTTGTTCATTTGATATTAGTCTGAGAGCATCATGAAATCCTCTGCTAAGTAAATAATGTATTGCCTCACATTCTTTAATATGGAAACCAATTGTATTACGAAGTTTTATAGGATCATATACATCTATATCATATGGTGCAATATTGAAATCACCACCTATGATAAAAGTTTCGTCATGTCGTAATACTTGTTTGAAATAATCTGTTATATCACTGATAAAACTCAGTTTATCATGAAATTTTGGTGATGATACCATTTGGCCATTTGGCACGTAAACTGATGCAACTCTCATTAGCTTGTTATTTACATTCATGGTTGCTTCTATATACCTTGCTTCGTTTTTTGCCCCATCAAAATCCCTTGTAGTGACTTCATCTATATGATAACGACTCAGTATCGCAACGCCATTATAGCTTTTCTGTCCATTGATAACAACGTTGTATCCCATGTCCTCTAAAATCCCTCTTGGTATTTTAGCTTCTTGTGCTTTAATTTCCTGTAAAAGCATAACATCAGGTTCGTGTAGGTTTATCAGTTTGCAAATATTCTCCAGTCTCGCATTGACTGAATTGACATTCCAACTCAGGATTTTTACATTTGTTTTGTGCATGTTGTTGCTTTTATCTATTATGTTTGTGATGAAATAAATAATAGTTTACATTCATATTATATATAGTATATAGTTGTGAGCATCGTGTGTTTATCATAAACACAATGCCGTGCCCAGATAGCTCAGTAGGTAGAGCAGAGGACTGAAAATCCTTGTGTCGGTGGTTCGATTCCGCCTCTGGGCACCATCCTGAACTCTTATATGTGTTCATTGAACATATGACTGATATATCCGAACTTGAAGCAATATTGCAGTATGTCTTCACAAAAAAGCATTTACTTCACGAAGCATTAACACATCCTAGCACAACAAAAAAAAGGAAAAATAATGAAAAGAGAATGAATTATGAGAGACTGGAATTTTTAGGTAATGGCGTTGTGAACTTGGTGTTGGCAGATATGGTATACCACTATTTTCCTGATGCAGACGAAGGTGTTTTATCAATTGTACAATCTAAGCTAGCAAAAACTGAGTGCCTTGCTATTGTTGCTAGGGAAATAAAGCTTGGGAGACATATAATAATGGACCATGGTGAGAAGGCAAATGGTGGTAAGAATAATTCTAGAAATCTTGAGAACTGCCTCGAAGCAGTGATTGGTGCAATATATTTGGATGGCGGCTATGATGTTGTCGTTGCTGTTATTGAAAGGCTATGGAAAAAACAAGTACAACAATCAGATGGATTAAAAGATGCAAAGTCAAGATTGCAAGAAATATGTCAACAAAATGGTGTGCCGATGCCAAAGTATGAGGTACTAAAACAAGATGGTGAAGCTCATATGCCAATATTTTTTATCTCATGCAGTATAATATATGATAATAAAAAGATAGTCAGAGAAGCAAGTGGCAGATCAAAGAAGGAGGCAGAACAGAAGGTTGCCGAAGCAGTATTACTAGCAATAATATAACTGAATAGGTTGCTGCAAGGAATACCAACATACTTCAGGAGTATTTTTGTTAGTTTGTGCAAAACTGTGTTTGTTACAACCTCACTGTTAGTAATTCTGGTTTGGGTGACACAAATAAACACTATCATCGGTTTGGGTGCTAACACAAGTGGTTTGTATCTTGATATCTTAAGCACATGTTTATACCTTGTACCTTATATAGTTTTTACAACATTACCGATTGGTGTTTTTACTAGTGTTATGACGCTCATATACAAGTATAGAAAAACCATGTTAGTATTAGCATTACAAAACTGCGGTATAAGCCCTGCAAAGATTAGTTTTCCATTTTATTGTATGGCACTTATCGCAATTAGTTTTCATTATATAATTGATTTCTATGTCGTGCCATATTCATATCATGAGTTTAGGTCAATGCAACTGGTGCTCAAACAGAATTATATGACAAATTTAATAGAGAATGGTAAAATGATAAATAGTATACATGGCTTTACTATATATGTTGATGAAAAAATAGATGATCATAACTTTAGAGGTATTTTTATATCAGATAATAGAAAAAAGACAAGTGATAGGATATTTACAGCCAAAACTGCACAGCTTGTACAAGAGGATAATGAGATTATGCTTACACTATATAATGGTATATATATACAGAATGGCGTTGATGATGCGGTCAATACACTCAAATTCGACTCATATTCATTAACTATAACACTGGATCATAGTATGAGTAATACCAGTAGACGCAAGGAGGCAAATGAAATGACATTGAGTGAAATGATGCAAATTGACAGCATTAGCAATGCAAATTATGACAGAATCAGGGCAAGTATGCATCAAAGGATAGTATGGCCATTGTTTTCTTTGCCACTAACTTGGATTTGCTTATATGTTGAGTGGTTGTACTACTATAGTGAGTATAGAAAGAACAATACTATGAAGCCATTTATTATTACAATATTAGTGGCTCTGATTGTTATTTGCAGCAACTTCATACTCAAGAGCATCAGTGTCAAACTAGGTACTCTAGGGATTGTTTTAACGTATTTTAATGCAATTTTTTTGTTGCCAATAATTGTTTGGGTGTTAAAATCATCTACTGAAATCAATATGAAGTAATGTATGCAACCAAAAATCTTAATATTCATAGCACTATATTAACTTAGCATGGCAAATGGCATAGCTACTCTTATCAGAAAATTACCAACTTACGCTTCTGATATAAAAATAAATTTAGAGAAAATATTTTTAAATAATAATCAATATCTTGCCCAAGAGGCGCTGTATTCAGTTGCATTGAGTGTAGGATATGCACTGAAACATGAGTATATACTTAATCACATACGTGCTGATGCCAAAACTGTTTTAGAAAATGTTGATGCTACAGCATGCAAGATAGCTGTTATTATCATGCGAATGAATAACATGTTCTATAACTTTCGTAGCATGGCTAATGATGATGAGATAATTAGCATAGAATCAGGCCTGTCAATGCTTTCATTACAAGACACTGGCACTGACACTGCAATATTCGAGATGTGTTGTTTAGCAGTATCAATAGTCAATAAATGCGAGCATTGCATTACCGTTCATAAAAATAAACTTTTAAGAAGAAATATAAGTAGAGAAGCGATGGTTGAAATAGCAAGAGTTGCTTCAGTTCTAGCTGCAGCAATGGAAGCCATGGAGATAGAACGTCTCAGGAGTTATGATTTTGTTTTGAGAGATGCAAGTATGGACGAATGAATTTAACTTCCATTCATATCCCATTCATTGTGCAGCTTATTCATCTTATCTCTTGTTCGTTGCTTTTTATTCTGTAGTACACTCATATAACATACTGTTAATATTTTAGGTAACAAGAAGCAGATGAGTAGGCCTAGGATACTGCAGCTATATATTGCTAGTATCGTACTTCTTGTCATTAGGACGTCAAGCACACTATATGCATCACGATAGTTGAACGCCTTCAAGGCATCTGGCAAATACACCATCAAACCAGAGATATTACACATACAAACCACTAGTGAATAAAATCTATTGCTTGATCTATCTGCGACCATCGTTAGGATGGATGGTAATAACAAAAAGGAGCACACATTAAAGACCCTCATTGAAATCAACGAGAAGTAAAATGCAGTCGCTATGATTACTAGTGTTAACACACCTAAAACAGTTTTGATAACTACCGGCACACTTCCAGTAACAGTGTCATTATGTAGTTGTATCATTTAGCATATATTAAATGGTTTCATTTCATATCAAATGTACTATTTTATTTTGACAACTGCAATTGTTTCGATGATGAATGAAGAATTTTTGGTGGAGACAAACGGATTCGAACCGATGACCCTCTGCTTGCAAAGCAGATGCTCTACCAACTGAGCTATGTCCCCGCTGTTGGTGGAAAAAAAATTTTGTGGTGCGGATAGAGGGACTTGAACCCCCACGCCTCGCGGCGCTAGGACCTAAACCTAGTGCGTCTGCCAATTCCGCCACATCCGCGTATGAGCGTTTCAATCTGGGGCGAACAACGAGGATTGAACCCGCGACCTCAAGTGCCACAAACTTGCGCTCTAACCAACTGAGCTATGTCCGCCGTAATGATGAGTCACATCACACTGCATGATTGTGCAGTGCAACGATGCGTCGTCATAGGACACTGTATCATAAAGTTTTATCTGTTACAATGCATATTTTAGCAATATTGCCTTTTTAATTTTATACTTGTCATATGATGTTGTATTTTCCCATACAATTATTGAGTTCATTTTTCACATCATTCTGCAACTCACACTACTAACTAGAGTCTTCTACTATATATTAAGAATATGATCAAACAATCATAAATATTTGAACATAGCGGCCCTTTCTAAAACATGGCCAACACGCAGTACAGCTTCTTCATCATAATGTCTGCCTATTACCTGTAAACCAAGTGGTAATCCATCATTTGAGCATAATCCAACAGGTACAGACATAGTTGGTAAACCAGCTAAACTTGCAGGTATTGTGAATATATCATTTAAATACATCTGTACAGGGTCCTTTTGTGGTGTGTCTATTGCAAAGGCTGTTGATGGTGTTGTCGGGGCAAGTATGACATCAATATTTTTAAAAACCTTTTGGAAATCATCATAAACCAGTCTTCTGATCTGTTGTGCCTTGATGTAATAAGCGCCGTAGGCTGCAGCTGATAACACATATGTACCTATTAATAAACGCCTTTTAACTTCACAACCAAACCCCACTGCTCGGGTTTCTGCAATCATTTCATGTATGGTTTGTCCAGGTCTCACAATTCTTAGACCATACCTTACACCATCATACCGTGCTAAATTTGACGATGCTTCAGCTGGTGCAATAACATAATATACAGGAAGTGCATGTTTTGTATTTGGTAAACTAATATCAATTATTTCTGCTCCTGCATCCCTCAACCAAGCTTTGCCTTGATTCCAATAATCCATGATTGATTTTGGTATACCATCAACAACATACTCTTGAGGAATACCTATACGCATGCCCTTCACACCCTTTTCCAATAAACCAGACCAATCAGGAACAGATATGTTAGCAGATGTTGAATCCTTAGGATCATAACCACATATTGCTTGTAATACTATTGCTGCATCCTTTACAGACCTAGCAAATGGACCGGCCTGATCAAGAGAGCTAGAAAATGCAACCATTCCCCAACGGGAGCATCTTCCATAGGTTGGTTTGATGCCAACTATCCCACAAAATGATGCTGGTTGTCTAATTGAACCACCAGTATCACTTCCAAGTGATGCCATACACATTTTTGCAGCAACTGCAGCAGCAGATCCACCTGATGAGCCACCTGGCACTAAATCAGTTTTTGGATCAACTTTTGAACGCCATGGATTTTTCACACTACCATAGTAACTCGTTATGTTGGCTGATCCCATTGCAAATTCATCCATATTCGTTTTACCAACACATATACCACCATTTGCATATAGCAATGATGTTACAGTGGATTCATATTGTGGTACAAATCCTTCTAGGATGCGTGATCCTGCAGTTGTTTGGATACCATTTGTACAAAACAGATCCTTCACACCAATTGGTATCCCTTCTATTATTCCTGCTGTATTATTTTTCACCCTCTCATCGGATTTTTGTGCTTGTTTCAAAGCCAACTCCGGTGTTGGTAATATGAATGCATTTAGATTCTTATGTTGTTCGATTGCATCTATATGAGCCTGTACTAATTCAACACATGATATTTTTTTACTCCTAATAAGCTCTGTTGCTTCTGCAATTGATAAATCTGTGAGTTTTGCCATATTTTTTTACTTGTTACTATTTAATTTTTCCTGCAAAATATCGTTCAAAACCTTAGGATTTGCTTGACCTTTTGTTTTTTGCATGACTTGACCAACAAAAAACGGAAACAATCTATCTTTACCACCTCTATATTCAGCTACTTTATCTGGATTATTTTGCAATACATCTAATACTATACTTTCTATTGCACTACTGTCGCTAAGTTGTACTAAATTATCTTCTTTTATGATTACTTCAGGATTTTTACCTGTTTCAAACATCTTTTCGAATATTTGCTTTGCTATTTTTCCTGATATTTTTCCATCGTTTATCAAGCACACCAATGTTGCCAAATTCTCAGGGGATACTGGTGAATTCACTATTTCTAATTTTGCCTTGTTTAATTTTCCGAACAATTCTGCTGTGATCCAATTTGCCGCCATCTTGGGATTACTTTGACTTGCAACTGCTTCAAAATATGCCGCTATATCGCGATCAGCAACAAGTACATTTGCATCATATTTAGTTAGCCCATATTCATTTATATATCTGCTTGTCTTTTGATCGGGTAATTCAGGTAATGATGCTCTGATTTTCTCAATATATTCCCGTGTGAGTACTAGAGGCAATAGATCGGGATCAGGAAAATATCTATAATCGGTTGCATCCTCTTTTGAGCGCATATTTCTTGTTTCGCATGCCTCTGCATCAAATAATCTAGTTTCTTGTACTATTGCTTCACCATCTTCTAACGCATGCACCTGTCTCTCAGCCTCATGATTAATTGCTCTCATTATATTTTTAATTGAATTGACATTCTTTATCTCAACTCTTGTTCCAAACTGTGCACTGCCTGCAAGTCTCACGGATACATTTGCATCACAACGCATTGAACCTTTCTCCATATCACCATCGCAAGTACCCAAATAACGTAGGATAGAACGCAACTTTTTTAGGAATTCAGCTACTTCTTCTGCTGATCGCATGTCTGGTTCTGTTACTATTTCCATCAATGCTATGCCAGATCTATTGAGGTCAATGAAACTCTCAGTTGGATTTTGATCATGTATACTTTTACCTGCATCTTGTTCAAGATGTATTCTGGTTATACCAACTTCTTTCATTGAGCCATCTGACATATCGAGTTGCATTACTCCATTGCCAACAATTGGGTGTGAAAACTGTGATATCTGATACCCTTGTGGTAAATCAGGATAAAAGTAATTTTTTCTATCAAACACTGAACATAAATTTATTTCAGCGTTTAATCCTAATCCGCTTCTAACAGCCTGTTCTACACATTTTTCATTTAAAACTGGTAGCATACCAGGCATGCCAACATCAACAAGTGATATATTTGTGTTTGGAAGTGCATCGAAGTTAGTTGCACTATTGGAAAACAACTTACTATTTGAAATAATCTGTGCATGTATCTCTAGACCTATCACTATCTCCCATCTGTTACCTGATGGACTGATAATATATGCTTGTTTTGGCAGATTTCGTTTTGTATCTGTTGATACCATATCGGTATTGCCATGCGATATCTTGTTGTGTATATGTTGCATAGATGTTTGTAATGCCATTCTAGTGTTTATCTTTGTTATATGAGGAATATAATGTAAAGCAATATGTTTATAATTGATTCTTCACTCAAAAGCAGTTCTAATGATGAATAAGAGTGAATATTTCATAACCCGATTCAGTAACACCAATAGTATGTTCAAATTGTGCTGAAAGAGATCTATCACGTGTTACAACCGTCCACCCATCACTTAGTAGTTTGCCATGATATTCACCAGCATTGACCATTGGTTCGACTGTAAAAAACATACCAGGTTTTATGATCACATCACATTGTGGATCATTGTAGTGTACAACATTTGGTGCGCAATGAAATGTTTTTCCTATACCATGTCCGCAATAATCTCTAACAATTGAATAGCCATTTTTTTCTACATGCTGCTGAATTGCCTTGCCAATATTCCTTAGTGGAGTACCAGGTGCAATCCGTTCTATCCCTAACATCATGGCTTCATATGTAACTTGTACTAATCTCTTTGCCTTTATCGATACCTTCTCTCCGACCAAATACATTTTACTAGTATCACCATGCCACCCATCAATTATTACTGTCACATCTATATTAACTATATCACCATCCATAAGCTTTTTATCACTTGGAATGCCGTGGCATATTACATGATTGACAGATGTACATATTGATTTTGGAAAGCCTTTGTAATTCAGTGGTGCAGGTATTCCTCCTTTTGCTAATATTATTTCATGACATAAGTCATTCAAGTAGTTTGTTGTTACACCTGGTTTCACATATTCTTCTATCGCAATCAGCACTTCCGCTGCTGCCTTCCCTGCATGTCTCATACCAATAAAATCATCCTTTTGATGTATTACAATGTCTTGCATACTAATTTTTTTTGCGTTTTTCCAGTAACAGTTAATAATTATTAATATTACATGTTTTCCATTACATCAATAAAAGCTATACAAGAATAGATAAGATAAGCAATATAAACAGTACGACTATATCATTTGATATTATGACAGATAAGCAGTTACACTTACTACACAACCTTTTGTTTGAAGATTTATATAGTGCTGATGGTATCAGAAACATCGACAAATATTTTTTAGACGAATTAGAGCAGAAGTCACATGAGCTACATGATAAATTGCTCAGTGCTAGAAGAAATCATAGTATAATGCATAAACTTCAACAATCAGAGCTCATTATTGCATTGGCACCATATCTAGAAGATTTTATTGTTAAACTCTTTGATGTTCATGAGGCAATGGATCGGTATAGAGATCTAGAGAAGAATTTATCCATTGTACAGCAATGTAACAAGCACTTCATACAGAAAGATATAGCAAAAATTACTGTTGGTAGGGCAATGATCAATGAAATCGAAAAGAGCATCACCTTGACGATAACAGCTCTACGTCTGGATGGCATTGAGATACCAGACAAGTTAAAATTGAAGCATGATGAGCTGATGCTACTAGAAATACAGTTGGCTGAAAGTTTCATGGAATGGTATAGCAAGGAAAATATTGTTGGAGCAGTAGATGATGATGTTATACATCAAAAGACCATGTTACAACATGCAAGAACATATTCACTATGGGCATTACACTGTGATGATGGTAAAATGTTTCATCGCAATGGATGTTTATTTCTAGTACCACAAAGGCTTGATCATGAAAATCTTATTCCACATCTTGTAAGAAGCAATACATCACATGCCAGTACTAGTAGTGAGATTAAACTTACAAGTATAAGGGATATATGGCAGCTTTCATCTGAAATATCAGTGCCATACGTTAGGAGTGCTTTCATTCCATTTTTATATGCAACAACTGTTCTCACAAATAGCAGCAGCATCATAAGAAAATATAATAACCGCATGATCAAGATTGCTAAAAAAAATGTTTTACAAAAGCCAATTTACTTGAGTATTGACACAAAATATTTTAGAAAAAGAAAAGGTTTTTGTCTAAATGATGATGCTGTATCATTGTCAAATACAATACATGAGGTGAAATACTGTTTATATTGCCATAATCGTGATAAAGACAGTTGTTCTCATGGCATGAAATTAAACCAAGATGAGTATAAAGAAAATGCATTGAAAAACAAACTGCATGGCTGTCCTTTGTCGGAGAAGATATCAGAAATGAACTGGCTCAAAGCTCATGGTTTTAGCATAAGTGCTCTTGCAACAGTTGTTATTGACAATCCAATGGTTGCAGCAACTGGACATAGGATATGCAATGACTGTATGAAGGCATGTATTTTTCAGAAGCAAAAACCAGTTGATATACCGTTGGTAGAAACACAGTTACTACAAGATGTGCTGGGACTGCCGTGGGGGTTTGAGATATATAGTTTGCTTACGAGATGGAATCCACTTAACTTTGCTAGTCCATGGCTCAAACACATAGGTAAACATAAGGTGTTGGTGGTGGGATTAGGACCAGCTGGCTTCACTCTTGCACATTATCTCTTAAACGCTGGAGTTAATGTTGTAGCTGTTGATGGTTTAAAAATTGAACCATTACCTCCTCACCTGTCAGGTATTACAATCGATGGAAAAAGGCAGAAGTTCACACCAATCCATAGCATAGATGAAGTATTTGAAGACTTATCTGAAAGAAAGCCAAGTGGTTTTGGTGGTGTAATGGAATATGGTATCACTGTTCGCTGGGATAAAAATATGTTGAATGTAATACGTCTTTTGCTTGAAAGAAGAAGGAATTTCAGAATGTATGGTGGTATTAGATTTGGCAGTAATATCCACTATGATTTCTGTCAAAATGAAGGATTTGATCACATAGCACTTGCTGTTGGTGCAGGACAGCCAAATGTTCCAGAAATTCCAAATGTTCTAGTGAAGGGAGTGCGCATGGCATCAGACTTTTTGATGTCATTACAGCTTAGTGGTGCTTATAGGTATGATAACATCACACCATTGCAAGTTCGTATGCCAATCGTTGTCATAGGTGCTGGTCTTACTGCAGTGGATAGTGCAACAGAGGCTATACAGTATTATATGGTGCAGGTTGAAAAGTTCTTACAACAATATGAAATGCTAGGAGTGCAGTGGTTCAATACACTAGAGGGCGAAGATAGGGAGATTGCAATAGAGTTTATAAAACATGGCAGACAATTGAGAGAAAATCCACACATGCAGCATACTCTATTACAACGCTGGGGGGGAGTAACAGTATTATATCGTGGAAAAATACAGGATTCACCAGCATATAGAGTTAATCATGAAGAGTTAAGTAAGGCTTTCGAGGAAGGCATCAAATTCATAGAGAATGGAGTGCCACAATCAATCAGGGTGGATCGAAATGGTAATTGTGCTGGTATTTCGTATTCAATTAAAGGCAGCGTGAAAAAATCATTTATCTATGCAAAATCAATAATTATTGCGACGGGTACGCATCCAAACACTACACTTGCTTATGAGGACTCAAGATTGGCGTGTGGTGATGGTATTCCAAGTAACAATGGCACTGAAAGAAATTTGTATAAAAAAATTCCTGTGAGTTATTTTGGTGATGCGAATCCAAAATATAATGGCAGTGTTGTCAAGGCCATGGCCAGTGCTAAGGATGGTTATAAAAAAATAGTGGATAGCATAACAAATCTTGCACCAAATAATCCATCCATAGCCAGTGTGTTCTTCTCACATTTGGATGATTTGATGTTGTGCAGAATCAAACATGTGAAACGTTTGACACATAATGCAATTGAAGTGATAGTGCACGCCCCATTGCCTGCCATGAATTTCAAACCAGGACAGTTTTTTCGCTTGCAAAAATATGAATCGCATATTGTTAAGCAGCAAGATACAAAGTTCCATCCTACCATGGAGGGAATAGCGTTAACTGGTGCTTCTGTCGATCGAAAAAATGGATTGATATCACTTGTTGTGCTTGAAATGGGTGTCTCATCGAAGTTATGTAATACCTTACTGCCGGAAGAAAGTGTTGTGTTGATGGGACCAACTGGTGAGGGAACAACCATACCAAAAAATGAAGTTGTATTATTAATCGGTGGTGGTTTGGGCAATGCTGTGTTGTTATCGATAGGGAAAAAAATGCGTGAGCAGGGATGTAAGATTTTATACTTTGCTGGATACAAAAAAGCAGAGGATGTATTTAAAATGGATGATGTGGAAAATGCTGCAGACATCGTTGTGTGGTGTTGTGATGAAGGTATAATAAGGGCTAGGAGATCAAAAGACCAGTCATTCAATTGCAACATATTGCAGGCTATAGATAAATACTCAGAACACAATGCTATAAAACTCTCAAGTGTAAATAGAATGTTAGCAATAGGGTCTGATGGTTTAATGTCTGCTGTTGCAAAGACAAGAAAAATTTTACAACATCATCATCGGTCTGCAATTGATGGCAAAAAAATGCCTGTGAAATGTACCGGCACAGCTTCTATTAATTCACCAATGCAATGCATGATGAAGGGGATATGCGCACAGTGTTTACAAAAGCATAATGTACACATTGATGGTAAGGTGCAAGAACTATATATGTACAGCTGTAGACAGCAAGATCAAAATATAGACCATGTTGATTTTGAACACTTGAGCATGCGTTTGCAACAAAACCATCTGCTTGAACGAACAGCTGATACGATCTTTAATTTGCAGCAATCATAAAAATATACGCAATAAACACATTTACCATTTACTATGACTGCTTCATGGCAGTTATTGTAACAGTAAAACCATCGATTTTATATATAGAGAAATTCGAAATCCGTATGGAAATTTCAACACTTGCCTTGCATACAAGTGTTTGAAACATTCCAATTTGTTCTTGTTATTTAAATCTAGGGAGTATTAGCCTCCTTATGGAGAACAATAGCTACCACAGATTAAAATTACATTAAGGGAACTTCTTTATATTCTCTTCCTTCACATTCTTCACTATGTTCTCTGCCCATGTTGTTTCTTCACTCTTGCTAATGCCAATGCATTTCATCACGCTCTTGAAGCATTCAGCCATAAAGTGTAGAATTCGTATTAAAATGTTCCTATCATCAAGTTCCTTAGCTGTATTTTTTGCTGCCTCTATGAGGTCCTTCTCAGCATTCTGTAATGCTATGAATGCCTCTCTTTTTGCTTCAGGAATACCATCAACGTTGAACTTTTGAAAATTCCTGTCCTTTGCATCACGCAATATTTGTGCAACAGATGTATATGATATATTCTCATCCTGAAGTTGAAATTCTTTCGATGCAGCATTATCAAGCACTACTTTTAAAGCGTCTGTATACTTAGCGATTGCAGTATTTAGATCACCCACTACTTGGTTCTGCATGTCGTTATCATGCTGCTCGTGTTGTTCATCATTACCCGCTGCTTGGGAATCTACATCATTGATGTTAGGCGCCACCACATCATTTATGTCCATGTTAACCAAATTTAATATCTGAGCAATATCAATCTTCGCTTCAGTGTTGTTGACTTCTACTATCTCAAGAAGTTTTTGATTACGTCTCTTCTCATGCATTGCATACTGAAGTGTCATGCCTGCAGTTCCAGCAGCTATTGCATTTTGCTCATCTCCATTCACCCACGATTGCTGTGATCTTATAGTATTACCAGGTCCCTTAGCACAGTTACCAGCTATCACACGCATTACATTGTATTCTCTCGCATCATTTGCAGTGATGATATCATCATCATCCAGCCAATGTTTTGCTTCAACAATAATCTTGTTATTAACAGCCAGAATTTCACCCCCTATTGATTTAACAAATTTCTTCATTGTTTCAGTGTCACCTGTTTCAGGGTCACCTCCTAATCCATGGAATACAATCTTTGCAATACCACAATTATTTTTTTGTTGTTCAAGCAATGATTTGTAAATGTGCGCTTGAATCATACCAAGGATTTCAGTGTTTGCCTCGCCAGCAAACAAACCAAGTCCAACACCAGTTATCACAAGACATATATCTTTGCCTGCCTTATTTCTCGTTTTCGCATCTTCTATTAGAGTTGATGCTAACACCTCAAAGTATTTTTTATATGCCTGTACATCGAGCAATAGTGGTTTGGAATCGCTACCTCCCACCTTGATATATCTATCATCATCACCATTATCCTTATATTTATTCAAAGCTTCTTCATACAAATCAATTTTACCATAGAGTTCTTCAAGCGCACCAATTGTCCTTGCCTTGTTTTCATTTGTTCCATTTTTAGAATAATCAAGTAGCATATATTTTTCACTTCCATATTGTCCATTATTACCAACTATTAAGTTAGGTCCAACTTGCAGAACAGGGATATATTCCGTTCCATTAAAGTCTTTATCAATATTTCCTGCTGTTCCCCAGTTGGTAGTATTAAAAAGCTGTGATTGTATACTAACTTGTATTAGAGATGATAAACGACCTTCTTCCAGCGACCATCCCTTTGTATCCTTTAAACGCTTGTTCAGAAAATATGATACCAAGTCATGAGCGCTTTTGATGCCTTTATACTTAGGAGTATTTTTATTTGTTTTTAAATACTTCTCAAACACCTTTTTCACATCTGCGTGTAAAAACACCTTTCCTGTTTTTATGTGCCGCTCTAGCATTTCTTTATTTACGTTTTCGTCTTCAGGATCAAATGCTGCACAATTATAATGCTTAAGGATTTCATTATCTACACATTTTTTAAGTTTTTCAATGAGTGGCTTATCATCCTCATTATCACTGTCGTGTCGTTTACTTTGGTGCTTTTTATGTTTGTTTTGGTCCCCTTCATTATCACTTCCACTATCATTGGATTTGTGTTCATTCTCACTACTACTGTTGCGTTGTTCACTTTTTATTTTTTTTTGGTGCTTTTTACTTTTTTTTTGTACGTCCTCTTCATTATCACTTCCACTCTCATTGTGTTTGTGTTTTCTACTTTTTGCGTTTTTACGTGGCATTATTTTAGTCTACTAATTTTATTCGATACTAGTATATGCACACATACAACATTTATATTATGAAGTTGACATTTAGAGGAGAAGATAGTACAATGCATGTACTAATTTTGTTTTTACCCCCTCCATGTGTTCTTCTAGCAATATTAAGTTGCATGACTGAACATCATACAACTGTTATTGTATACCTCAAAAAATTAAAATCATATTAAGATGTTGCAAATTTTATTTTTTTAATCTTTTGAGCTTTTTCATGGAGAGGCACTCATGATATGAAATGAACCAATAAAGAAGGTTACTGGGAAATTGCTATAGTAGATGAAATGAGTGCTGTAAATATCTAAGGAGTATCATGTTCTCAGAATTCATGATAATTTCCCCAGATTGGTTAATTTTCACTTAAGTTGTTGTGTTGCTTCTCTCTGCATTTTGTCTACTACACTCTCTGTCCATATTGTTTGTTCACTCTTACTCATGCCAATAGATTTCATCACGCTCTTGAAACATCCAGCTATGAACTGCAGAACTTGTATTAGAATATTTCTATCATCAAGTTCCTTGGCTGCATTTTTTGCTGCTTCTATAAGATCCTTCTCAGCATTCTGTAATGCTGTAAATGTCTCTTTTTTTGTTTCAGGAATATCATCAACGTTGAACTTTTGAAAATTCCTGTCCTTTGCATCACGCAATATTTGTATAACAGACACATGTGATACATCGTTTTGAATTACTTCGAATGCTTTTATTTCGCTATTTGCAAATACATTACTCAGATGTGTTTCATATTGTGCTATTGCATTTTGTAGTATTTTTATTGAATTTTCTTTTGCGTTTTCACTTTCATGATCAATTGATGAATGATGATTGACATCTCTGTTGATTATACTATTGTCACTAGCATTGTACGAATCTCCTACATTTTGTAGTATAATGCTATTCCTATGTGCTTCTTCATCTTCTAATTGTTTGGAATTGTCTTTGCTAACGCTTTTGTTGATATCACTAATGTCACTATGATCATGCAAACGATTTTTAACTTCCACATTTTGCGGCTCGCTAATATTCTCACCAAATTGCTCCCGAGAATTAACATATACCCCTGATTGTACAATTTCTTCTTCATCAGATGCTGAAAAATTGGATTGTATAATATTACTATTGTATGCGTTTGATTGTTGTAACTCTTCTAAAACTACGAAGCTATCAGTTGGTAGAATGTATGCATTATTATCATTGTTCTGCATGATACTCATATTTAATGCCATTGGTCTTTGCACTAATGGCTTGGATATCAGTTCTTCAGGACCGTTTTTAGAATTGTTTAGCTCAAATACTTGTTGCATCTCATTTTCAATCAGTACTTTGACATCCTGTGTGGTTATTGTATCATATTGATTTAATTGCAAACATAGATTGTTCATTAAAAGAACAACTTTGTCAAAGTGCTCATCTCGTAATCTTAGTCCTTCCTCATCTTTCCCTATTCCATGGATATATGTTAGTTTTTTAAGTAGTATTTCAAGCAAAAATACTGCAGTATCTTTATGCTTGTTTAATAGTTCAAAATCTTTGTCTTCTAGTTTTGGTGCAATCTTTTTGATTGCACTTTTAACAAAGTTAAATGAAGCAAACCGTACCATGGCTCCAGCAAGCGGGTTTCGCAAATAACTCAGCACTTGTGGCAATTGTTTTGTAACTGCATACGTAAATTTATCTAGATGTCCATATTTGTCTCTCGACTCCTGCATAGGTTTGAACTCAACATCCCTACCTTCATCATATGATGCCTCCAATGTACTAATACCTTGCTGCAATCTTTTGCAGAGATGTTTAATTGTCTCTTGATCAAAAACTTCTTTATTGTTTTTCATAATTGTTTTTCATTATATTGCGATTAGTTGATGGCATATGTAGCTAATTTATATCACGAAGCATTACAAAAATATTAAAAATTCTGTTTTTGTTGTTTTCGCACCACACAAAAATATCGTAGTACTAGCATCCATATTACAATCAGTGTGTATTATGGTATGAACTGATATCATTGAAATATACTATGTACAACACAACTGATATAAAGACCATGCAATGGCACGAAATAAAACTGATAAGAAATATATAGATGATAGCAGCGATACAACAGCATATGAGATACAAGATGAGACACAAATAGATGAAATAGAGTCGCTTTTACATGCAATTGCTAAACCTATGATGAAGGGTGGTAAACAAAGTAAAGATATGGTATCGATTCATAAAGTTGATGTTGCAGATCTGAATGTTGGACATAGAACAAGACTTAAAATGAGATTTTTACATGCGCCAAAGAGATCATTGCCTGACTATGAGATCCTAGAGATGATATTATTCTATGCAGTGATACGGAGGGATACAAAACCAATAGCAAAGATTCTTCTAAAAAAATTTGGTTCGCTTGCAGGTGTTATATTTGCTGATGATGCATCATTGAAGACTGTTGTTGGCGTTGGTGAAGGTATTATTTTTTTCATCAAACTCCTATCAGATTTTTTTTCAAGGTTATGTGTACCACAACAAAAAGGGGAAATACATGTTCTGAGCAGTTGGTTAGCTGTTTTAAATTATTGTCAGTTGACAATGGGATTTAAAAAAAGTGAATCATTTAGAGTATTAATGTTAAATAAAAGGAATATACTTATTGCTGATGAGTTCGTTGACGCTGGCACAGTTGATAAAATAGCAATATATCCAAGAGAAATAGCTCGTATGTCATTATTACATGGCGCAACAGCAATAATTCTTGTACACAATCATCCAAGTGGGGATCCAACACCTTCAAAGGAGGATATAGAAATCACGATGAAAATAATAGAGGCATTGGCACCAATCAATGTCACTGTACATGACCATGTTATCGTAGCTGAACATAATCATTTTTCATTCAAGGCATCAAATTTGCTATAATGCAATATATCTCATTGTAGTTTCTAGTCCATATATGCATCAACAATTTAATATAAACACGCCGTTGTATAGGCAAATACTTAATAGCAACGCTAGACGACATTGTAATGATAGTATAACTAATCCCATGAAGGGGTATTCTATGAAAATATTAAGTGATATATATGATAATTTACCTCTCAAAGGAAAGAATATATTGTTATATACAAATTCCCCTATTCAACCCGGTAGTATTAAACAATTAGCACAAAAGGGTGATAACTTTTTCATTACATCACAATCGGATGAAGTACTTAAGATACAAAAAAAAAATCTAAATAATTGTACTGCTACAAAGGTATATTATATTTGTTGTAGTGAGGATCAACAATGTCTAGCAAATGAAAGCATTACAATAGCAGTATCAGATTTATCATTGCATTTGGCACATGATATACGAGTCGCGATCAGTAACTATGCTAAAATGCTGAAAAGTGATGGTATATTGATCGCTAACATTCTTGGAGGCAAAACACTATGTGAATGTGGAATGGCAATGATGCAAGCTGATTTACATGAGAATAGAATGGTCACTAGGATGCTGCCTATGATTTCAAGTGATGGTCTGCTAAACATCACTAGAAGTTGTGGCTTCAACTATGTAATTGCAACAAGTGAGAGTAGTACATTCACATACAGCAGTATAGGTGGAATGGTAGAAAGTTTTAGGGAAATAGGACAAATATATCCATCACAACTCTTTTCCTCTCACGAACATCCATATGTTGGTAAAAAATACTGGAATGATGTGCAAAGAATAATGATGCAAAACAGTACAACTATCAGTATAACGGTAGAATTCATAACATTATTTGCTGTGAAATGATCAGTTCGTTTCATAATTTTTTCTTCAACAATACACTATACAACTTATTATATACTTTAATATTATTCATTGTATTGTAATATTTGCTGGTTATGCATTGTATATTGTAAGTTTGTACTCACTCATAAGTGGTTGAATAAATGATTTTTTTATTGTAGATTTGTGAACTGTTGTACGGGGGTTATTGCAACATAAACACAAAACAAAATCAAAGAACAAATATGAAACAAGTTATGCAACATATCAAACAAGTTATGCAACATATCAAACAATTACCACTTATAAAACTAGGTACTAATGCTGTAATTCATAGTGGAGCACAGATTGGTATTGTGGGTAATCATAAGATAGCGGATGGTAAACTCATTCAATCCATTGCTGGTGATATTCTTGGTAATATTGCTACAACGGCTGCAGTGACGGCATTAAAAACGTTTGGTATATCAGATACAGTCTCCTCGATAACAAACAAGTTAACATATAATATTGTTGATGAAAAAATCTTGGGCGCAGTTGCAGGTGCTACTACTAACGCACTGATCTCCAATATCATCAAGCTCGATACTAGTCTAGTAATACATTCTGCACTTGTAGGTGCAAGTAACGGTTGGCATACTGCTAATATAATGGAGGACTTCCAATGGGCTGATGATAATGATACTACAGCTTTACACAATGATGCTGATACCTCGCTTCAAGATGTATAGTAACACCATTCATGGTCGTAGGGCACCCCACCGTGCCAAACACATCAATTAAGATGGTTTAGTATGCTCTCTGATGTATTGAACAACACCTTCTGCAGTTGGTGTCATGGCTGGTTTGCCATGCATCCAATTTGCTGGACATACTTCACCATGTGTTGAGTGGTGCTCTATTGCATCAATGATTCTTATTATCTCATCTATATTTCTACCAATTGGTAAATCATTTAGTGAATAATGTCTCACAAGTCCCTTTTGGTCAACAATGATTGTTGCTCTCAGTGCAACACTTTCGTTATGTAACACTCCCATTTTCGATGATATCTTCCTGTTTAGATCAGACATGATAGGGAATTTAACTTGTCCTATACCACCCTTTTCTCTTGAAGTGTTTTTATACGCAAGGTGAGAATACTGTGAGTCAACACTTATAGCAGCAATCATAACATTCCTCCTATCAAATTCACTCATCTTCGCATCAATTGCTATCAGCTCGGATGGACATACAAATGTGAAGTCAAGTGGATAAAAAAATAAGACGCCTATTTTATGCTTTGTGTGGGTGTTGAAGCTAAATAATTCATCGATTTTATTATTTGGTAAAACTGTGGCTGCAACACATTCAGGCAGTGGTCTGCCTATCATACTTAGTGGAGCATTGAGTTCGTTAATTGTTGTCATATGTATGTTTGGTATTTGTAAATGATTAGATACAGCATATAAATATGTTGCATAACAGTATGTTTTTTGCAACCCCCTACACATATGAGCAAGCAAAAATTAATTAGCGAAGGATGAAACGTTGAGATCAGAGAGCAACGTACTGTAGCAAATGTACGTTACTATAGTAAGACACTAAGTGTGAATGATAACACCAATACCAGCTGCTGCCTTTTTTAAATGTTGTAGTTTTTTCATTTGTATAGCAACAAGTTTTGCTGTTATCTCATCGGATTTATCTATGATTGCCTGGATATTTACAGCTAATTTTTGTGCCGATTCTTCAACTTTTGCAAGTTGTATGGTTGCATGGCTGCTGAAGCTTTCTTTCATGTTATTAATATTTGTCTTCATGTTATCCGCGACAGCACAAGCTGATTTATCTATAGCATTGATTTTCTGTTTTGCTGCATCAGCAAGTTTCGTTGCCATACTTTCTATGTCTGCAAGTCTTTGTTGCCACTTAGACTTGGTGATAGAGCGCATCTCAGCTGCTTTAGCTTCTATACGTTCCTTTGGCGTAATAACCAAGTCCCATGCAAGACCACATTTTGACATCAGTGCTATGATCCATTTATGAATGTCTGCATGATACCATTTGTGTCCATTGCGGTAGTCTCTACCAAATGCATGGTGGAAGTTGTGCCAATTCTCACCAAGCAATAAGAACCAAAGCCACCATATATCACCAGAGCTATCATTTGCATATTTTCTACTACCCATGACATGATGCACAGAGTTAACGCAAAATGTCATATTTTGTTGGATTGCTCTTGCTAGACCAACAAAGAACAGTCCAGCAAGTGTTGATTGCATTGTGATGCAGCCAAACACTAACCAGCCAAATATCATTGGTGGTATTATGTTCATAAAAGTTGCAATCGCTGCATAATTCTTGAGTTGCCATACAAGTGCCTTATTTTTACCCAGTGTTGCCATCGTATGCTTGTCTATTCTTTTGGCTGTGCTCTCATCAAGTATCATCCATCCAATATGAGCCCATAGAAAGCCTTTAATTTTACTTTTATACTTCACAGGAGTATGTGGATCTCTATCCGTATCAGCATATGCGTGATGATACTTATGATCTGATGCCCATGCAAGGATAGGACCTTGTAGCGTACCTGAACTGATTATCATCAATATACCTTCAACTATTTTATTTGTTTTATATGAGCCATGTGACCAAAGCCTGTGTAGTCCAATCCCTACTGATATGTTAGCTACATAATATGTCATAATAGATAGCAACAATTCCTTATATCCAAAACCATAATGCATACAATATGCTGCTGTTCCGCATATTACAAAGAGTGGCAGTAGGATCAAAACTACTGCTACAGTCCAATTTATTCTGAGTTTTTGTTCTGTCATTTGTGTTAGCTATTATTGTTTGCATTGAGTCAATACAGCATCAAATCAGCGTGCAGCTGTGCATCCCAATGTAGTTGTCAGAATACATGAACACATTGCACTAATCAATACACCTTGTGTGTTATAGCATGGTTATATTTTCTTTTCCAGTATTACTTCGTTAAGCTATGTAGTTCCACTATATATTGGTGCATGCTACCATAAATAATATGCGAATGAAACATATTATCATCACCAAACGATGCAAACATCAAACAATACAAACAAGCATATAGCAGCAAAATTCTGTGTTCAAACAATTGCACCAAGTCGTTACTCTGATAATAGTACACATTCTGTTGCAGCATTTGATGCTACAACAATATACTCTGATAAATTTCTTAAAGCCTTTCAAACTCTAATAAAAATAGAAGGCTGCTATACGAACAACTGCATTGACAGAGGAAAATCCACAAAATTTGGTATATCTAAAAGAAGCTATCCTTATTTAGATATATGTAATCTTAAACTAGAAGAAGCAAAAAATATATATCATACTGATTACTGGCAAGCATATGATTATGATGCTATAGATGATGATAGAATCGCTGCCAAGGTGTTTCATACCACTGTTCATACTGGTGCCAAACAATCTCATATAATATTACAACGTGCTCTATGTGCAGCTGGTAATAAAGTTATTGAGGATGGTATAATAGGCTATAAGACGATCAATGCTGTCAACAGCATTGATCCATCCATCTTGATTGTTGGATTGAGATCTGAAGCTGCAGGGTTCTATAGGTTGCTCGCTGCAACAAAGGAAAATTATAAATGCTTTGTAAAGGGATGGCTTAAGAGGGCTTACATGTAAGAGAACAGTTCCTAAAATCGAAAGTAGATATATTTTTCGAATAATGTATATTCTATGCATGAAGTATGAACACTCTCATGAAAGGGCTATATGCATAACCATTGTGATGTTGATGAACCAGTGCAAAAATATGATGCACAGCAAGTTGAGAAAAAATGGCAGGAACTTTGGGATAAAAATGCAGTTTTTAAAACAACGATAGATGATGTAAAACCAAAGTGCTATGTGTTGGAAATGCTACCATATCCATCTGGCAAGCTACACATGGGACATGTTAGGAATTATACGTTAGGCGATGTTATTGCACGCTTCAAGAGGATGCAGGGATACAATGTGTTGCATCCGATGGGATGGGATGCATTTGGTTTGCCTGCTGAAAATGCAGCAAGGCAATCTGGGGTAAATCCAAACGTTTGGACAAGAAATAATATAAAGGAGATGCGTACTGCTCTGAAGTCATGTGGTTTTTCATATGATTGGGACAGAGAGCTTACAACATGTGATCCGCAATACTACAGGCATGAGCAGGAATTCTTTATTAAGTTTTTTGAGAGTGGACTAATATATCAAAAGGAATCACTTGTAAACTGGGATCCAGTTGATAAAACAGTTCTAGCAAATGAGCAGGTAATAAATGGCAAGGGATGGCGGTCAGGTGCTCTTGTTGAAAAGAAGAGTATGAAACAGTGGTTTTGTAAAATTACAGCCTTTGCAGATGAATTGTTGGACGATATTCAGAAACTTGATAAGTGGCCTGAAGGCATAAGAACTATGCAAAAAAATTGGATAGGGAAATCAGATGGTGCTGTTATTAAATTCAAGCTTGCAGAATATGATGCATTTATTGAAGTTTATACAACTCGTCCAGATACAATTTTTGGCTGTTCATTTATAGGCATATCATATGATCATCCAATCTTAAAATACATACAGAATACAAGAGAAATTGATGATTTTATATCAGAATGTGAGAGGGATTCCATTTCGGAAGCAACAATTGAGACAAAGGAAAAAAAAGGAATAGCAACTGGGTTGTACGCAATACATCCATTTGATAATGATAAGAAGGTACCAATATATATTGCTAATTTTATTGTGTCAACATATGGCACAGGTGCTATTTTTGGCTGTCCAGCTCATGATGTGAGAGACAACGAGTTTGCAAAGAAATACAATCTTCCTATATTGCAGGTTGTCACAAATAATGTAGGAGATATTACACATGATGATATCTATATTGGCGATGGTATGATGATAAATTCAGACTTCATCAATGGTATGACAACAACAGATGCTAAAAGTGCTATTATAAGCGCACTTGAGCAAAGACAACAAGGATATGCTAAAACATGTTACAGGTTGCATGATTGGGGCATATCAAGGCAAAAATACTGGGGATGTCCAATACCAATGATATACTGTGTGAATTGTGGTACCATACCAGTGCCATTAGAGCAACTACCAATCACACTGCCTGAGGATATAGATTTTTCAGTTGGTGGTAATCCAATTGATAGTCATCCAACCTGGAAACATATTACCTGTCATAAATGTGGTGGTAAGGCAGAACGTGAGACAGACACTCTTGACACATTTTTTGAGTCGTCTTGGTATTTTGCAAGATATTGTGCAGACGATCAAGATGTTCCGATAGACAGCAATGCTGTGAATTATTGGTTGCCTGTTGACCATTACATAGGTGGTACTGAGCATGCAGTGATGCATCTCCTATACGCTAGATTTTTCACAAAAGCATTGAGAGAATGTAATTATTGGGATTTAAGTGAACCATTTGATATGATGTTTGCACAAGGCATGATATGCAATATGGCATATAAAAATGCTGAAGGTTTTTGGATTAAACCATCAGATATCGAAAGACGAGGTAATGAATATGTTGCAAAAAACACAGGAGAGATTATACATGCTGTTGGTTCAGAGAAAATGAGTAAATCTAAGAAAAATGGCATAGAACCAAATGAGTATATAGAAAAATTTGGTGCTGATACTATTAGAATGTTTGTATTATCTGATTCACCACCAGAAAGAGATCTCGATTGGAATGACACTGCTGTTGAAGGTGTCAATAGATACTTACAGAGATTACATCGCTCTGTATTGCGTTGGTGTAATGATACTAGGAACTGTGATGTTGATAACAACAATGAGGACAAGCTCCTAATGAGGATGCAACATAGAACTATAGCTTCAGTGACATCAGCATTGTATAATCTCCATATAAATAAGGCGATAGCAAATATTAGGGAGTTAAACAATGCATTGAATATATCGATAGCAGATGGGATATCCTTAAAACAACAGGGAGAAGTTCTCACCACCATTGTGCAACTTTTGCATCCAATGATCCCACACATCACAGATGAATTATGGCAGATGATGGAAAATTGTAGTAATGATAACAATGATATGTTGTGTAATGTAAAATGGCCAACACCAGATAACAATTTACTGAGAGATGATTTTGTGAAAATAGTTGTGCAGGTAAACGGCAGGGTGCGCAGCACAGTTGAAATGCCTAGAGATTCATCACAAAATGATGTGGAAGGAGTTGCGCAATCTGTTGCCACCGTGCAGAAGGCAATAGGTGGTTCAAAAATATCGCAAGTTATATATGTTAGAGATAGAATAATAAATTTGATTACAAGATAGATACGAAAATTAACATATTACCAGGATAGATAATATGAATAACAATGTAAAACGAAAACTCGGATGTTTTCTACTGTCATTTGCACTTGCTGCTACTGTTACAGATGTTTTTGCTGACATTTCACAAGCTGAAATTACACGAAGAATGGATGCTTTAGAACGTTCTATTAACAGCATGCAGAAGCAGATGTATAATTCGATGGCTGAGAAAACAGCTGTGGGTAGTTCCAAGGCAAATTCAATTGATAAAACCAAAGATTTATTAGATGAAATAAGGACTATGCATGCTGAGATTGACAAGATAGAAGATAGAAGTAAAAAATTAAAAAATGAATTCAGAGAGTTTAAGACAGATGTATCAAAAAAAATTAGTACAATCGAAAGTGCTTCTCCTAAAAATATAAATAAAATAAGTGATGATGCATATATCATCAACAATCTTTCCAAGGAAATAGAGTTTAATACCGTTGAGGGGGCTAGCAAGGTTATTTCCACTGCTGCAAGTGATACACAGAAATATGAGATACCACCTGAGGTGGCCTATCAGAATGCATATATAACACTGAAGCGAAAAAATACAAGTGGACAAGTTGATTATGATAAAGCTCAAAATGATTTCGAGACCTTCATTAAACAATATCCACAAAGTGTTCTAGTGGGTAATGCCTATTATTGGATTGGCCAGATATATATGCAACAAAAGAGTTACAATAAGGCTGCAATAGAATATCTCAATGGGTATAAAGCAACTCCAACTTCAGGGCGTGCAATGCATAACCTAATTGGATTAGCAGATGCTCTAATGCAACTAGGAAAAACAAAGGAAGTATGTTCTACCCTGAATAAGCTATTCAATGATTTTACTGATATTAATAGCGAACTAAAAAGGAATGCAGATAAAATGTACAACGATGCTGGTTGTAATAAGTGACATAGTGAACATATGTTGTTATGACAATGCCAAAAATTGAAAGAGATACAATAACAAATTTAGTATTAAATAAATGCATTACAAATGATAATAACTTAATTGCCAACTTTCTATCGATATTCCAACATTTATACCAGTATGAGATTTTTAAGAACATACTTGATATAGTAGTGACAAAGTGCGCAACAAATCAGTTGCATTTCAAGTTGCAAGATAGTCGTTTTTTTGATCTTGATGCTGGGAATTGCTTGACTATGGTTGAGGACGAAGGATATGTAAGTCTACCATCACAACATACATATGTTAGTGGTAATAGCACTCAACTTCGTATTAGGAAAAAAAAATATATTATTACAATTAAAAAGATGTCTTGTGATGTGATTATACATGAAATAGGGCATATGATTGAGCAAGAATTATCAAGTGTTCTGAATTTGAAACAGTTTAGTGATGTGATTATGTATGAGATATATACCCCTAATACTACGAGTATGCATCTGCATGACCTACTAAATTCAGTTTTTGTAGGACAATTAAAAGGCTATCCACAATCGCAACATACATCTGAATTGTTTGCTAGGTTCTTTCAGGTTTTTGCTGGTGCAAATGAGGTAGCCTTTCAATCGTCTCTTGGTTCTAGGTATAGATTGTGTGATGTTATTGCAGTCTTTCCAAAAACAATAGCATTACTTGAAGAACAGCTGGCTGGTAATTGGAATGAGTTAGTAGATCAGACAATCAGTATGGAGTCCAAAAAATATCTCAGAAACATCTCTGACATGAAAGAACAATGGACTGATAGGCGTATTACAGCAACACATCAACAATCTGATGTGAAGAGTAAGTGGTCAAAAAATATAAAATCAATCAAATCCGATCCGTTCAAGTAATGATCAGTTTACACGAATAGATGGAACAATAATATACAACGGTGTTAAAACTTGATGGTAATTTCTTACTGCATATATCTACAATTGCCTACATCATAGCATTCATATTGAGCTGTCTAAGCATTGTGGGTAACAGATGCCACAATAGCTTAATCGGTAAAACATTTTCAGTGCTAAAGTATGGGAAAAACTCTTTGCAGGTACTTCATGAGAATATCGGTGCTATCGTTATTATATATCACCCCAAGATTATGCTATATAGCAAGTGCGCATTTTATATAGGTTGTAGCTCTCTTGTGCTAAGTTTCATAACATTAATGCAGGCATATATTACCTCTGATTTGTCTATGATGAACGTTGTGATGAACTCAAGCAATATTATGCCTCTGTACTATAGAGTTGCTGCTATGTGGGGGAGCCATGAAGGATCTATGTTATTACTTGCATTATATTTTAGTATCGCTACGGTAGTATTTTGTAAAATCACATATGACTGTAGACTATCACGATATGCCATTGCTATACAACTCTCGATACACGTAGTAATATTACTATTTATCATATTCACTTCAAATCCATTTATAAAGATTTTTCCAAAACCAAGGATGGGATTAGGACTCAATACAATATTACAGGATTATGCTCTCATCATACATCCACCAATACTATATTGGGGATATGCTGGTTGTGCAATGATATATTCGTTGGCAGTTGCTGCTTGTCATAGCAGAAGAAGCAGTAGAATGTGGATTATTTTCATGAGGCCATGGGTTATGTTCACATGGGCATTCTTAACATTAGGTATAGGACTCGGAAGTTGGTGGGCTTACAAAGAAATAGGATGGGGAGGATTTTGGTTTTGGGATCCAGTTGAAAACATTTCAATTATGCCGTGGTTAGTAATAACTGCATTGTCTCATTCTATAATAGGCAATTACAGTTCATCGAAAACATATCGAATGAGTATCTTTCTTGGTGTGTTAGCGTTCTTGACAGTATTGATTGGAATATTTCTTGTAAGAGCAGGAGTCTTAAAATCAGTACATGCATTTGCAAGTTCACCTGAAAGAGGAATGATGCTATTGATGATTGTTTTAACATATACTGGATATGGATTGTGGCAACTTAGCAATACTTATCCAACTAACTATCATACTCATAAAATTCTCACTAAGAAGTCCAATAAGATTGACATAAGAAAAGCGGTAATAGTAGGTAATTACTCATTGATTGCTGCATTGAGTGCAATAGCATTTGGTACATTTTATCCAATAGCAGTAGAGATATTCTCCGATGAAAGTATTATTGTAGGAAGTAATTATTTTAACCTAACTGTGAATGTTGCAATACTATGTGGATTAGCAGTGTGTATATCTGTCACCGTTAGATTAATACCTACAAAGGTCAAGGCACTACAGCAGTATATTGCACACTTTATTGCGGCAGTATTACTAATATGTATCTGTTACTACTTTGCGGAAGGCAAAACAATGATGCTTGTTCATAGATTGCGAACACTAGATCACCTCGATGACTGTTATCTTGATATTGTATCATTGTTTGGCATAGGAATGAGTTTATATATGTTAATTGCGATAGCACAACATATAACAAGTACTACAAGATGGAACATGATGTTAGGGCACACTTGCTTCAGTGTTGCTATCCTTGCAATATCAGTGTGTAGTTATGCTGGTGTTGAACAGCAAAAAGTACTTACAATTGGTAATAGTATGAAATTTTTAGATTATAAGATAAAGTTATGTGATATAAGACATGCATACAGATCGAATTATATTGCTAAAACTGCTGTAATAACAGTTCATACTGGCACCAGTGATTATATTCTAGAACCTGAGGTTAGAATGTTCCCATTAGAAAAACAAACAGTAGTTGAGCCAGCAATATTGAGACATATATTGTATGATTTAAATATTAGTTTTAGTCAGGTTGGACAAGTTAATAAGAAAAGCAATAGCTTTCTTATCAGTGTTTATTATCGTCCAATGCTCAACTGGTTATGGGCTGCAATACTACTAATGTTTGTTATAGCCATTGTGAAGGCAATGAAATTATTTTTCAGTATTGAAAAAAAAACATTATGATAACTGCATGTTGATGCTACATTTACTTTGCTTTGTCACCATGGTGCAGAAGTCAGTTGTTTTGCCAAACGCCTCACTATGTGTTCTCTTTCTATTTTGTCCTACTGCTTTTTGCTGTTTCTTTGTCACTTCTAAAGTTTGATTATTGACCCCTTCTACTATTTCTTGTTGTGTTATTTTCTGAGGAGAATGATTAAGTGAGTCATTAGTACTTTTTGTAGGAGAATCATCAATTGCTTTTCCCTGCTTCGATATTTGCAATGGATCATTTTTTTCCTGTTCTGCTTGAATTGTAGTATATTTATTGCACAACTTCATAAAAGTAAACAATTTTTTTTCCGCTTTTTGTCTAAGCATATTAACTAATTACTCTTCCACCTTTTCATCTAGCAGACCAATACAATATTTTAAGTATAATGTATTTTGTCTCATTCCAGTTATCATTGCATCATTTTGCAAGATAAAATAAAGTGTTAGAGCTTTTGCTCTAGTATATATCTTCTGTTCAAATGTTGTTAAATTCGCCTCATATGACTTGTATGAGTCTTTTATCAGATAAGATAATTTTGCAAATTTTCTAGCGAGCTTATTCTTTGTTTTACCAGTGCATGTAATTTGAGAGTGCTGCATTAAATCCAGAATATTTATGATTTTGGTATTATAATTTGGACCAGTTCTTTTATTTGCAATAAAATTTTTCCGCTCTGCATGACAAGATTTTATTGTTTTCTTACACGAATCAAAAAAGTTTTGTAATGCAATATGATTATCTGGATGTTGTTGCAGTACTGAAAATGTCTCGTCACAAACATTATGCTTGGTTATGACTTTTGCTTCTTGAGTATATAACATGATTGGTAATTTATATTGTTTGTTCTTGCTATAAACACTATATATAGTAGCGATCTTATTAAAGTTGTATTAAGAGATGTAGAAAGATTTAGGTTGCATATAAGCTGTGGTTCTTGCAGGGGGGATACATTAACCAGCAACACCATTTGACATATCATATGTCATATGTTTTGATCAGTTAACATGAACATGAGCAGGGGGGAGGGATATGTAGTATTAGATAGCATAATGTATAACAATAAGGATTTTAATGGCTATTTTCGTCAAGTGAAGGTTGTTTGTAATGCCAATAGGAAACTAATGCAATGTGATGCTGAGTATTTGAAAGCTGAGATGTTAAAATATTATGAACGCGTACAAGAGCCACACGCAAAAGTAAAGGAAGCCAATGCATATTTACAAATGCTAAAAAAACAATTTTTAGGCATTAATTGGAAGAGCTTTTTATATACATGCGCTGCAACAACAGCATTTATAACAATATGTTCAATTGCCAATGATAAGTATAAGTATGAAACCAGTATCTCCATTACAAACTTCGGCGATATCGATAAAATAGCAATACTATTTTTTATTTCATTCATTAGTACCTGTATAAATGTTGGGTTGATGGAAAAGTTTGGTAAGAAATCAACTGTTGCAAATACTGCTACAACTTGTGTTGTTGCATGCTTTACATCTTCTCCTAGAATGGTGAATGATGTAATACTATGCATGTTAGCTGCATTGCCATTTGCACTTATATTTTGTGATACGTATGAGAAAATGCACCTGTTACCAAGGTACGCTACATTGCTTGAGCGAATGGAAGCATTTGCATTACCTGAAAAAGATAATGAACAAAATAACAAGAAAGATATAGGTGGTTGCCATAATGAAACTTCTACTGCTATTGTGTTACGTAAAAAAAATGATATACAGCGTCAACGTAATGAACCTAACATGACGGGGCACGACATGATATTACGTAGGAAACGATATGCTAATAGTGTAAATTTTGTGGAGTTGTACAAGCGCATGCTGAAGAAATGTGATTTTGAAATTGGAGAAAGAGAGGGTATTGCTGCTAAAAGAACAAAGATTATCACTAGTATGTTTTATGCTCTTAATAAAAAGATGAAGAGGGATAATACATACAAGTGTAATGTGATACTTAAAATAATAAATGACAAATGGTTTCCAAGACATATAAAATCGGCTCTAACATGCGAAAATACAGCTGATTGTGATAAGGGTAAGCTGATAGAAGCTATAATTGAAACAATACGTGAAATGAAAAAACGTAATATCTATAACGGTAATATATATGTAGCAACACAAACACCTGAGTTTCAGCAGATATTGCGATATGTGGTGCCTGAAAACATGAGGAAACAGTGGCAAGAAGAAGGTTTATTAGATATAAAAAAAGCTTCATGGTCTGGTTTCTTCAAATTCAAACTTCAACCGACATTAGCACCAACATTAGCACCAACCATGATTGGATTACAAAGATGTAATATTTTTTAATATACTCTTTTCTTCAACGGAATTGATTGAATGTCAGAAGTCATTGGTGTTAGTGATACCGGGCGGTAGTTTATAGTGGTACTACCATCTAAATGATTAACTGCAATTATCGTGTGCCTTAACCAGTTGTTATCGTCCCTTTCCGGATAATCTTCCCTCGCATGCGCTCCTCTGCTCTCCTTACGGTTTGCAGCAGCAAACATTGTAGCAACAGCTTGTAGTCTAAGGTTGTCTAACTCTATTGTTTCAACTAGATCACTATTCCATATCATACTTTTATCAGATACCCTAATATTATCGAAGAGATGGAAAGCATATAGTATTTTCTCACAACCTTCTTGCAGAATATCAGCAGTACGGAAAACAGTGGCATAGTTTTGCATCACCTGTTGCATTGTATGCCTCACATGTGCTGTACTGCATGTGCCATTTGCATGTCTTAGTTTATCAAAGTAATCAACGCTCATCATACCATCAGTCTTATCTAGTTGTATCTTAAGGCCTGGGTCAACAATTTCACTTGCACGTATCGCAGCTGCTCTACCAAATACTACCAAATCCAGTAATGAATTAGATCCGAGGCGATTAGCGCCATGTACTGAGACGCATGCTGCTTCTCCTATTGCCATTAAACCTGGCACAGTATGCATGCTATGACTACTCTTAAATAATACTTCACCATGATGGTTTGTAGGTATACCACCCATGTTATAATGTACGGTTGGCTGTACAGGTATAGGTTCCTTGTGCACATCAACACCAGCAAATATCCTTGCTGTTTCTGATATGCCAGGTAATCTTTCAGCTATCACTTGTGGATCTAAATGTGATAATACCAGCAATGCACAATCTTTGTTTGGACCACATCCTCTGCCAGCACGCACTTCCATTGCAATGGCTCTACTGACAACATCTCTGGATGCTAGGTCTTTGACATGCGGTGCATATTTCTCCATAAATCTTTCACCCTCTGAATTGATAAGGTATCCACCCTCACCTCTCACACCTTCCGTTATTAGACATCCTGCGTTGTATATCCCAGTCGGATGAAATTGTACAAATTCCATATCTTGTAGTTGTAACCCAGCTCTGAGCACCATGCCATTACCATCACCAGTGCAAGTATGTGCTGATGTCGCACAAGAATATACTCTACCATAACCACCTGTTGCTAATAAAACTATCTGTGCAGCGAATCTATGCAACTTACCATCTTCCAATGAATATGCAACAACACCTTTGCATGTGCCATTGTCCATTATCAAATCTATTGTGAAATACTCTATAAAGAAGTGTGCATTTCTTTTCAGACACTGTTGATATAGAGTATGCAAAATTGCGTGGCCAGTACGATCTGCTGCAGCACATGTTCTCTTGGCAGCTTTACCTTCGCCAAAATTAGTTGTCATACCACCAAAAGCCCGCTGATATATCTTACCATCATGTGTTCTTGAAAATGGAACACCATATCTTTCCAATTCCAATACTGCCTGTGACGCATTTCTACACATATATTCTATTGCGTCTTGATCACCCAACCAATCAGATCCCTTTACAGTATCATACATATGCCAGCGCCAATCATCTTCACCCATATTGCCAAGAGCAGCGCTAATGCCTCCCTGTGCTGCTACTGTATGACTTCTTGTTGGAAAAACTTTTGTTACACACGCAACATTTAAGTTTTGCTCTAGCATTCCAAGCGTTGCACGCAATCCAGCACCACCAGCACCAACCACAACTACATCGTAATAATGATCAATTATTTCATAAGCTGTTGTCATAAACTTTCATAATTTGATTACTTAATGCATTTCAACTAACCAAAACTTTAGATGGACAGTTATGTATCACACCTTGCAACTTGGACTCCATATCATCAGGCTCTTTTTCCATCTTATCACTCTCACCGTTTGTCTGTGTCATTTCCTCTGAAATAACAGTAATATCATTATCATTCGTTTGACCATTGATCATACCAACATGCGCATCCATAATAAACACGAGACCGAAAACCATTGTAACGAACGATATAGCACTTACAAAAGTAATCGCAATTTTTTTCTGCACAGGACACTGAATATAGTCATATATTATTGACTTCATACCAAGAGTGCCATGATATAAACCGCACACTAGGAATATTATGAGAGTTGAAACATTGTATATTGGACCAAATATGAACTCAAATGCTTGATTTTGCACATCAGCATCACCAAGCAGGATCTTACCAACGTATGGTATGATACTAAACAACATCCATAATGATGCTGGTATTAATACCACACCACTAATTCTTTGCATGGAATATGACTTTGTTGGACTAAGCATGTTTTTATTTATCCTTTTTAGTAGTAGAAAAGTGTCATGACAATGATTGTCAAAACAAATGAGCAAAGTACAATTGCATAAGCAGATTTATGAACTGAGTCAATATTGAAACCAACACCCAATGTCCAAAACAAATATCTTACACCAGCACACAAATGGTATGACAAACAGAATACAAATGATATCAAATATGCTTGGATGCAATATGATAAAACACCACACGAACATACATCATCATTATTAGATGATAATAATTGTGTAATGATGATCCACCACACTGATATAACAATTTCCACAAACATCATGGCACCAGTTATACGATGCATTATTGATAAGACAGACGTCACTTGTGGTTTGTATATCGAAAGATGTGGTGAGAGTGGCTTATTACTTCCAGGTATCATATGTAAAAGTTATATGGTTTCTTTCCATCCTTCATACTGAAGACATCGTGTAATCTATCAAATGCCATCTATCACGATCATTTCATTGCTTTGCATTATATGTCTACTAATAGCATTTCTCCATTCCAACCATCATAGCTGTAATCTGTTAATATTGCAAATGCACAAAATTATCCAATATTGACAACTAGCAATAGAGAGGTATCATATCAATATATCCATCGCTGTCATCTAATTCCATATGTTTCAACATATCTGCAATATCACTGTTTTGTTCCAGCACCTGTGAAAGCTTATCAAGCATGTATGTCATATACTCAATCATCATAACAGTTGTCGCACTAGTAATGAGTAGATCAAGTGCTGTATTGATTTTTAGAATATCTAATTTATTCGCAGCAGCATTAGTACCATATATGAGTACCTTTCGAATATCATTCTGTTGTTGCAGCATATAACCTCTGATGCTACCACCAAAAAATGCTGCTAGGAAGCTATTGTCGATGCAATTTTGCACCAACACATATGTGATGCCACGTGTGAATCCTGGCAAGAACATCTCTGCACTTACAGATGGTGCATATTGTATATCCGTAAATGTATCATTATTTGGTAGTCTACTCATATAATTTTGTTTAATGAATGAGCTCAACTGATCCGTGTATGAATTGATATAATGTGGTATCACATCTAGTACTAAACTCATACATATTCCTTGTCCGATTGCTGTATTACTACTTACTAACAAATTTGATATAACTGGTATTAATACTGTATTGGCACTGAGGTTTGTTATCTCTATGATACTTTCATGTAGCTGACGTTGTAGACTAAAATATTCTGTTAAACGTTCTGTTACATATTCATTTGTTGTTTTTATAAATGTTGATGTAAGAGAGCCTAATGTTAAAAAAACTAATCCACAAGTTTTATCAGTGCTTGCAGCATTTATCTTAAGAATTTTGAAATGCTGTAATATACCAATTGCTACAATCGTATCTGTTAAACTGAATACAGGGTGTTCTAATATTAAACTATTTGAAGAATATAGCATGACTACTATATGTTATGATATTGTAGATATGAGGATGGTATTAAGCTTAGTAATATTGATTAAACAAAGCATAACACTATAGAGTATAGTCTACATGCTATCGCTATTGATAGAAACTATTTTAAAAGAAATGGTATTATTCTTATAATTTTGCTGTAAAAGTGTTGTACTATTATCACTAACCCTATCATATTATTGTATAACTACTTTAGTAGTAGCTTATGTAATATTGATCGAACCAGGAAATACCATTGTTTAAAAAACGAATTTTTGCTAGCATTAAATTATGCATAGTGAACAATCCACTTACCAATGGCTCAACATCAAACAACGAAACGCAAGATCTGCTGCAATGGTGGCGGTGATCTCAAATCAAAACACCCACTAGTTTATTTATATCTTGAAGGCACAGAAAAAAGCTGTCCATATTGTGGAAAAACGTTTTCATTCAAGGAGAGTCATAGAATTAAACAAGTCAAAAATGTGTTTTTTAATAAAAATAAAGAAAGCTAACATGTAGTTGCTCTTCTACTATCTCTTTAACACTAACTCATATACTCAATTGTTATTTGCAGGTTCACCACTCGTAATATCTGTACTTCTCTTTTGCGAAAACATTTGTCCTAAAAACCCTGGTAGTATAAAGGATATTGGATTTGTTCTTATAATTGGTTTTTGATCTTTTGCAAATGTTACTGAAAAATTTTGTTTCTCCTTATTATTTTTTAACAAATCGTTACCAAAACTAGGAAATATCTTTTGTATTAATATCATCACAACGTTAATAAAGTTAACTGGTATTATCATACCTGCCACAACGCCACTTTGTTCACCAACATCAAATTTTGCATCAGCATTTATAAACATCACATCACTGACAGCAGCACATTGATTGAGATATAATGTGGGGCTAGTGAAATTTACTTTACAACTTGCTGTGTGGAAGTCTACACCATCACTCGTAAGCAGTTTAAGCATATTTGCATAACTACCTCCACTTAACGAATAGATACGTAACATTGTCGAAAGCAAATATGACTTCCATAGTATGAAGTTATCTATTGATACATAGCCTTTGAAGTTGTATTTTTTATCAAATTCTAAATTGCCTTTCAATTCCAAGGCTCCTTCTCTCAAATTGCCATGACCTAAAACATCATTCATCAACTCCCCAATATCACTCACTACGAAAGCAAAAACAGGTCTGTCAAAAAACAACCTCATATAGCCTTTTTCATCTGCAAGATATGCTGAAGCATTAATTTTTTCTAGATACGCCCTACTACTAGATAGTTGTACCTTGAGATTGTCAAATAACGCTCTATTGTCAAAAATAACTTTCTTAAGATCTATATTTGCAGCATATTGTTGATTTTTTGCCTCATTATTACTACCACTTGTTTTAAGGTCTTTTGATATTCTTATCATTTGTGATATATCAATTACATCGCCACTGATATTGTAAGTAACACCATGCTCTGCATTGTTGATATAGTGTAAATCGAATGAGTTTTTACCCCATTTTTTTACTGAAATTTTTGCCTGATAAGATGTTATATCACTATGTGTAATATCACCTATTGCTTCAAAATTCTGTATTGAAACATCAATGTTCGTGTTCTTTATTGCATTTTTAGTATGTTTTAATTTTACTTTAATTAAACCATGAGTGCCTCTATCTTTACTAATGCCAAAAATATCATCCTGCAAAATAATGTTTTTGAGATCGAAGCTTGCATCAACAATACCACTATTGGATTTCTGAATGCTTTTCACATCAACAATAACATCACCATCAAGATGCAGTTGTTCTGATAGATATTGTGCAACATATTGCGTTATCGGATACTGCTGTATTGCTACTACAGCATGCAATGTCTTTGGCAAGAAACTGATTTCTGCATCATCTATAGAGCCAGATGCAAACATGCCATCGAAATTCAAGTTATTGATTTTAACATCATTATATATAATGTTACCTCTAACATTGACATCGGCATTACGCATTTCTAGGTGTAACTGTTTGCTAGAAATCCTATGTTTTTTGGATTTAACCTGCCAGCATAAATTGTGTACATTTGAAATGATGGAAATGTATAGATCATTGAACTTTAATCTTCTATCAATTTGTGGAATACCAACCTTCACGTTTGTTACTACATCACCCCCTCTAAATCTTTGGACTTTATCACTACCAAACGATTGATTATACCATTGCTCTAGACTACCGAGTTGTGTTGTGAAGCCAAACGAAACAAGTGTTCCTAACAGAGAATTTTTGTTGTTATTGTCAGCCCACCATTTGATATTCTCATAATATTTATCAGATTTATTATACGCAGTTTGGTAATGACTAATGCCGTATTGATCTAATGGAACTAGTATATTAACATCATTGATCTTAAAATTATTATCCAACATTGCATTTGGTATCAATACCTTCACACTATTCATGTCAGCTGTGATAAAGGCATTTGGTGCACCAAAATGATGTTCACTATCTTTGATTTTTCTTTTTAGCATTACATCATCAATCTGTAATGATACATCTATTTTTCGCATTTTGGAACCTGATTGGTTAATCAAGTGTTCGAGCTCTAAGTTTGCTGATTTAATGGTACCATTGGTGATTGTATGCTCTATCTCATCTCTAACATTATTTGATTGTAGATTCGGCCAATATTTATATATTAGGCGCTGTGGTATGTGGGTGTTGAGCTGTAAATACAGCTTACTAATATAACTTATATCATCACTATAGTCAGGCCTATATATATCAAGATTACCAGAAAAACTTATGATATATGGTTCTGATTCCAGTATGTCATTATTTGAAGCACTATCTTTTATGTCACAGCTAAAATCTCTAACCTTAAAATACTGCATGCCAACATCATAAAAACCATCTAAATTGATGTCACTGAAGTGAATTGTGTCTGCATTGAGTGCTGTATGCTTCAGGTTTAAATCATGTATGTTTAATTTCCAGAATGTTGTTGCATCACTATATCTATACATCAGTAGAGAGTTAAATTTTTCAACTGTAGTGCTTACGATGCGTTGATCATCTTGATTCTTATAAAACGTTATTGGTGCTAAATGACCATATAATTGTAAACCAATCATCGCATCCCTATTATCAATCTCTATAATATCTGTTACAATTGCAGTTTTCTGTTTCTTATCACCTAGATCGAAATACAACTCTGCATAGTTATATATCTTATTTGTTGGATGCTCTTTGTTTTGCAGTATATAACCATCGATTATTTTTTCATTACCATCAAATGTATATCTTATTTGTATATCGCTGAAGTGGTTGAGGGGTACCATTTCATTGTGATCACCATTGTATGTTGTTCTTTCGAAATTTTGTTGGATTGTTGATAAAAATTGCTTTCGTATTGATATTCTCTGATCCAGAGCATGAGTTATATGTGGTTTGATTGATATGGCGTCAATTTCGACAATATCATCACAATGCATACCACCATCAGGTGATATGGATTTAAGAGCTTCACAGAGATTACAATCTGCAAATGTTATAGTGATTTCTGGATGATATAGAGACGTGTTTCGAAATAAGCTATATACTTTTTTGCCAATTCTTCTATCAAGTCCTTTCAGAGATGCATCTGCACTGATTGCAGCATTATTATGTATTACTTTATATATGTATAGTATATTAGTAGTTCTAACACCATCAAATGTTACTTCAAAAGCTGACATCATATTATGCTTTTGCTCTTTCTCATATGGCTCTAATAATAAATTTGCAGTTGAGAATAAAAACTGTAGCAGATTGAACTCAAGTGTTATTTTGGATAACACCTGTATATGCTTTTGATCAGCAGCCTCATCTGTAAATACTAATGCTACATTATTTAATTCTATTAGAAATGATGAAATACTCTTTTTAGTATCATAGCTGATGTATCCTATTTGGATACCAAATGGTGTATTGTTTTGTGCAAGTTTTTGGTTGATAATACTGTTAAAATCTATTTTTTGTAATGTGAATAATACCGGTATAAAAACTATACAAAGACTAAGATATAATTGTATTACAAAATGAAGCGTCACATTACAGACATATAATGACAGCAAAATCAGTCTTTCTATATAACGGGTGATATATACCATGGTTTTCTCATCAACATGACTCGAATGTGACCCTCATATGCTAATATAAGATTATGACCATTCATAGTTCCTTTGATTGTAGCATGTAGTTTTTTAGCTTTCTAGTGTTGCAAAAAGATGACCTCCCCACTCACTTGAGAAAAATATCCATTGACATTATCTTATCATGCGATATTGTTCAATCAAGAATTGCAGTAAAATGTTAGAAGAAAACGATTAAATACAAAAAGCTTTGACAAGTTTGTAAGTTATGTTATTTAATTTGTCTAATCTTCTTTTTGATAGGTAAATTGAAATAAAATATTAGCTCAGCATCATGAGTACAACAATAGAAAGTCGTATTAAAAAGGTTATTGCCAAAAAACTTGAGATTGATCCAGAAAAAATAAAACTCGAGAGTCGCTTCGTTGAGGATCTAGGTATGGATAGTCTAGCAAGAGTGGAGGTAATGATGAATCTAGAGGAAGAGTTTAAAGATTATAATATTGAAATTCCAGACGATGCAGCAGAAAAAATCAAAACAGTTGCTGATGCAATAACATACATCGAAAGTGTGACAAAAGATCTTTAGTGGACTAGTAGTATATGCTTATACAGTTGCTGAATTTTTATATGATTAACCATATAATGGTAGTATCACCTTTTGGCATTGTGAGCGAGTAAAATAAATTATTCATTGCTAGTTTTATGTCGGAGTTGCCTGCAGCACAATATCAACATCACTTTCCTGTCATGCTACGGGAAGTTATTGACATACTTGATCCGAATAATGATGGAACTTATCTTGATGCAACATTTGGCAGTGGTGCGCATACTGTCGCAATACTCGATAGTGTAATGCACTGTCATGTAATAGCAATTGATAGGGATGAAAGTGTTGAAAGTTTTGTGGAACATACCAAAAGAATTTATGGTGAAAGGTTTAGCTTTTTTAATGAAAGGTTTAGCAAAATATCTATGGTGTTGAAAAACACTAATGTTGCTGAGATAGATGGTGCACTATTTGATGTTGGAGTGTCATCAATGCAAATAGATGATCCGAAGCGTGGTTTTTCATTTAATAACGATGGCCCTCTTGCAATGACAATGGGTAAGAATGAAATATCTGCCTATAATGTAATTAATGAGTATTCTGAGAATGAGATTGCAAATATATTATTTGAATATGGAGAGGAAAAAGAATCAAGAAGAATTGCAGCTGCAATATGTATGAGTAGACTACATGTACCGATAGCAACAACATTACAGCTCGCAAACATAGTATCAAATGCTAAGAGACAACATAGTAAAAAAATACATCCTGCAACACTAACATTTCAAGCTTTGCGGGTCTATGTTAATGATGAGTTGTCAGAATTGAGAAATGGTCTCATGTCAGCAATACAACATCTTGCAATTGGTGGTAAGGTTGTGGTTATAACCTTTCAAGGATTAGAAGACATAGTTGTTAAAGCAACCTTCAAACATTTTACAGCAAGACAAAAGATCAATAAGTATAGAAAGCCTGCAGTTCTTCTCATGAGTAAGTTGTATAAGAACATGACCTGTAGTGCAGTGAGGCCATCTGTGGATGAGAAAAAACAGAATCCAAGGTCTCGCTCTGCAAAGATAAGGACTCTAATGAGGATAGAATAATTATACTATTCTATACCAATGATCTTATGTGTCTGCATTGAAAGAATCGCATTATGCTGAAAAGCTAGTTCAATTGCAAGCTTTAGATTATTCTCATTCGACTGACTACAATACTCATCCATTGGCTGAACATATACAGGTATATGATGCTTTGTCTGTCCAACCTCTGCTATGTCAGAATACACTCTATACTTGGTTGATGCAGATACTATGAATTTTATAGCAATGGTTTTTTGTAGTATATCATCCCTTATCATGTGATATTTGCCGTTTGATATTTTAGGTGAGCAAACAATCTTAACATCGTGAGGTAAGTTCTTGCAGCATAGAATGCCATTCGACTCTATTTGCACTGTATATCCCATTGCGATCAACGTGTGACATAAAACGCTTATATTTTGCCTCATTGGTTCACCACCAGTGATTACTATCAGAGGTTTATGTGGGAAACTTGTGATTTTTTTGATTATGCTATCAGTGGATAATTCCTCATATGAATCAAATTCTGTATCGCAAAACTCACATGCTAGATTGCATCCACTTGTTCTTATAAAAATAGATGGATGTCCAACATATGGTCCCTCACCCTGTAAGGTCATGAAGATACTAGTGATTTTCAGTATGCTACCATCACCACGCTCGACTGGTAGCTTTGGATTTAGCCCGAACATCTTGCTAGTTATTTCTGTGATAGCGTTGTGATTAATAAATCTATACCACCCTTTTCAACAACTGCAGCAAATTCAGATCTTTGTGTAGCTAACAAGCTAAAATTCTCACCTGTCAAGTCTATGACCTTAAACGCATCATTATGCTTCCTACAGCGATATCCAACGTTGATTACTGTACTATTATCACGTGGCTTTTCGTTTATAATCTCTGTTGACACTATATATCGATCATTACCAAGATCCTTAATATTGATAATTTTGATTTTTTGATTATTGTACTCACTGAAGCGTGGTACATATGTCTTAACCAAATAGTTATGGTATGCAGTGATGTATTTTTTTCTTTGATCTTGTGTCATTGATCTCCATACTTTCGCAACAGCAAATTTTGCCATCCAATCAATATCAACTGTTTCATTGAAGATTTTTGTGAGTTTATCATTCTTTTGTTCACTACTGTCATCTGATTTTATTATCTGCAATGCTGCATCTGATGTCTGTGTTATAAATGATCTAACATCTTGTGCTCCATCTGCAAATACTTCAGTTTGTATAGTAAGCAACAATATAGCTATGCAAGTTATCTGTTTTATAAATTTCATGTCAGAGAGTTTTTTTATGGGACAGTGCTATGCATACTGTTTGTACAGTGAGACAGTGTTCATGTGCAAAATTGTATCATATCAGAAAATCTTTATCATTACCATGATTGTAACGCTTGTAGTGTCCTAGTGGCAAGCATATAGTTCTGATTGTTGCTATAATAATAACCTCAGTTATTTGTTTAAGTGTTAAAGTGACAAAAATCAAAACCCACACTGCTATGCAACAATATCATGAAAAACGCTTGATCATATTGAATGAGGCCCAAATTTTTGGCAAACACAGTTATTTTGATTTCCTTTGCAATCTTAAGAAGCATGTTGGTCTTGAGGGGGTATTCAATGTATTAGTAAGTGAAGTGAAAAATAAGGGGTTAGTTGATGATTATAAAAAAGGCAAACTAGGATCAGATTTCTTCTCGATCATTAGAGGAATACTAGATCCATCGTCTATGAAACTATCTGATGAGATAGTGAAGCAGTGCTGGAGTGATGCATTGAAAACAAGCAAGACAATAGATGTTGCAATGCGACAACTATTTATGTTCCTAGAACAGAATATAAATTATTCACTCCTATTAGTCGTCACCGCTGACCCTACCACTTACGATTCATTTAAAAGCAAGCTCGAATCAGATGATATCAAAGCAATATTTGCACAAAATAGACTTTTAATAGTCAAAGCATACGAACACTTGTCATTAGACAAACAAAAAATGTTTGAAGATACGATAATAAAATTGAAACAACGGAAGGTTGTTTTTAAGAGTATTTTTTCTTTTGATCCTGATATAAGTGCAAAACAAATGGAAAAACCTCTTAAGGCAATGAAATTACTTGAGCAAGAAGTAATTTGTATGGATGTATATCCAGAACAATCCTATTACAATAAGTTCCTTGGTAACAGCAGCAATATACCAAAGTTGATATACACAGCACATTGCAAGGCAAACAAGATACGTGTGAATGAATATTATGATGAGAAACAAAACAGACTAAAAGAAGCCTATACAAATAGCAAGACAGTAGTACAATACGAGCATAATCTAAACAAGATTAGCTATTCTGAAAACAGATTGAAATCACTGGTGGCATCTGTTGGGAAGAATAAAACAAGTTTACTGCTTTTGAGTGAGACACAATTGTTTTACAACGCAGCAAAGGAAATGCAGAAAATACAATTATGCATTGGTTCAAGATTACTATTACTTATACATCAACTACAGATACGTGATAAACATTTTGAGAGTGATACAACAAAAATTCTCTTTAGTGCTGAAAAAGAAGTGGAGAAAATAAGGCAAGCAATAGGAGTACTACAAATGCGTCTGCCGTGGTATAACATCAGTGATTGTTGGCGTGCACTTCTAAAGCTAAATATCGAGGAAAAGTTGCGCATATATCAGTTTGTTGAATTTATGATGCTTAACAATGGATATCATCTTTTGTTGATGAGCACAGCTGATAGATATGATGAAATGGAGTTCAGCAAAGGTTTCTTACAACCACAAAATGTAGAATATAGTAATTTAATCAAGAGGATCAATTTTATAAATTCAGATAAAAATGGTAGACTTGAAAAGGTTGTTGATCAGTTTTATACATTATTGGAGCAGCATAACTGTAGTGAGATTGATAATTTTGTATCGTTCCATCGAACTGTTACTGCAAGCTGTGTAAAAAACAAGCTACAGAAAGATTCACTTGCAAAAACTATAAATTTTATTGATAAAACGCAGGGGCTAAAGCATCTTAATAATTTTACTGGTGGTAACAGTATTACTATGATAAAACTGCTCATTGATAGTGACTATGAAATTGCAAAAAATTATTTAGAGGAGGAGAGAAGTATAGCGTTGAATAAAATTGATAACTATACTGAATACATGTCATTAACTGATAATAAAGATATAGTGTTCAAGGATGATGGTGATGAGGAGCGCAAACTATCACCAGAATGTTATCAAGCTTGTAGTAAGAAATTTGCAGAACCAAAACATTTCAAACAACAGTGGCATAAATTCGTTACATCAGATGATATTGGTAGTAATACAAAGCATGAATTGTCACCAGAGTTCAACAGAGTGGCGAGTGCTTATTATAGCAATGAAAAACGTGATAAGCAAGTGTGTTCTGAGCGGCAGCATACTGGGTTCGTTGGAGAGGAACGGAAAAAACAAGCAAGTAATATATCGTTTTGGTCTCCAAGATAGCATCAGTATATTTAAGGGGTTATAGCGCAGTTGGTAGCGCATTTGAATGGCATTCAAAAGGTCAGCGGTTCGAGTCCGCTTAACTCCACCATAAAATAACCATAGCATGTCATGCAATCATCGGAAAAACAAATAAAACGTCTCATCATATTTGATGAAGCACAGTTCTTTGGTAAAACAAGTGATTGGTCGTTTGTTTTTGAAATTATTAAAAAAATAGGACTACCAGGTATATATTTACCACTACATATGTTGAGTAGTAGAAATATTTTCAATAAATATAGGCAGGGAAAATTATCTCCATTAAATTTTCCACAGGATCTTAGAAAGATATTAGGAGTGTCGATAGAAAGGATTTCTGATGACACTATAATGAAGTGTTGGTATGAGACAGCACAAGGATGTGATGATAATGCTATTAAAAGGACAAGTAAATCACTTGATGATCTATTCATATTTCTTACAGATGAAACAAATTATTGCATTGTATTTGTAAATAAAACTGACCCTATAACACATGGGAATTTTGATATAGAAAATCGTCTGTATACAGATGATAGTAATGTTCTGATATTGAACTCCTATAGTGAAGGATCATTAAATAAGCAAAATATGGCTGAAAAAGCCATTCTCATTATCTCTAATTGCTTCAAAGAACGTAATATTATTCTTGATGCAGTCATTTCATTCGACCAAGATATAAGTGTTTCCGCGAAGGAAAAACTCTTCAAGCACCAGGAATGGTTGAATGAAAGTGTTGATTGCATAGATTGCCATACTAACAATGATATCATAAAACCACTCTATAAAATCCACTACGAATTAGATAAAAAACAAACAACCAGAAGGTATAAAACGCTAAAATTAACATTGGAGCATCAACATGACATCAATAAACGGACAATAGAGTACACCCATGCAGTTAAAGAATACGTGCCAAAACTGATGAATTTATCAGATATAACAAATAATACTCAAACAGTTTTTGTATTGTTAAGTGAAGCACAAGCCTTTGGTAGCATTGTAAAAATGACACATAGGATACAATCTCATATTGGTACGAGAGTTTTCCTAGCTATATATGAATTTTTCAAAAATGAAACACATTACGAAAAAATAAAAAATAATGTTATATCTAATCAAATAAACTTTTGGCCTAGCATTAAAGAGAGTATTGATGTACATCATGATATGCCTCAGGACGTCTTAAGAGAATTTTGGGATGAGCTTCTAGTTTTAAATGCTAAAGATAAGTTAGTGCTACGGCAGTTTATTGAGTTTATAGTAAATAATCAGAATTACCATGTTTTGTTAATGAGTAAGCCTAACCTCAAAGAGGTTGATTATTATGACAATTATGCATTGTCATCGGAATCAAGGTGTGCAAATTTAATCAATAGAGTACATATTATTAAATCAGAGAAGTCATATAGTAACAGATTACATGCAGTTGCACAAGAAATACGTAAATTTTTTGATCATGATACTAGAGTGCATAATATTGTTTCAATACATCGTACAATTACTGCAGCTGAAATAAAAAAGGAATTATGTGATGCACCAACATTTGATCAGATGCATTTTCTTGATAAACCACAGGGTGTGAAGCATCTTAACTATCTACCGGGTAGTAACAATGTAGCACTTATAAAGCTACTCGTTGAAATCGATTATGAGATAAATAAACGCTACCTAAAAACACAAGAGAACTTCGAACTTGATGCAATAGAGCATAATAGAAAAAACAAACTTGCGACAATAGATCCGAGTAATAAAAAGCAAACAAATGATGAAGAGGAAAAGGCATCGCCATCCTTTGTGAATTTTATAGCGAAAAAACAGCAAGGCAAAAAGAGTGAGATACCACTGCTGAATCCCTAGTTAAACGTGTTACAAAATCTATGCATAACAGTCTTAGTCCTAGTATATGCTGTATGTGGTGCATGTGCTACGGACATTCAGTTTGTACAAACAAATACAAGCATAAATATATATGGACTCCACTATGATGGACACCATGGTTATGCAAACAAACTACTTGTTGATAGCAGTGTAAAATCAAAACTATCATTATCATATAATGCTTTTGATGCAACTGCTGTTGCTTCACTGTCCCCCCTACAATTGAATATATTAAGGGATAAATGGAATTTCTTGCCTGAGTACTACATATTTTTGAAAAACAACTCAAGCGGTAAAATTGCTATAGGTAGACATATATCACTAGTTGATAATTTAAGAGTTGATGCAACTACATTTGGCTTCGATAGTATGACAAATTATGTTGTGAGAGTCATATATGAAAATAAATGGCCAGAATACAACTGGAGTAGTACAATTTTTGCACCAGGCTTATATAGCAACAGGAGGTCTACATTTCTCAGTCAATATATACCTAAAATCAGCTATCTATCACCACTCATGCGTGACAAATTGTATTTTGCAATTGCTTATATCCCATATTACTCCGATAGAGGTTCCATGCATACATATAGAAAAATCAAGCAACGAAATAAGGATATTATCCAGACTGGAATATACTATGGTTACGCCATAAGCTCGAAAACACAGATTAAAACATCATTGAGCTTTGAATTTCAGAGAAGGCAACAACGCATGAATGTGAACAATTGGAACATTGGTTTTAATCTCAAATATATTGGGATGTTAATTGGTGGGTCATATGGTGATGGTATTGGGCAGTATCATTACACTAGTGGTGTTGGATATGTCATTGGACCCGTCCAAGCGAGTTTGACATATATATATAGTAGTAACAAGTCACAACAACATGGTTTGCAACCAAAATCCTTCAAGAGTCTAGTGTTAGGTACACAATATAATATAACAAAACATATTACTTCATATCTTGAGGTTGGTGGTACATCATTTGCTATCATTGACAGCGTAACAAGCAAAAAATTTCCATCCACAACTATTATATGTGGTATAAAGATTGCATGTTGAAAGTGTAATAAATGCGCAAATAAAATTACTAATGTCAGCGATCATAGATGGGAAAACTCAAAGCATTGTGCTTGTACGATCACTTGCACAAGAGATAGCACAACTGAAGTCAAAATATAATATCATTCCTAAGTTGGCAGTGCTTCTCGTAGGGGAAAATCCAGCAAGTCACACCTATGTAAAAATAAAAACAAAAAGAGCAAAAGAAGTAGGTATAGCTACAGCAGTATATCAATATGATGCTGATATTACAACAGAAACCCTGCAAGCTGTACTATTACAGCTCAATCATGATCCAAAAACACATGGTATATTGGTGCAGATGCCATTGCCAAAACACATTGACAGTCAAGTTATCCTGAGCACCGTAGCGCCACAAAAGGATGTAGATGGATTTTCTCCGATTAACATTGGCAATTTGTATTATAACAATCCATCTTTCATACCATGTACCCCACTGGGCATAATGCATCTCATCAGAAGTGTGCATCAAGATATATCTGGTTTAAATGCAGTAGTGCTTGGAAGATCATTAATTGTTGGTAGGCCAACGGCCGAACTTTTATTACAAGCAAATTGTACAGTAACAATACTACATTCACGTTCGCGAGATATAGCTGCCTGTTGTGCTAGGGGTAATATTGTTGTCGCTGCAGTTGGTATACCGCATATTGTTAAACGCGATTGGATAATGCCAGGAGCAACAGTTATAGATGTTGGCATCAATAAAATTCATACTACTACGGGAACAAAGATAGTTGGAGATGTTGATTTCGAAAATGTTGTAAATGTTGCTGGGCATATAACACCTGTGCCTGGTGGTGTTGGTCCAATGACTGTTGCGTATATGCTTGCAAATACGTTAAAAGCAGCACAACTTTCAGTATTATGAATCAAGTCATTATTCTAATTGCTGGCGATTTTGCCTTTTGACTATGTTTTCCATGTTGTTGTTTCAATTGTTGTATTTTTTCAGCATCTCTCAGCAAACATTTGAAGACTATATTAATATCATTGGATGTTGTGAGTTTTTGTTTGAAATTCTCAAGTATCATACCGGTACTTGGTTTTAGTATTTCAAGATGCTCTGGTGGTAATTTATATCCACATTTTATATTGTCGATTTTATCCTGTAGTTTATTTTTAATTTCATTGTGTTGTGCATCATTGCTGTGTGATGTATGTGTCATATGGTGTTCCATAGCCAATTCGAGCAAGCCATGTATTAGATATAATCCAGTATCATAACATTCATGTTTGGTGGTGAAATCCAATATGTGATTGCTAAAATCATCAACCGTTGCCACCTTTATAATATCAACCAATACCGTTTCAATGGCCAGTGTAGTATTCACTAGGCTTTGTAAGAGAGTGTTATCATCAGGCTGCAACAAATCATGATAAGCTGTATGTTCTTTATTATATTCATATTGCATCGATTTCACTCTATCCATTCTAGCTGCAAGTTCTCGATCTTTTTGCTCTAATATGTTACGCATTGCCTTTAGATACTCCGACACTGCGGTGTTAGCGATATAACTCATCATAGCTTCCAATTCGGCATGAGATACAATAAAACTATGCATTATTGACTCCAATGATGCTGCAGCTACATAGTTGGTTTCTCTATGTTGTTTGTTATCTGATGTCTGCTGCTTGGTATTATCTTGCTTATTATTTTGATTTGTAATACCACTTTGCACAACGGTATTTTTATTTTCTTTGATATCATCTATTGCTTGAGTGTGTAGCTGTTTACTGTCATACTGCTTATCAAGCATAGCACTCTTCGAGTGTTGTTGTAATCCCTCATGTTCCTTCACATTATATTTCTTCATCGCAATCAAAAGGTCAGCACCTTTTTCAGCTGCTCGCTTAATTTCTACCTTATTTGCAGCATTCATACCAAGAAGCTTATGATTAATTAACTTATCAGTTGTTCCCTGTACAATACTGTTCAGGGGTTTTATAGGATATTTTTGATGCATTGATGATTTTGACAGAAATTTCATTCGGCATTGCCACTATATATCATATCATATATATAATGACTGCAAAACAACAATATACACCACTCTTTAAAGAAGACTAGCAAGCACTTTACTATACTTAGAATCATATCTTTGTATCATTGGAACATCCTTTTTAATAATTCTCTTCACTTTTTCTAGCATGAAGTTACTATGCTGTACTACAGCCTCTTGAAATAAATACCAATTTTTATTCTTATAGTTGCCTTGCCACTCAAAAATATTTTGATTGTCGAATAACATATTACAGAGCTTCCGCTTAAGCTTACTAAGCGAAGCATTATCACTGTCTTGCTTTTCGCAACCGTAATATGCACTGCCACTATCACTCAATCCGGTGTTTAATACTGTATCAGACGCTTCATACCAAAGTGTTTTTTTATTGCAATTGATAGCATTATCATTACTTACAACTGCAGCTAGTTGTACTGCACTGTTAAACCAATGCAACTTATCATATTTCTGTATTTTATACTTGCTATTATATAGTGCTTCAACCATAGAGTTTGCTACTTGAACGTATGCGTCTATTCTCTGCGTTTTATTTGTACCAAGAACCTTCAGCATAAGTTTATTATATTGATGAAAACCAATGTAATCACGCATAAAATCCTTGTTCTTATTTAGCTGTAACGATCTGATTGCATCAAATTGTCCTGAGAAAATTGCCTGAAGAATCTTTTTTAATATTTGCCACTGCTTTCTTGGATCCTTTATTACATGTGATAAAAGTTGTTGCTTGGCATATTTCACATACATTATGAAAAGGTATTCTGCAGCAGATAAAATCCTTTCATTATTATTGATTTGCATTTCTTTCAGCCTGTAATCATACCAAACACCATTCACTGTATCTGGTAAATGCAAGACATCCATGTGCCCTATGCATGGTATGTTAATTGCTGTCAGAATTGATGATGTATTGTACCTATAGCAGTATTGTTTTCTGCTATTTTCATCATTAGTTGATGTGTCACTGTATGTGCTATGACTTGCTGACAATAGATTCTCATTAGTACGATATGCATATACGCAATTATAGCAATCTTTCAGACCAGTAAAATTCTGGTGTGCCCATGTGTCAACAAAAGCATGTGAAGCTATACCTATCCAATGTGGATTATTGCTGTATAGTGCTTCACGTAACATCTTCTTGGCTAATTTGCTATTTGGAATTGTTGCAGTATATCTGCACTCACCATCACGTCTCAGCACGGAAGACTTAATCACATTATCTCCTGGTATAAAATGGAATATTGGATACATTTTTACTGTTTCATCAACCTCCATTGATGTGTTGAAAGACTGTGTAACAATATTATGGTATACAGTACTACTACTATTGGATGTGATGCTATAGTGATCTGTATTATCATCAACATACTGTGCACTGTATGCTATTTTTTCTGCAACATCAGGTAAAAACCCAGCATTGAGCGCTACAAGATAGTTAATATAGTAATGAAACTCGATGTCCATATATGATAGTTGTTGCAAGTCTTGTATTGCTACCTTACACTCTCATTTTCTCTTATAATACCTACATATGGAAGTACATATTTATAAAATATTGTAAAAACAACATAGCTATTATAAATGCAAGTACGATATCAGACTACATATATTCTATATACAGCTATCGAGTAACAACATATATTTTATTGTATTGCCAAATATGAATTTTGGTGTTGATGTATCATTTGTCAGAGAAAAAATACTCGCATTAGTTGTTTCAAATTTAGCTACACTATAGGGTTTATAGCGGTTATTTTTTTCATGATAGCATTGTTTTAATATGACTCCTATTCCGTTACTCTTTTCTCCCAACTTGATAGTAGATGGTTGCTTACCACCACTGCTTAAGTTCAACAAAATAACTCTTGCATTGCTTTTCAATTCGAAGGTTTTTTCTTGTTTATATGATATTGATGGTACTATGGTGGCATGTGCGTCGATTTCTATCGCATCCTCTTGTGTACTTTCGTTGGTGTCTATGATATTAAAGATTGATTCTGTGTTGCTAGCTTCATCTTGTGTGATACTATCTTGTTCTGCTATATCTACAACTTTGTTATTAAATGGCGAAGCATATGCTATGTCCATGGCAAAATATATGTGTAGGTAAAAAATAAAGACGACTAGCATGCTCTGTGAAACTTTCAATTTATATGAGTTTGATCTAAAATCAGCTACTATATTTAACATTCTAACGTGAAATACCTATTGTAGACCTTGTAAAATTTTTGTGGTAAGACAAATTTAAATTATTTATGTATCATTTCAAATGATACCATTGCAATATATACCTTCTATAATCACTAAATTTAGTATGGCATTTATATCAATAGAAGGCTGTGAGGCAAGTGGAAAATCGACCCAATCAGTGATTTTACAACAATTGCTCATCGCAAAAAATATAGATACTATTATGACCAAGGAGCCAGGTGGCACACCACTTGCGAATCGAATTCGTGATATGGTCCTATCTAATGAAATTAAAGATATTTTAACAGAATTTTTGCTGTTGAGTGCTGCAAGAAGAGATCATATACTAACGATTAAGGAACATCTCGAACAAGGCAAATGGGTTATCACAGACCGCTTCAGTGACTCTTCAATTGCTTATCAAGGGTATGCTAAGGGATTGGATATCGATATGATAACATCTCTTACAAATATTATTACTGATGGCATAATGCCAGATCTTACAATATTGCTGGATGTTAGTATTGATGTAATGCAGAAAAGATTAGTGTTGAGTGAGAGGCATCATAATTTCTATGATGATAAGGATATACAGTTTCATAAAATGGTGAAGGATGCTTTTATATATCTTGCGAAAATGCATCCTGAGCGTATAGTGATTATTGATGCAGATGATGATATAGACATGGTTACTGGTTACATAAAAAGCATTATGCTGAAGCGTTTTGGCGTTACTTTATAATATAAAAATAATCTTACTTGTTACTATAATGATACAAATTAAAAAAATGATGAAAAATATACCAAATGCACTTACGATATTGAGGATTGCGTTAATACCGGTATTGGTTATGTCATTTTATTTGGAAAGTAGAGCTTCTCACTACGTTTCAACAGGTATTTTTATATTTGCAAGCATTACAGATTATATTGATGGTTTGTTAGCTAGATATTGGAAGGTGCAGTCTAACTTCGGTCGTATGCTTGATCCAATTGCCGATAAAATGTTGGTTGTTTCGACTCTAGTAATGTTGGTTGAGCAAAAGATTGCACAAGTAATACCAATAATAGCAATATTATGCCGTGAAATATTTGTATCAGGCATGCGAGAATATATGGCTTCAAAACAGAAAGCAATGCCAGTACGATTCATAGGCAAGATTAAGACAGCAATACAGATGACTGCTATAATAATACTGCTTCTCGGTGAGGATAATCTACCATTTGCAAATATTAATGTTATTGGACAAATTTGTTTGTGGGTTGCTGCTGCGCTCACAATAATTTCAGGATATATTTATTGTAAGGTAAATATCAAACATATACGTGATTAGGTATTTTTCCATATATGATCCAATATGCCATTGATAAAACCAACCTCATCATCATGAGAAAAGCGTTGTGCTATACTTAAATAATCTCTAATTACATTCCCTATATTGTGTTTGCGTTCGCCAAAAGTAATTTCATATGTACCAACACGTAAAATTTCCAATACAACAGTTGGTAGTCTATCAATATTATTACTCCGCTGTAAGAAAGATGTAATATTACCATCTATGACGTCAAGATGTTGTAATATATCTTTTAAGACCACAATATCACTCACATCATGAGCTTCACTATTCTTTTGTAAGTATTTACTCATTTGTGCTACAGACAAAATGAAGTCATCATCAGGCTGTCGTGTATGCTGAATATCTGTAGCGTAGAGTATCTGTGTTAATATGATTCTACGTCTAGTACTAAAGTTATATTTCATTGTAATTTTTTGTTATTATTCCAACGCAAAATCAGTAAGCTTACAGTACATAGAAATAACATATAAATACCATTCCAGCCACTAAGTGAAATACCGAGAACCACCATTTGTGGTTTATCGCACGGTATTAAATCCTTATTTCGTATTGCTGATAGCAATGCCTGTGGTGATGTCAAGTTGAAAAAGTTTGTAGTGCATGGTGAATCGTATGATATCAGATTATTTTCGATCATAAGCTGAAAAACTGCAATACTAACACCTCCCAACAAAATGAAAAGTGTTAATATCATACATAACATTGCATTTGCATCCATTGCGTTGGGATAGTCCCTTTCTTGCGTATTAATACAAGCCATCTTTGCCCATAATGCATATGTACCTGATCGTGTATTTGCTGTACCATACATCATTGGTGTGTTCGTTTTTATCAGAAGCAATACTGCGCCATTCAATATGATCACTGCGTAGTATACCATGCGTTGATATATACATAATCTACACGGTAATACTCCAAAATACTCCATTATATATGCTGCTACTAATGCTAATACAGATAGAATGAGATTGACTACAATTGCAGCCTTATAACGATGCGTACGCGTCATATGATCTATATTTTTTTATTGCAAAGAAATGGCAGAGTTATACAAACTGCCAATTGCACTACATTTCTTTTAGTAGGATATCAGTCAGTGATTGTTGTGCACTCAAAGCTTTAGCACTACCTGCATAACCTTGTTTACTCTGCATGATTGCTGTTAGCTGTTCTGCCATATCAACATTCGAACCTTCTATATTACCTGACGCTATATTACCAACACCGTTGCTACCGGCATCAACTGCCTGCATTTGACCTGAAGCTGCTGTCGTTGTAAAAATGTTGTTTCCAGAAGTGTCGAGTTTATTGTAGTTCTTGAACCTTGCTAGTGGTATTTTATACATATTAAGGCTTGAACCATTGTCATAGAGACCAACTAGCCGTCCGTCTGGTTCAATTGTAATACTAGATAACATACCAACAGGCCTGCCATCTGCAGAAATCGAACCAAACATTTGTTTGTGTTCTGATTCCTTGAGCATATTGAGATTAAAGCTCACTTTTAATGGATCAACCCCACCACTTGGATTGATGGTGAGTGGCTGTGATGCATCAGGAAGAGGTGGTTGGGGGTCATCAACTAGCGATCCAGTTGCATTGATAGGAGTACCTTGTGGTGAGAATAATGTTAACTTATATGCGCCAGTATTGTCCACTGCGATGCTCGCATTCACAGATGCTCCACTAACTCTATTTATAGCATTAACCAATTCAGCAAGGGATGAGAATTGATTGTCAGTTGTTGGTGCATCACTATATGTGAACTGTTGACCATTTATATTGACATCACCATTTAGCTGTGCAAATGGATCTACGATTGATTCCTTACTTGTAACATTTGGTTGTACACTTGCTGCACTTCTAAAATATCCCTTTGTATCAAAAGTAAATTTTGTCACCTGTAGCAAACCATCATCTCTAGCTGGTGGGGTAAGATTACTTGGTGCTGTATAAAGCTCTTGGATCCATCCATCCGACACCTTTTTTAAGGCAGCAGTGATAAATAACTGTCCACCTTTTGAGTTGTATAACACTGTGCTTTGAACCATATCTGGCGTTGCCCTGCCTAATGCCATGTTTGCACTACTGTTATATGGATCATACCCCACCCCTTCAACTGAACCAGCTTTCAATCCAAAGAATTGCAATGTATTCCTTGTTGCATCTAGGTTATCAAGAGTAATGTTCGTATTATTTCTAGCTTCAACAACTATACTACTACTGTCACTGTTATTATTATCCTTACATGTTACTACATCCTGAAAGTAAACTCTCAAACCGTCAGCAAGATTTTGCATCGATCCAAATCTTATTGTACCTTCTTGCACTGGCATGATGTTCTGATTTGACAATCCTAGATCACTCGCAAGTGTTCCTGCTATATCAACAACTACTAAAGAGCCATTGTTTGTATCGCTTGGTGAAATAACGAGTTTTGATATATTACTACTGTCTGTTGTTACTGTTGCATTCAAACCTATTGTACTTAATCTAGTCTTTAAGTTATTCAATACATTGGTATCACTAGTACCTGGTGATGCTATCTCAGATCTTTTTATGGTTTTCCTCACACCATTGTATATCACATTCATTGTATCATCTTGTGCACCCGATGATGCTATAGAAGTAGCTGTGCTAAAATCCTTTGACTGCATGAAGCCACCAAACACACATTGTACTCTTGACGAATCAATGATGCCATTTTTCTCTTCTCTAATCGTTATTGCGAAGCCATCACCAAATTTCAAATTGTCATCAGTAATTAGATTGCCAGTAAATTTTGCTGTACTATCAACATTTGCAATTGCTGGTGATATGACAAGATTAGATTTACCTTTTGCTAAAATACCAGAATTCAGATTAAGTTCTAATTGCACATTGGTTGATGCTACAGCATCTGATGATGCATCGCTTATAACAATTGGACTCAAAGTGTGTAGGTCATATGGAGGTAATGTTCCATCTTTATTGTATTGCACTCCCATCAACAAGTACTGTCCAAGATATTCAAGCTGCCTATCTGCATTTGCTCTAAAAGAACCAGTAATGATACTACCAGTACTACCACTGACCTTATCCCGTACAACAAACATACCTTTGTTGTTGTCTGTTGCAAGATCTGTAGCAATGCCTGTATAATTCAATGCACCTTTTGTATCCATATTCATGGCTTCATAACCATGTACGCCATTATCATTCTGTAATGTTGCAAGATCATAGTATGTGGCCTTGAAACCTGGAGTGTCATTATTTGCTAAATTATGAGCGAATTTTGCCATTTTGCTACGTTCCATACGCAAACCTGTGAGTGCAGCTGATGATGTCATATTAATAAAATGAAATTTGCAATCAAACTTATATTCATCATTTATGTCATCATATGATGTAAATTGCAAGATTTTTTTGGCATATATTATTTCTTGCATGTGTGGTAGTGATGTCACTATGCATCATCTTTATATTTTCCTAGCTGCAAGTTTATATATAACATTTGAGTGTAATTTTTGTATCTTTGCAAGTTCACGTTGTTGATATTGTATATAATCATTATTACCCGTGGCTTCCGCAAAGTGTTCTATAGATTGCGCAATATCGTTATGCTTATTAAGCTTGGATATCATATATGCAGTGTGTCCTTCTATATCCCTTGTCGAAAGAAGTATTTTATACACTAGTATGTTGTTCAATGTTTTAGCGAGGTCTAACATTAAGTCAAATATTTTACTATTGCCACTTGCAACTGCATACATTAGTGCATTGCGTTCAGTGATATCTTTTTGCATTAGCAATTCGGATATTGACACTTTGTCGTCTGTTGATAATGTGTTATCCTTGTTTGCTTCTTGGACATACTGCATAACATTAACTACAATCTTTGGGTCCATAGTTGATAGACTGATATGTAGCAGGTTAGGATAATGCTTTAGAGTTTGTCTAAAAAGATCAATGACTTCTTGATGCGAGAGATTTCCAGTGATTTCGTTGATAAATGGTGTATAAAATTTATAGTTTTTTTGTAATAATAATGTAATTATATTGTTATTGTCTTTATTATACTGACTTACAATTTTTTGAATTACGATCCTTTTTACATGTGGTTGCATAGATTGTATTATTGTGAACACACTCTCAGTTAGAGTAGTATTATTATGAATAAGTGATAACATTATGACATTGTTACCATCGGCATTTGCTGTTGTGATTGTTGTAATACAGCTGCTGCCATGTACGCCATCTTGCAATGCACCAATACACCTCATAAGCACTGCTTTTGCCTCGCTATCATCTTCACCACATAATAACGACATAGCATTATTACTATCTTTATTACACTGTGCAATCATATTACACTTTATTTCACTACATGTTGCTTGCTCTAGAAATGTTTTTTCGATAACATCAAATATGACATTGCATATATCATAGCCCCTATTTTTTATTAGTAATAATAATACATTGCTATTTGTGTCATCTACAGACAAAAACAACTCTTGCAAGACATCTAGACCTAGAGTAAATGCAGTACAATCAATAGTAGCTCTGAACTTTAAAATATCAACATCGTTGTGTTCAGCATTATTTGTTTCAGTATTCATAGAAGCGATATCATCTTGTGCGCACAAGATCATCAGTGGAGTTTTTTGATCAAATCTTTTTGTGAAAAATAGCTGTCGTACATCATCTTTATCACTGTTATCTTTTAAAAGTTCCATGAACTCTTTTGTTAACTGCAAATCACCAAACATGAAAAAATACACTAGTATATTTTGTCCTTTACTATCTACATGAGAAAGCAATTTATTACTGCTACATATAATATTTCCAACTGATAATAGTGTTTTCACAGCATCTAAGCAGCGTCTTTCGAGCAAAAGCATCATAACGTTCTTACCGTTGTTGTCTTGTATATCAAGAGCACTTATCATAGCATCGTGGTTATCTATATTGTTTACAACGTATTCAACTATTTCTTGCAAGACTGTGCCATCTTTTTCAAGAGAAAATTGCATATCAGTTGCTCGTTTGAAAGAATTGTTGTTACTATAAGAATTGTTGTTACTATCTTTTGCATTTTCCATACTGAATGGTTGTTTTTAGTTATTTTATAAAAGACATATGTCTAGTAAAATTCATGTTATTAAATCTATTCTACTCAAAACTTGTTATAAAATAAATCATCAGTATGACTAAATACATAACGAAAAAGTCATTAGTTGCAGCACTAATAATATGTATATTTTATCATTTACAGTTAGTATGTGTGATAGCAGATGAAACATATAAATTCGATTATAATACACTGTCAGATGATATTGATGATATTGATATGATGCAGGATATATCAAATAATATTGCTATCCATGACAACTTTGAGCATTTCAATCGGAAAATATTTGCTTTTAACAGAAGATTCGACGTCTATCCAGTGAAGCCCTTAATAAAGGTTTATCGTGAAGTGACAGTCACTGCATGGAGTAGGAAAAGGATAAGCTCATTTTTGACAAATCTATACGAACCCAAAAATATGCTGGATGGTATACTATATGGTTCACCAGCAGCATTTTTTAAAAGTGGACTACGTCTTCTGATTAACTCGACAGTAGGTGTTGCTGGTTTTTTTGATGTCGCAGGTCGTATTGGTATTGAAAAGCCAAATCTCTCGCTCACTGATGTCATGTCAAAGCGACTATGTATAAAAAATGGTCAATACCTTATGATTCCAGTGCTTGGACCATCAACTGTCAGGAATGCTACTGGCCTTGTCTTAGATAGACTGGCCTTGGATCCACTTGGGTTCATCCTTCCATTTTATACAACTGTTATAAGAACTGGATTGGACATTTTAATTGAAAAGGACAAATATGCTGACACTATGCAACAAATTCACGATATATCAATAGATGAGTATGCCATGTTGAGAAGTGTATATTATCAATCAGATGGTGCTCAAGAGTGTGATGCAACCTATAAAAAATAAATAAGAATATTGATAACATGTGGGAATATAGGGATTTGATACTGGCATTACAGTCTGATGATATGTCTAAACATAACGGTGCAATGACGATCAATAGAGTTGTCATAGATAGCCGCAACACATCACAAAACAACGTATTCATAGGTATAAATGGTAAGAATTATAATGGCAGCAAATTCGCAAAACAAGCAATGGATAATGGTGCTGCATTGTGTATTGTTGATCATGTACCAAGTGACTGTGCAAATTATGAAAATAAATTACTTGTTATTAATGATACGTATCATGATGGCCTATTAAGATTAGCAACTTATAATAGAAATGTTAAGCACTGCAAAAGTACTTTCATCGGCATTACAGGTAGTATAGGAAAAACAACAACAAAGGAAATGTTAAAGATTGCTTTATTAGGCATTTCGAAATATGTGTATGCCAATGAAGGTAATAAAAATAATCAATATGGTCTACCTCTATCCATTGCAAATATCGATTCATTCTCATTGGATTATGGTGTTTTCGAAATTGGTATGAGTGCAGCAGGAGAAATATCATATCTCAGTAATATACTTAAACCACATATTGGTGTTATCACAGGTATAGCTCCAGCACATCTTGTGTCGTTTGATTCAGCCGATAGTATAGCAACAGAAAAATCAGAGCTATTGTACAATATAGGTGACAATGGATATGCTGTAGTGAATATTGGTAGTATCTGTGGTGATATATTGCTGAAACACGCATATATAAACACAATTGCTAGGAATATAAGAATATGTACATATAGCTATGAAAGTGAAATAGAATGTGATGTATGGTGTAGTGTAAATATGATTCATTTGCGAAACATTACAGTTGGCAATGATATAAAGGTGAGAGTGACAGCAAAGTACACTATAGTTAGTATGCATATATCAGAACAAATCACATATGACATTGGATGTATTGGCAAACAATTTATAGAGAATAGCTTGGCTATACTTGGTGTGTTAGTATGCAATATCATTGGAAGAAATACATCAATTGCAAATAGTAAGATGATTATCCAAAATGGTATGTATAAATTGCAAGATTTTCAAGCATTGTGTGGACGGGGGGCGATCAGTTTTGTGAATGGAAGGAGTATTATAGTACTTGATGAGTCGTATAATTCAAATCCAGCATCTCTCACTGCAGCGTTATATCATTTAAACGATTATGTCATGCATTTAGAGCATAGGATGCGATATAGAAAGGTAGCAATAATTGGAGATATGTTGGAACTTGGGGCTGATGAGGTGAAATTACATATGAATATGTTGATGGTAATAAAAGAGTGCAATATAGATGCTGTATTTTGTGTTGGAGAAAGAATGAAATATTTATTTGATACATTACCATCAACAGTGTTATCTTTATGGGCTGCAGATGCGTTTTCCATGCTGAAAATCATTGATGAGTATATTAGACCATATGATGTAATCATGATCAAAGGATCCAACAGCATGAAAATGCAAGAAATATATAACCATATTATTACATGCATAAAGTAGAATTTTGCATTATTACTTGCGACAGCAATCTTTATAATGCAGCAGTTGTATTGAGAGAAAATATATTAAGAAAGCCTTTAGGATTATCATTTTCATCAGAGGAATTAGAAGCAGAAAAAGACCACATACAAGTTGTTGGTATTGTTGATAGTAAAGTTTGTGCAACAGCAGTCTTAGTACAACATGATGAGAGTACGTATAAGATGCAGCGTGTTGCTATAAGAGAAGGCTTACAAGGCACTGGTATAGGGTCTAAAATGTTGAAGTTTTGCGAAGAATATGCAGTCAAGCATGATGTAAGACAAATATATTGTCATGCTAGAGATAGTGCTGTACAATTCTACCTGAAAAATGGCTATGTTACTGAGGGGGAGGCATTTTATGAAAATACAATACTACATATAAAAATGTTGAAGGTTTTGTAAAAACCATTGCTGCATAGTATTCTTTTGATGTCATACCGCAATGTGTACCGTGTAGTTGTTCTGACCGATACTAATCACATTATCAATTAGAAGCAATCTATAATGATTGTGTTTACAGCAATGATGTAAACACCAAATGCTAGTATGATTTGTGAAATCGCATGTGCTATGGAGCACAACACTGATGATTTTCAAAACTTCAATATATCATGCCTTCACTATCGAATACCAACTCCATTTCACTCCAGGTGTTATATTTCTCAGGTGGTAGATTTTTAAATGGTGATGCGGCTTGGATTGCCCTCACTGCACTATCAGCAAATGCCTGATATAGCTGTTCACTTGCACCACTACCAACCATATCGCGTTTTATTCTGACATCCTGTACTTCACCATTTTTATTAACTGTTACTATTGCCTTCACTCTCAATCGCTTGTTGCCCTCACCACCACTAAATGATGTTACCCTCCAAGCTTTACTGACTTGTGTTCTTATTGCATCAAGTTCGCTTAATGACATTTCCTTATCTGCATCGAAATCACTAGTGGTTTCACCTTTTATTGCTGCATCCATTATATCGTTCAAATTTTTTGGACTATCTGCCTTAGTTTTCTTAGAAGCCTTTTTACCACCTTCTTGTAATGATTTCAGTACTGAGTTTGCCAATTCGTCGTCAGTATTTTGCTTCTTCGTATCATGTTGCTTTTTTTCTGCGATTTCAGAAACCCTTTTCTTATCATCAGTTGCTTTTTTAGGCTTTTCCTCTACTTTCTTAGGTGTTGCTTCATCATTGGTTTTCTCATTTTTTTTCTCTTTTGGTGGTTCTTTCTTCTCTTCTTTCAAAGTTTTAGTTGGTAGTTTTTCTGCATCATCATCAATGGTTTTTGGTGCTGCTTTTTTTTCCTCAATTTTTTTAGTCGCCACTATTTTTTTTTCTTCAACCATTTGTTTTTGTTCTGATATAATCTCCTTTTTACTGATGTTTGGATTATCATATTCACTTTCTTTTAAAGTATTATTTTTGTTATCTTGCTTGTTTTCGTCAGCAGGGGGTTTTTTTTCTTCTATCTCTTTTTTTTCTTTTCTCGGGGCTGTCTTAACATTTGTAATAGAACTAATTTGTATCAGTTCAAGCAGTATAGTATTATCTTGCTGTGGCTGTGATGATGGTATATATGGTATTCCAAACACAAAGATTAATATCATTACTAGATGTAGTAATGCCGAATATGTTAATCCAAGTTGCATTATTTAACTTTTTTCTTATTATTATCATCGGGTTTTTGATTTACTTCCGTAACCAGTGCAACGTTTGAAAAACCTATATTCTTTACAATTGCAAATAGCTCAATTACCTTGCCATAGTTTATGTTTCTATCACCTTTGATAAAAATCCTTGTTTGTGGTTTTTCAGCCAACACTGCAACTAGTTTCTTTTCAAGTTCATATGGTGACAGTTTATTCTCTTGCAAGAAAAAACTACCTGTTTTATCAACAGAAATTACTATTGGTTCATCACTACCAGATAATGGTGATGCCTTGGTTTTAGGTAGATCAACTTCTATGCCTGAAATCAACATTGGTGCTGTCACCATGAATATTATTAGCAGTACGAGCATTACATCGACAAATGGCGTAATGTTTATTTCACTATTTAATCTTCTCCTGCTTGATCTGCTATTGAGTTGTACTCCCATTTTTTTGTGTTATCTAATTGTCTGTATCTTTCACATTTTTATATCAGTATATTGTTTTCTACATCAACTCACGCAGCATCAAATTATATAACTCTAATTTAAAATCTTCTGCTTGTCTTGATATATTCTCGATTTCAGTAGCAAACTTGTTGTAGAAAATTGCTGCAGGTATCGCTGCAATGAGACCGAAAGCTGTAGCAAATAATGCCTCTGCTATACCAGGAGCAACAACTGCAAGGGTTGTATTTTTCATTGCGGCAATGGCTTGGAAACTTGACATAATTCCCCACACTGTACCGAATAGACCTATAAATGGAGCGCTACTTGCTATGGTTGCAAGGAATCCAACATTATTCTCTAATTTTACGATCGATTTACTAATAGCGAGACTCATTGCGCATTGTACTCTATCTCTGGTATTCATAGCAATGGTTGCAGCACTATGTTGCTCCGTTGCCTTGGTTTTTATTTGCCATTCCTCAACAGCAGCTATTAACACTTTTGCTAATGGATGATTTTCCTTTCTATCAGTTGTATACTTAAAAAGTTGACTTATCGATTTACTGGTTTGAAAAAAGTTAGCAAATTTTTTTATCTTACGTTTAAAAGAACCGTACACAATTAGTTTGTCAAAAATAATTGCCCAAGACCATAATGATGCAAGAAATAACATTATCATAACAATTTGTACTACTAATTCAGCTTGTAAAAATAGGTCTAGGAACGATGTTTTTTGTATAGTACTGGTTGTTGCATCAAGTATTACTTTTTGGTTACTAACATCCACTGCTGCATGTGATTTCATGTGTTATGATTGTTCGCGTGTTTTAATTGCTATGTCAGCTTTTTTATAGCATTTATAATGTAATGTGAAGTCCGTAAAATATTTTGAATTCAATTTTAATAAATATAATTACATTGACTGATGGAAAAACCATTGTTCATAGAAACCAGGGACCTACTGATAAAAATAGAACATATGCTGCAGAGTGGTGTGATGCATCAAACAATACTGATACATGGTCATTCTGGTATAGGTAAATCACTTGCTAGCATCGAAATAGCAAAATTATTATTATTAGGTGCGATGGATTACACTATAATAGATGATAGTAAATTTGTGCATATTGATTTTATGCACATCAGCAGTAAATATGATACACTAAATGTAGTAAGTCATACTATTGGCATAGATGAAGTGAGGTTAATGCAAGCATTTGCAAGCAAAAGCACTGCTGGTGGTAAATGTAAGGTGATATTGATCGATTGCATAGATGACGTGTCTTACGCAGCTGCAAATGCACTCCTAAAGTTATCAGAAGAGCCACCAATGGGGGTGTATCTCATTTGTGTGGCAAGAAGTGCTAGTGCAATTCCAGCAACAATCAGATCACGTTGTTTGAAAATACATATGCAACGGCCACATCTTGAAGAATTCATTCAGGTTATACAAAGTAACATCGTTATCACAGATGAAGTTAAAACTTTACAAACAAACACATTGCAACAGTTTTTTACGTGTTTATATGATATTTTTTCTTGTGATATAAACATGTCTATTAACTTCTGTAAGATTGTGTTCAATGATATAAATTGTGTCAGTGTTAATGATTTTTTGAAAGTACTAGATCTTTTTGCTATGGGAAGTAACAGTTTCGATATTCGTGCTTTAATGTTATTATGTGAAAAGCACATCAACTGTGATATGTTTTTTGATGTGATAGTTAAGCTGTGCATGTTCTTATTGAGCAGTCATATTAAGAAAGACAGTATGAAAAACAAAGAGTGCAATTTTATACGGAAACAAATGCATGCTATATCATTATGGGAGGATGTTGCACAACTTAATTTGAAGGCCAAAAAGTACAATCTTAACAAAAATAATGTTTTGCTTCCTATAATGAATGGTGTTGCAACCATTATGACGCACTAGAGGTGATTTATAGTAAGCTTTTAGTTGTAAGAATGCGCAAATATATTTTAACATCAGTTAAAGAGGAAATTACAATAAATAATAGAATGAGGTCTTAATATGCTAGATATAATAATACTTGTAGTATGCACGTTTTTCATTGTTAGTAGGTTAATAAAAGTACTTGGACAGGTTGAACCTGATGAGGAAAGGCGCAGACAGCAACGTTATAACAGTAGTGTGATTGCTGAGCTTTTAAAACAAAAACATGGTACACAAGCTGGATCAAACGATAATATCAACCCAAATATTATAGATGCTCAAGTTATTGCAATGAGTGAACTGAAGTTGTCACAAGAGATAAGAAGTATACTAAATAAAATAAGACAAATTGATAGTAATTTTGATCTTGATAGATTCATTAACAATACAAAGAAAGCATATACTATGATTGTAAAGGCTATGCATGATAGTGATAAGGAGACATTGCGATATCTACTTGATGATGATACATATAACGTTGTGCTTGAGAACCTTGAATCTCAATCTGTAAATGATACAGTAAAAACATCAGCACTGAATGTTAATGATGTTGAGCTAATACAAGCCAATATCTATGGCGATAGAGCAATGTTGACTGTAAAAATAGAAAGTCAGTGGGATGATATTATAACTGACAATCAACAGCAAGTGAAGAACAAGGTTGACATTTGGACATTCACACGCTATTTAGTGCAGGATAAGATTTGGAGGCTGTCAAAAATGCAATAACATTCATGTGTTGTTGAAGCATGACGATCTTAAGATGAAGTGGTATGATGAATATTAGTTTTTTCGTATGCTTTGGAATCATTGTAACAGCTTGTGATATATATGTGTTTGTATATTGAGTTGCTTGTTACTGTTACATCTTGATATGATTAAATATATCCAATTATAAATTTGTTTACGCAAGGGAAAGTCATTGTTTTGACCATTGGAATTGTAGCATCGCTACTGAGTGGTTGTAGTACAAAGATTGTCAGTAAAAAACAGCTATCAACAACACATTTTGTTTTGGCATCATTTTCAGAATTTGAAGGATGGAGAGATGATCATCACGAGATGGCATTGATGGCATTTGCGAGATCATGTAGAGTGATTATGTATAAAAAAGATGATGCACCAATCAGTCTATTTTCAGAAATTGGTGGCACTGCCAAGCAGTGGAAAAAACCATGTAATGTTGGATTAAAACTTATCAGTAAACTGCATATAGTGAACCATAAGAAATTACATGGCAAGAATCTGTATCGAGCAAGGATGATAGCAAGGCGTTTTTTTGAGCAATATTTCACACCATACAAAATAGGAATATCAAACCATGGTCATGGTCTAACATTTAACGGTAGATTCACTGGATACTACGAAATGGAATTACAAGGCACAAGGAAGGAAAGCAGATTGTTTCCACATCCTGTATATATGCCACCATTGGATTTACATAAACACAAAGGCGGTGGGCATATCACTAGGTCAGCAATAAATAAGGGTAGTCTTGCTAAAAAGGGTTTGGAAATAGCATGGGTTAATGATATGCCTCGACTCTACTTCATGCACATACAAGGCACCGGAGTAATTAAACTTAAAGAGGGGGGAGAAATAAAACTTGTTTGGGGTGGATGTAACGGATTTAAGTTCAAATCTTTACCAGCATCCTATGCTGGTTCAACACTCGATGTTATACAGAGGCTTAGGAATAATAAAACAGTTGGTATGAGTGATATGAATAAAAACCACTCGTATATCTTCTTTAAAGAGCGCAAGGAACTATACCCTCTTGGTGCACAGGGGGTTCAATTAATGCCTGAACGTTCAGGGGCAATAGATAATAGAATATACCCTTATGGTGCGCCCCTTTGGATAGAAACATCATTGCCAAGAATAGATGGCTACGTGAACAAACAAAAAAAATACAACAGACTGTTTATTGCTCAGGATCGTGGTGGAGCGATTAATGGTAGCATACGAGCTGATCTATTTTTTGGCAGGGGTAAAAGAGCTGAACATATTGCTGGTGGAATGCATTCGATTGGTGAATTATATGTATTATTCCCAAAAGGAGTTAAGGTGTTGCAGAAATATGGCTGATGTGATGAGGTGATTTACTGTTAGTAATTGTGCGAACCATTTTGATATGTGATATGCTATATTTGTTAAATATCTCTCCTTCAATTATATATCCGTTTTTCAGATAGAATGGTATTGCTGTCTCTCTTGCATGACAGTATATTTGCTCAATTCTATTTATGATTGCATACTCATCACAAAATCTTATCAGTTTCGAATCAATCCCAGTGCCTTGTAAGTCATTTTTTATCGTAACTTGTCGCATCTGCATTCTATTTTTGTCTTGTGGAACCAATACAGCTGTTGCAACAATAGTATTTTAAACTTTGAACTCTAACATGATGCAGTTTCAATGATTGTGGCGGGGACGACGGGGCTCGAACCCGCGACCTCCGGCGTGACAGGCCAGCACTCTAACCAACTGAGCTACGCCCCCTAATGTGTGGTGGGTGGTGACAGGATCGAACTGCCGACCTCCTCGGTGTAAACGAGATGCTCTACCAGCTGAGCTAACCACCCTTATTTATTGCATAACACATCGAGCACCATCATTATACAAGCTGTTTTTGTTTATATCAATACCGTTTTTAAAAACAGTTATTGATAGTTCATTTGTAATAATAAAAACTCTTCTGCTGCATGAAGTATTTAATCATGAAATATTACAAGGCAGTGGATATGGAGAAAAACAGTGACAAAGTAAAGTTTTTTGGTATTATTGCTGTAAAAAATAATGACAAGGAATTCAATGCATAAAACTCGCCTACATCCAGGTGATAAATTACCATACAGCTTCAATGTGTTGATAGAGATCAGCCAAACATCAGGACAGATAAAGTATGAATATGATGAGACAACAGGTTTGTTGTTTGTGGATCGTTTCTTGCCAACTAGCATGTCATACCCATGTAACTATGGTTTTATACCCAATACCATGGGGGGAGATGGTGATCCAATAGATGTGCTATTGTATAGTTCACATGCTGTTATGCCTGGTACTATGATAGAAGCACGTGCCATAGGAGCACTAATGACAGAAGATGAGAAGGGGGATGATGTGAAAATAATTGCTGTGCCAGGAACAAAGGTTGATATGATGCTTGCACACATTTCCCATTATGAGCAGCTGCCATCGGTGCTGCTGTTACAGATTGAGCACTTTTTCCATCACTATAAAGATTTAGAAAAAAATAAGTGGGTGAAAGTTAAAAATTGGATTGGACCTGAAGAGGCTTTCAGTGTAATATCAGCTGGTGTACAGACACAGTAGTATACATATACAAATATCAATACAAATATCAATATGTTGAAAATCAGATTGCAAAGGAGGGGACGTAAGAAAATGCCGTTCTATAAGATAGTGGTAGCAAACGCAAACTCTCCGAGAGATGGTAAATATATAGAGAGTATTGGTAGATATGATCCATTGCTACCACGGGATTCAGAGCAGAGAGTTGTATTGAACACCGAAAGGGCAAGCTATTGGTTAGGTTGTGGTGCACAACCAACAGAAAAAATAAAAGTATTTTTTAACAAATTTAGTGTTGCTCAGCAGTAGTTTTCATCATTATAATGGCATATGATATCAGCATGCAAGTGTTTGCTGCCCCCATATAACTTGAATCGTTCTATGGTTGATGCGAGCATCTGCAGTGAACATAGCAAATGATTTCTGCTTCAGTACATGCAAGTGAACATTTTCCAATGTGCAATGCATCAATACTGAAATTTAACATGATAAATCCTGATTATTGGAAAAAAATTACCTATGCAAAAAGTGATCTTGTTATCCATTAACATATTACAAGTATGTATACTACCAAAGGTATGATGGTTTGTGATTTGTGTGCTGGTAGTTATGTAAGAGATGATAACACAGCAATGAACCTCATAATGAAACAATTTAGTGGGTCATTACTGTGCTATTGGCGCAACAATGAGTTTCAACTTGACAGCTTCGAGACAAAATTGAACATGGCAACACCAGGTGATTGGCATAACACATCAACTCCAGCAGCAATGCAATGAAATTTACAGCATTTGGTTCTTAGTAACATTTTAGCAGAATCACATAATTATTGTATTTATCACACAAATAATTATCTATAAGTTCAAATCCCAGACATAGTGGTTGGTAAACAAGCCATTTTGCATCGGTTTTTAATACGTGCTTTTACAAATACCTGTAACATTTTTTTAATAAAAACTACGGTTTTTCGAAAATAAGTCATTAATAGCAATGATATGTTTTTGCCATGCAATCAATAATATAATATGTTGTGTTGTGTTGGCGGATTTTCGCAAAACATTAAAATAATAAAATCATTAATAGGAAAATGGGGAAGTTAAAACAATATGCTAAAGTCTTAGCAGCTAATACTATGACAACATATGCTATCAATAGTACTGGTTTCAAAACTGCATTTAAAATTGGGTGGGATGATACTGTTGATACAGTGAAACAATTTAACTATACATCCTTTGATAGCTATAAAGGTTTAAAATCATTAATATCAGTTGATCAATCACTAGAAGGAATATTTTTTGACAAAAAATATATAGGATATCCTGATGTCATTGGTGCTGGCATTATCAAGGGTGGTGTAAATATTGGTGTACATGAACTGACAGCACATGTCACATCGAGCAAGTTTGTTACGTTTGTAGCTGATGTGCTTGGTGGTGCTGCGACTTCAGCTCTTGCAGAAGTGGCATTATCATCCGTTAACAACCTCAAGACAGACAATATGATACCGTTTGTGGCAGGTATTGGTGTGATTGATGGTATTGTGAACTATTGTATGTTACAGGATTTTGATAATCAAGCTACGCAAGAGTTAGATATTGGAATTACAGACCAGCAGATGTAGTGTAATGAAAAAATAACATCATATGTGTGTGAGTATGTTTTATCATTCTACCGATAGTGGATTTAACTGTACATTTAAGGGAGGACGTAAGTTGTTGCACTAAAATTATTTACACAGTAATAGTGATCATGAACAATGCTCTTGATGTAATAGTTACTGATATTGTGTGCCATGGATAGCTATTTGCTACAAAACTGCTGATTGAATTTTCACTAATAAGCCATAATTTTCTCAATCTCAGCATCATTTTTACATAATCTTATTAGATGCATGATCGTTGAATGGTTTCTGTTACCAAGTTTGGTACCTATTTCCTTCAGCGTGATTGATGTATGTTTCCTTGCAAGATATGCAACGACAGAACGTGCTCTGGAAACCTTCTGCACTCTACTAGTGCCAGTGACGTCAGATATGTTTACGTCATAGTATGCACAAACTCTTTCTAATATTGAGCTGAAGGTATAATTTGTATTTATGAACCCGGAACTCATCTTATGGTTAATTGTATTATTTTGCACTGCTGTAGTGTCAAACAATCCTACTCTATCTATCAGGCCAACAATAACATCATTGCCTATGTTTTTTACATTCATAATTTTTGCATATGTAATGATATTATACAGTATTGCTTCCAATTCCCTGATGCTAGATGAGACGCGTTCAGCTATGTATTTTAACATTGTTGCTGAAATAATACCTACTTCATCTTGTTGCATTTTATAAACTTTTGACTGTAGAATGCGAAATCGTAGATCAAATTCTGATCTTTGAATATTCACTGTCAAACCACTTGTGATACGCGACTTGCTTCGTAGATCAAGTTGCAGGTTTGATGGTGGCCTATCACAAGCTATAATTACCCATTTGTGGCTTTCTATGAGGTTGTCAAGTATTCTAGAGAACTCCTTTTCTATGCTGCCTTTACTATTGGCATTAGATGAGCAGATGAACTGCACATCATCAATTATCATTGCATCAAGATTTGCAAACCATCTCTTAAACTCAAATAATTGCTGTGTTCGCACACTATGTATATAGTGTTGCTTGAATTGTTCTGCAGAAAAATATGCGATTTTACATTCTTGATTGTTTTGTTTGACATGAGAAGCAATCGACTTCAGAAGATGTGTTTTTCCCATACCAACTGATCCAAAAATACACAGACATGGAAATATGTCATCCTTTATTGTGCTTTGCAGTATCATATCAGCTGTTTGTATTGCAGACCAATATGCAAGTTTATTTGATTCTCCACATATGAAACTATCGAAACTTACTGTTGCATCATATATCGTGTTTTGCAGTGATGATAGTTGTGTTTGTTTGTTGTGAGTTTGCATTAACTCCACACCTGATGTTCTATCAGTGCTGATATCATATTGACTCAACGTTACTGGCTTAGGTCTACTACTATTTTTCTCAACTGCATCATAATCTTTTGTTTTGACTACTAGCTCAATTTTTTTCACATTTGTACAGTGCTTATATACAAATGCTGCAATATCCTTAAAGTAACTGTGCAGAATAGCATCTCTTATTAGGTCTGTTGGCACACACAGCAGCATTATATTGCGTTTTGTATCTATACCAGCACAACTTATATATTTAAGCCACCTATTGTATGTCAACTCTCCAAATCCCTCTTTGATATATCTAGATACAATCTGCCAATCTACATTTTGTTCATCATCCGTTGTATTACAACTAATATGATTACATGATGTATCTATGGGATCCCAAATGCTTAGCTGTTTTGTATTAGAAGTCTTTACTATTTTAACCATATTAGTATATTATGATACATGACCATACCACCATTATTACAATGATAGTGTGCACATCACACCGGACATCTGCATTAATATATACCACAACATACACAATGCGTAATGTTCTATTTGTGCTTCCAGGGTAATTCTGAATTTTGCCATCCCATGCTACCTTCAAAACCATCAATGACATTGTAACAGTTTTTATATCCATCACTCGCTGCAACCATGGCTGCATCCAATGACCTACAACCAGATTTGCATATGAAGATCATATGAGCATTCTTATCATTAGTAACAAAATTCAGGTCATCAAGAAAACTAGCAATGCTACCACTACACCATGTAATTTGTAATGTTTTATTATCTAGTGCTGTAATATCAGGTATGCCAACACAATCCCACTCCTCTTGTGTACGAACATCAATCAAGTATGTATTTGTGTTTTCCAGCATCTTCCATGCATCTTTCGATAATATATGTGTTACAGTTTGTGTCATAGTCGTGCCAAATCACTTTGATATGTTATTTTGAAATTTCTAGAGTCACCTTGTACTATACCAAGACTTTTTCTACCTGATGCGATGTAAATCGATATATCATCTGTGAATTGCATATTTTGAGCTTGTATATCATTGATCCTTCTATGTAGATCCATTATAATATCATAACGAAAACCTTGAGGTGTCTGTGACATATATGCTGTCTCTCTTGATATCACAGTTCCATCATATGTTTTTATTGTGTCAACAACTGGCAGTCCTACATCAATTGCTTCATCAGTATCAAGTGCTTTGATGACGCTCTTAATGATACCATGCGATACGAATGGTCGCGCAGCATCATGTATAAGGACATTTTTAGGCCTACAACAAGATTGAATATGTTGCAACCCAAGATATACTGATGCTTGTCTTACACTACCACCACAGATTGGCTCTACCAACTTCACATGATTTTGCATTCTACTATCATCCAACATTTTGCTATAGTATGTAAAATGCTCACAATGAATAACAACAAACACTAGATCGATCAACGGATGTGTAGCAAATGTTACAATAGTTTTTCCAACCACATATTGACCACAAGGCAACTTGCAATATTGTTTTGGTATATTACCACCGAAGCGTACACCACTACCACCAGCAACTATCAGTGCTACATTCATCTTGTGACTAGCTCACAATCTCTGTGAGAGTGATCCCTATTTTATCACCTACTAGCACTACTTCCCCCCTTGCAATGACCTTGTCGTTCACATATAAATCCACCGCCTCTCCAAGTTGCTTGTCAAGCTCTACTATCGTGCCCTGTGTGCAACCTAAGAGCTCTTGTACTGTCATTTTTGTTGAGCCAAGTACTGCTGATATTTTCAGTGGTACATCATATATTGCTTGCAAATTTTCTGTTTTTTGAGTCATTCGTTAGTTGATGTATTATTAATATTATGCAATGTATTACCAGGACTCATATGTTCCAACAAAACTTCTTCTATCATCTGAGTTATAACACGTGTATCTTTACTTATAAAGCCACTATTCCAATTTATCTTATAATCACCTGGCAGCATCTCATTATTAACATTGACTTTCATACCAATCCGTTCAGAGATCGCAGCAGCATCAACATGGTTCATTTCGATTGATATATCCGATGCATGAACAAAATCTGGAACTCTGGCCTTCAATAAAAAGATAAAATCTTCAGACGAAATTTTCATCATTGTAACATCCAAGATCTTACTTGCTATTGCATATGCTAACGCTATAGTCTTATCAAGTACTGCATTGAATTCGACATCGATTTTCTCTTTTATTTCTATAACATCTGCCTCTATCTTGGTCAAGAGCATTCCCATAGATGATGAGTCTTGATCCTCTTGTTTTTTATACTTTTCAAATGCCTGCGCTTCACCCTGCGCTGCAGCATTAGCCAACATTATATTAAATTCACTTTCTGAGATACTAATCATGCCAGTTGCTTGCACATTATGTTGTTTTACATCCACTTGATCTACAGCTTCAGCATTAATTACAACATCAGTGGTTCCATCTGATACTACCTTGTCGACATCAACAGCATTGCTAAAATCCATTGTCGTTTGAACGTCAGTATGATTTTGTTGACCTAAATCTGCAAAGATGAACTTTGTAATGTTTTGTTTCATGAGCAAAATAATATCATTAACACATTATTCACCATCATTTTCAATTGTTCTCTCAAATGTAATACTACCATCTGCAATCATATTCTTAGCAATTTTGAGAACTCTATTTTGTGCATCAGTATTTTCCTTTATACTGATATTTGATGATTGAATTTCTTCCGCAATCATTCTACCAATCCTTTGTGACATTGCACTAAGAAATGTGTTTTTAACAGCTTCCTCTGCATTAACAAGCGCATTGATAATTGTTTGATTATCAACACTTTGTATTATCATTTGTATGCCATGTGGATTAATGTGCGCGAGTTCATCAAATGTGAACATCATTTTAGCAATGCTTTTTGCTACAATAGGATCTCTTGCTTTCAATGTTTCCATAAAATAACGCTCATCATCCTTATTGAAATTATTAAATATTTCTGCAACAATGCGATTGTTGTCACCTGCATTGAGGATACCATGTTTATCCTTGAGCTCGCCCTCAAGAGTTTTTTCTAGGTTTTCTATGGTTGTTGTTTTTACACGTCCAAGTGAAGCCATTCTGCTGATAACTTCTACACTGTATTCAGGATTCAACAATTTTAGTATCTTGGCTGCTTTATGTCCCGGAATTTTAGACAATATTAAAGCTGTTGTTTGTGGATATTCATTTTTAACAAATTTAGCAATTGCATTATCATCAAAACCTGATAACACCTCCCAAACAGTATTAGTATTAGCACTATACATCCTATCAAGCACATTGTTGAGCTTATTATCATCTAACACTTTCCTTAAAAATTTTTCTGTTGTTTTAGCATTACCAACAAGTGTTAAAGACTGATTCAAATCATGTATGAATTCAATCAGAACCTTTTCAACAGCATCAGAATCAATATTACCAAGCTTTGCCATCGCAACTGATATTGCATTTATCTCATCTGAATCTAATGAGTTAACTATTTCACGAGCATTATCTTCATGTAATGACATTAACAAAATAGCTGCTTTTTCTATACCTGACACTCCCATCATATTATAGTATTTTATGTTTCTTATTAGTTATTTTTAAAGATTTACTTTATCATCCAGTTACGTAATACCTTTATAGTACTATCAATATTCTCTGAGGATATATCGTTCAGATAACGTAACAACTGCTCATACTGCTTTTCCGCAAAAGGTCTATCAGATGTATATCCATCTTGTGTATTGGATGACTTATCATCCTCAGTTTGTGATTTTTTATTCATTTCATTGATTTGCTCACTTAAACTCTGAGACATATAATCTGTTTTTTTATTTTCATGATTTCCCGATATGTTTGCTTTTTTGATAAACATTTGAGTTAATGGCCTTAGTAAAAGCAATGCTGCAAGTATTAATACTACTACAACTATTGCAAATTGGGCAAGAGTTGATAGATCATATTTGCTCAATGTAGAAATTTCATCTGCAGCAAAAACGTTTTCGTTAGCAAATGGTAAATTCATAATTTCTATCTTATCTCCTCTACTTTCATCTATACCAACTGCTGCTGAAACAAGTTGTCTGATTTTATTCAGTTCTTCAGGTGTTCTATCTCGTTTATACACATCCCTTTTGGTATTTTTATCCCACTCATATATACCATCCACTAGTACTGCAACTGATATTTGTTTTAATGCGCCCCATTGTATTACTTTGTTGGTTATTGTTTTTGATATTTCATAGTTCGTTACATTATCAGAACGATTATGTTCTTTAAGACTAGATGGTTCTTTTTTCTGCAAGAAATTTGGTATATTTGTACTGACACTCACATTTTTATCCATTTGAGTATCAATATCTTTCTCAGTTGTATTTCTTTCAGATCTCACAACCTGTGAATTTGGATTGTAGTCCTCTGTGTTGACAACAATCTTATCAAAATCTATGTCAGCAACAACATTTGCCTGTACCTTGCCATAACCCACATGCCTTTCTACTATACTTTCAATTGCCTTCTTAAGTTTACTTTCAATGTCACTTTTATACTCTCCAATTGTTGTAATGCTATCATTTTCTTCGCTACCTGCAATTTTCAAGGGTTTGCCATTCTGATCTATTATTGTTACATTTGAGACGTTTAATCCTGGAACAGCAGTTGCAACAAGATGTGCTATACCGTTTATCTGTGATCCACTAAGCTTACATCCATGTTTTATTTTAATGAAAACAGATGCTGACGGTTCAGGACCTGTTTTAGAAAACATTTCAGTTTTAGGTAGTACAAGATGTACTCTTGACTGTTCAACTTCAGACAAACTATTGATTGTTCTTACTAATTCTCCCTCGAGTGCTCGCAGTACATTAACATTATTCACAAATTGTGAAGTTCCTATGATATCACTCTTATCAAATAATTCATATCCTGCGATCTTAGAACTACTAGGTATACCATCTTGTGCCAACTGCATTCTCAATGGTAGCACATCAGACACAGGCACCATTATTGTCTTACCATCCTTATCTGCAGTGAAGACCTTGCCCATCGACTGCAATTTTGATGTGACCAAACTCACATCCTCTGGCGAAAGATCACCATAAAGGGGTACCATTGTTGGCTTTGTTATGTTGAAAACCATGAATCCAATGAACAACAATGTTAAAAAACCCCCTCCAATTATTGCTGCAATTTTTGCCTTACTTAAATTCTTTATAAAATCCATAATCCTAATTAATCACTGATTACTATGTTGATGTAGCTTACAACTGCAAATACAATAAAAAATATTCGCACATTAATCAACATCGATTGAACAGTTTGAAGCTTTTTCTTTATACAACTGCTAATACATTTAGCAGATTTCAAACGTTCCTAGCAATGGGCCAACGTGATCTTGGAGAAAATTTTAAATCATATGTGTGATTTAAGCGCATTTTTTCGACACCTACCCAAGCTATCATAGCTGCATTATCAGTACAAAGACCAATTGGTGGTGTGATAACATTGAAGTCATAATGCTTACATTTTTTCACTAGCATATTTTTTAAGTAAGCATTAGCAGCAACCCCTCCTGCAATGACAACACTAGTGATATCTCTTTGGTTATCGTGACACCATTCTATACCTTTTGTAATTCTATCACATAAGGCTATTCCAACAGCATACTGAAATGAAGCGCAAATATTAGCTCTGAATTTATTGATATCATTTATCTCGTCTACATTTAAAACACTAACAAGGCTGGCACTTGAATGTCCTGATTTTGCTATTTCTCTCAATACAGCCGTTTTTAAACCAGAAAATGAGAAATTGCAGTGTTTCTCCTTGAAAAATGCCTTTGGGAAATTAAAGGCACTAGGATTACCATTTTGAGCCAAGCTTTCTACCGCTGGTCCACCAGGATATCCCAATCCAAGCATTTTTGCTACTTTATCAAATGCTTCACCTACTGCATCATCCATTGTCTCCCCTAACATATCGTAGTTGTCAACACCATTTGCAACCAGTATTTGGCAGTGCCCTCCCGATACTAGTAATAATAGGTATGGAAATTCAAGGTTTGCATCAGTTAAACGAACTGTTAGTGCGTGGCCTTCAAGATGATTTACTGGTATACAAGGTTTGTTTAGTGCACTTGCTAATCCCTTTGCAACCATAACGCCAACTATTAGACCTCCAATCAATCCCGGCCCTGCTGTTACTGCAATAGCATCAATTTCCTTCAAATACAGCTTACTACTACTAATAGCATTGCTTATCATCTGTGGCAGTATATCAATATGGCTTCTTGCAGCAACCTCTGGTATAACACCACCATACTCTGCATGCAATTTTATCTGACTATATACCTCATGCATCAATATATCTCTACTTGAATTCACAACAGCTATTGATGTTTCATCACAGCTGGTCTCTATGCCCAATACTACCACATTTTTCATTATAATGTTTTATTACTTTTTTTATAAAAATTCTGTTGTGCCCATATGATGAGTGCCAAAGCAATGACAAACATTGGAATCGTTAAAATCTGTCCAAATGTCACAGAAATTTTACTGCTACCTATATTGTAAAAAAAGTATCCAATATTTACATCTGGCTCTCTATATTCCTCCAAAATAATCCGGAAAACCGAGTATCCTAGCATGAATAAACCGGACATCATACCAGGCTTCTTACTAACACTGGTTTTTACAAAGATAGTGACCAAAATGATGAATAACAAGATCCCCTCACAAAATGCTTCATACAACTGACTGGGATGCCTTGGTAAACCATCTGAGTATGGAAAAATTATTGCCCATGGTGCACTCGTCACACGACCACATAACTCAGCATTAATGAAATTTGCACATCTTCCGAAAAACAACCCTATTGGTGCAACACAACACGCCAAATCCGCTATTGAAAGAAATTGTATGTGGTTTCTATAGCAAAACACTAACAACCCAACCATTACACCAATGAAACCACCATGAAATGACATTCCACCTTCAAGGGTGTTCATTATATGCATTGGTCTTTCAATAAACCAAGATGGATGATAAAATAATACATATCCCAACCTACCTCCTAATACTATACCCACTATCACATATAGTGACATGGTATCAATTTGAGTTTTGTATAATTTTGCAAGATATCTGGTGATATATTCACTGTTATTATGCGTATTATATTTGCTAGCCCTATATATCGATAGCTTATACATCATATGTAATGCAAGAAGTACACCAAGCGCATATGCAATGCCATACCACCTTATGTTAAACTGACCAATTGTAATAAGCGCAGGATCTATGTTTGGAAATAATATTGCAAACATTTCATTAGTAAGATAGAATTAGTTGAAGGATATTTCTATTTATTCAAACGACTTATAACCAATAATCGAATGTCTGAAAACAAAAACTTTTTTGATGAGTTAAACAAATTGGCAGGATCAGCCTTTGGTACTGCAGTGCATGCAAAGGATGAGCTTGTTGCATTTATAAAACATCAAACAGAACATATTATGAAGACTTCAAATTTTATCTCAAGAGATGAGTTTGAGGCAATGCGTGAAACAATAGCAAACATGCAAAGGGAAATAGAAGATTTAAAAAAGAAAAAATAAAACACTCAAGTGCTTCACGCATATGAGTCGATATTAATAGACAACAGAATTTTAGCACTATCAAAGACCATGTGAATTGATCACGGGGTTGCAAAACGCTTTGTCTCATACCACTTCTCACAGCATTTCCTCACAACATTACGCACTTCCGCCATATGTGCAACGCGCTCATGGACGCTGAAAGCACCTCTTGCTTCCATGAGATTAAAGGCATGAGATGCCTTCAAACATTGATCGTATGCTGGTTGTATGTTGTCTAACTGTAAGAGTCTATTAGCTTCATTAATATATGATAAAAAGTTTTGTTGTAATATACTAACATTAGCTAATTCAAAGTTGTATTTTGAGTATTCTCTTTCAGCATCAAAGAATATATCCCTGTATGTCACACCATCTTTATTCCATTTTATATCCCAAAAGCTACTAACATTTTGTACATACATTGCTAATCTTTCTAAGCCATATGTTACTTCACTTGGTATTGGATAACATTCAATCCCACCCAATTGTTGCATGTATGTAAATTGTACTATTTCCATACCATCACACCATATTTCCCATCCTAATCCCCAAGCACCAAGCGTTGGATTTTCCCAATCGCTTTCAACAAAACGCAAATCATGTTCATTTCTTCTTATTCCTACCATTGCAAGACTATCTAAACATAGCTCTTGTATATCATCAGGTGATGGTTTCATTATAACTTGCAACTGATAGTAATGTTGTATTCTATTTGGATTCTCACCATATCTACCATCAGTTGGACGGCGTGATGGTTGCACATAAACAACATTCCATGGATTGGTATTTATACATCTAAGGCTTGTTGCTGGATGTGATGTACCAGCACCAAGTTCCATATCATATGGTTGTAGCAATATACATCCATTTATGGTCCAAAATTGTTGTAGTGTGAATATAAGGTCCTGAAAAAACATCTTTTTTCAATATCGTTAATAGAAAAGTAATCCGCATTCTATAGCAAACACATAAACTAAGCAATATGACTGTATTGCACATGTTATCACTTCATATGATATAGAATATTTTTGCTACATATAGTTGATGTAGTAAGATAAAATATCATATACACAATTTTAACAATATTAAATAATATATGTTGTTATATGCGTCATATATGCTACAGTGCTATTCAATCATAAATAATAATACTCATACATCTATGGAGCAAAAGAGAATTTTACTAAAACTGTCTGGAGAAGCTCTTATGGGCAATAAACAATTTGGTTTGGAAGCAGCAATAATAAACCAAATATGCGAGGATATAAAGCAAGTATATGATACTGGATGCCAAGTTTGCATAGTAGTAGGTGGTGGCAACATATGTCGTGGTGCTACGGTGAGTGAAATAGGTATTGAGAGAATCAATGGCGACTACATGGGAATGTTGGCAACTGTGATAAATGCATTGGCATTGCAAGCAAGACTGGAACAGATGAATGTGATAACGAGAGTACAATCAGCGATTCCAATGATTACAATAGCTGAACCATATATCAGACGTCGCGCAATAAGGCATATGCAAAAGAAACGCATTGTGATTTTCTCTGCAGGTACAGGTAACCCATTTTTCACCACTGATACAGCGGCTGTACTTCGTGCTGTTGAAATGAACTGTGATATAATTTTGAAGGGAACAAAAGTTGATGGTATATATTCAGCTGATCCAAAAAAAGATGATACAGCATTGAGATATGACAGTTTAAGTTACAAGGAGGTGTTGACAAATGACTTAGGAGTGATGGATGCTGCAGCAATATCATTAGCAAAAGATAATAATATTCCTATAATTGTATTCAATATATATAAAGCTGGTGCACTGTTAGAGGTATTAAATGGTAAGGGGACATTTTCAACTATCAATTGAAAAGCTGTAATAAACCAACTATTCAACTGTAACGGATTTTGCAAGATTTCTTGGTTTATCAACATTATATTGCTTCGCTAGGGTGTAGCGGTATGCAAGTAGTTGCAAAGCTATTGAATAGCATATTGGAATCATCATTGATGGTACGGTTGGCATAGTGATAATATTATCACCGACAAAATCTTGCAGTATCGCTCTACCCTTTACACAAGTTATTAGTATTATTTTGCCATTTCTTGCATGTATTTCCTGTATGTTGGAAAGTGTTTTCTCAAACAATTCAGTGTTGTCATAGGGTGCCAGTATAATGACCGGTGTTTCAGCATCAACTAAAGCTAGAGGGCCATGTTTTATTTCACCAGATGGAATTGCATCTGCTGCTATATATCCTATTTCCTTTATTTTCAATGCCCCTTCCAAACATATTGGATATAGGATATCACGTGCAGTGTATATAATGCGACTTGCATCTAATAAGTGCTTTTTTACTATGTTTGCAATTTGTACCTCTAATGATTGAGTTATTTCAAGAGCATCGATGTGCTGCAAAAATTCCTTCAACATCCTTATAAGATAAAGATTGTCTGTACCACGACTGGTTATATACTGAGCAAACAGTATCATAATCATAACTTGAGCAGTGAAAGTTTTTGTTGCAGCAACAGATTGTTCTATTCCAGCACACGTTGGTATAATCATATCACAATATCTTGCAATGGGAGTTTCAACGCGATTTACAACACCTATAGTGTAGGCACCGGTTTTTAGTACTAACTGTAAGGCTGCAATAGTATCAGCTGTTTCACCAGACTGTGATATAAATATGTATACTGTATTGTTATCTATTACTGGTGCCCTCTGATAGAATTCCGATGCTATATCAATAGCAGTGATGATGCGACTGTATTTTTCTAATAAGTACTTTCCAACATACCCAGCGTAGAAGGCTGCACCACATGCTATTATATGAACCCTATTAAACCTATTATAATCTATTGAAGCGAATGCTTTCATAATCACGCTTTGATGTTCAAGTGCACTGGAATTCAAATCACATAAAAAATCCTGCAAAATTGTTTGTATTACATGTTTTTGCTCATATATTTCCTTGTGCATATATGTTGCATGTCCTTGCATTGTAAGATTAAGATTGGAATGTACATGTTTTTCCATATCTCTAACTACTTGTTGTCCTGAGATATTGAAGATTTCATAGCTAATAGGTGATATTAGAGCAATGTCTCCATCATTCAAGTATATTATATCATGTACCGTGCTTGGAAAGGCAATTGGATCTGATGTAACATAATAGGATTTGCTGATAACATCATCCATCCCAATAACAATTTGCTTACCCAAATTCACAACTGCTAGCACTCCAGGATGGTTTTGAGAAATAAGAGCAAAAGACATATTGCCATGTAATTTGCGTATTGTTATATCAATCGCTGTTATCAGATCACTATTATCACTCATATAATGATGAATAAGGACTGCAATAATCTCAGTATCTGTTTGTGTTCTGGTTACGTATCCATATTTCTCGTAGCATTCTTGTTTTAGTTGTAAATAGTTTTCTATAATGCCATTATGTACTAAAGCTATATCACCTACTACCACCGGATGAGCATTGTTAAGAGATGCAACACCATGTGTAGCCCATCTTGTATGAGCAATACCAACATGTCCTATTATAGGATTTGTATTATATGCTGTCTGCAACTGTGATATTGTTCCAACTGCTTTCGAAGTTTTTAGCTTGTTATGCATCATTACCGCTATACCAGCTGAGTCATACCCTCTATATTCAAGCTTGTATAGTCCATCTATAAGATGTTGTGCTATGTTAGCATATTGATCACAAGATATAATACCAAATATTCCACACATTCTACTTTGTTTGGGTGAGTTTTTGTTTTGTTATGGATGATATATAAACTTAAAATCATAAATTGACAAATACTTATATTTCTCATTGAGATTATGTTAATACATATGAAATATCATATATTCTATTCTTGAGAATTTTTAGTGTAAGTGAACTTTCTTTATTTTCGAGATTGAAGTTATTATTCCACATTCCTATCACTAAATATTCTTTCGATATCATCAGCTTCTCCAACATTAGTTGAAACAAGTTCGTTTGACGATACAACTTGTCTATTGAATTGTGCTCCGAGAATAATTGAAAACCCTGTTTTAATGGCACAGTTTTTTAATTTCTGACATATGATTTTGAGTTCTTCTTGTCTAGACAGTCTTCTAGAATTCTCTGAATATAAAAGTTGTATATAATCTATAATTACGATGCTGGTGTTTGTATTTTCACTGAGAAATTCTATTCTGTACATGAGTATTATCGCAAGGATATTGGAGAGTATAGATTGATCTATAGAATTACAGATAAAGTGCTATATATTGCTTTAGTTGGCAAAAGAAATGATGATGATATATACAAAATCTTCCAGCATAGATAGGGATAAAAAGTCATTATATGAAACAATATTGAGATTGAATTTAGCATATAAATGCCATTTGTGGTAGAATGCGTACAAAAAATGATAAAGGCTTTGCACGCAAAAGGAAATTTGATAAAATCTTCTATCAAGTATAGCCTCACAGAACAATAGTAAACTACTTCAGAATGACAATAGTAAGATATTTAAACCCAAGAAATGATGTAGCCTTTAAGAAGATATTTGGTACAGAAAAGAACAAGGATATATTGAAGCACTTTTTAAATGACATAATAGTAGTAGGAGACAAAAAACCAATAAAGGAAGTAACACTTTTGAACCCCATGTTGCATCCCGAAACACTGCATAAAAAACAATCGATAGTAGATGTATTATGTGAAGATGAAGAAGGAATAAAATATATAGTAGAAATGCAGGTTGCAAAGGTAGGAGGGTTTGAGAAAAGAGCACAATATTATGCAGCAAAGACCTATGCATCACAACCAGAAAAAGGAGAAGAGTATGAATGTTTGAAAGAAGTTATATTTTTGGCGATAACAGAATATGTAATGTTTCCAAAGAAAAAAGACTATAAATCAGTACATGTAGTATTAGATGAAAAGACGCATGAGAGAGACTTGAAGGATTTTTCATTCACATTTTTAGAGTTACCTAAATTCAAAAAAAGTAGAGATGAACTAGATAGTTATGAGGATAAATGGTGTTATTTCTTAAAACATGCAGATGATCCAGAAGATATGGATGAGTTAATAAGAAATAGTGATGAAGTAATAAAGAAGGCGTATGATGAGTTAAAAACGCATAACTGGAGTAATAAAGAACTAATAGCCTATGAAGCATCTGAGAAGAGTTCAAGAGATGCAAAGGCTAGAGAGTCTTATGTCAGAGAAGAGGCTAGAGAGGAGGGGAAGAGAGAAGGCAGAATGGAAGGCAGAATGGAAGAAAAACAAATAATAGCTACTAATATGCTTAAACAAGGTATGGATGTAGAAACAATATCTAAAGTTACTGGATTGTCTATTGAGAGTATAAAGCAGTTTTCATAAAAATTTTTTGATGCAATTTTCATGGATGGGATCTAAAGATCCGAGCTTTATTCAGAAGTTCAAAGCTTTGTGGGATAAACAACAGATACCTGTTATGATGGTTTTTTGTAGATCCCATTGCAATTTGGATTGAAGAAAATATCCTAAAAAACATGGTTTTTTTTGGAAGAGTAAATCTAACTATTAACTGAGTTATCTATATAAATATCCGATCCGATATAGTAAAATAGAAGAATTAGATATACTAATAGCAGCAACAAATATAAAATGTGAAAATTTGCCTTAGGAAGCTGACTTCCTAACAGGTAAATATTACATAAATTGTATTATTTTTATTTCTTTTTTCTTCCTCCTCTATTAGTGGCATTTCTTCCTCACTTAGCACTGCTTTTTGCTTGGTGTACTCATATAGCTTAACACCTAATATTACTGGGATTGCACATAATATCCATATCTGACCTGTTATTACACTTACTACTACTACTAGTACTAAAGCATACTTCGACTTCCCCTCACGCAGCATTGTTAGATAACTTTTCATCTTCCTATACCTTGGCTATCTAATTTCTTTTCCTCATTCTCATCCAACTCATCTTCTTTTCTCTGTTGTCTTATTTGCATTTTCATATTGTATTCCATCATTTGCATCATTCTTTTCATATCAGCACTCATGTTATCTACTGTGCTGCCTAGAGTCTCTACTCTGTTCGTTAAATGCGTATTCTGGGCCTTTATATCCGCATTTTCTGTTCTTACTGCACTTAAGTCTGTTCTTACTCCATCAATTTTCGAAGCTATGTTACTTTGTTCTTCTCTTACTGCATTCATACTCCCTATCAACTCTGGCATCTGTGTATTTATTCCTTCTAAACTTGCTGCCATTCTATTTCCTATTTCTATTATGTATGATAGTCCACCCAAAATAAGTTGCCCTTGTGTTATCAGTCCATCTTGATACCCTTTTAATACCACATCTACACTGTTGAGATTACCATAGCGTTCTGCAACTTGTGCAACTATATTATTACCATTAGGTAAACTATGTAGAAAATTCAGTGCTGTAGTTTGTATTTCATCATTATTACTTGCTTTTAGTGCTTTATTAAATGCTCCAACACCACCTTTTACCTGCGAGTTCTTACTACTATCCTCTATCATCATCGCTGAGTCAGAAGCTTTTTCTTCTACTTCTTTCATCTCAACTTTATCACTACTCGCACTCCTCTCCATTACCTCCCTTATTTTTTTCATCGTTTTTTCATCTATTTCATTTATGAATTTTAAAACCTTTTTTATTGCTTCTTTTTCTGTACTACTACACTCTTTCATACGTTGCATTACTGCTGCACTAGCTTCATAGTTACCTGCATGATATCCAAATCTTACTAGAGTATCATTTGGTATATCATCTATTGTGATACCAACTGCTCCACTATTTTTATACCATAATAACCAGCCCCATGACAGTATTCCCGTTGCTTTTCTTACTTCTTCCTTTATTGAAGGGATTGTTACTTTTCCACTTATTATTGCTTCTCTTTTTTCTTTAATTGTTAGGGACTGCGTATTATAATGAGGTTTTTGATAAAACCTTAATGTACTATATAGTTGTGTTATCTCTTCATCTGTTTTGTCTCGTACTATAATCTTTCTTGCATAATGCTCTATTTTCCTTCTTAAAGCTACTTCTATTTCCTCACTCTTTATCTCTCCTGACTCTATTTTTTCCATCGTCTTTGCTGCTATTATTGCTCTTTTGTATTCAGCTGAAAACCCTTCCCATTCATTATTAGTATAAAGCTCATTTCCACGTATTTTGTACTGACTTTTTTCATCTAAAAAGTTAAAAATATTACTAAAATATATATTCTTGTCTCTAAATATTGCTCCATCATATAACTCCGCTATACTAACACTACTATCTTTTGCTTTCCTTCCAACATTAACAAAGGCTTTACATAAACCTTTTTGTACTTCTTGAACTATATCTTGCATCTTGCCTCTTGTATTATTTTTATTTCTTTTTTCTTCCTCCTCTATTAGTGGCATTTCTTCCTCACTTAGCACTGCTTTTTGCTTGGTGTACTCATATAGCTTAACACCTAATATTACTGGGATTGCACATAATATCCATATCTGACCTGTTATTACACTTACTACTACTACTAGTACTAAAGCATACTTCGACTTCCCCTCACGCAGCATTGTTAGATAACTTTTCATCTTCCTATACCTTGGCTATCTAATTTCTTTTCCTCATTCTCATCCAACTCATCTTCTTTTCTCTGTTGTCTTATTTGCATTTTCATATTGTATTCCATCATTTGCATCATTCTTTTCATATCAGCACTCATGTTATCTACTGTGCTGCCTAGAGTCTCTACTCTGTTCGTTAAATGCGTATTCTGGGCCTTTATATCCGCATTTTCTGTTCTTACTGCACTTAAGTCTGTTCTTACTCCATCAATTTTCGAAGCTATGTTACTTTGTTCTTCTCTTACTGCATTCATACTCCCTATCAACTCTGGCATCTGTGTATTTATTCCTTCTAAACTTGCTGCCATTCTATTTCCTATTTCTATTATGTATGATAGTCCACCCAAAATAAGTTGCCCTTGTGTTATGAGCCCAGCTTGATACCCTTTTAATACTACATCTATACTGTTGAGATTACCATGGCGTTCTGCAACTTGTGCAACTATATTATTACCATTAGGTAAACTATGTAGAAAATTCAGTGCTGTAGTTTGTATTTCATCATTATTACTTGCTTTTAGTGCTTTATTAAATGCTCCAACACCACCGTTTTGCACCACTGTATCACTTCCTTTCTCTTGTACTATCACTGATTGAATATCTGAAGACTCTGATTTCCTTTCCTCATCATTTGCACTTCCTCTTTCAACCTCCGTTTTAGCTTGCCTTCTACTTGCATTTTTCTCCATTGCCTTCCTTATTTTTTTCATCGTTTTTTCATCTATTTCATTTATGAATTTTAAAACCTTTTTTATTGCTTCTTTTTCTGTACTACTACACTCTTTCATACGTTGCATTACTGCTGCACTAGCTTCATAGTTACCTGCATGATATCCAAATCTTACTAGAGTATCATTTGGTATATCATCTATTGTGATACCAACTGCTCCACTATTTTTATACCATAATAACCAGCCCTATGACAGTATTCCCGTTGCTTTTCTTACTTCTTCCTCTATTAAAGGGATTGTTACCTTTCTCTTTATTATTGCTTCTCTTTTTTCTTCTGTTTGTGAATCCCATTGCAATAATTTCTGATATGGCCACAACTTATCATATAATCTTCTTATCTCTTCATCTGTTTTGTTTCGTACTATAATCTTTCTGGCATAACAGTCCATCTTCCCTCTTAAAGCTACTTCTATTTCCTCACTCTTTATCTCTCCTGACTCTATTTTTTCCATCGTCTTTGCTGCTCTTATTGCTCTTTTGTCTTCAGCTGAAAACCCTTCCCATTCATTATTAGTATAAAGCTCATTTCCACGTATTTTGTACTGACTTTTTTCATCTAAAAAGTTAAAAATATTACTAAAATATATATTCTTGTCTCCAAATATTGCTTCATTATATAACTCCGCTATACTAACACTACTACCTTTTGCTTTCCTTCCAACATTAACAAAGGCTTTACATAAACCTTTGAAAACTAAATCTTCTTGTACTTCTTGAACTATATCTTGCATCTTGCCTCTTGTATTATTTTTATTTCTTTTTTCTTCCTCCTCTATTAGTGGCATTTCTTCCTCACTTAGCACTGCTTTTTGCTTGGTGTACTCATATAGCTTAACACCTAATATTACTGGGATTGCACATAATATCCATATCTGACCTGTTATTACACTTACTACTACTACTAGTACTAAAGCATACTTCGACTTCCCCTCACGCAGCATTGTTAGATAACTTTTCATCTTCCTATACCTTGGCTATCTAATTTCTTTTCCTCATTCTCATCCAACTCATCTTCTTTTCTCTGTTGTCTTATTTGCATTTTCATATTGTATTCCATCATTTGCATCATTCTTTTCATATCAGCACTCATGTTATCTACTGTGCTTTTTAACTCTACATTCTGTGTGCCTAGAGTCTCTACTCTGTTCGCTAAATGCGTATTCTGGGCCTTTATATCCGCATTTTCTGTTCTTACTGCACTTAAGTCTTGTCGCACCATAGTCACTTCATTTGTTAAATTTGTATTTTGTGTTCTTAGAGTAGTTATTTCAGTTTTTACTTCTCGAAAGTCTTTTGCTACAGTTAGCGCTACTTCTCTTAATCTTCTATTCTCTACTACTATTTTCACCATTGTATCAATCGTTTTTTGTACTGTCTCAAGTGCTTTTTTTATATTACCACTATTAGTTTTTACATTTTTATGTGTTTGTGGTACAGAGCCAAAAAAATTCCACAACCACTCTCCCCACTTCATCTTTAAATTTTCCTCAGACATCTCTTTAGTCGTTATCAGCGTTGCTTGCATAGCCTCTTTTACTTTTTTCATTTCATCATCAGTCATTAGCAAATTTGAGCTTGCTAAATGCATTAATTCTTTCAATGTTCCATCCATTGTAGGTTCTGTTTCCCTTGTAATTTGATTCTTATTTGAATCTGTCTTTTTTTCTTCAAATGTATTATTGTTTTGCATATTTAATTTATTATACTCCTGTTTATTTTTTATTCTATTTTCTTCAGTAAATGGATTATGAGGTATATCATATACGAATAGCCTATGAACATCAAGTAATGCTTCAACATCATGAAAACCTCCTGCTGATGTATATACTGAGTCAATTATATCTACTTTTATATCATTCACATATGTTAAATACCTTGCCTCATCAATTTCTTCATAGGATAAAAGTTTGAGCTCTGCAGACCTTTCGAAATCAAGTCCCTCCTTCAAAAATCCTTGAATTTTTTCCCACTCATCCTGAAATCTAAATCTTTTCTGCAAATGCTCATTCAGGATAATATTATTATCATCATCTGCTTCGGTATAAACCTTATATTTGTAGTTGTACTCCTCACAAAATCCCAACCTCCTCAACCAATGCTGAGCTATCTTTTTTGCTGTTACTTTATCATAACATAATCCATAATATTCTCTTATTTTATCTTGTAACTTTCTTATCTCTATTTCATCACCACTTGTTCTACCAGTATCTATTTTTTTTGCTATCTGTTCTTCTTCTAGATTTTTTAAATCATCTGGATATCCTTTTCCACAATTGAAAAATTTGTCAGCAGCGGCAAATTTTTTTTGATACTCATTTCTATAATAGAATATATTTTTTTGCTCTTTTGGAGGTTGTTTTTCAACGAATAATTCTCCTGGTTGATTGTTTTTTCTCTCCTCTCTCAAGCCATTCACTTCCTCCATTAAATCATTATGACTTGCTATTAAGTCAGAGATTGGATCTGGTGACAAGCCAGGTATAATACTACGAAGCCTAGAAGTATTCTCTTTTTTTGCTTTTTCTACTCCATATTTAGTGCTATACCTTCCTTCTGAATCATCTACGTTTAGTAATTCTATAGCAAGTGTGAGAGCAAATTCTCTACTATTAGACACTTTTTCTTCTGGGAATTCTTCATCATGCTTCTTTATTAAATTAAATGCTTTGCCTATCGCAATGTCTACATTAGAATCTGTAATTTCTTCTAGTTCTTTACATACTTTTTCTAAAGCTTTTATCTCTTTTTTTGCATCTTGAAATGCTGGAATTTTTGCTATTCTCGCGTTTATTTTGTCTAATGTTTTTTTAGTAGGAACATCAGTTTTTTCTACCTCTTCCAATGCTATATCTTTTATCATTGAAGAATAGTATTTCATATAGACCTCATAATCTTTTTCTTCATATTCAGAATAATTTTGGTCTTGAAAATATACATCTTGTGATGTGTAAAATCTTCCATAACGAGCTAAAAAAAGTGAATATCTTATATCGTTAAATACTTTACTTGCTGGGTATTCAGTTAACCTCCCCACAAAATAGCGATTCACTATCTTGTTCCTTTCACTCATTTTGCTTTCTATTTTAGTTTGTATTTTTTTTATTTCCTTCTGCTTTTCTTGGGTTTGATCATATAGTACATATCTCATCTTAATAATTGCTTCTTTTTCTAAAACCAACATTTTATCAAAACTCAAATTCTGTTCTATTGATTCTTGCATGTTCTTATTCTTAGATTTAGTTAGTGCAAAATTGCTACACTTCTGTATATGATGATTATACTATAACGAAAGTATTGAGACATTGTCAATATGCAAATAAAGTTTTTTCTAAGCAAAGTAAAACTTTTTACACCATTTTGTTTTTTAAAAAATGTAAATACACCCAAATAAATGAGCTCTGCTATTTTTAGCATAGCTTATCAGGTCATTATAAAATTATCAAAATATACTTTTATTGCTAAAGACACTTTTTCCGATGATGAATATCAATGCATTGAATAAGATAATATTTTTTGACGCAAATGATGAAAAACAATTGAAATATGCAATGGATTTGTATGAAAAATCTGCAATAAAACCAAAACTAATTCTCACAGGTGGATCACCAATAGAGCTAGAAAAACGATATCACATTGATTTTTACTTTGATCAAAATGGATTTTTAATAAGAAAACTAGGTATTAGAGCAATATCTGCGGTTGTAAGTCAATCAGGTAAACTATTGAAAATAGAGGAGGTGTATCAATGAATGTATGGTCTAACCAGAATAGTAATAACAAGAGTAACAAAAAGCCCAACCATCCACTTTACTGTGTCATATTTATTCCTTGTCATTTCTACTATCAGATCGCTTTTTACTTGATCAATCTTTTTATCAAGTTTATTTTCTACTTGATCTATTTTTCTGTCAAGAGCAGAGATTTTTTGATCAAGTTTATTTTCCACTTGATCTATTTTCCTATCAAGAGCAGAAATTTGTTCACGGGTAGTATTAGCATTCTGATCTATTTTCTTATCAAGATTAGCGTAGAGTTTATTCACTTGTTCCTTTGTAGCAAGATTAGAAAGATCGGAGTCTCTGGCTTCAAGAAGGGATCTTACGAGCATTTCTGCTTGTCTTTTATCAAACCCACTTTCTTGAAATGCTTCTACATATTTATGGGTATCAAAGTTTCTCACGTGCACGCATTAAATATTTTTTCTAGTTATTATATCAGATATTTAGCAATAATTATAGTGTTTTTGGGGTGTTATGAAGCAAATGCAGAGCCATGTGTTGGAAAGTTTGTAAACCCCATTACTGATATATGTTGGAGTTGTGTATTTCCAGTTATTGTAAATCTCAACATACCTTTGATAAGACAACAAAACATATTGAAAAAATACACAAATCCTGTAGCATTTTCTCATCTTAAGAAACAAAGTTTCAATAACAATATTTTCATAGCAATAATTAGATGAGTATATTATATAACAAGCAAAATTTACCCCCGGAAAAGCGCAGTATTATGCACTCTCTGGAGGTTCACCTAACGCACTAGAACCGGAAAAATCATAGCTAACAGTGCACAAATTAAATAGCAAAATATCATGAAGTAAAAAAGAGAGTGTTTTTTTATGCATTATACTGCTTAGTGTGATAAATAATGTATTAATATGTATATTTATCTTTCTTAGGGTCTTTTTTGTTTGTTTCTTGTTTTACCACTTTGTACACTCTTTCAATTTCAACTTTTTCTATGTATTTGCAGTACTTATTTTCTAATGTGTGATTTTTTTTAAGTGCTAATTCTATAATTTCATTGTTCTTATCTACAATGAGATTATCCTTCTCAATTTCGTTTTTTGTAACACTTCTGAAAATTCATCTCATTTATTCGACAGATCAATACAAATAAGAACTTTATTAGGAAAAGAAATAATGATTCAGAAAAGGAATGATTGATAGATTGAAGAAAAGCATCATGTATGGTATACTATATGGTATAAAACTAATAACAAGTAATTAAAGTATGAAAATAACAAATCAAAAAATAACTGCGTATCTTCCAAAGGAATTACTTGATAACGCACAAAATATGACAGGCAAGGGCATAACTGAGACATTAAGAATTGGTTTGGAAAAAGTTTTACAAACAAGTAATTATCAGAAGCTATTGGTATTGTATGGTAAATACAAATCAAATATTAATTTGCAAGAGTTAAGAAAAGATAGATGATAGCAGTTGATACGAGTTCGATGATTTCCTATTTGCAGGGTGATGAGGGAGAGGATATTACCTTATTAAAAGAATGCATAAAATCGGAAAATATTGTGCTTCCACCGCCAGTTTTATCTGAATTACTAAGTGATTATAAACTGCCGAATGAAATATATGATGTACTAGTAAACTTACCTTTGCTGATGATAAAGGGTGGATATTGGGAAAGAGTAGGACAATTGAGAGCTAAGATATTATCTAAAAAGATGAAGGCAAGAATAGCAGATAGTCTAATAGCACAATGTTGTATAGACAGTGATGTACCACTTATTACTAGGGATAGCGATTTCATAAAGTTTGCTAGGCATACGGAGTTAAGACTAATAGATTTTTAGAGATGTTTGCAATGTGTACATCTGATGCTGGCATATCACTGGGTCTCAAACTAAAGCATGAGTTGGATAGTGTAAGAGATGATATGTGGTTTGTGTAGGTAAATGAATGCTCAAAGGGATTTGGAGGTAGTAGGTAATAGGCAAATAGGGTAGGGAATAATGGAATATTTAACAATCTGATATTATTTTCCATCATTTTGACTTTTTATTGGTATTTTCTTGTGGTTTTATTGCCTTTCCTACTTCCTCAACAGTTCTACTTATTCTTTTTGTATTATCTTCCCTTTCATATTGTTTTATGAGTGATTGTTTTTCCTGATTTATCGCAGTTTTTTCTTGGTTAATTTGAGTATTATTAGACATATGATGATCTCTCACATTTTGCACTATATTACTTGATTCATGTGTTTGATAATGTTGTTTTTTATCATCAAAATCTTTGTTGCTTTCTAAAAAATCATTTTTTGTTATATCTACACTAATCTTTTCATCAAATTTATCTCTATGAATATCACTTGATGTTTTATATTCTGCTTCATGAAAGTTATTTTGAGTGGTATTTTGTCCAAGTTGTGAAATTCTTTCTTCTGCAAATGTGTTAGCAAATTTTTGCAGTAAATTGCTGTAATCAGGTGATTCTCTATTTGAAATAATCTGCATTGCTCTGTCTCTACCAAATACTTCTCCATGTCCCATGTTGACTTGGTGGTTTGCTACAAAGTCTATAAATTTTTCAGTTACATCTTCAGATATGCCTATACCTATGCTTTCAGCAAGACTTTTAGTTCTTTGATATCTATCTGCTTCGTTTCTGTGGTAACTTGCCTGTTTGCTGCTCTTTTCCATCTCATTTAACTCTGCTCTCAAGCTGTTTGCCATTCTTTTTTCTTTTCCTTCTCCTTCGCTATATCTGACCTCATCAAGGTGATTTATGCCAACTTCTAGTTGTCTTGTTAATCCATTGGACTCAGCTAGGTTTTTTCCTTGTGATATTGCACTATCTCTTGCGGCTTGACTACTGAAGTTAGAATTAGGAGAAAATGGCAATATACGGCCAAATCCTATACTTGCTGTGACTTCAGCTGCCTGTCTATCTGTAAGACCATGATTTGCTTGTAATTGCTTAGTAAAATTGGTTGTTGTGTTAATGCTTTCTGCATTTCTGCTGCTGTTTGATATTTGCCAGCCTCTGTTTTGCCCGATGTTCCGACTCATACTTTCAAGTAAATCTATTGAGTGATTATGCGCAGTAGCTCTATGCTTTTCGAAGTTATCAGTGTAGTTTGCAGCTTGTGATTTTTCATAACTTACTCTGCTATCAAGTCCAGCATATAGGAATAGATACATTTGAAAATGCAAAAAAGGATAATGGCATATCTGTAACATTAGGAATAAAAAACGTACCAGCATTAATAGCAGTACATCCAAAGAGTAGTAAAATAATACCACTGGCTTTTGGTTACATCAGTGAAAGTGAAATAGAAGATAGAGTCAATATATTGATTGCAAGAAATGAATAGATTGTTATTGATATTTCTAATTATTTTACTACCATATATATGTCATGCAGGAGTAAGTGATGATATGGAAAATCTGTTTGAATCCCTTGGAGGTGGATCAAATATCACATCAGATGGAATTCACAAAACTCAAAGTGGTGGATATTACACAGGAGGTAGTATCTATGCAAGAGTCCCAACAAAAAGCCATAATTTTGCTAATTTTCAACCACCTTCTGTTAGTGCAGGATGTGGTGGAATAGACATTTTTATGGGATCATTTAGCTATATTAATGCAGAACAGTTTGTTAAAGCACTCAGAAATGTAGCAAGTAATAGTGTTGGATATTCTTTTAACCTAGCGATGCAAACTTTTGTACCACAAGTTTATAACACAATGCAAAAGTTGAATGATATATCAAGAGAGATTAATAATTTAAACATGAATAGCTGTGAAACCGCAACTCAAGTAATTGGAGGAATGTGGCCAAAAAGTGATATGGCAAGTAAACAATTATGTCAGTCAATGGGCACAAGCAATGGAAAATTTGGTGATTGGGCAAGGGCAAGGCAGGATTGCGGAGTTGGAGGCAAGAGAGATGAGGTAAATTCAGCTAAAAGTGAAAAATTCAAACATCAATTAGGCGATGAATTCAATATCGCATGGGAAGCAATGAAAGGACAAAAAATCTTTGGAAATTTAGAAAAAGAAGGGAGAGAACTTGCAGAATTTTTCATGAGCATTAGTGGTACTATAATAAGTAAAAAGAATAATGATACTATTCAGGTGGTACACAAGGAATCCCTTGCAAAGGAAATAGAGCTAATAGATACACTTTTATTAGGAAAATCAAAAAGTGGTAAAAATGCAGATGTTTATAGCTGTACAGACAAAGATAAGTGCCTTGCAATAAAACCTAATGTACTTAGATTCAATGCTGCAAAGGCTCTAGTACCAAGAATTGAGAACATGCTGAGAGATATAGCAACTAAAATGAGATCACAAGAAGGGTCTTTAACTAATCAAGAGAAATCTCTTATAGAAAATACACAAATCCCAATTCTCAAGATAATAGCTGTGCAAAATGCTTTTATGGTTGGAAATTCAGTCATTAATATTCATGAATATGCTGAGCCCATAGCATATGATTATGTGCTTGGTTATTTGGAAAAGATACTAGACTTTATGTCAATAAATATTGGACAATTGGAAAGAATTCAGATGGATGGGACAAATATAGAGATTTTCAAAAAGCAATTATCTGATACAAGAAAAATGATAAGTGAAAGGCGATTTGGGGCTTATCAGAGGATGCTCACTGCAATCAGTGTTATAGAAAAAACTGATATGATTGAGAAAAAGATGCAGCAGATGTTTGTCAATTATAATGAAATCTCATGAGTTATACTATATATAGCTATGGAGGTGGGAAACAGTTAGAATATGTATTCAATGGCATTGCCGCAATGTTCAAACACAGCACATATGAATATGCATTTTACATCGCAGCAACGTTATTTGGAGTATGGGTTTTAGTCACTAGTATCATCAGAAATCAAGCTATGGTGCCAATAAAATGGATGTTTTGGTTCTGGATATCGACTACTTTGATGCTGACTCCAAAAACGACAATTTTCATATCTGATCCAATCACAAAATTCGAGAGAAAGGTCGATAATGTGCCATTTATTCTGGGCATGTTTGCCGGTGTTATAAGTGGTATAGGCCATAGCATGACAGATACGATTGAGATGTTTTTCAGAATGCCAAATTATCAAAAGTATGGAGAAAATGGCATGATGTTCGCCTCTAAGTTGTTAAAAAACATGGATAAATATAGAATAAGAAATGGAACATTGAGAGAGAATATGAGCAGATTTATAAATCAATGTGTTGTTTTAGAATCAATGATGGGAGGAAAATACACTGTCAAGGATCTACATGAAAGCAACAATATATGGGAATTAGTGAAGAACAATGCTAATCCAATTAATGGATTTAGCTACAGAGATAAAGAGAAAAATACAGAAATCCTAACATGCAAGGAAGGAGCAGTGAAATTAGATAAAGATCTACATCTACAGACTAAAAGCTTAGCTATCCACTTTGGAAGACAATATATGCCAAATAGAGATAAAACAACTGCTGATAGTGTATTTGAAAACTTTTTCAAGGAAAAAATGTCAAATAGTTACCAGTTTATGTCTGATATTGCTGTCAATGCTGAAGATATTTTGAAGCAAGAAATGATGATAAATGCAATAGAAGATACAAAAATGAGCTATGCAGTGGCAAAAGCAAATATTCAGCAAAGGGCTTGGTACCTAACATTAGGAGAACTCACTTCTGATTTTTTAGTAGGACTTAAAGTTGTATTAGAATCACTTGCATATGCTGGATTTTTATTCATAGCAATCATGGTGATGTTACCTGCTGGCATTAATATACTTGGCAAATATTTACAGATATTGATTTGGTTGCAGTTATGGTCCCCACTGTATGCAGTACTAAATATGGTAATGAGCACAATAGCACAACACAAGACACAAGGACTATTAGGAACAGAAGGTCTCAACATGATGACATCAATTGGACTCATTTCATTACAAGATAATATAGAGGCCATTGCCGCATTTTGCACCGCTTCCATCCCATTTATATCCTACTCTCTATTACAAGGAGGAGTTGGATCATTCATGCATTTAGCAGGTACAATGACCAGTGCAATGTCTGGAGCTGCATCGTCTACATCTAGCGAAATTAGTTCAGGGAATTTATCTCTTAATAGTGTCACATATGGAGGTAGAGCAATGATGAATGTTGGTGGTTTTAAACATGATACAGGATTAAATTACAAATCAGGAAGAATGGAAATGGAGAAATTTGATGGCTCACAAGGCTTTATAACACCAGCAGGAAAACTAGGAGTTGTTGCAGGTTCTGGCTACAATATATCAAAACTACCAGATAGCATGTCAGCAAACAGAATGATAAATCTCCAATTTGTATTGGCATGAGTTCCCAATCGTAGAACTTTGCAAAATTTTTCACTACTGAAGAAAAACCAATGCAATATTTGCAATCTCCGCTGAAAAAATACATTAATCCATATTCTTTGCTAAGAGATCTGATCTTATTCCTTTTTTGTTCTAATTCCTCATATCTTGATATATGTAGTGCATTGTTTGATACTGGATATCTTAGTGTTCTATCTAGACTTGGGTTTTTATAAATAACTTTTTGCCAAATTCTTGCAAATTTCTCACTCTTATCACTTACTTTCTCTTGTGCCTTAATATATTCAATTATGTTACTTTCTGTTGGTTCTATTAGAGCTTTATGCAACTTTGTTTCTGTATCATTTCTTATTTCATCTACCATCTGAGTTGGAGATTTCCTGGTGTTGTTATCAGATATTGCATCCTTCTTAGTCTCGTACCAATGCCATCCTCTTGCTTTTTCTTTATAAAAACTGGCATTGCAAAACCCTTCATTTATATTAAGTAATAGCAATATAATAATGCCATAGAATTGCATCTCTAGTTTTTATATTACTATAGCATGATATTTTTGGAAAGGTACTATAATTTTTTTTCTAACCGAATTCCAGTTTGACGATTATGGATCAATATACTATTTGCCATGGGATGTTGTAGGTATGATTATTATATGGAAAAAACCAAATATGCAGAAGTTGTGTGATGTTATCATAAGTATAAGCTAGCAGAGTTAGTCTGCTATTTATTTTAAATTTGTATACAAAAACATTATTCAAATCACCACATTTTTGCTCTCCAATAAAAGGATTTTTTATTATATTTTGCACAGCAGTATCTAATACCTTTTTCTCATTAAAATGCAGTTTTTTCACAACTTTTTTGAAGTTTAATGTCTGTAAAACTTTTATCATTTGCTCAATATATATTCCTCAACATCCTCATTTTCACATTCTTTTAATGAAAAAAGTATCTCTTTAATTAGAGAATACGGTAAATCAGGATTTTCTTCTGCTATTTTGCCTATAGAAGCCCAATATTCAACTTGTTTTGGTACGGAACGATTATAGATTTGAGCATAATTCCTCGCATCTTTAATCAGATTATCTGATAGTTTTAAACTCGTAGCCATAGTTTACCTTTATTATGTATAATGCATAAATATAACACAAAAAGATATAAAAAGCAACCTTTTTCACAAGAGTCCTCAACATAATTAATTGACATTTTCATATAAAGATTTAGAGTTTAAACTGACAGATTTAGAATAAATGAAATAAAAAAATGTCAGGTAAAAAAATAGGTTATATAAGGGTTAGTAGTATAGATCAGAATCCTGATAGACAGTTAGAGGATATTATTTTAAATAAGAAGTTCATAGATAAGGCATCAGGCAAGGATACTGCTAGGCCAGAGTTACAGGCAATGCTTGATTACGTACGTGATGGTGATACTGTCATTGTACATAGTATGGATAGATTGGCAAGAAACCTTGATGATCTAAGGCAACTAGTAATGAAACTAACATCGCAGGAAGTAAGTGTGCAATTTATAAAAGAAGGATTAACTTTTACAGGAGAAGACTCAGCTATGTCAAAGCTATTATTGTCAGTAATGGGAGCTTTTGCTGAGTTTGAAAGATCATTAATCAAAGAAAGACAGATGGAAGGCATAGCATTAGCGAAGAAAAGAGGTGTTTATAAGGGAAGAAAAAGAGCATTATCGGAAGAACAAGTAATTGAAATAAAAGAACGTGTGGAAAGAGGAGAGAAAAAGACTGATATTGCACGGGATTTAGGTATTAGCAGGGAGACTCTTTATCAGTATTTTAGGGGGGTTTGAGTTGTACTCCTTCATCAAGGAAATCACTATACATAATGACTCCACATCCTAATTATTTTAACTACTTTTTCAGCTTCATACACCTTATATATCAATCTATGTTGGATGTTTACCCTTCTTGATATATAGCCATCTAGATCACCAATTAGTCTTTTATATGGTGGAGGAGTTTTATACGGATCGATTTCCAATATTTTCAGTATTTTAATACACTGATCTTTGAGATTAGACTGAGCTATTTTCTTAGCGTCCTTGCGTGCAATAGATGTATATACTAGCTGGTACATTACCAATCTATCCTCTTTGCACATTCACTTATTCCTTCCTTATCTCCTTCTATTATTGATTCTTTCATTTTTGGTATAGAAAGAAGGTACAATGTTTCTTGTATATTCTCCCAGTCTTCTTGTGATAGTATTACTGCGCTATTTCTCCTACCTTTTATCACTTTTGGCTCATGTGTTTCAGCTAGACTATCAATCAATTTATACAAATTTTTTCTAGCATCACTTGCTGTTAATAGTTCCATAAATCTTATTTATTATTTTTTGTTTATTGTACCACTATCAGTACGACAATTCAAATTATTATAAGGAAATATATATATTGCTTCTCAATATCTACCTTTATTAGTAGAGAAACGCTTTATCAGTATTTAAACAGGATTGAAAACAAGTAGTTTCTCAAATCAGTATATACTTAGAACAAATTATACAAATAATTGTTATTGATTTAATGTGTACTTATATGGTACACTCTGTAAAGATAAAATAAATTACTTATATATAAGATTATGGATGCAATAACATATACACAAGCAAGAAAGAATTTCGCAAAAACAATGAATTCAGTTTGCGAAGATCATAAACCATTAATCATCACAAGACAAAACCAAGCACCAGTTGTTATGATGTCACTTGAAGATTATAATGCTATCGAAGAAACTCTTTATTTATTGAGAAGTCCTAAGAATGCACATCGTTTACTTAATGCTCTAAATAATATCAATGATGAGAAGGTATTACAGAGGGATTTGATAGAAGGATGAATTTGATATTTGCACCAGAAGCTTGGGAAGATTATCTATATTGGCAAGCTCATGATAAGAAGATTTTACAGAGAATCAATGCATTAATAAAAGACTGCTTACGTAAACCATTTGAGGGTATAGGAAAACCAGAAGCGTTGAAATTTGATATGAAGGGATGTTGGTCAAGAAGAATAAATGCAGAACATCGTTTGGTTTATAAATCTGAAAATATAGGATTAGTAATACTACAATGTAGATATCATTATTAGTTAAAACTAGTATCTTAGAGGAGTTTGAATTGTGTATCTAGATAACTCCTTCATCAAGGAAAGCACTCTCAATGGTAACTTCGCATTCTATCTTAATCGAATTTATTGACTTATTTAATCAATAAGGTTATATTAATTTTATAAGTAGAATTGAAAAACAAAACCATGACTATTAATAGTACTGAATTTAAAACACATTTAGGTGAGTATCTAGCAGAAGCGATACATAGACCAGTTTTTGTCAAAAGACATAGTAATGAAGTAGTATTGCTAAGCAAAAAAGAATATGAAAGACTACAAAAAATAGAAGATGCATATTGGCTAAATGAAGCTACTCTTGCTGAAAATGATGGGTATATAGGAGTAGAAAAAACGATGAAGAAATTAAAAAATGCTCTTGATAAATCTGAGTAGACAAGCAGATAAGCTCCTAACGACTCTCGATGCTAAACAATTCAAACAAATAGTGAAGACAATATTTAGTTTAGCTAAAGAGCCTATGCAAAGTGATATCAAAAAAATGATATCACAAACTGTACATGAGTATTATCGCAAGGATATTGGGGAGTATAGATTGATCTATAGAATTACAGATAAAGTGCTATATATTGCTTTAGTTGGCAAAAGAAATGATGATGATATATACAAAATCTTCCAGCATAGATAGGGATAAAAAGTCATTATATGAAACAATATTGAGATTGAATTTAGCATATAAATGCCATTTGTGGTAGAATGCGTACAAAAAATGATAAAGGCTTTGCACGCAAAAGGAAATTTGATAAAATCTTCTATCAAGTATAGCCTCACAGAACAATAGTAAACTACTTCAGAATGACAATAGTAAGATATTTAAACCCAAGAAATGATGTAGCCTTTAAGAAGATATTTGGTACAGAAAAGAACAAGGATATATTGAAGCACTTTTTAAATGACATAATAGTAGTAGGAGACAAAAAACCAATAAAGGAAGTAACACTTTTGAACCCCATGTTGCATCCCGAAACACTGCATAAAAAACAATCGATAGTAGATGTATTATGTGAAGATGAAGAAGGAATAAAATATATAGTAGAAATGCAGGTTGCAAAGGTAGGAGGGTTTGAGAAAAGAGCACAATATTATGCAGCAAAGACCTATGCATCACAACCAGAAAAAGGAGAAGAGTATGAATGTTTGAAAGAAGTTATATTTTTGGCGATAACAGAATATGTAATGTTTCCAAAGAAAAAAGACTATAAATCAGTACATGTAGTATTAGATGAAAAGACGCATGAGAGAGACTTGAAGGATTTTTCATTCACATTTTTAGAGTTACCTAAATTCAAAAAAAGTAGAGATGAACTAGATAGTTATGAGGATAAATGGTGTTATTTCTTAAAACATGCAGATGATCCAGAAGATATGGATGAGTTAATAAGAAATAGTGATGAAGTAATAAAGAAGGCATATGATGAGTTAAAAACGCATAACTGGAGTAATAAAGAACTAATAGCCTATGAAGCATCTGAGAAGAGTTCAAGAGATGCAAAGGCTAGAGAGTCTTATGTCAGAGAAGAGGCTAGAGAGGAGGGGAAGAGAGAAGGCAGAATGGAAGGCAGAATGGAAGGCAGAATGGAAGGCAGAATGGAAGGCAGAATGGAAGGCAGAATGGAAGAAAAACAAATAATAGCTACTAATATGCTTAAACAAGGTATGGATGTAGAAACAATATCTAAAGTTACTGGATTGTCTATTGAGAGTATAAAGCAGTTTTCATAAAAATTTTTTGATGCAATTTTCATGGATGGGATCTAAAGATCCGAGCTTTATTCAGAAGTTCAAAGCTTTGTGGGATAAACAACAGATACCTGTTATGATGGTTTTTTGTAGATCCCATTGCAATTTGGATTGAAGAAAATATCCTAAAAAACATGGTTTTTTTTGGAAGAGTAAATCTAACTATTAACTGAGTTATCTATATAAATATCCGATCCGATATAGTAAAATAGAAGAATTAGATATACTAATAGCAGCAACAAATATAAAATGTGAAAATTTGCCTTAGGAAGCTGACTTCCTAACAGGTAAATATTACATAAATTGTATTATTTTTATTTCTTTTTTCTTCCTCCTCTATTAGTGGCATTTCTTCCTCACTTAGCACTGCTTTTTGCTTGGTGTACTCATATAGCTTAACACCTAATATTACTGGGATTGCACATAATATCCATATCTGACCTGTTATTACACTTACTACTACTACTAGTACTAAAGCATACTTCGACTTCCCCTCACGCAGCATTGTTAGATAACTTTTCATCTTCCTATACCTTGGCTATCTAATTTCTTTTCCTCATTCTCATCCAACTCATCTTCTTTTCTCTGTTGTCTTATTTGCATTTTCATATTGTATTCCATCATTTGCATCATTCTTTTCATATCAGCACTCATGTTATCTACTGTGCTGCCTAGAGTCTCTACTCTGTTCGTTAAATGCGTATTCTGGGCCTTTATATCCGCATTTTCTGTTCTTACTGCACTTAAGTCTGTTCTTACTCCATCAATTTTCGAAGCTATGTTACTTTGTTCTTCTCTTACTGCATTCATACTCCCTATCAACTCTGGCATCTGTGTATTTATTCCTTCTAAACTTGCTGCCATTCTATTTCCTATTTCTATTATGTATGATAGTCCACCCAAAATAAGTTGCCCTTGTGTTATCAGTCCATCTTGATACCCTTTTAATACCACATCTACACTGTTGAGATTACCATAGCGTTCTGCAACTTGTGCAACTATATTATTACCATTAGGTAAACTATGTAGAAAATTCAGTGCTGTAGTTTGTATTTCATCATTATTACTTGCTTTTAGTGCTTTATTAAATGCTCCAACACCACCTTTTACCTGCGAGTTCTTACTACTATCCTCTATCATCATCGCTGAGTCAGAAGCTTTTTCTTCTACTTCTTTCATCTCAACTTTATCACTACTCGCACTCCTCTCCATTACCTCCCTTATTTTTTTCATCGTTTTTTCATCTATTTCATTTATGAATTTTAAAACCTTTTTTATTGCTTCTTTTTCTGTACTACTACACTCTTTCATACGTTGCATTACTGCTGCACTAGCTTCATAGTTACCTGCATGATATCCAAATCTTACTAGAGTATCATTTGGTATATCATCTATTGTGATACCAACTGCTCCACTATTTTTATACCATAATAACCAGCCCCATGACAGTATTCCCGTTGCTTTTCTTACTTCTTCCTTTATTGAAGGGATTGTTACTTTTCCACTTATTATTGCTTCTCTTTTTTCTTTAATTGTTAGGGACTGCGTATTATAATGAGGTTTTTGATAAAACCTTAATGTACTATATAGTTGTGTTATCTCTTCATCTGTTTTGTCTCGTACTATAATCTTTCTTGCATAATGCTCTATTTTCCTTCTTAAAGCTACTTCTATTTCCTCACTCTTTATCTCTCCTGACTCTATTTTTTCTATCGTCTTTGCTGCTATTATTGCTCTTTTGTATTCAGCTGAAAACCCTTCCCATTCATTATTAGTATAACCAAATTCACTACTAAGCTCATTTCCACGTATTTTGTACTGACTTTTTTCATCTAAAAAGTTAAAAATATTACTAAAATATATATTCTTATCTCTAAATATTGCTCCATCATATAACTCCGCTATACTAACACTACTATCTTTTGCTTTCCTTCCAACATTAACAAAGGCTTTACATAAACCTTTTTGTACTTCTTGAGCTATATCTTGCATCTTGCCTCTTGTATTATTTTTATTTCTTTTTTCTTCCTCCTCTATTAGTGGTATTTCTTCCTCACTTAGCACTGCTTTTTGCTTGGTGTACTCATATAGCTTAACACCTAATATTACTGGGATTGCACATAATATCCATATTTGACCTGTTATTAGGCTACCTATTATTGCTAATAATAAAATATACTTCGACTTCCCCTCACGCAGCATTGTTAGATAACTTTTCATCTTCCTATACCTTGGCTATCTAATTTCTTTTCCTCATTCTCATCCAACTCATCTTCTTTTCTCTGTTGTCTTATTTGCATTTTCATATTGTATTCCATCATTTGCATCATTCTTTTCATATCAGCACTCATGTTATCTACTGTGCTGCCTAGAGTCTCTACTCTGTTCGTTAAATGCGTATTCTGGGCCTGCAATCTATCATTCTGGGCCTTTATATCCGCATTTTCTGTTCTTACTGCACTTAAGTCTGTTCTTACTCCATCAATTTTCGAAGCTATGTTACTTTGTTCTTCTCTTACTGCATTCATACTCCCTATCAACTCTGGCATCTGTGTATTTATTCCTTCCAAACTTGCTGCCATTCTATTTCCTATTTCTATTATGTATGATAGTCCACCCAAAATAAGTTGCCCTTGTGTTATCAGCCCAGCTTGATACCCTTTTAATACTACATCTACACTGTTGAGATTACCATGGCGTTCTGCAACTTGTGCAACTATATTATTACTATTAGGTAAACTATGTAGAAAATTCAGTGCTGTAGTTTGTATTTCATCATTATTACTTGCTTTTAGTGCTTTATTAAATGCTCCAACACCACCTTTTACCTGCGAGTTCTTACTACTATCCTCTATCATCATCACTGAGTCAGAAGCTTTTTCTTCTACTTCTTTCATCTCAACTTTATCACTACTCGCACTCCTCTCCATTGCCCCCCTTATTTTTTTCATCGTTTTTTCATCTATTTCATTTATGAATTTTAAAACCTTTTTTATTGCTTCTTTTTCTGTACTACTACACTCTTTCATACGTTGCATTACTGCTGCACTAGCTTCATAGTTACCTGCATGATATCCAAAACTTATTAAATTATCATTTGGTATATCATCTATTGTGATACCAACTGCTCCACTATTTTTATACCATAATAACCAGCCCCATGACAGTATTCCCGTTGCTTTTCTTACTTCTTCATTTATTGAAGGGATTGTTACTTTTCCACTTATTATTGCTTCTCTTTTTTCTTTAATTGTTAGGGACTGCGTATTATAATGAGGTTTTTGATAAAACCTTAATGTACTATATAGTTGTGTTATCTCTTCATCTGTTTTGTTTCGTACTATAATCTTTCTTGCATAATGCTCTATCTTCCCTCTTAAAGCTCCTTCTATATTCTCACTCTTTATCTCTCCTGACTCTATTTTTTCCATCGTCTTTGCTGCTATTATTGCTCTTTTGTATTCAGCTGAAAACCCTTCCCATTCATTATTAGTATAAAGCTCATTTCCACGTATTTTGTACTGACTTTTTTCATCTAAAAAGTTAAAAATATTACTAAAATATATATTCTTGTCTCTAAATATTGCTCCATCATATAACTCCGCTATACTAACACTACTATCTTTTGCTTTCCTTCCAACATTAACAAAGGCTTTACATAAACCTTTTTGTACTTCTTGAACTATATCTTGCATCTTGCCTCTTGTATTATTTTTATTTCTTTTTTCTTCCTCCTCTATTAGTGGCATTTCTTCCTCACTTAGCACTGCTTTTTGCTTGGTGTACTCATATAGCTTAACACCTAATACTACTGGGATTGCACATAATATCCATATCTGACCTGTTATTAGGCTACCTATTATTGCTAATAATAAAATATACTTCGACTTCCCCTCACGCAGCATTGTTAGATAACTTTTCATCTTCCAATACTTTCTAATTTCTTTTCCTCATTCTCATCCAACTCATCTTCTTTTCTCTGTTGTCTTATTTGCATTTTCATATTGTATTCCATCATTTGCATCATTCTTTTCATATCAGCACTCATGTTATCTACTGTGCTTTTTAACTCTGCATTCTGGGCCTGCATTCTATCATTCTGGGCCTTTATATCCGCATTTTCTGTTCTTACTGCACTTAAGTCTTGTCGCACCATAGTCACTTCATTTGTTAAATTTGTATTTTGTGTTCTTAGAGTAGTTATTTCAGTTTTTACTTCTCGAAAGTCTTTTGCTACAGTTAGCGCTACTTCTCTTAATCTTCTATTCTCTACTACTATTTTCACCATTGTATCAATCGTTTTTTGTACTGTCTCAAGTGCTTTTTTTATATTACCACTATTAGTTTTTACATTTTTATGTGTTTGTGGTACAGAGCCAAAAAAATTCCACAACCACTCTCCCCACTTCATCTTTAAATTTTCCTCAGACATCTCTTTAGTCGTTATCAGCGTTGCTTGCATAGCCTCTTTTACTTTTTTCATTTCATCATCAGTCATTAGCAAATTTGAGCTTGCTAAATGCATTAATTCTTTCAATGTTCCATCCATTGTAGGTTCTGTTTCCCTTGTAATTTGATTCTTATTTGAATCTGTCTTTTTTTCTTCAAATGTATTATTGTTTTGCATATTTAATTTATTATACTCCTGTTTATTTTTTATTCTATTTTCTTCAGTAAATGGATTATGAGGTATATCATATACGAATAGCCTATGAACATCAAGTAATGCTTCAACATCATGAAAACCTCCTGCTGATGTATATACTGAGTCAATTATATCTACTTTTATATCATTCACATATGTTAAATACCTTGCCTCATCAATTTCTTCATAGGATAAAAGTTTGAGCTCTGCAGACCTTTCGAAATCAAGTCCCTCCTTCAAAAATCCTTGAATTTTTTCCCACTCATCCTGAAATCTAAATCTTTTCTGCAAATGCTCATTCAGGATAATATTATTATCATCATCTGCTTCGGTATAAACCTTATATTTGTAGTTGTACTCCTCACAAAATCCCAACCTCCTCAACCAATGCTGAGCTATCTTTTTTGCTGTTACTTTATCATAACATAATCCATAATATTCTCTTATTTTATCTTGTAACTTTCTTATCTCTATTTCATCACCACTTGTTCTACCAGTATCTATTTTTTTTGCTATCTGTTCTTCTTCTAGATTTTTTAAATCATCTGGATATCCTTTTCCACAATTGAAAAATTTGTCAGCAGCGGCAAATTTTTTTTGATACTCATTTCTATAATAGAATATATTTTTTTGCTCTTTTGGAGGTTGTTTTTCAACGAATAATTCTCCTGGTTGATTGTTTTTTCTCTCCTCTCTCAAGCCATTCACTTCCTCCATTAAATCATTATGACTTGCTATTAAGTCAGAGATTGGATCTGGTGACAAGCCAGGTATAATACTACGAAGCCTAGAAGTATTCTCTTTTTTTGCTTTTTCTACTCCATATTTAGTGCTATACCTTCCTTCTGAATCATCTACGTTTAGTAATTCTATAGCAAGTGTGAGAGCAAATTCTCTACTATTAGACACTTTTTCTTCTGGGAATTCTTCATCATGCTTCTTTATTAAATTAAATGCTTTGCCTATCGCAATGTCTACATTAGAATCTGTAATTTCTTCTAGTTCTTTACATACTTTTTCTAAAGCTTTTATCTCTTTTTTTGCATCTTGAAATGCTGGAATTTTTGCTATTCTCGCGTTTATTTTGTCTAATGTTTTTTTAGTAGGAACATCAGTTTTTTCTACCTCTTCCAATGCTATATCTTTTATCATTGAAGAATAGTATTTCATATAGACCTCATAATCTTTTTCTTCATATTCAGAATAATTTTGGTCTTGAAAATATACATCTTGTGATGTGTAAAATCTTCCATAACGAGCTAAAAAAAGTGAATATCTTATATCGTTAAATACTTTACTTGCTGGGTATTCAGTTAACCTCCCCACAAAATAGCGATTCACTATCTTGTTCCTTTCACTCATTTTGCTTTCTATTTTAGTTTGTATTTTTTTTATTTCCTTCTGCTTTTCTTGGGTTTGATCATATAGTACATATCTCATCTTAATAATTGCTTCTTTTTCTAAAACCAACATTTTATCAAAACTCAAATTCTGTTCTATTGATTCTTGCATGTTCTTATTCTTAGATTTAGTTAGTGCAAAATTGCTACACTTCTGTATATGATGATTATACTATAACGAAAGTATTGAGACATTGTCAATATGCAAATAAAGTTTTTTCTAAGCAAAGTAAAACTTTTTACACCATTTTGTTTTTTAAAAAATGTAAATACACCCAAATAAATGAGCTCTGCTATTTTTAGCATAGCTTATCAGGTCATTATAAAATTATCAAAATATACTTTTATTGCTAAAGACACTTTTTCCGATGATGAATATCAATGCATTGAATAAGATAATATTTTTTGACGCAAATGATGAAAAACAATTGAAATATGCAATGGATTTGTATGAAAAATCTGCAATAAAACCAAAACTAATTCTCACAGGTGGATCACCAATAGAGCTAGAAAAACGATATCACATTGATTTTTACTTTGATCAAAATGGATTTTTAATAAGAAAACTAGGTATTAGAGCAATATCTGCGGTTGTAAGTCAATCAGGTAAACTATTGAAAATAGAGGAGGTGTATCAATGAATGTATGGTCTAACCAGAATAGTAATAACAAGAGTAACAAAAAGCCCAACCATCCACTTTACTGTGTCATATTTATTCCTTGTCATTTCTACTATCAGATCGCTTTTTACTTGATCAATCTTTTTATCAAGTTTATTTTCTACTTGATCTATTTTTCTGTCAAGAGCAGAGATTTTTTGATCAAGTTTATTTTCCACTTGATCTATTTTCCTATCAAGAGCAGAAATTTGTTCACGGGTAGTATTAGCATTCTGATCTATTTTCTTATCAAGATTAGCGTAGAGTTTATTCACTTGTTCCTTTGTAGCAAGATTAGAAAGATCGGAGTCTCTGGCTTCAAGAAGGGATCTTACGAGCATTTCTGCTTGTCTTTTATCAAACCCACTTTCTTGAAATGCTTCTACATATTTATGGGTATCAAAGTTTCTCACGTGCACGCATTAAATATTTTTTCTAGTTATTATATCAGATATTTAGCAATAATTATAGTGTTTTTGGGGTGTTATGAAGCAAATGCAGAGCCATGTGTTGGAAAGTTTGTAAACCCCATTACTGATATATGTTGGAGTTGTGTATTTCCAGTTATTGTAAATCTCAACATACCTTTGATAAGACAACAAAACATATTGAAAAAATACACAAATCCTGTAGCATTTTCTCATCTTAAGAAACAAAGTTTCAATAACAATATTTTCATAGCAATAATTAGATGAGTATATTATATAACAAGCAAAATTTACCCCCGGAAAAGCGCAGTATTATGCACTCTCTGGAGGTTCACCTAACGCACTAGAACCGGAAAAATCATAGCTAACAGTGCACAAATTAAATAGCAAAATATCATGAAGTAAAAAAGAGAGTGTTTTTTTATGCATTATACTGCTTAGTGTGATAAATAATGTATTAATATGTATATTTATCTTTCTTAGGGTCTTTTTTGTTTGTTTCTTGTTTTACCACTTTGTACACTCTTTCAATTTCAACTTTTTCTATGTATTTGCAGTACTTATTTTCTAATGTGTGATTTTTTTTAAGTGCTAATTCTATAATTTCATTGTTCTTATCTACAATGAGATTATCCTTCTCAATTTCGTTTTTTGTAACACTTCTGAAAATCCATTTATATTTCAATAGATTTTGTTTTTTTGCTTCAATTAGACCTGATTCTATTCGTTGCCACATTCTCTTTTTTTCACTTTTCCATCTTATGTAGAAAAAGTCACCCATTTTCATGCACTCCTCAAGTGTTTTTTGTATTATGCAAGGTTCTTTATTGATTGCTGATAAGGTGTCACATTCATAATAAAGTATCGTCTTTTATCTTTGTGAGAAATTTTTGGTATTCTTGATACTGCTTTGATTGGCACGTAACTTCTACTTACGTCGTTTATGAAATCCATATATCCTTCTAGAAATTTAACATCAGCGAGTTCTAACAGTAATTCTTTTTTAGCATGCCTTATCTGTACTGAGCTCCTTTACTTGTAGAACTGTAAAGTTTTTATATATGGTATTAACTTTACTTTTTTTATCCTCTCTTGCCTTTTTTGTTTTTACAGGATCAAGTATTGTAAGTGTAATGTTTATATACCTTAAAATTAATCTTAGAATTCTATCGATGTCTTCTGCTCTTATGTCTTTGTAACCTCCTGTCTCTAGTAATTTCCTTCCATCGAGCCTTTCTATATTGAAGCTTCTTTTTTCATACATGTATTGATATAAAAGTCTCATTGCTTCCGCTGTTTCTGTATCCTGCATTTCTAGAAGTTTGTTGAATATTTGAGTGTAGCTTTCTGCAGTGATTTCGAAATCTTTTATGAGGGGAGAAGTTGCTCTGCTAAGGTCATTTCTAAATGAGAGAGAAACTATAGGGTATCCTTCTTTTTTTCTTTCCTCTTCAAGGTGATCGAGATTTTTTTCTAATTTGTCTGTTTTTTTATTCTGTATTATTTTTTGTAGATAAGAAAATGCAGTAACTAGTGGTGTTACTTCAGTATCATTTTCTTTTTCTCTTATTAGTGTTTCTTCTTTCATATAAAAATTGTGCTTCTATGTTGTTTAGGGAAGATTTTTGATAGATTACCATCTATTTTAAGTGTATCTTCGAGGTTAATTTTACTAAGAAACCTATCATGTGATCATAGCAATAAATGCCTAAACAGAGTACATCAATAAAACGTAAAATAATTCTCACAATGGGGTATATTTCCGTTGTTGTGCCAATCAGTTTAGTGGGATTATTAGCATTAATATATTACTATCTTGGTATAGAAAGACTTTTCAGTGAAAAAATTACAAATGGTATAAACGATACTGTTAAAACAGCTGAATTGTATCTTGCGGAACATAATAATAATATAAAAACGAGTGCGCTACTAGTAACAGGCGAGATTGCGTCAAAAATGTACAATTTCGTACATAACACTGTGAAATTCAATGCATTTCTTGATCAAATAGCAAGAACTTTTGATCTATCAGAAATAATAGTGTTTACAAGACAGAAAATCCTTGGGAAAACTTCATTGACTTATTCCATTTTATTTGAAAATATTCCAGATGAGACTCTTGAGCAAGTAGATAATGGTTTAATTGTTGTGAAAACAAGCAAACCTGATAAGGTGCAAGCGCTGCTCAGAATCGATCTATTCATGGGGCATCTTTTTGTGGAAGAAATATACTTGCTTGTCGGTAGATATGTTGACAGTGAAATTACTGGGTATTTGCAGCAAACACAGGCACATGCTGATATATTTGCAAATATGCAACATGAAATCAAAAGTATTAGAAAAAAAGTGATATCAGCATTCATACTCATGTCATTATCATTTTTATTATTATCGGTATTTGTCGCTAAAAAACTTGCTACGTTCATATTGAAACCAATCAGTGATTTATCAACAGCGATCGCATCATTTAAACTTGGACAAACAATGGTTAAAGTTCATGAGAAAACAGCAGATGATGAAATCAATATCCTTGCTAAATCCTTTAACAAAATGATCGATACTATTTCAACACAACATAATGACATAGTATATGCTAAAAATCTCATAGAGGAAAGAAATCATTTCATTGAAGCAATAATGACAGAACTCTCTGCTGGTGTGTTAGTTCTTAATCAAAATTGCAGCATAGAGATGTCTAATATTGCTGTTCTTAGAATACTACAGATTACAGATGCTAATGGATTGCTTGGTAAGCATTATAGCGAGGTATTGCCAGAGTTAAATGAACTAATTGAAAGGGTTTTAAAAAACAATATTTCTAACATTTCCCCAAAACAATTTGATGTACAACAAGGTTGTGATGTTATAGATATGAGAAGTAATAACAGTAATATTATACTGTCACATATTAATATTATGCGAGCAGAAAAAAAGATAAATCTTTTAGCAAAGGTACAGTGTCTCAGAACACATGGTATAGCATCTTTTGATGATACTAGATCTCATAACAAAAATGTTGATGATAGAATTATAATAACAATAGACGATATAACTGCTGTTGTTTCAGGACAAAGATTTAAGGCATGGGCTGACATAGCGAGGCGCCTTGCTCATGAAATCAAAAATCCTCTCACACCAATTCAGCTTGCTGTTGATAGACTCAAGCAAAAATTCCTAGAGCAAATTCAGTATGAAAAAGATATCTTTCAAAAATATATTAATACCATTACTAATAGGGTAGAAGAAATAAGAAAAATGCTTGCGGATTTCATTGAATTTGCAGGCATGCCAGCACCAAAATTGAAGATACATAATATAACAACAATGATAAATGAAATTCTGTTTTTACAACAGCATATGTGGCCACAGATAAATTATGAATTTGACAATGCATCAGATGATTGTTATGTATACTGTGATAAGATGCATATTACACAAGTTCTCATCAATCTTCTAAAAAATGCAGCAGAGTCTATTAGTGTTTTATTAACACAGAAAAGTGATATAACTAGTGCTAGTGATGTGAACACAGATCAGCTTGATGAGTATACATTATATAGTGGTATGATACATATTACTTTAAAAACATCTAATGATGGGGATGAGGTTACAGTATCGATCGAGGACAATGGTGTAGGTATAAGTGGTGAAATTATGGAACGCATATGTGAGCCATACGTAACAACCAAGACAAGTGGCACAGGACTTGGGTTATCAATAGTGAAAAAGATAATAGAAGAACATAAAGGTGAATTTCTTATCAAAAATGGCTCATGTGGTGGTGCTATTGCTATGTTCAACTTGAAGTTGGCAAAACAATATAAAGGTGATAAATAATAATGACAACAATGTTTTGAAAACAATATAAAACTCAACTACATCCTTTTTAGCTGTCTATTTGTTATGACAAAGCAAAACAATCTTTATGGTATCTTCTTCATGATAGTTAATTCTTTTGCAATAGCAACACTATATGCTATTCAAAAGCAACTTATCATGACATTACCTTCAAACCAAGCAGTGTTATTTTATAAGTTAACGTTATTTTTAGTAATAGCACCATGGGTTTTGAGAAATGGTATACAAGCAATAAAAACCCCACAGCTGAAGCTTCATATAATAAGAAGTTTTCTTAGTATCAGTGGTTCACTATGTTTTTCGTATGGTTTGAAACACACAACATTAGTCAACGCTACAGCTTTGAACTACATGGAACAGGTTTTATGGACAATTATAGGAATATGGTATTTTAAGGAAAAGCTTACAAAAACTAAGTTAGCAGCGATAATCATGAGTTTTGCTGCTGTGATGTTAATCATATTTCCAACACTACTACATAATATATGGATGATTGTGGTTAACAGTGGTGAAGGTAGCGCTGAAGCAATAGCATTCAATTATTACTATATTTTTGTGTTTGCAGCTGTAATATTTTGGGCACTTAATACCACAGTTATAAAAATTCTTGGAAAAAAAGCAAGGAATGATGTGCAGGCATTTTATGTGTTGTTGTTTTCAGTTATTTTTGCTTACCCAACAGCATTTCTTGAATGGTCATGGCATTCAATTGAGGGTACCATTTTATTCTGGCCTGAGATTATACGTATAATACCATTAAGTGAGATACATTTGACTCAAAATCAGATCATTCAAATCTTGATGCTAGCATTGATGTATTTCCTGCACGTAATGTCATTTTTTCTATCAGTAAAATATGCAGATATGTCGACTGTTGCACCATTTGATTATACAAGATTGATCTTCACATGTGTGCTAGCCTACTATTTCGTAGGTGATGTGCCACAGTATGTTATACAATATGTCGGATATTGTATGATCATAGCCTCTGGGTTGTTGCTGATCAGATCAGAGCAAAAGAAACGCAAAAAGGAGAGATTATTGCAGGAGAAACAAAAGTTAGAAGAACAAATAGAAAATGCATGACATAAGAAAAGCTAGCAAAATTAGACCGAGCAAGTTAATCATTGGGGTTATCTTTATGGTGATACATGCTATTGCTATGTCTGCAATATATATTGTCGGCAAAAAACTAACAAAAGTTTTACATCCGACACAAGTTGCATTTTTATATAAGGCTAGCGTTCTTATGTGCATATTACCACTTTATCTTGGTGGTGGTATTATCAAAAATCTTTCTACAAGCAAATTGACATTGCATTTTGCTAGATCGATTTGCAGCATGGCTGGCACAATATGTTTTTATTTTGGTTTGATGAATATTAAAGCAGCCGATGCTGCGGCCATTACATATCTTGAACAATGCATAGTATTAGCTGTTGGAATTCTATATTTTAAAGAAGCTATTACTACAGCAAAAATAGCTTTGATAGTCCTAGGTCTTGCAGGTGCGTGTTGTGTGATAAAACCTGGCTTGCATCAGTTTAATAGTAGTTATATATATCTATTCTTAGCGTTAATATTCTGGGCGATGAATAATACTAGTGTTAAGGTTCTAGGAAAGACAGAAAAAACAAAGACACAAATGTTTTATCTGGTCTTTTTCAGCACTATAATGTCCTTACCATTAGCAATGCAATACTCATGGAAAGGACTAAATTTACAGCATATGCAATATGTTGTTATACTCGGAATACTGCATATAGTGCATACGATTTGCTTTTTCAGAGCATTCAAATTTGCTGAGATGTCGGTTGTCATGCCATTTGACTATACAAGACTAATCTTCACAGGTGTATTTGGATATGTTTATCTTGGTGAAACTGCTGATCGCTGGGAATTGATTGGTTATGCTTTGATAGCAATAGGTGGTATTTTGCTCATATGTGATGAGACACGGAAGCGTGGTTGGTCCAGAGAAAGCGAAGAAAAGTTTTTCAAGAGCAAATCAGAAACTGAAAAGGTGCAAATCAAAAATTGAGTATGGTATACTAGAACAATTACCAAATAAAAACATCATATTACCAAAATGGAACAAATAAAAACATTGCATAGTACTACAATACTTGCTGTGAAAAAAGATGGTATAACAGTAATAGCTGGTGATGGGCAAGTAACACTTGGCCACGTTGTGATGAAAAGTACAGCAAACAAATTACGCAGGTTGTCAAAAGGCAGTATTATAGGTGGTTTTGCTGGTGCAGCAGCAGATGGTTTCACACTGTTTGAAAGACTTGAAAATAAACTGGAAATGTATCCTGGACAGCTGATGCGTGCAGCTGTAGAACTAGCAAAAGATTGGCGTTCTGATAAGTATCTTAGAAAACTTGAAGCAATGATGATAGTTGGAGACCAAGATAAGCTACTCGTCATCTCAGGCAATGGTGATGTTCTTGAGCCAGAGCACGACACGGTCGCAATAGGATCAGGTAGTAACTACGCATTGGCTGCTGCTAGGGCGTTATTGTTGAGCACAAAACTAAATGCTGAAAAGATTGCAAAAATTGCGATGTCTATTGCAGCAGATATGTGTATATATACAAATCATAATATTCTTATGGAAAAAATATCCAAGGATAGTAAATGAAAAGATTACATTTTTGTACAAAAAACAACAACATTGTAATTTATTCTTAATATATTTAAAGTAGTATGCAATGTTGTGGGATATGAGAAATTAATAATGGGAGTGTAAAAATGATACAAGATGAACAGGCAAATGCAAATGAGACACCTCAGTTTCATGAACTGAAAGAAGCGTTTAAAGGGCTATATATAGTTGACAACTATGCAAGCTGTACAAATAAATATAAGTCTCTCTCAAAACTATCAGAAGAGCAAAGGTATTTTTTTCATGCATTGCTCCAATCTCTTTTAGAGAAAAGGATGGATGAGTGTTGTATTGAAGTTGAAACAAAAATTAGCAATGTATACGATGGACCTAATGTAACTTGTATGACAGCTGATGCGTTTAAGCATTTGTTGGAACAATGGAAAAAAGACAGCCCAATAGAAAACCCTGTGACAAAAAAACAAATCCAAAAAGAGACGTTATATTATATGAGATTGCGATGCAATATTGGTAATCAACATTCATACGAGTACGAAGCTGCATATAAAAAAGCTAAAGGTGATGTTGCAGAAGCAATCAATATTATATCAGAAATGCAAGGGCTAGATGATGGTGTGAGAAAAGATTTTATAAAACTTTTAGTATTAGAATGTTTATATGAACTGAGTGGTGACTATAAGACTGAAATTAAGCAAGATAGTCTTGCAAAAAATCTGCTCGCAATGATAAAAACCAATGTGGAAAATGGTTTATTAGTTCATCCAGATATGATTTATAATGGTTTGCGAGTCCTTGTGAGTAATTGTAGTGAAGCTGAAGTCAACCTCAAAAGAGCAGTAGAAGGGATTTTGAACAGTGATGAGTTTAAGAAAGAATATAAGGAAGTCTCAGATATTATGACTGAAAGCGCGATTGAAAGATTTTTGAAATGGATTTGTAAGGTATTAATTGCTGCATACAAGTATGTTGAGACAATGTTTAGATTCAAAGCATATGATATACAAGATGAAATTAATATACAAACTGGTAAGATGAATAAGAGAGTGTATCGTCTCATGCACGATGAAAAAGCTGTTGATCAGAAAAAATCAGGATTCAGTGAGTATGTCAAGAATCAGTTACAACAATACGAAGAGCAATCTATTGCTTAATATGCTTACCTTGCTCTTAAGGGCAAGGTGATTGCAGTGACAAGATGTATGTTGAAGTGGTAAAACTCTTTTTATACACAATGAATTAGGTTTTTAAGTTGCATTTCCTAATGAATTTTAGTGAAAATAGTCACTCCCATACCAGCAAGTGTAATAATCATAGGGATCATCAATCCAAGCATCCATCGTAGGATCTCATTTTTTGTATTTGCAATACTTTCTCTTAATTCCATTCTTAACTCTGATATTTCCTGATTTATCTTATGTTCAAGTTCTGTTTTTGAATCATTTATCTTGTGTTCAAGGTCATTTATTTTGTGTTCAAGAGCAGTATATACATTATTAAGCTGTTCTGTTGTTACAAGTTTAGACAAATCATATTGTCTAATCTCAAGTATGGCAGCAACAATGACCTCAGCTTGATTTTCTTGTATTCCAACACTTTTGAGGTTTTTTATTGTTGCATGTGTGTCAAACATATGGTGATACATCTTATTCATTCTATTATTTTTGATTTTGATTGTATCAGTGAATCATTGTTTTTTAGCAGAGCTTGTTGATACTAGCAAGAACATGTTTCCTAATGAATTTTAGTGAAAATAGTCACTCCCATACCAGCAAGTGTAATAATCATAGGGATCATCAATCCAAGCATCCATCGTAGGATTTCATTTTTTGTATTTGCAATACTTTCCCTTAATTCCATTCTCAACTCTGATATTTCATGTTTTAATTCTGCTCTAATATCAGCTATTTCCTGTTTTAGTTCTGCTCTGAAAGTATTTATCTTGTGTTCAAGTTCTGTTTTTGAATCATTTATCTTGTGTTCAAGCTCTGTTTTTGAATCATTTATCTTGTGTTCAAGCTCTGTTTTTGAATCATTGATTTTATGTTCAAGGTCATTTATTTTGTGTTCAAGAGCAGTATATACATTATTAAGCTGTTCTGTTGTTACAAGTTTAGACAAATCATATTGTCTAATCTCAAGAATCGCAGCAACAATAACCTCAGCTTGATTTTCTTGTATTCCAACACTTTTGAGGTTTTTTATTGTTGCATGTGTGTCAAACATATGGTGATACATCTTATTCATTCTATTATTTTTGATTTTGATTGTATCATAAGAGTGAGTGATTGTCTTTTAATGACCTGTTGATACTAGCAAGAACATGTTTCCTAATGAATTTTAGTGAAAATAGTCACTCCCATACCAGCAAGTGTAATAATCATAGGGATCATCAATCCAAGCATCCATCGTAAGATCTCATTTTTTGTATTTGCAATGCTTTCTCTTAATTCCATTCTCAACTCTGATATTTCCTGATTTATCTTATGTTCAAGCTCTGTTTTAGAATCATTTATCTTATGTTCAAGCTCTGTTTTAGAATCATTGATTTTATGTTCAAGGTCATTTATTTTGTGTTCAAGAGCAGTATATACATTATTAAGCTGTTCTGTTGTTACAAGTTTAGACAAATCATATTGTCTAATCTCAAGAATCGCAGCAACAATGACCTCGGCTTGATTTTCTTGTATTCCAACACTTTTGAGGTTTTTTATTGTTGCATGTGTGTCAAACATATGGTGATACATCTTATTCATTCTATTATTTTTGATTTTGATTGTATCATAAGAGTGAGTGATTGTCTTTTAATGACCTGTTGATACTAGCAAGAATTTTTAATGCTACTATATCTGCTTGCAGTTCTGTAACATCAATTTCAATCAAGTTCTGATGTGTGATTTTGATGATCTGCTTCAATGTATTTTGAGGATGTATTTGCATTATCTTATATCTTTTTAATCTCTCAGGATTAGTAATTCTCTTAGTATTCTCATCATATGAGATATGTAACATCACAGGTATAAAGATTGAATTACGCATTTTAGCTGCCGCTTGCACTCTATTGAAAATGCTGCGATCATATTTATCTTCATATAGTTCATTTGTTAGCACATAATTGCTAATTATGTCCTCGGATATGAAGTTTAGCACTGTATTTCTAATACTTTCGATTGCATTCCAAGCTGTTTCAGGAATTGCTCCAACACGATCTAATAATGAAAAGATTGGATTATTTATCAAGTGATTGTCTACGATTTTATAACCACTTTTTTCAAGTTCTTTTGCTATTGTATATTTCCCAGTACCAGCTCTAGCAATCAAATAAATGGTGATTGATTTTTCATGATAATTTACAGTCATATACTTATCAGCTATAATTGTGCGTGACGTATCAACAATTTTAAGTATAATACAGGGAAAAGTGAGTTAATAATCAAAATTCTGAGGATATTATCAGACAGCATTATGTCAATAAAATATAAACATCATAGGTTAGTCAATGGTTTGCAGATATTAACCGATTACATGCCACAAATAGAAAGCGTAAGCATACGAATATTGTTCAAAGTCGGCAGTAAAGATGAAGGAAAGGCAAAAGATGGTATATCACATCTTGTTGAGCATATGAATTTTAAAGGTACAGTGAAAAGAACTGCAAAAGATATAGCAGAAGAATTCGATATGATAGGTGGTTATTTGAATGCTTATACAAGTAAAGAAAGAACTGTATATTATGCGAAGGTCCTCAAGGAAGACATTGAAACTGCAATTGAGGTATTATCAGATATTCTAATCAACTCAGTTTATGACATTGAAGAGCTAGAGAAGGAAAAAAAGGTTATTGAACAAGAAATATTAGATGCACAAGACGATCCAGAAGATGTTTTATTTGAGGCTATGTGGCAAAAGGCATTTCCGACTCACCAAATTGGTAAACCAATTACTGGTACATGTGCTACTATTGCAGAAACATCACGCAATGACATTATAGACTATACTCAACTATTTTATAATCCTCATAATGCGATAATAGCTATATCAGGTAACTTTAATGAATCGGAATTGCTTGATATAATACGTGATAAGTTTGGTAAGTGGGAGAATTTAGCAGTCGCAGGTAATGACATGTATGATAATGCTATACCTCGATATGTTGGGGGTGATGTTAGAATCACAAGAGAAATAGAACAAGTACACATAGCTTTAGGATTTAACGGTATTTCGTATCATCATGATGATTACTATTTATACCAGGTTGCAGCACTGGTTGCTGGTGGTAGTATGTCATCACGACTATTCCAAGAGGTACGTGAAAAACTAGGGTTAGCATATAACATATCTGCATTCTGTTCAAGCTATGGTGATTGTGGTATTTGGTGCATCAATGCATCAACTGGTCCAGATTCTGTTGACCAACTAATAGATACAATAATAAAAGAGCTGCATGTAATGTCGCATGACATATCAGAAAGAGAAGTGATGAGTGCAAAGGCTCAAATCAAATCAAGTCTGTTAATGTCACAGGAAACTTCAAGCAATCGTGCGGAGAAATTAGTAAATAACTATGCTACATTTGGCAAAGTCATATCAAATGATGAAATTGTTGCTAAAATAGAAGCTATTAACCATCTAATGGTATGTCAATGTGTAACTGATTTGTTACAGAGCACACATCAATGTATAGTTGCAGCAGTCGGGAACATTAAGCAAATGCAATCATATGAAGAAATAGTTGCAAAAATCAAGTCAACCAACTAACGACCAACATTGAAATCTACAGCTGAGACAACTGACATCATCATGCATAATGTTACACATGATGTGATGGAGAAGATCCATAGATATGTCAGGATAATAGAATCATGGAAACAGAAAGTCAATATCACATCCAAGTGTAATGGCAGGCAACAGTTTTATCACTATATAAGTGAAGCAGTTGCGCTTACACAACTTTTGCCTAAAGACAAATCATTAAATATCGTTGATGTTGGCAGTGGAGCAGGATTTCCAGGTCTTATTGTTGCAATATTGGGGTATTATAATATATGTCTTGTTGAGACGAATGCAAAAAAGGTTGTATTCCTACAACATGCTATGGCAGAAATTGGTATAAAGGCGCGTATATATCAATGCGATATAAGAAAATTTGAATTGCAGAATGTCCAATACATTGTTTCCAAGGCATTTGCTAGTACTAATATAATTGTTAATATGTGCGAGCAAATAATAACACCACAAACAAGTTTAATACTATGTAAGGGTAAGCAACAAGCTGATGAAGAAATAAATGAAATAACGTGTTATAAACATTTCATGCATTCATATCAGCATGTGCTGTTGAAATCAACTCACTCCCAAATAGAACATGGTTTTTTGTGTATCAAACATAATTCATAACCAGCCTTTTCTCTTAAAATAACGGTATGGTAGAATTGCTGATACGAGCATTAGTAAGACTGCTAGTGGGTAACCATATTCCCAGGTTGTTTCCGGCATAAAACGGAAGTTCATACCATAAACACTTGCTATAAGAGTTGGTGGCATCAACACTGCTGATGCTATTGTGAAAACTTTGACTACCATATTTTGCTCTACTGATAGTAAGCCTAATGTTGCATCGAGTAAAAAGCTTGTGCGCTGTGCAAGAAAACTTGCATATTCCGTTAGCGAGCCGATCTCACGTGCCATATGCCTAAGTCTGAGCTTATGTTCTTTTTGCAGGATACTATTGTACTCTATTTGAGTAAAATATATTATTAGCCTATTTATACTTACTAAACTTTCACGACTCATAGATATGGTATTACCTATATGTCCAATCTTACTAATAATAATATTATAGTTATTTACTTGACGTACTCCTTTTGTTCTGATCTGCTTGTCAAATACATCTTCTATAAGTAGATCAAGTGAGTTACCAGTTTTTTCTAGAATTTCACCAACATCATGTATAAAAACCTCAGTTATTGCACTTAACAAAATTGCTGGCATCCTGTACATACCAATCTCATACTTTGTAAGATTAGTAAATGTCTTGAGTGCTGGTATGTCATCATAGTGCAGGGTGATAAGACACTTTGTTGTAATAACTGATGTGAAGGCAATACAGTCAAAATGCTGTGTATCCTTTCGACCAATAGTTGTTAGTGTCATATAGTATGACTCCTTTGACTTGTAGAATGGACTCATTACTTCAATTCTACTAATTTCCTCACTTGTAAGGACATCTATATTGAAGCATCTTTCAATGTATTTTTTTTCATCTGTTGATGGCGCATGCATGTCGATCCATACTATGTTATCTGGCAATGGATCATTGTGAACAATTTCCTTTCGAACTACTATATTATTTTCAACAATATATAAAAAAATCATGTTTGTTAATATTTTTCTGCATAGTTTCTGTATATAATGCTATCTTACAACAACTGGCTTGTGCTTGCCAACAACACTAACCTGCATGCAAACATTGTACACAGTATTGTTTTTTCGTTGCAATTATAACGGGATAAGTAATTATGTCAAAGACTATTCATTTCTTATTACAGACGGTCCTATAATTAGGATCGTATTGATATGATATTTTTTAGTTAATACTCATGATATACACTCATAAGACAATACAACTACAACAAATTGTTTTTATTTTAAAGTACTTGCAAGCAAAATATCATTTGTATCCTGTGTTTGCTGCAGAAATTGAGTTTTATCTTATTTGTACTGGTGATGACAGGAAAATACTGCTAGATTTAGAGGAATCATTAGGATTGAGAGTACAAAAAGAAAGGGGGGATAGACAATATGAAATTGCTACTGATATATACAATGATCCACTATTGTTCATAGATGCATTAGAAAATATACGTAACCGCATTAGGACAACCATCCAAAATCACAGTGATACAAAAGTAAGTTTTATACCAAAGCCCTATAGCAATGACTATGGTTCTGCAATGCATTTTCATATGCATTTATCAGATATAAAAGGAGGTAATGTTTTTAATGAGGGGGAGATCATAAAAAATGAATTGTTGATGCATTCGATTGGTGGGATACTAGCGCTATTAAACAAATCATTGTATATGATTACAGGTGATGATCAAAACGAGTTTGACAGATTTGTTGCTGGATATATGGCTCCGATGAATATTAGTTGGGGTAAAAACAATCGCACAACAGCGATTAGAATACCAGAAACAAATCCTTTTATGAGACATAGAAGGGTTGAATTTAGAGTGCCATCTGCACAATCATGTATTGTATCAGTTGTATTGTTTTTGGTTGCAGCTGTGTTGCATGGATTAAGCAATAGAATTGCACCAGGTGATTGTATATATGGAAATGCATACGATGAAATATATGCTTTAACAAGACTGTGTAGTAGTGCACAAGAAGCAAATGATTGCTTCAGTTTTCATGAAATTATCAGCGAGTTACTGAAATTGAATGTATAAGTATATAAAGTACAAGGGTGTTATACCGAATACTAAAGTAGATAATCTTACGAGGAAAGGCAAATGTTCTTTATACATTATAATTATAGCTATAATACTGTTACTAGGCAACCATTTATGTAGTGATATATTGGATGCAATAGATTTATTTCTGTATGGTGCAGCATCGAAATTTGAGATACAAATCACATCAAATCTTACGACAGCTACCGATATTGAAATGCTATACACATACTCAAAAATTAAGGAAAAGTACATATGGCAGTTACATCCATGGATTATAAGAAAAAATCTCTTGCAATGGCTAGAACTTAAGGAAGCAACCGTAAAACTTGCATTTCCAAATCACGTATATATCAGGGTAACCAAAAGGAAGCCATATGCGGTATGGTGGAATTATAAGGATTTTTTCTTGGTCGATAATGAGGGAGTAGTTATAAGTGATAAAGTCACAAATCAAGATAAAAAAGATTATATGATTGTTATAGGACATAATGCTCTCAAACATTTACATGAAATGGTAAATGTTTTAAAAAAATATAGCAAACAGAGTGGAAAGGTAATATCACTAAGATTTGTTGAAGAAAGACGATGGGATATGATATTAAGCAATGGCATAGTAGTGAAGTTATCAGAAAAACAACCACATGAGGCAATGCTGTTGCTTGACAGAATTATGCATATTGCCACAATGAGGCCTTTTATCAATGATAATTGCATCATTGATATGAGGCTTATGCCTGACAGGATTTTCATTATGCAACAAAAATAGAAACACTTGAGATATTAATAATATTAAACTCATTGAATGATCAAATAATGACATGTGACTATTTGTAATGTTAAAGCAACGTAGTAACTTAATAAGTGTTCTCGATATAGGGAGCTCAAAAGTAGTTTGCATTATAGCAAAATCTATTCCTGGTGGAAGGTTACAGATACTTGGCATAGGACACAATGTCTCTAATGGTATAAAATCAGGCATTATTTCTGATATAAATGCAGCACAAGAGTCAATTGTAAATGCTGTTACAGCTGCAGAAAAAATCGCTGGTGTGAAAATTAGCCGAGCATATATTGCAGTATCATCCAATAGTTTGTTGTCACAACAAATTGTGACTGAAATATCAATCACAGGTAAAGATGTGACATATAAAGATCTCAATAAACTACTTTTGGATGCAGTACAGGCACACAAAAACCAACAATTAGAAATAATACATACCTTTGCATGTGATTACATACTTGATGGGCATAAGGGGATAACAAATCCAATTGGAATGTATGGCAGTAAGCTAGCATGTAAATTTCATATATTATCTGCCCCTGCAAACAATTTACTGAACTTACATAGCTGTACAGCGAAATCCGGTGTTGAAATAGAAAATTATATTTCCGCATCATATGCAGCAGGGCTTGCTTGCCTTACAAACGATGAGATCAATACAGGTGTAACACTGATAGATTTTGGTGCTGGAGCAACTTCCTTTGCAGCATTCGAACATGGACAATTAGTATATGCTGATGGAATACCAATTGGTGGCAACAACATAACTAGTGACATAACAAAGGTCTTATGTGTGTCTACTGCCGAAGCTGAGAGAATTAAAAACCTATATGGTGGCGTTATACCAACAGATGCAGATGCAAGTGAAATTATAGAGTTAGAATCATCTGATGAAGATGAAAAAAATGATATAAGCAGGAATCAACTCATTAACATCATACAGGCAAGACTGGAGGAAATCATACACATTGTAAGAGATAAGATGATAAATGAAAATGGCATATCACAAACAAATAAAATAGTCATAACAGGTGGTGCTGCAAGAACTCTACGCTTAAAAGAACTTATAGCTCACAGGTTCAATACTAAAGTACGTGTTGGATATCCAAAAGCACTTGCAATAACGAGCAATCAAAACACTACATTAGAGTTTACGACAGCAATTGGTATGCTAGTGCATGTTTTTGAGAACGTGGAATCTGTGAAAAACAATCGCTTTCAACAAACAAATGCTAGTCTTATTAAATGGTTAATATCTTGGATCAAAAAACACTTTTTAGAATGAAAAAAGTTTTCATCGTTGCAGGGGAGCCATCAGGAGATATATTAGGTGCAAATCTTGTGAAGGAATTAAATTACATACTATCACATAAAAATATAAAGTGTGATTTCTATGGCATAGGTGGCGATAATATGAGACAAAGTGGAGTAGAATTGTTATTTCACTGCAATGAGATAGCTGTAATGGGCTTAACTGAAGTATTGTTATCATATAGAAGATTACTCAAGATTTTTCAGAGCACTGTAAAAGCAGTTGTTGATCACTCTCCTGATATGCTCATCACTATTGATTCACCTGGTTTTAATTTCAGACTTGTAAAGAAGATTAGAAAAACATTAGGTATGAAAGTGAAGATTATACATTATGTTGCACCAACAGTCTGGGCCTATGCTAAACATAGAGCACAATTGGTAGCGGAATTATATCAACATATTATGCTGATTTTACCATTTGAATCACAATATTTTCAGCATATGCCCCATACATTTGTTGGACACCCTATAACACAACAGACTGATTCTCCAATCAACAATAGTTCACTTAGTGATGTCATCATGCATGACATCAATAAGATGCAACAACATGAAATATATATTAGTATACTACCAGGCAGCAGGAAATCTGAAGTAGTACGGCATATGAGGGTTTTGTTGCAGACAATTGTATTGTTGAATACACAATATGTTTCTCATAAAACGCTATACTTTCAAATATTGACACTGCCACATCTTAATGATCTAGTTCGAAATAACATCGAAGAATTCACTACTAACTCAAAATGTAAAGTACAAAATCTCATAATCGAGTGCGATACTAACAAACACAGTAGTCTTATACAAAGAAGTGCTCTTGGTTTAGTAAAGTGTGGTACAGCAACACTGAGTTTCATAAGTAATTGCGTGCCTGCAATAAGCTTTTATCAACTATCAAGAATCACAGGCTTTGTTATGAAAAGAAGGCTTTATATTTCCAGATTCAATCTATGCAACATTATTGCACAGAAGGATATAGTACCTGAACTTATTCAAAATGATTTCAATGTTAAAAATATCACAAATGCTACAATGACATTGTTGCAGGATCATGATGCAAGACACCAGATGTTGAATGATTACTATGAAGTATGGCAGCAGCTCACAAATCAAAAGGTCGATGAGTCTGCAGCAAATGTTGTGTTGAAACTACTATTATAATTTTTATTTAACTAGCTTTATCCACCTGCACTTATAAATCTTTTGATCATATTTTTTAACTCGTTGGTTTTCTCCTTATCAGTGATAACATTATTACTTTGCAAGTCATTTGCTATTCTATAAAAAAGTTTGATCTTATTCGTATACTTTCGATCTTTTACCAGCATTGGTCTAAAGTCTAAGTATAAATTTTTGAGCAAATCTATTTGTGTTATATTAAAATACGATATAGCTTGTTTTAGGATCTTTAAATTATCCTCAACTGATAGCTTATTATTTCTATCACGATATCTGATTGAATAAAGATATGGTTCTGAGCTATCATTGAATTTTACCCAATCTTCAGATGCAAAAAACCCTGTAGATCGCACATCATCCGCTTGAATACTGTTGTCATCATATAGCAATGCAAACATGTCCATGTACTGTTTACTCTCCATTAAAGCACGTGCGTACAAGTACTTCCTCTCAACAAACAATGGATTGTTCATATTAAATGGAAAGTTTGTGTATTGATCCACAACTTGTATTGCAGACTCAGCCTTACCTGCCTTGATATAAACATTTGTCAGAGCATTTATAATCTTTTCTCTATTTATACCAAGCAATCTATTCTTAATCTGATAATGCATAACTCTTGCTGCATCATCAAGTAGATCCAAGTCAATCATATAGTATGCAATCTTTATTATTATATTATCACCATCCTCACCAAGTGGTAACATATTTTTAAATTCATAAAAAAATGCCAAACTTCTTAGTGGAGAATTATTATGCTGAAGGAAGTACTCAGAAAAAGCTTGTCCAGCCTGCTTGATAGCTGTAAATGCAACTGTTGTATCAGGTTTGTTTAAGAATATTGTTTGCCATATTCGTATCGCATTTGGTATATCTCCACCATCATAGTACGTAGATGCAAGTGTTGATAATATTTGGAGTTCAAATCCATCACCACGCCATATTGCAGAGAGTTTTTGCAATTCATTAATATAATCCCTTCTCGTAATCTCATGGCTTTTAAACATCGAGTTGATCCTTTCAAAGTTACAACGCACATATAAATAAACATCAGTATGATCCAATGAACAGATGTCAAAGTTTGATCTTGCAGCATTGCTACTTCCGTTGTTTTTGAGTAATAATCCTAAATAATAGGATAAATGGTTTTTTTCTTGCCTTTCAAGACCTCTTGCAGATAAAAATCTTATTAATGCTAGTGCATCAGAAGTTATATTATCTGTGGTTGCTGTATCAACTACACTGAATGCTATCTTGTCTATTAAGTAATCTGAGTAATGTGAGAGGAAATTTTGTTTATGTTTTTCAAGTTTGCTTGTCAACCTATGAATAGTATATTGTAAGTTTCCACTGCTATTTGCCGATTGCACTTTAACCTTACTAAGGTTTGACCAAAAGTTTACTTCTGATCTATGTCTTATTGGTATAAGATCAAAATGTATAGATCTTGCTATTTCGTCTGCTCTTGTGAAGTCACCACACATAAAATTAATAGCAACAGCAAATGTTTTAATAATGTAACTATCACCAATATTACCATTATTATAATGGTATGCTAGTTTGAATACTGTATTCGCTTCATTGTACCAACCATTGGCAAAGAGAAACAGTGATAGATTTAGTAATCCATTGACTTTTGTATCTATATCAGATGCTTGATTGATGATTGTATATATATTTCTTAACCTCATCATAAAATCATTTTTATCGACCATATAATCATTGACATTAATAATGATATTGTCGCTATCACTAGAATAGTAGAATCTGTCAAAGTCGTCCGCATTCTTTATTGTAATGCTTGCAGTATTTGAAATATTTAAGAACGTTTTGCCTAAAACACATAGTGTCTTACCATCAATCGTAAGAGTGAGATCATCATTAAGATGTTGTAGAGCAATACCAGTTAACGTGTCAAAAAGTGCAAAATCAACAAAACTATGGCTATCCAATGACACTGCATCAGACTCCGGTACAACACTAATATCATCACCAACAAATGGATCAGTATACGATATTAGATTTGTATATTTTGAATAAAAATCAATACATACAGATGCACATTTTTCATCAGTAGTTTTTTTATACAATGTATACTGTTTGATATCCTCCATCAAACGACCACTTTTGCTATCAGCAGATATTTTTATAATCCACTTGTTCCCATCTCTCTTAACTGAAGCAATGCTGTTAGATCTATTCTTAATCTCTAATACTATAAAAGTAGCCGATGTATTAGTATCTAATGGTAATTGTTGTATTGTAGCAACCAGCGATGAGGTAGCATTTTTAACATTGATAAATTTTACTTGTGCCTCTTTATCAAAAATTACCCATAATTTATCTTCTCTCAAAAACACTGTAGCATTAACTGGGATCTGCCAGTTGAAAATGATTTCATCATTATCTTGTGATATTTCCGTTAATACATCGAGTGTTATTTGACTATCCTTTTCAAGCGCTACAGCTATGTTTATGGTGTCAATCAGTCTTATATCACTTGAAAATAGCAGTAGTAGCAAAAGTAATAACACTTTGATTCTCATTATAATCAAAAATTAGGAATAAACTAACTATACAAGCACAGAATAGCAAAAAATGCCTTGAAAGCAATAAGAAGGTCATATGTGTTGTATATATAGTATGGATTGAAGTAGTATACTGGTTTATATCATTTCTACTAGCTGTTCAGGTAACTCAATTTCTGTATTCAAGTATTTTAAATTTCTCATTTTATCCTTGATTATTTTGTTGATTTTCTGAGATTGTACATTATGCAAAATATCAATTTATGCTGCATGGTTGCTTTGAATAATGAAAAATGTGCAAGTTCAAATTGTGTTTATGTTGTTTGTACTACTGGTTATGAAAATTATGTTAAATTGCCTAGAATATTTCATGTGAATAAACGCCCCATAACTTCTGTTTCCATACCCAGCCACTATGTGTGCGACCAACAGCGATTTTACACCACTCTTCATTACACTTGATTAGTTTTCCTATTACACCAATTTTTAGCCTTGCAATTGGTCTTGATCTATCACTCGGTAATCTAAACATCAAGATTTCTTTCTGTTCATTTTGGATAGTATCTTGGCTTGTGTCAAATATCTGTACATATCTTTTTCCATCAAGCATTGCTTCATGTATCCATCCATTATTACCATATACATCTTTTACAAGTCTCCAAGTGTCAAATTCTGCAGTGATTTCAACTGGTGCGAACATGCATTTGTATGTAATCTTATTATGATGATTGATACCAGGACCACTTCTCATATTCACTTCTCTAGCTTTCAACACAACAAATCTTGGTATTTTGAAACCTGTCACACTTCTATGCTTTCTAGTGTGTTCTTCCGTTTGTAAAGTAGTGTCAGTGCAATATCCCGTTGTCAGTATAAAATTACAACATAAAATTACACAAAACCAACTGAAGCACAAAACATGAAAAGTCATTTCAGTGCAACTAAATCTGTTATGATATAATAAAATGGCATCACTCAGTGTTTGTCCAATGTTCCCAACAACTCATTTGTTGATGCTAACAGAATAGTACTTCAAACTCAATTCTTTTTCCCATCTGTGCTGTTATTTACACCTATGATATCAGCCACACTCACCGTTACATCAGCATTATTATTATCAGCGCTTGCTGCTGCGCTGCTTGTATTGACATCTGCATTAGTATTATCAGATGCAGTAGTAGTGCCAGTGGCTGCTGTTACATTATCAGCGCTTGCTGCTGTGCTGCTTGTATTGACATCTGCATTAGTATTATCAGATGCAGTAGTAGTGCCAGTGACTGCTGTTACATTATCAGCGCTTGCTGCTGCGCTGCTTGTGTTGATATCTGTATTAGTATTATCAGATGCAGTAGTAGTGCCAGTGACTGCTGTTACATTATCAGCGCTTGCTGCTGTGCTGCTTGTGTTGATATCTGTATTAGTATTATCAGATGCAGTAGTAGTGCCAGTGACTGCTGTTACATTATCAGCGCTTGCTGCTGTGCTGCTTGTATTGACATCTGCATTAGTATTATCAGATGCAGTAGTAGTGCCAGTGACTGCTGTTACATTATCAGCGCTTGCTGCTGCGCTGCTTGTATTGACATCTGTATTAGTATTATCAGATGCAGTAGTAGTGCCAGTGGCTGCTGTTACATTATCAGCGCTTGCTGCTGTGCTGCTTGTGTTGATATCTGTATTAGTATTATCAGATGCAGTAGTAGTGCCAGTGACTGCTGTTACATTATCAGCGCTTGCTGCTGTGCTGCTTGTATTGACATCTGCATTAGTATTATCAGATGCAGTAGTAGTGCCAGTGACTGCTGTTACATTATCAGCGCTTGCTGCTGCGCTGCTTGTATTGACATCTGCATTAGTATTATCAGATGCAGTAGTAGTGCCAGTGGCTGCTGTTACATTATCAGCGCTTGCTGCTGTGCTGCTTGTATTGACATCTGCATTAGTATTATCAGATGCAGTAGTAGTGCCAGTGACTGCTGTTACATTATCAGCGCTTGCTGCTGCGCTGCTTGTGTTGATATCTGTATTAGTATTAGTACTTGCGTTTGAGTCTGCACCTAACTGCGCATTCTTTTTCATATCATCATCCATCGATCCCAATGCATAACGACATAACTCCTCGAATGGTACACCGTTTTCCTCAGCAAGTTTTTTCAGCTTTTCAAGACTTTCCATTACACTAGATGGTATAACCCCACTACGCTCACTTTCTATGAATTTAGCTTGAAAAAAAATTGGGTGATGATTGTGTTCTGGATTGCCTATATAGATTGATACTTCTGAAGCTTGTCCCCCAAATGCACATGGCACATTGAACTTCACAACAGTACTTTGTTTAAGTTTTTTGCTCACTACTGACAACAAAATTATGACTTATGTTTTTCACATGCATTGATTGAAATAATAACTTTTTGCGAAATGTATGTCAATCAATGGTTATATCCTTATGGCAGTAAAGTTATTATAGTGAAAAGGATGTGACTTTTATGACTCATATCAAATAATTATTTCTTTGAGAAATGCATGATACAACATATATTGATTGTTAATGTTCATCTTTTATAATAATCAAGTTTAAAAACAGTTAACACGCTTTTTAGTTGATATATGGTAGGTAGCATAAGTGAAATGTTTGGCAGAGAAGTGATTGATAGTAGAGGGTATCCAACCCTAGAAGTTGGTATAAAACTTCAATCTGGAATATCAGCATATGCATCTGTACCAAGTGGCGTATCAATTGGTATATGTGAGGCTGTTGAGTTGAGAGACAATGATATATATAGGTATCATGGACGTGGCGTAACAAAAGCAATTGATATCATTGAACGTGTTGTTGCGCCACGAATCGTTGGTTGTTGCTTCGATGATTTGCATACTCTTGATAATTTGTTAATTCATATTGACAATACACATAATAAGTCGAATATTGGCGCTAATACAACACTTGCAATATCAATTGCATTTGCAAAGTGCATGGCAAAATCCAAGAAAAAACAGCTTTTTGAAATTTTTTCTGATGAAAGTCCTACGAGGATTGATAGTATGAGCTCGCCCATTAATTTCCCAATCCCAATGTTAAATATCATAAACGGTGGGCAACATGCTAATAACAATCTAGTATTACAAGAGTTTATGATAGTACCCTTGATGGATAAGGATGCTAATATTAAAGAACGTATTAGATTAAGTTGTGAATTTTTTCATGATCTTCGGCAAAATATACAAAGCAGAGGAATGAGTACAAGTGTTGGTGATGAAGGTGGTTTTACTCCAAACGTGATGCATACAGTAGAAGCACTCGATATCATTACTGATGTAATGTCAAGTCATGAAAGGTATCAGAAAAACTTCAAAATTGCGATAGATGCTGCAGCTTCAACATTTTGTGAGTCAAACAATGGAATAAGAATGTATAGACCAGAGGTGGATGGAAAGGCATTATCAGTACATGAAATGGTTCATTACTATAAAACTCTGATCAATAGATATCCAATATTTGCAATAGAGGATCCAATGTCTGAGGATGATATTGAGGGATGGCAATATATCACTGCAGAATTAGGTGATAAAATATTATTGGTGGGTGATGACTTGTTTGTGACAAACACACAGAAGTTGCAGTATGGTATGGAGCACAAACTAGGTAATGCGATACTGATCAAACCAAACCAGATTGGTACTATTACTGAAGCAATTCAAGCAATCCATTTGGCAAGGCAGTATCAGTATAATGTTATTATATCCCACCGCTCTGGTGAAACTGAGGATACTGCCTTATCTCATTTTGCAGTTGGTATGCAAGCATCTTATATAAAAGCAGGTGCACCGTGCAGATCCGAGAGAGTTGCGAAATACAATGAACTCATACGCATATATGATGCTATTCATGTTGGAAGACAAATATTTGGATAATAAAACATTATGATATCTGCAATTAAATTGGAGTTATTCATAGCAACTCGTTATCTGTTGACAAAGCAAAAGGAAAAATTCGTTTCAGTCATAAATATTTTTTCATTGGTGGGTGTAATGCTTGGTGTTGCAACTCTCATTGTTGTCATGTCGGTGATGAATGGTTATGAAAAAGAACTGCTAGATAAAATACTCGGAGTAAAGGGACACTTGACAATTACAACAAGGCAAGCAAGAATACAAAATTGGCAAGAAATCATTAGTACTATCAGTAGCAATGTTACTAATACTTTATCCATCATACCTGTTGTTGAACAACAGGCTCTAGTATTAAACAATGACAAAGCAGGTGGAGTTGTTATAAAGGGAATGTTGCAAAATGATATTTTATATAAGTTAAAAGATAAGGTGATAATGTTATCAACAGAGAGAAACAAACTGAATAACAGTATAATAATAGGCGATGTTCTAGCAAGAAACTTACAGGTTGATGATATTGTCAAAGTTGTAGTACCAAAATTTAATCAAACCATGTTTGGTGTAGTACCACGTATAAAAACGTATAGAGTTGCTGGAGTATTTGATTTCGGAATGTATGAGTATAACAGTGGTCTGATATTTATGGCATTAGATGATGCTCAGAAGCTTTTTCAATTTGGTGATGACATAACAAGTATTGAAATCACACTAAAGAATATAAGAGATGTATCAGCTGTAAAACAGCAGCTTATAATACTGCTCAGGCAATATAGTACAAACGATCATGATATAATTGTAATTGACTGGCAGCAGGCTAATCAAACTCTTGTTGATGGTTTAACGGTAGAAAGAAATGTTATGTTTCTAATATTGTCACTCATAGTGGTAATAGCTGCCTTTAACATCATATCAAGTTTGGTATTACTAGTGCGTGATAAAATGAGAAGTATAGCGATACTACGAACTATAGGTATGCAGAAGGGCTCCATAATGCGTATATTTATCATATGTGGTTTCGCAATAGGGATTGTGGGCACAGCACTTGGTGTAGTTTTGGGTGTAGTATTTTGTATTTACATGGAAGATATAAGGCTTTTTTTAGAAAAAATGATTGGTATAAAAGTTTTCGACCCTGTCATATATTTCCTAACAACATTACCAGTAGAGGTTGATATAAAACAGATTATTTACATAGTTTTGATGTCATTACTACTATCGCTATTGGCAACGATATATCCTGCATGGAGGGTGTCACTAACATCACCAGCAGGCGTTTTGAGGTATTAAACAACTAATTAGCAATTACATTGGCATCTATAACCGCTGTTACAACCTCATTTTCAATCCCCTCTGTGAGCTCTGGTTGAGCTAATTGTTCTTGGTTATCTGTCATTGTATTTTTTGTTGGTTTGACATTATTGCTCATGTGTTTTGTCGAAGCTATACTACATGATTGTTAGTACATGTAACATAATCTTATAAAAAAATCAAGCATGCTGATCTCTGAGTTTCAAATGCCAACTTTTGAGCAAACTCTCCACAAAGGAGACATAGGGAAAGTAATGATAATTGGTGGTTCACCAATATATTATGGCGCACCTATCTTAACTGCATTGGGAGCTGAAGCGTCTGGTAGTGATCTAATATATCTATATATACCATCGATGCATATTGAAACTGCAAAGAAATACTCACTGAATTTTTTCATTCATCACTTCACTGATGTTAATACTGGATATATGGGGCTATATGATGTCAAAAAAATTCATGACATTGCAGCAAACGTTGACGCAATTATTATAGGCAATGGCTTGAGTAAAGATTTCGATGTGAAGAAAACGGTTTTATCAATATTAAGTAGTATTGATAAACCAGTGGTAATAGATGCTGACGCTTTAGTACCAGAAATAATGAAAATATATGATTATACAAAACATGATTGGGTCCTAACACCACATCATGCAGAATTTAGAAGAGTTTTTGGTGCTGATCCAACACTGGAGAATATTGAAAAAGTTGCAAATCAATATATGATTAATATGTGTGTAAAAGGACATATAGACTATATAATTGCAGGAAGGGATTTCACACTTGATAAGTCGTCTACTAACAGTAAAGTAATGGGTAACAAAGTGTTGTATAGAAATGAAACTGGAGTTGTACAGATGAAAGTAGGAGGCACAGGAGATGTATTAGCTGGCATAATAGGGGGCTATATATCGCAGGGTCTTTCAGCACTACAAGCCATGAGATCAGCCGTGTATTTGTGGGGCAAATGTGGTGAGATGATGTATGAAAAACAAGTGGTGTTTTCTGCAAAAAATCTTGTAAAACATTTCCCAAAATGTGTTACTGAATTGATGCATTGATTGATGATGAAACAGATACAATCGATTATCAGTATATTACAGACATACTCAGATCTTGATATATACGACGTTTATAGGAAACTGCCTATGAATAGACTAGTTTGTAAAACAAATATCTCAAAAAAAACAGTACATCACAATATGATGTTATCTACAACTAGTGATTCAAATAATGATACTACTTATATGTTGTTAAAGCAGTGTAATGATCTTGATACACTAAAACAGATTGTGAACTCATTTAATGGATGCGAGTTGAAAACAACAGCTAAAAACACTGTATTTGGTGATGGAAATCCAAAGTCACAAATCATGCTCATAGGCGAAGCACCTGGTGCGAATGAAGATGCAGAAGGCATACCATTCTGTGGGCAAAGCGGTAGGTTGCTGGATAACATATTGTCGTCAATAGGCCTTAACAGACAAAAAGTATATATAACAAATACTGTTTTTTGGAGACCTCCAAATAATAGAAGACCAACATCTGAAGAAATTGCGATTTGTCGTCCATTTGTGGAGAAACATATAAGTTTAGTCTTGCCAAAACTTATAATACTGGTTGGCAGTACTGCTGTTGAAGCTTTGCTTCAGTCAAATATACCAATTACAAAATTACGTGGCCACTACTTTGATTATACTAATGATCATTTGCAATATAGCATTAAAAGTACTGCAATATTCCATCCATCATATCTTTTGCGTCAACCAAGTCAGAAAAAACTCATGTGGTTTGATGTACTTAAGATAAAAAACGATATTGGTATTGATAGTAAGGGAGACATAAAACAAGCACTTACAATCTGACACGATTGATAATTTTGGCGATCCCGACGCGACTCGAACGCGTGACCTACTGATTAAAAGTCAGTTGCTCTACCGACTGAGCTACGGGATCAAAACATGTCCTAACAGGAATTCATATTAAACTTGCAACTGAAAAATTGCAAGTACTTTTAATATGAAAAGATAGTGTTTTTTGCAATACAAAACCACACACCATACTCATAGCTGCATGGAAATATTGCTTTGCTGGTTGTTACCAAGGCTGTTAATTTGATTCTCTACACCTTTTAGTAACCTTTGTGTATGATTATCTTTTTTATCATAAACACCAACATCATACCAAGCCTGCGCATTGGTTGCAGCCTTCGAAGAGTAGTATATATCCTTGTATTCCTTGGTTAAACCACTACACCTTGAGAAGTCATTAGAAAGCCGACCATAGATGGCCTTGCCATCACCTACTAGCTTATTGATTTCATCACCACTGAATGTCCTGCCTGACCTTAGCAAACCAATCGCCACAGTGTTTGTAAGATTTTCTATTGATCTGTTACATCTGCATTTATCATTCCATAATTCTGCTATTGCAAAATTATTAAATACTTTCTCAGCAATTGATTGTGCCTGTTTAAAGCATTCTTTCACATATTCACTCATATTTGTAATGCCATTTGATCGTATTGTTCCAAGCATAGCAGTCAACTCATCCTTTACACTACCAACACAATTCTGTTGATGCATTGTGAGTGATGGCTTTTGTCCTTCCAAATCCATCAATTTCACAAAGATTAGGTTTGCAAGACATAGTGGATTCGCTTCATGTATTTCTGCAATGAGTTTTCTATCTTCCGCAGACATCATAGCAAACACATCAAGCATGAACCCAGCACATTTTTTCACCGTACCATCCTTTGGTAGTTCCTTAGATTGCTCAGGGTTAGCATATCTGCGTGCAATTGATCTCGCTGTTGTATCAACGACATCACTCATATCAGAAGATGCATCTGCTGTGTCGATAACAATATCAAAATCTACCTCTACATCTGCTAAACCAGGATGGAATTCATTACCTATAATGTACTCCTTCTGTGTATTGAAAAGTTGTATCAATGTATTTTGCGTATCAACTCCAAGTGCACTGAGCATATCAACAACATGCCATTTGGTATACACAGATTTTATATTCATTTTAGCACGTGCTTCAATGACAGCATCTGCAATCTCTATAAGCTTGTCAAAGTTTGTATTGGATGCTACTGTGTGTATTATAGCTATCTCATCACTATATTTGTTTATATCTGTGTCTGCCAAGCCAGCATTATCATGGTTTCCAATAGTATATTCAGGATATTTTTCAAAAAGCTCTATCAATTGCATCTGCTTATCATTGTCCATAGCATCGAATGCATCAACAACCTGCCACTGAGTATATATAGGTTTCTCAGTGCGAGTTTTAACAACCGCTTGTGCAATCTTGAAAAGCTGCTGATAATTTGGATTCGATGTAACTTTTACACCATTACTAATCATTTTTTCTACCTCTGCAGGTATCAAATGATCATTCATTACCCAATTATGACTTCTGCCACCATCGTGTACTACTCCTGCTATATATTCTGTAAGCAAATCATGATCGATATCTGCCTTGTCCTTCACTGCATCAGTATAAGTCTTAAGCAGTGTATAAATATCATCAGCATGCCACGCTATCTGATATTGGCCGAATGCCACATTCATAATTTTAGTTATTGCACCATCAACTTCACTTGATATAGGCATCATATTATTTAACTGTTTTAGCTTACCTATCGTATCATTATCATTACTATCAATAACCTTCCCAACATAGTATTGTTGTAGGGCTTTCGATAGTTCGATTTCTTCATTACTATCATTAGCATTGATATGCTCATTACCACTGATGTACTGATATAGAGCCTCTGACAATGACATATGAGTATACCTTTTCACAGCTTCAAACTCCAAACCTTTTTCTGCAAAAGCATTTGGCAGATCCTGCAATGCCGCTTTATTAAAAAGTTTAGCAAGTGCATTGCCATTGCTGCTAGCAAAAAGCTGACAATATTTAATAGCTTCTGCGCAATGTGGCAGATTTATTATCCACTCATTTGGAATCGTTCCTTGCGCATTTTCCTCTTTGCCTTGTAATGCTCTTTCATATACCATCAGTGAGTATATTGATATAGCATCAGTTGGTAGATATGTTGTATCATAAACTTTTGCATCTGCAATTGTCTCCATGATTTCATCTGGTGATAAACCATTTTTCTCAAATGCTTCAATTAATGATTTAAAGCTCTGAACATCAAATGTCGCGCCATTGAATTTAGTCTTACCATCAAATTTCACTTCTGCAAAATCTGATTTCTTGAAGTCTGAGTTGCTAAAATCTACATTTTTAATTGTTGTTTTATAAAACTGAGTATTCTCAAAAACACAGGTGCTCAAATTAAGCATTTGAGTTGCAATATTTACAACATCATCGATATCTTGTGCGACTACACTGCCATTTAAGGTCTGACCGGCAAATATAAAATTACCACTGCTTGAAAAATCTTTTCTTAATATCGCCAATACGTTCACCTTATTACCATCCTTACCTTGTGCTTGATGTATTGCATTCAGTGCAGCTTGCGTTTGTTGATCGTCTTGTACAATTGCTTTGCCACGAAAATTCCTCATAGCAGGACCAATTACCCCTGCTCCCAGTATCCCCCCCAGTGCTCCCAGCAGTTCTTGTGGTTGTAGCCATACAGCCGCTAATGTTCCACGTACCCCATTACCACTTAATATGTTAGCTAGCACATCTTTCAGCACCGTGCCATTGTTATATAACTTTTTAGCATTTGCTGGATCAGCAATACATACATCCACAACTTCCTCAATTGTATTATATACTGCTGGTGGGATAGGCATTTGCTTGAGTATGCCTATCAAGGCAGTCTTGAGAATTTGTTTATCTTCCTGTGTGTATTTACCATCCTCTGTGAAAATTTCACCTATTGTTTCAATAATAATGTTTACTTGACTAGCTGGTGTACCTTTTTCCAATATAACTCTGTTCAAAGCATCCATCATCAATGGGTTTTTCTGTATATTTACTATAAGTTTGTTAAATGTAGCTATTGTATTATCTCTCTGCTGATCATCACCAATCATTGCTGCAAGTGGAGCAAAGGTTGCAATAAGCAGATCTTGAATATCACCAATACCTTCAGCTCCACGTTTTCTGCAGCCGATCTCTTTAATTCTATCACCTAGAGCAGTGTCATTAATTTGTTCCTTGTTTGCCATGAGCAACATAGCAAACTGCTCCAATTGTGCATTATCTATACTTGCAAATACTGGGGAAGTTTTCAGTATTGCTACAACATCTTCATTGCATAATACATTATCGTGATGTATACTCTTAATGTACTCTCCAACTGAGTATATAGCATCAGAGTGTATATTATTAGATACTGCAAAATGCATCATATTGAACATGATTTCTTCATGTGATACTCTCGTACAAAGATGATTAACGGGGGTATTTATACCATATTTTTTATTCACCTCTGCTACCTTTACATGAAAGTCAGTATATAGAACTTTTAATTTGAAAGCATTATCTGATGATAGTGTATTACCATGTACTGCATTATCAAATTCAGTAGCAAATTCTCCTTGACTTTTTGCAATATTATTATCAACTATTTCATAAAAGATTCTTTTATTTTCCTCTTGATCGTCTCCAAATAAACCCTCATCAAGTTCGGATGAGACATCAACTTTACTGATATTCCTAATTATATTAAATGCAGTTTCTCTTTCAGTATTCTGCTTATTTATAATTGCTTGCTGCATTGCTTGTTTTTCAGGAAAAACTTCAACTTTAAATATCAAATCAGTTCTATTACGCAACTCCAAACCAAGTGCATTCAATTCAGCTTCATGAAGTGCTCTTTTGAATTCTACAATATCTTCTATTCCCAAATTCGTTATAAAATCTGAATCCACATTATGAACTGGTAAAACCCCATCATTACTTACTAATAATTTATAAAGCTCCCTTGATAGCTTCTCAGCCTGCACCTTATCTGTTATCTTTGTCATGCAAGGTAACATCATGAAGCCATTCACAATATTTCCACATCTAATATTCAACTCCAGACCATTAAATAATTGTAAACTACTTTCATTATTTAGCATTTGCAACAATGTAGGCAATGCTTGCTCTGCTAACACAGGCATATTGTCTTTAATCGCTTTAAAATCCTCTCTTTCAAGGAATTTCTTCATGACATCAACATTACCACTGAGTTTTTGTACCAATGCGCCAACTTGTTGCGTAATTTTTGGTTCGTTAATAAATTCTCTCAATTCTTCGTTTTTAGATACTAGTATTGCAAGATTTTGCATCATCAAACCATAGTTTTCTGCCCCCATATTTGCAACAATCTCATGTAATATCTTGACAGAAGCGTCGTCTTTTAATGCGTGCTTTGCAATTTCAAGGAATGATTCATCAAGTCCGAACTCTTGCATTTTTGCTACAAGTGGGGTTAATTGAAGCATTGCTACTAATGCATCTCTTTGCTCATATAATTTCTCTCTTAACTCTGGGTTCTTGACAACAGCATCTATACCATTTGCAATCCAACCAAACATCGATAAGTTATTTCTGAACGCACCTATTACATGACTTAATGCTTCAACCGTCTGAGGTGTCTTAACAACTGCTGGTAATAACTGCAGAAATTCAATATTCAATTTGTTACCTAAATTATTAACAAAATCATCTCTTGAGACAGTAACATTTTTTTGCTCATCTTTAATTTCAACCCTGCCAGCAACTTCAACCCTGAATGCCTTTGCAGTTTCCTTGTTTTTGAGTGGTTCTGCAGCTGAAATGTCTTTTAATTGTAACAAACCAAACTCTGCCATGTTTAGTCCTAATGCTGACAACTTGTATACAACATTGTTATTATGACTTTTATCAAGATCAGGTTCGAAACATAATGCTAGAATTGTTGGTACACCAGCTTCCTGTACTATTTGTGCAATTTGTGGCTGTAGCACGCTACATGATGCCGTTGCAACAGCATGTGCAATTGCAACATTCTTATCTTCTAGTTTTATTGTATCATCGTTGATAACACCAACAATGTTGCTAACTTGTTTTACCGCCTCAGCATAGTTTTGTTTTAACACTGTTGTGATTGCACTTGCTGCAACTTGATCAACTGGTTGCACACCATTTATACTCACATTATCAGCAATGATGTTTGTTATAACATTTTTATTTTTTTCTATTATTTGTGGTAAATCATCTTTTAATAAAGCTGCTGCTTCCAGACATTCTGATACTATTTCCATCATCGGCTTCTCCTGTAACATCATGTCAACAACCTTATTAACATGCTCTAATGCTTTTTCGAAAACCTGCTCTTGTGTAATCATAGCAAGAAGCTCATGCATGCTATTATTTAATAGCGCGTTGATATTCTGATCATTGTTAACAGCACAATTCTTTATAAAATCAGTCTTACCTCGTATTATTTCTTTTACTGTTACTTTGTCTATACCATTCATTGTACTTGCAACTTCTAGAGCAGTCTTAATGATTTCAAGATAGTTTTTTCGTACTTCTAGACGTCTTTGAGCAATCACGTCTTTTTTATTATCTTTGATTGCTTTTTGCAAAGCGTTTTCCGAGATTTTCAGTTTTGCAAAATCTAAATATAATCTTGGTACAAACGATACTAACAATATTGGCTCGTTCCCTACAATGTTTAATATATCTCTAATCACTTGTTTATCTAAGCCGCTTTGGCTACGGTCTGGCAAATTGAGAAAATAATCCAATACCGCATCAAGTTGTGTTTGTCGTTCATTGTCTGCCAACCATATCATGAATTTTTGTATATTCTCATCATGTGCCATACTTGCATTCAGGTTAGGGCTTTGTAATTCTGCTTTGTACTGATCAGATATTACACATTTGATTAATGTATGAACCCTCAACGGATGTAAAAACAGAGCATGTAGCAACAACATCCAAAAATCACTTGAAGAGATTATAGTTGTAAATTTGCCAAACTGCGTTGCTGCGTCATTATCACGCCTTAACAATGCTTGTTTAGAAGCTACTGTTGCTAGAAATCCATCCAGATGCTCCATTATTTTCTTATCACTGGTGAAGAATGCTACAGCATCGGATATCTCATTTTGTATGCTGTTGAGTTCTATATCAATACCTTGCAAATGATTGTCCAATGGCATAGTTATATATAGTATTAAAAGTTTTATGCTTATAGTGCATCATATTAACTTGCATGCTAACATACACAGTATTAAATGTATATTAAAGTTAAAGTACATACTGTTGCATGTTAAAATTTATGAAGCTTCAAATGATATTGCACACGTTGCTGTATTGCAGTTAGTATATCATATGGCACATTGTGAGTATATAGTGCAACCTCTTCCAATGGTAGTTTTTCACCCCATAATGTTGCTGTATCACCAACTCCTACACCATGACATCTCGTAACATCAACTGTTAGCATATCCATCGACACTCTGCCAACAATTGGACATCTCATGCCTTGCATCAGCACAGGTGTACCGCTCATGGCAGAACGTGGATATCCATCACCATAACCAGCTGCTACTGTTGCAATTATCATATCATTCTCACATACGAACGTCCTTCCATAACCTATGCTACTGCCAGCACTTAGGCATCTTACAGACATAACTTGTGCCTTCAATGTCATCACTGGCTTTAAATCTAGTGTAATTGCACTGACACCATCAAGTGGTGAAATGCCATAGATTGCAATTCCAGGCCTTACTACATCATAACATATATTACCGAAGTTGAATATGCCTGCAGAGTTCAAAAGGCTCTTTTCTACTGGTAAATCTTTAACAGTATTGTGAAAAACACTGATCTGTTCATTATTCAAGTGGTGATTTATATCATTTGCACATGCAAGATGTGACATTAAACGTATTTTATCAACATTCTTGGCTTTAGTAAGCATGTTATAAATTGATCCTACCTCTGATGGTAAAAAGCCTGATCTTCCCATACCTGTGTCGAATTTTAACCATATGTTGACCTTATTAGGTATATTCGTTTGTAAACAGTGTAACTGTGTATGTTCATGTATAACTAGATCCAATCCATGCTGTGCAGCAATAACAAAATCATCATTTGTGTATACCCCCTGCATTACAACCATTGGTGTTCTGATGCCAACACTACGCAACAGCATTGCTTCATCAAGACGTGCAACACCAAAGCAATCAACATGTTGTTCTAAACATGTTGCAATCGTCTTAATACCATGGCCATATGCGTTAGCCTTCAACATCACCATCACCCTACTTTTTCTAGTAACACTTCTTATAACATGTAAGTTGTGTAGCAAGTTTTCTTCTGAAAGTGTTGTATTTGGCGCATAACTCATATACTATTCATTGACGTTAGTTTTGCTTATTTGCTGTCTATTTCTCGTAAAACTTAAATATGAAATATTGATATCAAATTTATCATATAAACTCAACACAGAATGCTTTGCTTAGTATTTTGTTAGTGGTATGCTATATCATGATGTATCGTTATGGTAATTTTAATGATTCCAATACAATCATTTATTTGTTAATCATTTGACAATGAAAAAAATATGTTTGAACACCAAGCTTACCTCATGGCATAAAGTTATCATCGGTATGATACTCGGTATCATAATTGGAATGATCTTTGGAGAAACAATTGCATGGTTAAAATACCTTGGTATTTTGTTTCTCAATATGATCAAAATGGTTACGATACCACTAATTTTCTTTACAATAGTATATGGCATTACAAGTGTAGAAAACCATAGAGGCCTGGGAAAAGTAAGTATAAAAGCAATTGTGATATTTCTATCCACAGCTGTCACTGCAGCTTGCATTGGATTATTGGTAACATCGATAATAAAGCCTGGTTTTAGTGATGGTAAGGCAATATTGAACATGATGTCTAATATGCAGAAACATGGCATTTCCGTTGCTTCTGGAGGACATAATAGCACATCAATTGTTGACTTTGTGATTAATATCATACCTAATAATATTGTTAGTGCAGCGGCTGAAGGTAATATACTGCAAGTAATAGCCTTCGCATTTTTTTGTGGTGTAACGCTCAACAAAAATAGAACGAATTGTGAGAATGTCATAAAAATATTTCACCAGATCGCTCAGATGCTTTTTAGTATGATAGAAAGTATTATGAAATTCGCACCATTTGGTGTGTTTGGATATATGGCAACACTTGCTGCTGTGGAAGGATTAACACCAATGATAACACTAGGAAGGCTTATCATAACCATTATGATTGGTTGTACAGTGCAGTATATATTTTTCGGCATAGTGCTATTCGTTTTTGGACGTATTTCACCACTACCGTTCTATAGGAAAATTATCGATATACAGATGTTGGCATTTTCAACTAGCAGCTCTAAAGCTGTGCTTGTACCAATGATGCAAGCTTGCGAAAAGCGCCTTGGTATATCAAAGGAAGGAAGTAGATTTATTCTCCCACTTTCTGCTGCTCTCAATATGGATGGTGGCGCAATATATCAAGCCTCATGTGTAGTATTTTTTAGTCAAATATATGGTATTAACTTTGGATTACATGAATATGTAATAATCATATTAATGTCAACGATAGCATCAATAGGTGGTGCTGGCATTCCAAGTGGCGTGTTATTATTTCTCGGAATGGTTTTACATGCAGTAGGAATGCCAATTGATGGAGTTTTAGTTGTTGCTACTGTTGATAGAATACTCGATATGCTGACAACCGCTATCAATGTTACTGGTGATATATTTGCAACATTGCTGATTGAAACTTCTGAAAAAAAATTGAATAAGCAACAATACTATGCAGCAATAGCAAGTACTGAAAAGGAAAAACAAACACCAGTATAAAGTTTCACATTGCATTCTTTAAATATTAATGGTAGATAATACTTATTCTGTAGCGTTTGGACAATCGCTATCTTTTGATAGAGGAAAGTCCGGACATCATAAAACATCAGTGCCAGATAATGTCTGGCGGTGCTAAAAGACACTAGGGAAAGTGCCACAGAAAATATACCGCTCAGTGATGAGTAAGGGTGAAAAGGTGAGGTAAGGGCTCACCGGATGTTCAGCAATGGAAATCGCATGGTAAACCCCACTGGATGCAAGATCGAATAGGTATGTTAACGGAGATCAAGTTTTTGGTTTGATGTGGGCCATGTTTTAGGCTTCAGCATACGGGTAGATCGCATGACAGTATCAGTAATGATATTGCTAGATAAATGATTGTCACCTCTTGTAGGAACAGAAACCGGCTTATAGAACGTTACAGATATTATTTATGCAATAGCACATGACACATTGCTATTGCTATTGCATCACTTTCATCCATGTGTTTCTGTACAGTATAACCAAGTTGAATTCGTACCATTTTTTGCACCTGTAACTTATCAGCATTGCCCTTGCCTGTAATGATTTTTTTTATTGTAGAAGCTTGATATTCATATGGAATATGCCCACTGCTGCAACATGCAATCAAAGCTACAGCCCTTGCCTGTGCTAGTTTCAATGAAGTGATAGCATTGCTGTTGACATAGGTGTTTTCTACTGCACAGTGCAGTGGTCTATACATTGCGATTACATCTTTAATTTCATTGTATATCATATTTAAAGCTTCAGTGTTAGATCGATGTGATTGTGTGTTGCAACACACATGTGTTGTTTGTACAACCCCGGATGCAACATATGATATGGATGTACCATGTTTGGTGATTATACCCCATCCAGTTTTTTTCAAACCAGGATCTATACCAAGAAAAATACTCATATGCTATAAGTTCATATTAATTCATATTATCAATGAGGTGATTATGAGAATGATTTATAATGTAAAAGTTGCAACATTACCAGAACTAAAAAGACTAGCATTGCAAATAGCTTCTCAAGTGATAGATAATGCAATCTCAATGGTTTTGTTATCTGGTGATTTAGGTGTAGGAAAAACAACGCTTGTTGGTTATATAGTGAAGTCTTTAGGTATTGATAATAATATTATTTCTAGCCCTACATTTAACATAGTAAATGAGTACTACTCAGAGAAACATTACTGTAAAATATTTCATTTCGACTTGTATAGGCTAAATAGTGTATTTGAGCTATATGAAATAGGTTTCGAAGAAATGTTGAGTAGTGGAATATCGTTCATTGAGTGGCCACATATAGCGCAAAGTTTTTTCCATGTAACAAAACAGATCATGAACATATCAATAACAATGTTTGAGAACAATGTAAGAAAAATAGAGGTTACAATACTGTAAGTCTTGCAAAGTTTGTGTTACTCTGTAAGAATATGGTTATAAGCCACGTGTTTAAAACACTTAAACCTTACTTTTATAATATGTCTGGTAAAGTGCTCATCGTTGATGACCTGCCATTAAATAGAAGGCTTCTCACTGATATACTGAAGCGAGAGTATTACATTGTGTATACTACAGTTAGCGGATTACAGGCTATTAATATGGTGCGAGAAGTACATCCTGATATTGTGATCATTGATCTAATGTTGCCTGAAATGGATGGTATAGCTGTAACTAAAATTATTAGAAGTGATCGAAATATAGGATATATGCCGATCATCATGCTCACAGCAGTAAGTGATAAAGATAGGAAAATAGAAGCATTGCAAGCTGGTGTGAATGATTTCCTTGTTAAGTCCATATCACAACAATTACTCATTAGTAGAATACAGGCATTGCTTACATATACATATTATCATAAGAGTTTTATGGTTGACTGCTACTGGGAAAACACAAGCAGTGAAATATTGCAAGAAAATGCGAAGGTTGCCTTTATTAGCGATAATATTGAACATATCAAGTATTATCAAAAACTCTTACGTGATATTCCATTGAACATCACTTATTTTAAACAGGCAATTACAAGTCTGCAGAAAGCTAGTGTACTTGCATCGTATTCCTTGATTATTATAGATGGAAAAATGCTGAGTGATCCATTACAAACATGCACATATATCGTTAATGAGGTTAGGATAGGGCAGATTCCAGTGATGTTAGTCATGCAGTCACAAGATGATAGGATGTTAATCAAAGGCCTCAATATAGGAATATGTGACTATCTTGTGGAGCCATTTGAAAAAGACGAACTATTAGCGAGATGTATGAATCAAATAAGATTTTTTCATAATGAAAAAGCGATATTACAACGTAACATACGAGCCTTTAGAGATGCAAATTTAGATGTTTTGACGAATACATACACACGTAAGTATTTTGAGCAACATCTCAATAATATTATGAAGGCTAACAAACTACATAATTCTATGATACTAGTCATAGATGTGGATGCATTCAAAAAAATTAATGATTTATATGGTCATAAGGTTGGTGATATGTTATTAAAGACTGTTGCTGAGAGTATTATGTCAAATATAAGAATGATGGATCTGTGTGCAAGATTTGGTGGTGAGGAATTTGTTGTGCTATTACCAAACACTCCAATGCAGTTTTGTATAAATATTATTGAAAGATTGCTCAAGGCAGTAAGAAATGCTAGTGTCAAATTTGTTGACCATACAACACAAAAAGAAACAGTTGTTTTTTGTACATGTAGTGTTGGTGGTAAATACATCGATGCAAATGGTTGTGATGATATGCGTACAACTCTTGATTGTGCAGATGCCAATCTATACATTGCAAAGGCAATGGGAAAGAATTGCTATGTTATAAACTGAGAATAGTATGATTCAGCATGCGGAAAATGAATATTAGTACACTTATATACACAAAGCTATTTGGCACTCTAGTTGGTGAGGATAATATTGGTAATAGGTACTATGAAAGCAAACGGATGAGATGGTTTAGTAGGAAAAATAGATGGATTGTGTATTCATCGAAATCCTATATGATTGCCAATGTTAGTAGTGTTTGGTTTAACTGGCTGCACTATCGCACTAACTTTCCTCCGAACCATTACAAGGCTGGTGCATATTCATGGGAGATAAATACGGGAATTACAAATTATAAAATTCAAACTTGTGATAAGACTCAGTATGAATATGATGGATGGTATTCATCTTGGAAGTATGATAAGTAAAAATAAAAATACACCTGTTCGTAATGAAATAATAATAATATGTATAACAGAAATGTTTTTGAGATAGTTGTCGGGATCATCGTAATTATCTGCAGTGGATTATTCTTAATATTTGCATATAAGAATGAAGTTATATCAATAAAAGATGATTACTATGTATTATATGCTTCATTTGCAAAAGTTGAGGGAATAAATATTGGTAGTGATGTCAATGTTAGTGGTGTTAGCGTTGGTAAGGTGATCAATAAAAAACTTGATAAACAAAACTACAACGCAGTTCTCACTATGACAATACAGAAGGATCTGGAACTTCCAGTTGATACGTCTGCAGAAATTACAAGTTCAAGTTTGTTGGGTGACAAATATGTGTTGCTAGTACCTGGTGCTGAGACTGATTCATTACGTGATGGTGATACGATAGAATTCACGCAATCATCAATCAACCTAGAAAATCTTATCAGTAAGTTTGCTTTTGGTATAGAAAACAATAAACAGAAGGAATAGTTAACTTACTTTTCCCTGTTCTTATTACTATCTATTGTTTTCTCATTCTTCTTATCCTTTGTTTTTTCGTCTTTTCTCATGATATCCAAGATGCAACTCCTACGGCACTGTACTTTGATATCTTTTGCTATCTCTATTGTTACAATCTCTTCATCCTGGACACTCACAATAGTGCCAATAATACCACCAGTTGTTACGACCTCATCGCCATGAGATAAACTATCGAGAGTCCTCTGCTGTTCTCTTGCACGTTTTTGCTGTGGTCTTATTACAAGAAAGTAAAACACTGCAACAATTAATATCAATGGTATGAAACTATTGATTGTGTCCTTGGTTGATGTGTTGTTAGCACTTTCAGTATTCTCTTCCGCAAACGCTTCAGTGCAGGTAATTAATTCGATTTGTTTGTACATAATATATTATAATTTTAACATGTTAACACAACTCATACATTTGCACCATTATAATCATTAAATGGCATTCTACTCAACAAATTTTGGTACGACAAAATAATCGTATTTAATATGTTTAGCACTTGCAAGTATATTTTCCTTTGGTGCTTGGCATGCTATGTCAGCACGCAAGGTTGTATTACCAGATGCAACACTTCTCAATGGTTCAACATTGTCAGTATCAACTGTGTGTAGTTCATTAATCATATCTAGTATTATACCAAGTTCTTCACTATATTTTTTCTTTTCATCATCATCGATTTTAATTGCAGCAAGTTTTGCTACCTTGATTATTTCCCTCGAAAAGTCACTCATGATTTCTATAAGTTATGAATTTATGCTATGCATATCAACGTTATAATAAATTTTGAGACAAATTCAACAGTTATCATACTTTCTATTAATTAATAGGTAATGGCACACCCACAAATACTCAAGTATAGTTACATATCAAATATTTTGGCGAGGAATCAGAACGCTAAAATAATTTCGTTAGATATAGGTACAAAAAAAGTTGGCATTGCAGTATTTTATAACACTTTAAAACTTGTTTTACCTTCTACCATTATTTCTACAAATACCAATGTGATATGTGATTTTGCAACCAAAAATGAAGCAATTGCAATTGTTATTGGTATACCAATAAATACTAAAAATAACAAGAGTAATAATAATGTTGTTGAAAAGATGGTAGGACTTCAGCAAAAACTACAACATACACTATGTATACCTGTTTTTTTGCATGATGAGAAACTCACAACATATGTTGCAAATGAAATGCTGAAGGATATTGGTATGAAGAGGAAAAATAGGAATAAAATTGATGATACAATTGCAGCACAACTAATTCTTGAAAGCTTCATGGCAGAGTTTAATTACTATATTAGATGTTACAATCTATAAATATAAAACATAACAGTGCAACCATTCGTTCATTTAAGAGTCCATTCTGATTATTCCCTTGGTGTTAGTAATATAAAGATTAAGGAGTTAATATCAAGGTGTATGGAACTGTGCATGCCAGCCCTTTGTCTTGCAGATAAAAATATGTTTGGTACATTGGAATTTGCAATGGGATGCGTTGCACAGGGCATACAACCAATTATAGGTTGCTCACTCAATGTGGATTATACATCTATTGATAGCGAGCTGAGTGGCAGAGATGCAACGTCTGTCAATGGACAACAAATAGGAGAAGTATTATTTATAGTTAAGAGTCGTGAAGGATATGAAAATTTAATGCAGTTATGTACAAGGGCATATACAAAAAAACTCACTAATGGTGAACCCTCTGTTGAGTGGGATTGGGTTATAAAACATACTCATGGATTAATTGTGTTATGTAGTGCGCACAATACTGAAACCTTACTAGGTAATGTGTTAAGAGATCATGGCATCGATGGTGTTGAAAGAATGGCAAACATAATAACAACACAGACATCGCTGGAGCTGTTTTTCGAGTTGACAAGATATAGTGATGGAAGGCATCTCCAATCGGAAAAATTACTAATATCTTTAGCATACAAAACTAACATACCGCTTGTAGCAACGCATCATATCAATTTTCTTGATCATGATACATATGAATCATGCGATGTATTACTCTGCATAATTAATAATAGGCTAATCTCTGAACAGGATAGACCAAGAACTAATCCTGAGCACTATTATAAAACCCCTCAGGAAATGATGGAATTATTTTCAGACTTACCTGAAGCAATTGAAAATACAATACTTATTGCACAGAAATGTCACTACATACCTGAAAAGCAACCAGTGACGATACCTCAGTTTGATGCAAATGCTGATACTGTGCTAGAAGAAGAAGGACGTGTAGGACTGGAAAAACGATTGTCTCAGATGCAACAGATGGATTGGCGTAAAGAGCAGCAATACTATGATCGCTTTGCATATGAAATGGATCTTATCAAAAAGATGGGTTTTTCCAACTATTTTTTAATCGTATCAGATTTCATCAAGTGGAGTAAGAGCCATGGCATAGCTGTTGGACCAGGTCGCGGCTCAGGTGCTGGTTCGGTGCTTGCATGGAGTCTATGCATTACAGAGCTTGATCCAATTCGTTTCGATTTAATATTTGAAAGGTTCCTAAACCCAGAAAGAATTTCCATGCCTGATTTTGACATAGATTTTTGTCAATTGCGTAGGGACGAGGTTGTGAGATATGTAAAACAGAAATACGGCGGGAATCATGTTGCTCATATTATTACATTTGGAAAACTACAAGCAAGGGCTGTATTAAGAGACGTAGGAAGGGTATTACAAATGCCATATGGTTTGATTGATAGAATATGTAAGATGGTACCACAGAATCAGGCTAATCCTATAACTCTACATCAAGCAATTGATTTAGATACGCAAATGCAACAAATGCGTGATGAAGACCCAACAATAGATAGACTGATAAGTATTAGTCTGCAATTAGAAGGTTGTAATAGACATACTTCAACACATGCTGCTGGTATTATCATTTCACAGAAACCTGTGGTGGAAACAATGCCACTTTATAGAGATCAAGATTCAGGTGAGTTAGCTGGACAATTTTCAATGAAGTATGTTGAGGCTGCTGGTCTGGTAAAATTTGATTTTTTAGGATTGAAAACCCTCACAGTAATATCAAATATATGCTCATTAATTGGTGCTACAACTGGTGAAAAATTGGACATATATACAATCCCAACAGATGATGCCAAAACATACAAAATGTTATCTGATGGTGAGGTAACGGGGGTATTTCAACTGGAAGGTGCAGGTATGCGGGAAGCTGTAAAACAGATGAAACCTGATGTTTTGACTGACGTTACAGCCTTGACATCATTATACCGTCCTGGACCAATGGACAACATACCAACATATGTTCAGCAAAAACATGGAAAGATACCAGTGCAGGTGATACATCCAAAACTCAGAGATGTGTTGCGTGAGACATATGGTATCATAGTTTATCAAGAACAGGTAATGAAGATAGCACAAGTCTGTGCTGGCTATAGTTTAGGAGAAGCTGATGTGTTGCGTAGTGCAATGGGTAAAAAGAATAAGGTTGAAATGGCAAGACAGAGAGATATATTCATCTCAGGCTGCATACAGCATGATATGACTCGAGAGTCGGCCATTGAAATATACAACCTGATAGAAAAGTTCGCAAGCTATGGTTTCAACAGAGCTCATGCTATGTCGTATGCATTGGTGACGTATCAGACAGCATATCTCAAACGTAATCATATAGTGGAATTTTTGGTTGCTTCAATTAACCTTGAGATCCACTCACCTGATAAGATTAGCACATTTTGTTCCGAAGCTAAAAAGCATGCAATAGAACTTTGCAAGCCAAGCATTAATGAGTCAATGGTGTTGTTTGACATAGAGGTTGTAGAAGAAAATTGTGTTGATGTCAGAGGAAAAATATATTCGGATCCCTTTGATATGTCTGTACACTCCACAGCTGGTATTATATCGGCAAACGATAGGTTGAGAATTAGATATGGGTTGGGAGGTATAAAAGGCACTGGTATTAAGATGTTATCTGAGATAGTTGTAGAAAGGGAAAAAAATGGGAAATTTAAGGATTTTTGGAACTTTATAGAACGCACTGCAGCAAGCTTAAACAAGAGATTGTTAGAACAGCTGATTAAAAGTGGTGCGCTTGAAGAATTGTATCCTAATGGCAAGGAGTTGCTTACAAACATTGAGAAGCTCATTATATATTCACAAACTGTTGCAAGGACTAAAAAGGAGGTATTCCAGCAATCATCACTATTAAGTCTTATGATGATAGATGGTTCTGAGATGCATGATAGTAATGCCCTTACTCCACATCTTGAAAATACACTATATTGGCAACAGAAGGAAAAAATACAGGCAGAATATGATGCCTTGGGTTTTTATTTTACAATGCATCCTGTAACAATGTATGTTGATGCATTGCGTAGTTATAATATTGTATTCTCAAAGGATATCCATGGTTATAATGAAAGTAAGTTGAAGGATATAACTGTGGCTGGAGTTGTTAAGGCATGTAAGATACGTTCTGGTAAGGGAGAACGAAGTGGTAAGTATGCATTTCTAATTATAAATGATCCATATGGTGATATAGATATATCAGTGTTTGATAGCAACATTATCCAAAAACAAATCGAGTTATTGGATAGTGGACAACTAGTATTTTGTAGAGTTACTATCAAGAATGATATGCAGGGGAGTAGGATATTATTACGTAGTATAAGGTCTTTAATACAAGTGATAGAAGAAGGAGCTATGCACTTTACACTTGTGATAAGTGAGCCTGAGGCTGTTATAAAACTACGTGAATACATTTTTGTTGAGCATGAATATTCACCAAATGCTAGTAATGTTACTGTTTCAATTGTTGCATCATGTAAAGATGGAAGTCGTATTCTGTTCAAATCAGACAAGCCAATGCGTATATCATATGATGCAATCAGTGCTATAGCTCACATTCCTAGTGTTAAAATTATTTCTACTGATAGTATATAGAGGTTATATTCTATCGAAAATGATATAACTTGCTATTGACATCTGTCATTGGTTGTGGTAGAACGTAAGATGTTTGTAGGAAGGTACAACAAATCATTAGTACAATTTAACAACTATAAAACTATTAATATGACTCTAAAAGTAACAGAAACAACAATATTTGGTGCATTAGCCGGTTTGGCAGGATACGGCTGTTATCAGCATAGCAAAAATATCAAAGCAATAACGTGCTCATATGAGGGTGGTACCGCTACAATATCATTAGGCCTAAACAATATCAATATGTTAAGATCAGCATTGATTGGTTCTGCAATAGCAAACCTAGGTTCAGTAATTGGATCATCACAGCAATCTAGCAAAGTACTTGATGTTTTTTCCGATGGTGCGAAGAAATCATATATGTTTGATGCGAAGACAACAAACCAACTAGATACTGGTTTAAAATGTATGTCAGGTATTTTCACTTTAGCTGGAGTTGGAATGTCATATATTGACCCTGCATATGGAATGTCATTTGGAGCAATTGGAGTGTTTCTGCCGATAGTTCACAGTATAATAGCCGACATGACAGGTGCATATGATACTTGTGATGTAATAGAAATGTGTAGTAATAACGCCAATATGGTACTGCACGGCCATAACGCCATGGCGTAATTTAATGATGATCACTGTTGAATATGGTTTATTCGCTTGAATCACATAGTATTACTATTGATATTCAATCGGATCTATCATTTCATTCATGGCAAATCCTTGTTTTCTTAAGATGCAAGCATCACATAAACCACATGCTTTGCCATCCTCGGATGGGTCATAACAACTGGTTGTATCACTGTAATTTACTCCATTTTCAATACCTAGTTTGATTATTTCTTGCTTCGACAAGTGCAGTAATGGTGCTTTAATCTGTACTATAACTTCACCACTTATACCAACTGCTGTAGCAATTTTTGCTAGCTCGTTGAATTTCTCCAAATATTCAGGCCTGCAATCTGGATATCCACTATAATCAAGAGCATTTATTCCTATAAATATTGCTTCAGCTTTTATTGTTTCTGCATATCCTAAAGCATAGGATAGAAATATTGTGTTGCGTGCTGGAACATAGGTGTTAGGGATATTATCTACTTCATGACTATATGTGATTGTTTTTGTTTCTGAGTTTTTTGGTACAGTAATACTACTATCTGTCAAGGACGAACCACCAAAGATTTTTAAGTCTATTTCCGCTATCTTATGCTTCTTCACACTGCATTTTTTAGCAATTTTTGTTGCAGCATCAACCTCCATTGAATGTCTTTGCCCATACATAAAAGTCAGAGCATATATTTCATACTCTTGATTTTGTGCTAATTTTAAAATAGTTGTTGAATCAAGACCACCACTTAATAATACTACAGCTCTTTTTTGTGTCATATTGAAAAGTCTTGCATATGTTCTTTTAATTTACTGAAATATTTACATGGAAAATACTTATATGTACAATAGAACTTGTGAAAAATATCATATTAAAGCCATTACATCCCTCTCAAATTTAGCAGGAAAAGTTGTACTGCTAAGAGCGGATTTAAATGTACCAATGGATGAGGAAGGTGTAATAATCGATGATTCACGTATGAAGAGTGTTATACCGACGTTGGATTATCTACTACAGTATGGCGCTCATGTCGTTATAATGAGTCACTTTGGTGATCCGAAAAACAACATGGATAAACAATCACTATCATTCAACAATATTATATCACAGATATCTGAAATTATAAATACAGACATAATATTCTGTTACTCACATATGCATGATGAAATTAGCATAAGTATAGATAAGTTAAGACAAGACTCAACTAATACTAATAGAAGAGTATTATTATTGGAAAATCTAAGATTTTCATCTGCTGAAAAAAACAATGACTTTGAGTTTGCAAAGATGATATGCGATGCAACGTCAGCTGAAATATACGTGAATGATGCCTTTTCAGTCTCACATAGAGAACATGCATCAATTGTTGCAATACCAAAGATAATAGGGCTTGAGAGTTCATATGCTGGTATAAGCTTGTTGCATGAATTAACAATGCTTGAGGAAAATGTTAGTGATATTCTGAAAAGTGAAGTGGTAAAATCTGTGGCAATTGTTGGTGGACAGAAGATTAGTACAAAATTACCACTGCTGAAATCACTAGTGCGGATGGTTGATCGCATATGTATAGTTGGTGGTATGGCAAACACCTTTTTACATGCTCTTGGAATTGATGTTGGTGAGTCTTTTTATGAGCATAGTGTGCTGTCTGAAGCTAAGGCCATCATAGAGTTATGCAATGTTCAAAATATGATACCTACACAACCAATGCAGTCTACAAATAATCAAAAGTGTAACCTTATCCTACCAATTGATGTGATATGTGAAAATTCAAACGGTGAATGCTATGTGAAGAAAATTGTCAAAGACCTATGTGATGTTGATGAGCAAATATGTGACATAGGTATGTGCACCAATGCACTCATGCATGAGCTTATTGGTAAAAGTGATTTTGTAGTATGGAATGGGCCTGGAGGCATATGTGAGGATATTAGATTTTGCATTGGTACTGACAACATTGCTCGTTCTATCGCATATCATACTAGACACTCTGGGCTTACAAGTGTTGTTGGTGGTGGTGATACAGTAGCAGTGTTGCGTAAATTGGATTTACTTGAGTATACTACTGATATTAATCAGAACTTCAGCTATGTATCAAATGCTGGTGGGGCATTTTTAACATGGCTTACAAATGGTATACTTGTTGGGATTACAGCATTACAACAATGATTTATATTTTAATTTTTATATTGCTGATTTTTTGCTTTATTTTACTCAAGCCATGTTTGGTTTTACTCCAATAAAAAGGTCGTCTGATCAAGTCATATAGCGCGTATATTGCTGCTACAATATGTAGTGAGAAGTATGCTGGAAACATGGCAATGCAAAGTAATTTCTTTAAAAAGCTAAAGTCCTTTATAAAGGGTGATTTTCGCACTACGATAAATGCTTGATAGAATGTTGTAGCAAGCCATATTGCACAAGATATCAGTGATGCATGTAATAGTGTTATATCAAACCTTGTGTTTGAACTTGGTAGTAAATCCATAAACTTTAATAAACCAATACCCAACATTAGTGGTATTGATATCAGGCTAACAACACATAATCCCAGCATCAAGTGTAATGATACCAGTGATTTCTGACACCCTACAACCTTGCTGAATGAAGTATTACTTTGCATGTTCAACAGATACGTCTGAATGAAGCCTTTGAACCATCTTGCTCTTTGTTTGATCCATGCATTAACTGTAATAGGCGATTCTTCAGCTGTATATGAATCAATCATATCGACATGATACCCATATATTGCCAATCTCATACCAATTTCAGCATCCTCAGCAAGATTATATATATCCCATCCCCTCAATTGCTTTAGAACAGCTGTACGAAAGTGGTTACTAGTACCGCCAAGTGGTATCGGATAATTGCTTTTTGCCAACGCAGGCAGGATATAATCAAAAAGTATTGTATACTCAATGCTGAATAATCTTGTGAGCAAGTTTTCATCAGCATTGTAATAATTCAATTTTGCCTGAAGACATGCAAGCTTGTCATCAGATGTGAGAAACTGCTTTAGTGCTATGTATAATTGATCAGCGTCAGGTATATCATCAGCATCAAAAATCACTACATATTCTCCCGTTACCATCTGTAGCGCATAATTACATGCCTTCGCTTTGGTTCTTGGTGCGAAATCTGGCACTATGACTTTATCCCAATGATCAGGAAGTGACATAGTATTTACTATTGCAATAGTTTCTATATCAATGCTTTCTAATATCAATAGCACTTGCATTTTATCATGTGGATAGTATATTGCATTTATTGCTGCAACCAACTGTTTTAATATAGAAGCATCTTCCATAAAAACCGGCAGCAGTATTGAATACACGGGATAGGTGTTGCTATGTTGTATATCACAACTCTTATTAGAATTTCCCTGTAGATAACTTGCTCTTAAGTCTTTTGAATTGTATTGCTGCGTTGTTGTATAAGCGTTAATCTTCTTGCCTTCTATAAAAAGGAAGTGTTTTGTTATTATAGAAAAGATGTGTATTCCTATACCAATTGCAAAAAATAAACTTGTTATTACTCTTGGGAAGAAATTGTATAGTATGATGCAAAAAATTGGAATAGAGAACATAATACCCTTTTGAATTGTAGAACAAAAGTTATGCGTTGCTGCCTGCGTATACCTGCCTAAGTACTTGCGCAGCTCATGTTGTTCTATCGTCACCTGTGTTGCATGTTGATGTGCATCAACTATATATTCAAATTGTAGTGTTGCAGTGTCATGTAGCTGCTCTTCCTTACCATTACCTTGCTGTTTATAAGGTTTACTATTTCTAGCTATATCTATATTATTATATCGTGAGTTCTTTTTATAGTGTTGTGAATAGTTGTTATGCTTGATGGCCCTTGATGATTTATGTCCTATTGACATGCGATGTGGTATCGTTTTTCTGTTCGACCATATAATGATAGTACTTAAAATTTGTAAGTGCAATACTAATTTACAGCTTAATATACGTTATTGTGATTGGCATCATAAATTATATGAGTGTATTAACAACTTAAAGTAGTATGTCCTAAAGAAAATCCCCCTACTGTTATTAAATTGTTTTAATATAATTTTAATAAGACGCATTATACAATCACATGTAGTGCAATAAGATGTTCAATCAATATTTTCAATTTATAACGAAATGTTACTTGGTCAAGTTAGGAAGAATGATTGTGTAAAACTTTCATCGATCATGTCAATAGATACATGTCATAGAGAGGCATATCTATGTTCTATGACGAAATTATGGAACGAAGATGGCTTAAAACCAAGCACAAAGTATGGTTTGCCTATAAATTTTAGAGTGTTACAAGATGAGTGTTTACCAGTATCATTTTCCTCCAGCGGTATTTTTTCACAACAACAACTGGAAAATGCAATAGCAAAAGTTACAGATGAAAATCCACATATCAAAAGAGTAATCATTGTAGATTTATTAAAAGAATACCATGGTTTCATTGATAGTATACCCACGACATTTAGGGCATATCACAATGCTGTAAATTATGGCGTAAAATACGATCAAATACAAGAGAGTGAGAATGTACTGTTTGATACACTGAAAGAACACTATGGTGATGCGATAAGGATAATATCACGATTTTCAAAAGATGAATCAGCCGTTGGTGATATCAAACAAATTGTCACACTTACTCCGACACCAGATAGCATTTTAACAGAAGAGAAGCTAGTAGAAGCAATATCTAGTAGTCTTAATAAGAATGTAGAAATTGTATCAAGAAGATTCCCCTGTGCTGATCATAGTCCACCTTCAAACGAGGCAATCACATCATTTATATACTTCGTGCAAAATGAAGTTAATCCAGAAACGGATTGGATACATATACACTGTCATGGTGGTAAGGGTAGATCCACAACCTTCTCCATTATGTTTGATATAATGATGAGGATGAAATACAATACACTATCACAAACGTCATTTCCCGATATGGTTAAGATGCATAAACAACTAGGTGGTATTAACGTGGCCAAAGCAGCCATGAGAAATGATTGGAAGCAAGAACTTGCAAAACAAAGGTATGATGTTATAAAAAAGTTTTATGACATAGCACTTGCTTCAGATTTTGATACTTTTCAGTGGCCTGATATAGATGATATGTCTTATACTTGTGAAACAAAAGAAGATTACCTTGTTGATGGTATGGTGGACTATACAGACGAATGGTACATCATATGATATGCGAACACAGAGCTTTAAAAAAGTTCTAATAACAAAAAGCTATGTAACAGATATATGTTGTGGATATGAATGCGTTTTTGAACCACTAACACATGTTGTTAACTGCATTGATCACGAGGCTTTGATTAATTGCATGGCAGCAGATGTTCTGATGGTGTCGAGTAGGAATGGTGTGATCGCACTTTTAGATAATGTCAACATGTTGCGAGAAGATAGCAAGAATGATACTACAGATGTATTGTTTGCAAAGACAATATATGCTGTGGGTGAAAAAACAGCTCAGTTGTTGGTTGAAACTGGTTTTCATAACATTGCAGTAGTGTCACAAGACATGCAGGAAATGCTTGAAAGAATTTCAATAACTACTAATACATATTCATATATATCAGGATATGATACATCGTTAAAATATTGTCACACAACTGAGCATTCAACACCTTTCAACAGTATAAGAAGATACATATTTTACAGAGCGGTAGCGCGAACAATATCACACAAAACCATTCGAATGATACTGAGCAATAAAATAACACATGTGATGCTATATTCAAAGCGTAATGCTGAAATCTTTTTCCACCATCTCATTACAAAGCAAAATTTGTTTCTAGCACTTCAAAAAATAACATTCATATGTATTAGTAATGGTGTTGCACAGATAGTATTAGAGTACTTCCAAGATGATATGCCTACCATTAAGGTAGCAAAAAAACCAAATGAAACTAGCATGATAGAAGCACTACACTCGCCATAGTGTTTCAACTAATGAACAAAACCCTTCACCTCTATACTCAAAGTTTTTCCACTGATCTAGTGACGAACATGCAGGTGATAATAGCACAATGCAATCCTTAACATTTTGATTTACAATGCATTTCATTGTATTATCCAATGTGTAACATTTATAATGTTGAACATTGTATCTTGAGAGAACCATAGCAAAATTATCAGTACTACTACCTATCAAGTAAGCCGTATGAATGCTATGAAAAAATGTAGATAGCTCTTCTATACCATTGTCTTTGCAGATGCCACCTACTATCCAATGTATTTTTTTATCACTAAAGGCTGCAAGTGCTGCTCCTGCTGCTGCTGTGTTTGTTGCTTTGCTATCATTGATAAATATAATGTTGTTCTTTTTGTCATGTAAAACTAACTCCATCCTGTGAGGCAACCCTTTAAATGATGTTATACTATCTGCTATTGATACGATATCACAACCACATGCTAAACAGGCTGCAATTGCAGCTGCTATGTTTTCTGCATTATATTTACCGATTAAAGAGTTGTTACGTGATAATGTAGCAGTTTGTATGCCATGTATACTAAAGCAATTAGCAATGACTAATTTACTATCATGTAAGGATATACCGTATTCTAGGGTTTTTTCACGTGAAAAAGGTATGTTGAAGACTTTTTTATTAAGACTGTCCTGTGAGACAAGCTCTTGATATATCTGCTGTGTCTCTGCATAGTCTATAGATATTATATTATAGCAGTCCCGTTGATCTAACATCGCATGACTTCTCGAAAAAATTTTGCTTTTTGCATTGGCATAGTCATGTACATCGAGATAACAATTCATATGGTCTGGGGTTACATTCAAAAATACTGAAACATGGCAATTTACTGCTTGCATCAAATCCAATTGAAATGATGATAATTCCAGTACATATATCTGTGATGGTTTTGTATATACTTGCACATCTAGCACGGGAATACCTATATTTCCACATGTCTGTGCTTCTATTTCAAGTGTCTTATTTTGCAACTTCATATCAGAAGCTATAGCTGAATATTTTACTGTTTTTATATTGCCAACTGTGTTTAAAATATGTCCTATCAAGGCTGTGGTAGTAGATTTACCATTAGTGCCTGTAATACCAATATATGTTGCATTAGAAGACAATAGTTGCAATATTGCAATATCTGATATGATAGGAATATGTTTTGCAATTGCATATTCTATCAGGGGATGTTTTTTTATCTTATTATTAGGAATACCAGGACTAACAAATAGGTAATCAAATTCCTGCTGTAATATGTATGGTAGTATTTTATGTGACATATCATATGCATAACTCTCCATTGTTTGTACTGCGTTGTTTAGCACAACTTCGTTATCATCATATAAGTATACTTCAATATTAAATGCTAGAAACTTTTTTGCAGCAGAAATGCCAGTTTTTCCTAATCCAAGTATTAAGATCTTTTTGTTAGCAAAGCTTTGCATATTAAAAAGCTTATATTATTTTTATACTGCAAAGTATACTCCAATAACACACAATAAAAAGTTGATAATCCAAAATCTGGCAACAACTTTTGTCTCCTTCCATCCAAGCTTTTCAAAGTGATGATGAATTGGTGCCATAAGAAAAACACGTTTTTTTCTGGTTTTATATGAGAAGACTTGTATTATGACAGACAATGCTTCAACTACAAAGATTCCACCTATGATCACCAACATCAATTCCTGTCTCATCATTATGGCAATTGTACCAATAGACGCACCTATTGCTAAACTACCAACATCTCCCATGAACACCATTGCTGGATATGCATTGTACCATAAAAAGCCTAGACACACTCCAATCGTTATTGCACAAAATATCATTAACTGCAAATTGTCTTGAGCGTTAATGATAATGCCATACCTTTCATCAGGGAACATATGTTGCAGCACCATATAGGCTGAGATAAGAAAACAACTCATCACCATTATTATTGACCCACTTGCCAAACCATCCAAACCGTCCGTTAAATTGACAGCATTAGCACTACCTACTATAGTTGTTGCTGCTAGGATGTAATAAAATGGCCCAATATCAACCGTACAATTGCTAACAAATGGGATGTTCAACAGAGTTGTTGGATTAATATTATTATGAATAAAGAATACAATGCAAAATGCAATAATAAACTCAACTAAGAATCTCATCTTAACTGTAAGGCCTTTGGTATTCTTTTTAGTAACTTTAGCATAGTCATCGAGAAAACCTATGGCACCATATGTATAAAATGCAATAAGAATTACTTGTATCGTACTTGATGTCAAATCGCAAAACAGCATTGATGCTACCAATATTACAGCACCTATAATAAGCCCACCCATCGTTGGGGTGCTTGCCTTCACCATATGAGTTGCTGGGCCATCAGCTCTTATTGGTTGTCCATGTTGCTGATATTTCTTAAGTAAAGATATAGCTTTACCACCAGTAAGTAACATAATCATCAATCCAACAAGGAATCCGAGAAAAGCTGTTTGCATTGCTATAATATTATTAGTATGTCATATGTGAAAAAACTTTTACTCCAGTTGTGTGCAAAGTAAAAGTCATATGTTCTGATGCAGTGGAATTTTTTATATCGCTATTATAACAAGGGGATAGCCCATACAATGGCTGCAGTAAACTACTCATACCGATCATAGTATAGTTTCATCATGATGATATGTACCATGATATATCTGTATTGCAGATATATCACATTCATCTAATGCTTTTATTGTTGAATATGTGGTAGCGGCACCAAGAGCAAATCCCCATAATGATGATGTGAAAAAATCACAAAAATGTGATAGTGGCAGTTTGTTTGATGTTGCTCCTGACATAAAACAACTACCAACAATGCCTCCAAATGCTGTTGCAATTACACCCTGCGATACTGTGACGTTCGTATGCTTCTTTATCCAGTTTGAGAGTTCACTGAATTGATCGGTGCTATACATATATGCTCCAGAAGAACCACATATCATACTAGCAATACAATTCTTAATCAGCACACCATAGAGCTGCATATCAACTTGGCTTCGTAATTGAATTTCCATATGATATCTCTCAGAGTTTAATGCATCAACATCATATAAAGTTTTATTTGGATAATCAATAGTGTTAGAGTGTAGTATACCTTGTAATCTTTTATCAATAAGATCCTGATCGCTTCTAGGGCCAAGAATCTGATGTATGATACCAGCTGTAACGAACACAATGCTACCAGTTATAATACTATAAAGAGTTGGCTTTGCATATGCTTGAAGCAAACTAGTGTTCTGTATTGAGTCAGTCATGCTATTATATTATTGCTCAGTAATCAACAGCTAAGTTATACTATAAACTACCGATACTTCAACAAGCATTATGCAATTGATACAATGATATATAACTGAGATATATGTTAATGCATAGTTTCATCATGATGATATGTACCATGATACATCTGTATTGCAGATATATCACACTCATCTAATGATTTTATTGTTGAATATGTGGTAGCGGCACCAAGAGCAAATCCCCATAATGATGATGTGAAAAAATCACAAAAATGTGATAGTGAAAGTTTGTTTGATATTGCTCCTGACATAAAGGTACTACCAATAAGACCACCAAGCATTGTTACCACTATATCTTGTGATGTCTTAATACCAACGTGATTGTTAACCCAATCAAAGACCTTCTTACACTGGCTTGTACCATACAAGATATATGTGCCAGAAACGCTGCATATTAAGCCAATAGCAGTATTCTCAGCTATTGCATAATAGAGTTGTTGCTGTGCTGTATTTGCAAGTAATCCAGTTTCATGTATATATTCAACTGCTTTCATATTTTCAATGCTATACTTTTGCTCATACAGGGCCTTGCTACCATAGCGGCCAACCTGTTTACTTATCAGTGCTTTTTCTATCAGATCCTTATTACTTGGACTGTAAACTTGATATATAAGACCAGCTGACATGAACATTGCACTGCCAGTTGCGATGCCACAAAAAGCTGGTTTCATATAAGCTTGAAAAAAGCTTGTATCACGTTTGAAGTTTGTCATATTATCGGTATAATGGTTGTCATTGGATGTATATATAATACTACTGTGCAAATTATTGACTGACAAATATAATGATCGTACAAAACAAACATATTGAGTTATTAAGGCAGCTAGTGATGTGTAAAAGCATCACTCCCACAGATAGTAGAGCGTTATTCTTATTGCAGAAATATCTGGTAAATATTGGTTTTACAGTACATATCAGAGGCTTTAATGCTGATGGTGTACATGAAGAAAATCTTGATGAATTGAACACTGATATGGTGTTGAACATGTATGCTGTAAAAAACATAGGTGGCACAAAAAACCTGTGTTTTGCAGGACATACTGATGTTGTACCACCAGGTGATATATCAAAATGGCAATATAATCCGTTTGATGCCATGGTTGAAAATGGTATTCTATATGGACGTGGTGCTGTTGATATGAAGGGAGCCATCATAGCTTTTTTTGCAGCTGCTGAACATTTCATCAACATTACAAATGCTGCATATAATATCAGCTTTTTACTGACAGCAGACGAAGAAGGCAAAGCAATATATGGTATAAAGCCGATGCTACAATGGGTATATAATGAACTGAATGAGAAGATTGATCACTGTATTGTAGGAGAGCCTGTGAGTAAAAATACTATTGGTGATACAATCAAGGTTGGTGCGCGTGGTAGTGCTACATTTGTTGTAACTATATATGGAAAACAAGGTCATGTTGCATATCATCATTTAGCAGATAACCCAGTAAAAAAAGCTAACTCAATATTAACTGCATTACTTGAATATGATTTCAAACATACCAATGTACTTTTCAACAAGACAAACTTGGAAGTAACAAGAGTTGCATGTGATAGCGGTGCAGAAAATGTCATACCAAATGAAATTGTGCTGCAGTTCAATGTGAGATATAGTGATGACTATAATTATCTATCACTACAACAGCTTATCAAAAAAATACTAGAGCAGCATTTGCAAACGCATGAATATACGCTTCATTCATGGAGTAGTGGTGATGCATTTATTGGTATTAATAATATTGATAAAAGTGAGATTTTAAATGTTGTAAGGGAGGCTATTGAAGCAAATAACAATGTGACTCCATATATTGATACAGCAGGTGGTACATCTGATGCTCGTTTTATAAAGCAATACTGCGATGTCTTGGAAATTGGATTGCTTGGTAATACTGCCCATCAAGTTAATGAACACGTTGCATTACGAGATATAGAAAAACTTGCTGCAATATATCTTTCAGTGATACAAAATTATTTCATGGTGGCATAACAGTGCACTATTAGTACTAATTAGTACACTCTGCATTGATGTTTTAGCTGCTTGATAATGATTTTTTATATTCAGTAGCAATGTTATACTTTAGTGTATCAATTTGTGGCTGATTAAAGGGAGTGATATTCAATATCACTGCTGCAGTGATTGTTTCTAGAATCATATGCATCATCATCGCACCTATATTTTTTAATGATCTATCATGCACTGTAATAACCCTTGAGGGAATATTTGCTTGCTCTAACTGCAACATAACATGATGTTTTAACATCTGTGATACATTGTATGTTGCTGCATCTGATGTGCTGGTTTCAAAAAGATTAACGCACTGAGGCATATTATTTGTTAAGATTGATTGCAACATACCATGCTGATCAATGGGCAAATTTAGTCTTATAGGGATGATACCACTATTATCCTTACCAAAAGTCTCTGCCAGGACTGTATTATACCAATATATTAATCCGTCATAGGCGCACTCATAACTACTATTAAATACAGCAAAGCTACTGTGTGATCTATTGCTTTTTAGATGCCGTGTAAGCATTATAGCACCTGCAAACACTGCATTGGAGATCGTATTGCTTGTTTCTTCAGTATTAAAAAACCTTTGTAATATCGTGTTACCAGCATCGCATAATTCAGATATATCTTCCCCCATGATCATTGCAATGAGAATATTGTATGCAGTAAACGTAGCAAATCTCCCCCCCATTTGTTTATCATATTCAACATATATACCATTAGTCTGACTATGCAGTTGTGCAAGTAGTGAGTGGTTGTTTACCTCATTTGCATATACAAATATAAATCTTTCTGCGAAATCATTGTATTGCAAATTGTGTAATGTATTATACAAATATTGCGCTATCACTGTAGTTTCAACAGTGTTGCCTGAATTGCTAATAAACATAAATGCTGTTTCTGAGAGATTCAATGTATCCTGCATTCTCAGTATTTTACTCATGCATACTTCATACATACAAATTACCTTAAAGGTTTTATTTGCATTATAAGATGTACTGTTATTATCACGATCTATGAAGTCAACTATACTCTTGCAGTTTAAAACCGCTCCACCCATACCAACTACAACAAGTGTTGAAAATCTCCGCCTAATAAGATTAGCTATACTTTGCAGTTCATTGATGTGCACCATATCATAATATGGTAACTTCTGAATCAATTTTGGCATTTCTGCTGATATAGTTTTTATAATACGACCAAGCATAGTAATTGTATCCAAGGTGTCATAGCATTGTAAACAAATCTGTGCCTGTGAAATGATGTTTGTATAGCTTGTAGACATTACTACATCGTAGTATGTACAGTGCAAACTATGATGACGAAAGTTAGTATTTTGTGATTGGTATAGCATTTACATAGTGATTAAAAAGGTATTTGCTATTATTCATTTTATGCAACTATATTGCGCTTGTCTATCAAGAGTTGAAATATCGCCGCATGACATTATGTATTAAATAATATTTTTTGTAAAAAAACATCTATGGAAAAATTACCACAATTTAGTAAAGAGCTTGAAAGTGCAGTACTTACAGTAATGAGATATTTTATTGGTACTGATGATAGTGGAGCTTTTTTTATACAACTTTTGATATCACCAGATTTACCTGCAGAAAATGCTGCTGTTGAGGATCTGTATAGGGTAACACTAAGAGAATTTGGTGATAACAAGAATGCTGCAACAGAAGTTATCAAAGCATTTAAAGTCATAAGAAAGTGTGCTATTCATGATCCTGAGGTACGAAAAGAGTTGGAAAAACAGGTACAGCTTTTAGCAGAAATCAGTGTTGCAAGGGAAATTTTTGGTAAAAAATAATATGGCACGTTCGTGATATCTGTTCTATAGTCTCATTCTAATAATGAAATCATTTATCTTAATTGCTAGTTTTTGTGCTGCATTGTTTCTTTCAGCATGACTAGCTGCTGATTGCATTTTCCTCAATGTATCATCAGAAAATATTCTCACCAACTCACGACTCAGTTTATCTCTTGTAAAAACTTCTTCAGTGAACAAAAGACAAGCCCCTGTATTTTTCAGAGCTTTAGCATTATAGTATTGATGATTATCTTTTGAGTTTGCAAGTGGTATTATAATTGATGGCACTTGTAAATGCTGGATTTCTGATATTGCTGAAGCACCAGCTCTACTTATTATGAGGTCTGAGTCAATCATTAACTGTGGAATGTCATCAAAAAATGATGCTAATGTGTAATTCATTACATGATTATTTCTGTATATTTTTTCCACGTGTTCAATATTATCTTGTCTAACCTGTTGAAATATTATAAGATTATCGCGTATATGAGGTGGTAGATCAATAATTGCCTCAGCAATTGTTCTATCAAATAATGCTGCACACTGACTTCCACCAGTGATAAGAATTTGAATTTCTCGCGTAATTCTTGTTCTACGCCTCTTTATCTCAAATATAACTGGCCTGATCGGATTTCCTACAAATATAATTTTATCCTTATATTTTTCATCAAAATTAAGTGTATCATGATATGAAGTTGCAAGAAATTCAGCATGTTTCAAAAACATTCTGTTTACTGTACCTACGACTGCATTTTGTTCATGTAAAACTATTGGTATACGTAAAATTACAGCAGCAGCTAAAGCTGGAAATGAAGCAAAACTTCCGAAGCCAATTACAATTGATACATTATGTTTTTTCAGCAAAAACATTGCTAACACAACACATATGCATAGTTGCACTAAAGCAAGGAGTTTTCTACATATATTGCCACTCAAATGTGTAACTGGTAGGGTGATATTTTTAATTTTTTGACTCGATGCAGAGACGTTTTTTTGTTTTTGTATTGTAGTATCGATATCCATATCAAAAAACTTTCTCCCTCTTTTATCAGTCAGGCAAATTATATTATTACGTGTGCAGAGAATTTTCGCTATGGTATAGGCTGGGAAAACGTGCCCAGCTGTACCACCTGTTGTAATCACTATGGTGCGTTTCGACATTTATAGCTTTATAATATAGTTTAATATAACTGTAATATTTATATGCTATAAGGTAATAGTTGCTATATATAGCATGCTTAGTGAAATTTTTATAGCACTTGTAACAATGCAACGTTGTACTTTCTTGCAGTATAGCATACAATTCGTAATGGAACGAATACATCATCCAATAACACAATACAACCAATGGAGACTGAGATAACTGAAACTTTTGCCGCAATGAAGGCAGCACAACAACGACCTATAAAATATCTTGTTTTGTCAGGAGGAGGAGCAAAGGGAGCTGTATATCCAGGAGTATATATAGCATTAGAAGATGAAGGTATTATACAAGGACTTGAAGCTGTTGCTGGCTCATCTGCTGGAGCACTAACAGCGTGTTTTCTTGCTGTTGGTGTATCAGCTAAAAAGTTTGAAGAGATTTTCAATAATCCGGAAAACAGTATACCCAAATTAAAAGGCAGTGGGTGGTTTGGATTGCATAGTGATGCCAAGCCTTTATATAACCTGCTTGCAACAACAATGCGAAACAATGTGAAAGAGTTTCTTGATTCTTATGATACGTGGAGTACAAATGAAAAAGAAAGGTTCGCACAACTAACTAATGAGTACAAAGCAAGTATTGAAGCATTAAAGCAGAAATGTGATGATGACAATGGCAAGATATTGTTCAAAGATCTAACACTCTTGAGAAGGATTGCTCCAGAGAGATTTAAGGAGCTTGTCATCACAGCAGCAAAGAAAGACAGTTTAAAACAAGACAAGCAAGAACTACAGATACTAAATTCTGAAGATACTCCAGATCTTGATATAGCAAAGGCAGCAATTGCTTCAGCAGCATTACCATTTGTCTTTAAATCTGTTGAACTTGAAGTGAATGGACAGAAAGCAAAATATGTTGATGGTGGCACGTTAGATAATATACCAACAGACTATTTTAAGTGTGATAATAACAATGATAGCGTATCTAAAAATAACACTATGGTATTAGCATTCAATGAAAAACAGCGTTTGCAAGCTGTGTTATATTCAAATGTTACAGCCCCCTTTAAAATGGGATCACTAAAAAAGTTTATACTTTTTATACTAAGATTATTTGAAGGATATAAGTTTGATTATGAAAAAACAAAAAATACAGGTTTAGCAAATTTAGGTAAGAACTATCCACTTACAACTATAGCACTAGAACCTGGTGCGAAAATTGGCGTTACATCGTTTAAAGAAGCTGAAAATGAAAAGGTTGAGTGTAAACTAAGAGGCTACTATAGCACTCAGAACCATTTAATGAATCACGAGCTGGACAAGGAAAAATCTGCACAGGAAATTCGGGATTTTAAAATGAAAAGCTTCATCTTTGATGTTCTTGAGAAATCACATGTTAATAAAGCAAGCGAGCAATATAAATCACTGTTGAAATTGTGTGAACCAAAAGTATGTTTGCCCGAAGTAACTGACATTATAAAAACTTGCATGTATGGTAATAGCAAAAGAACTAGCAAGTTTGCATCAGCTAGCTCTAAGCTTGCTACAGCACTAATGGCAAGGCTCAATGATCCATTTACACCACTATCAGTTAGACATGAGTTCACAAGTGCACTTAGAGTTGATAAGGAGGTAAATATTACGCAGCAAGATCTCAAAAAGTTTATTTCATCATATATTGATAGCAGCAGTATAAATATAACATAAAATCACTTTTCTCTATTAGTTATTTCATTTGCTAATGATGTTAGTATTGGTATCAAATTTGATGTTGAGTGTAATTTTGATAGGCATAGATTTGTTTTATCTAAATATTGTGAGGCAAAGCGCTGTATATCTCGTTCGATATCATACCTTTCAATCATTGCAAGTAGTTTATTTTGATCATCTTCAGTGATCTTTTCTTGTCCTAACAACCCAGATATGTATCCGATGTTGTTTTGTGAGTCTTCTTCTCTCAATCTTTGTAATAACAGTATTAGAGGTATTGTAACTTTGCCTTCATATATGTCCTGGAATGCTGCTTTCCCTAGCACTTCTGGAGTACCAACATAGTCTAGCATGTCATCTGAAATCTGATAGCATATACCTAGATTTAAACCAAACTGCATAGCAGCATCAACTGTTGCCTTCTCACAACCATTCACTAGTGTTCCTACAGTACATGATGCTGCAAATAGTCTTGCTGTTTTACCTGTAATCAACTGAATATAACTTTCTATGTTTATGTCTATATTATTCAATAACTGCAATTGCAGCACCTCAGCGCTACTAATTGCCGCTGATGCATCAGCAAGCATTTTTAATGCTGGTATTGAACCAGTTCCAACCATAAGCTGAAACGCTTTGCTGAACATATTATCTCCTACTAAAATACTTGTTTTATCGTTCCAAACACTATTAGCTGTTGGTAAATTCCGCCTCGTGAAAGTGCTATCTATAACATCATCATGCAATAATGTTGCTGTATGTATCAATTCAACAGCAGCAGCAAGAGCAATATGTTTATCATTAATTTGCTCTGTTTGTGAGGTAACTTTACTAATTGCTAGAGTGAGTAAAGGTCTAATTCTCTTACCACCAGCCTTGACTATATATTCATATACATTGTTAAGAAGCAATTCAGAATGATTATCATCACTAATACTATGTAGCATTATATCATTAATAGCTTGCACTTCATTTTGAAGTGCAGATTGTAATGAATCTATTGCTTTATGCGGTACTATTTGGCTACTCATCTATTTCATTAGAGTTAGGAATGAAAACACATAATGTGCATTCTACTCGATTTGATAGTGAATGTATATGATGACTTAAATGCATCTGTAATGCAATAATAACATACTAACAGGTTATGCCACCACCGTGACATACATTGTTTCCTGTTTGTATACGATGTTCCTTTCCAGCTTCAATCACACATGTTTTAAACAGAATATTTACGAGTAGATCATCATTGAGACTTTCAATATCTTTCACATTTGCACGTGACAAGATATAACTAGTTCTACGTCTAATATCAGTATTTCTGTATAGTTTACTGATCAAAGGTTTTTTGAAAACATCAGTTTTCTCCTTAGTAATTAGCTTTGATCTACAATTATTAATTGCTTCAACAAGGGGAGCTGTATACTTATTATCAAAGAAGATTTTGTGTACCTTACTATTGCAATTATACAAGAGAGATATGAATTCTTGAGCAATGCTATTTTGTTGCATGGAGCGCAAGTCATCAAGATTCTTATTGATATTATCAATTTGTTGATGCAAAAAATTGGACTGATCCGTCGACAAACCACTATATTGACATTCAATCTTTGTAAGTTGATTTTGCATCTCGCTTCTAAGACCTACAATGATCTTGATCATTTTGCTAATGTCATTTATATCATTAGCATTAATACCTTGATATAGTTTGTTTGCTACTGCTCGTATAGCTATAATATCTTGTAAGGTCTGTAGTGCATTGTATTGTTCAATAAATGGTACATACGTATTAGCAAACCCAGCAAGATGTGGAATGCTGCTGTTAGCATATGTATTATTCACCGTCATATCTGCTGACATATATGCATGATGTGCAAAAATCTCCGTTATAGGTGTTAAGAAGTTGATATTTATATTTGCTGATGTAAATAAAAATATTGTTTTAGCAACAGCATTAATACCGGAAATTATATATGGTAGATCATTAATGCCAAGAGGAGTTTTTGCAACACTCAACAAATTTATTATAGTGCTATATCTATCTCTCTTAGTCGCGATTTTCTCAGTCGCGTTAGGTTGCATATAGTTATGAAACATATCTTGCACCCTAATCAAATCATCGTTACTTTCAACTATACGCATAATATTGATGGCTGAGTAAATACTCAAAGTGCTCTTGTTGTTATTTGTACAACCTATGATTTTTTTTCTAAAAGTTCTTTCAAGTTGTTCTAATATTGCTATTAACATCCTATTTTCCTCAAAATGAATTCTATATTGTCGGCTAGTATCTAGCTTTAACACTCAGCACATAGAGATTTTATCTCATAACATATTAAACACATGACGTCAACTCTGCCCTAACACAGCATTGCTATATATTTGCACACTCTATATTACTACAATAATAAAATGACACCAAGCGTTGTATGTATCGATAGTATAATACCTTTTTATAAACAGTCAAATGCAATAACATTGTCTTGCATATTAAACTTGAAATATTAATAATATATTTCAAATTTCACTGATTTTTGAATATAAACCTTTATAATAACCACCTGCTTTTATTAGATCATCATGCATTCCTTGCTCACATATTTCTCCGTTATGCATCACAATAATGTTATTGGCATGTTGTATTGTTGATAAACGATGAGCAATAATAATACATGTACGGTTTTGTGTAAGTCTCTTAATACCTTGTTGTACATCATGTTCATTTTGCATATCTAAAGACGATGTCGCTTCATCTAATAGAAGAACATTTGGGTTTTTCAAAAATGCTCTTGCTATTGCAATTCTTTGCTTTTGTCCTCCCGACAATCTAACACCTTTTTCTCCAACAAATGTTTCAAAACCTTGCGGCAGAGCATTAATGAAACCAGTTGCTGCAGCTATTTCTGCTGCGTTGTATATTCTTTCACTCGGTGCACTTGGATCGCCATATGCTATATTCTCGTATATAGTTGCAGAAAAGATTGCAGGATCCTGACTCACATATGCAAACTCTCTTCTAAAATCACTCAGCAGCATTTTAGATATATCTATACCATTATATGTTATCACCCCTCTTTGAATATTATAAAAACGTAACAGGAGTTGAAATATTGTACTCTTACCAGCGCCCGACTTACCAACAAGTGCAGTTGTTTTGCCAACTGGAAACGTTGCTGAAAAATTCTTAAGAGCCGGTATATTTTTTTTTGCAGGATAAAAAAATGTTACGTTATCAAATACTATACTGGTAATATGATGTGCCGCCTCATGCGCAGCAGCATCAAAAATCTCTATTTGTGATATTCTAAGTGGATTTTCAACATCAACAATATCGGGTTTTTTGTTTAAAAACTCACTGATTCTTTCTGAAACACCATATGCCTTTTGTATGTTATTTATCACTTCACTTAGTGCACCCATTGATGCTGCACATAAAACTGTTAAGAATATAAAACTTGACAGTTGTCCCGGTGTTATAACATTATTTATTACATCTTTACTACCAATCCATAACACGAATGCAATTGTAGAAAATATTCCAGTGATCATAAGAAAAGTCAAAGCAGACCTCGATACAATCCTTTCTAAGCCCATTTTAACTGTTTCATCTAGCTTCCTTTCAAATCTTTGTCTTTCAAAATCTTCCTGTGAGTAAGCTTGTATTGTTTTAATATTATTGATTACTTCTTCTGATATTGATGTGAGTTCAGCAACTTTATCCTGCGAGTTTCTTGCAAGCTTGCGTGTATACCTACCCAATATTATTATTGGTAGTACTATAACTGGCACAGTAACCATTATTATTGCTGTTAACTTAGGACTTGTTAATATAAGAAGTATCATACCACCTATGAGCATCACTAGATTGCGTAGCATTACTGATAAGCTACTACTTATAACATTATATATCACTGTTGTATCACTTGACAACTGAGATAGTAGTTCTCCTGCTTTATTCACTTCAAAAAAGCTTGGTGACATAGTGAGAATCTTGTTCTGAATTTTTCGTCTTATATCACAAACTAACTTCTCTCCTATGTAAGTTATGAAAAAAAATCTGCAAGCTGTTGCTATGCCAAGAATAAATACTACTAATATTGTTTTTAAAACGGCCATATTAAGAGTTGCAGGATCACCTTGAGACAACCCATTATCTACTATATGTCTCAAGTTCTGACTTAGCAATAATACAGCACTAGAGCTAAACAACAACGCTATAACAGCGTATATCACTTCTCTTCTATATGGTCTTAAATATAATATGATTGACCTAAAATTACTGAATACTTGCATATAAAATCCTTTGATATCCGAAATTTTTTTTCATGAATGGTACTACATTGCTACTTCAAACGCGAGAATGTTTTAGCTAAAAACAAAATGTTATCCCTATTTTAATTTACCATGACAGTGTTTATATCTTTTACCAGAACCACAATAGCATGGATCATTCCGAGATACTGTTGGTGATACAACGCCTTGTTTGATTGAGATATTATTAGCACTCATCACATCCTCGTCATCAATATGTATATTGAATGCCCTTTCTATCACTTGTTCATTAACACTTTCAAGCATCTCACTGAACATGTTAAAAGCGTCATGCTTATATTCTAGCAATGGATTTTTTTGCCCATAGGAGCGCAGTGTTATACCAGTACGTAATTGATCTAAACTATATAAGTGGTCTTTCCACAGATGATCAAGTGTTATAAGCCATATATTCTGTAGCAACACAACAAACCTATTCATACTAGTTTGCTCGATTTTTTCACTTAGCTGTTGTTGTATTTGCCCGTTAAGATGTGATATCAGTTGTAATTTAACATTTTTGCTATCATGTACATTGTCTTGCATCTGCATCCATTGTTGTACTTGATGCTCAATGCCATATGTTCTATGTATCTCCTTATCAAGATTTTCAATATCCCATTCATCAACTACGCCAGTTGCAAAGATGCCAACAAGTCGCTCTAGCAGGTGATTTGATAACTGTCGTACAAGATCAGGAAGTTGCTCTGGTAAATCTAAAATACTATGACGTTTGCTGTATACTACCTGCCTCTGTTCATTTACTACATCATCATACTGTAAAAGATTCTTTCTTATTTCATAGTTTCTCGCTTCAACTTTTTGCTGTGCCTTTTCCAGTGATCTGCTAACTAGTGGATGCACTATAGCCTCATTTTCTTTTAATCCCATTCTAAGTAGTAAATTACTGATCTTATCTGACCCAAACAGACGCATCAGGTCGTCTTCCATCGATAGAAAAAATTTTGTCCTTCCCTCATCTCCCTGTCTTCCAGCTCTGCCACGCAATTGATCATCAATTCTTCTCGATTCATGTCGTTCACTGCCTATAACAAACAATCCACCTGCTCGTTTTACTATTTCTCTTTCTTGAAGTAGTTGTTCACCTACTTCTAATAATATCTTCTTGTATAAATCAGGATTTTGTTCTTTTGTTTGCCTATGTTTATCACGCATTATTGTTGATGCCAACATCTCAGGATTGCCACCAAGAATTATATCAGTACCTCTTCCTGCCATGTTTGTAGCTATTGTGACAACACCAGGACGTCCTGCTTGGCCTATTATTTCTGCTTCCATCGCATGATGTTTTGCATTTAGGATATTATGCTTGATGCCTTCTTTTTTTAGAAGGGAGGATATGTACTCTGACTTTTCAACACTGATTGTACCAACTAAAACAGGTTGCTGTTCTGCATTTGCTGCTTTAATCTCATTGATGATAGCAGTATATTTTTCCTTTGCTGTACGATATATCACATCATCATCATGGACACATTGTATTGGTACATTTGTTGGGACTGATACAACTTGTAGATTGTATATTTCAGCTAATTCTGTTGCCTCTTTCATTGCTGTACCAGTCATGCCACTCAACTTTGGGTACATTCTGAAATAGTTCTGGAATGTAATTGATGCTATTGTTTGATTTTCACTATGGATTTTAACCTTCTCCTTGGCTTCTATTGACTGATGCAAACCATCAGAATATCTGCGTCCATCCATTACACGACCTGTATGCTCATCAACTATCATAACTTTTTTATCTCTGACGATATAATCAACATCCATCTTGAAAAGAGTATGAGCCTTCAGCGATTGATTAACATGATGTAGTATATGAATATTTTCGATATCGTATAATGACGAGCCATCAGCTATAATTTTCGACCTTTGCAGGCTCTTTTCAACGTTGTGGATGCCGTTATCTGTCAGCATAACATTGCGTAGTTTTTCATCTACCTCATAATCATCTCTTACGAGATTTTCGATTATTGTATTAATATGAGTATAGAGAATAGGATTGTCATCTGTGCTGCCAGATATGATAAGTGGAGTTCTAGCCTCATCTATTAAAACACTATCCAGTTCATCAACGATTGCATAGTTAAATGGCCGTTGAACCATACTTGCTCTATTATACTTCAGATTATCACGAAGATAATCAAAGCCAAATTCATTATTGGTACCATATGTTACATCAGCATTATATGCAGTCTTTTTGTCTTCATCTGTCATTCCTGATAATATGCAGCCAATCTGCATACTAAGAAATGTATAAAGTGGCCCCATCCATTCAGCATCACGTTTTACAAGGTAATCATTTGTAGTGACGATATGTACACCATCACATGACAAACCATTTAAATATGCTGGTAATGTTGCAGCAAGAGTCTTTCCCTCACCAGTGCGCATCTCAGCTATCAAACCACGATGCATCACTATTCCACCAAGTAACTGTACATCATAATGTCGTTTACCTAACACTCTTTTTGAAGCCTCTCTCATTGTTGCAAATGCTTTCGGCAGAATTACATTCATCGTAGGTGTGATGTCTGAATTGTGCTGTTTTGCATCCGCCACTATGTTACGCATCAGCTGAGTTTGTCCACGCAATTCATCGTCAGATATTTGCTGCATGTCATTTTCAATTGCATTGATTTGTTGTATGATTGGCTTAAGTTTTTCAAGAAACTTCTCATTTGGCGATTTAAAAAGTCTTTTAATAATGAATGAAAACATGTAATCAAAATGATATTCGATGCACAGATCTCAATTTAGATATGCTGAACATGTGAAAACGTGTATTGCTTGATAGCAATACCAGCATTTGTAATTTTAAACAAGTTTTGTTATATAACTGATGAGCGTTTACTGCAACAGTGATGATATCGTACAATCATACAATATACAATGGTACAACACATCAATAGGAAATTCATATCAAGTACAAAACAGGATCAAGATAGTGGCTTTTTCAACAATCTGTTTTCATTTGAAAGTATAAAAACAATAATATTTGCAATAGCAATAGCATTGCTGCTGCGTAGCTGTATATTTGAACCATTTAAGATACCATCAGGTTCAATGAAGGCAAACCTTCTTGTTGGCGATTACATATTCGTCTCAAAATATAGCTATGGTTATGGTCCATATTCATCAAGTGTACCACTACATTTTATACAGAAGAGGATTTTCTTTTCTGAACCAAAAAGAGGCGATATAGTTGTTTTCCGTTCACCTGATGATAGCGATCCAAAGAAGTTTTATATTAAAAGGCTTATAGGTTTACCAGGTGATAGGGTTCAGCTTATCAATGGTATCATTAGGATAAATGATATACAAATGTCACAACAATATATTAGCAAATATGAGGACATTACCATAGATAAGTTTGGCAATAAAAATATTGTAGTTCTGGACAAATTTGTAGAAACCACTCCTGAGGGTAGAGAGTATAATGTTTTTTATGATGATAGATATAGCAGAACTAGTTTTCCCAACACAACTGATGTATATGTTGTGCCAGAACATTACTATTTTTTCATGGGTGATAATAGGAACAATTCCATTGATAGTAGATTTACAAAGGATGGTATGGGATACATTCACGAATTGCGTTTGATAGGTAGAACGGATTTTATCATATGGAATAGCTCGACATCATTAGTTGATGTAGTATTTGGAAAGGAAAAAAATAACAGATGTTTTATGAAATTAGATGAATAATAGTGTATTTAATCTCAATATATTAAATCATGCAGAAGTGCGACAAGATCACAAGAACTGATGTTTCAATAATTATAGGCAATGCTTTAGAACACTTTGATACATCACTCTATGTGTTTTTAGCACCAATATTGGCACGTTTTTTTTTCCAAACTATGAACCAATAGTTCAACTAATTCTAGTATACGGTGTGCTCATAACATCAATGTTCACAAGACCAATTGGTGGATATATTTTTGGTATGATTGCTCAAAAAAAAGGTCCACTTATTGGGCTCTCATACTCTTTAATTGGTGTCTCAATTTGTACTCTCTTGATTGGTTTTATGCCATCATATTCAACCATTGGGTGGGTTGGGGCAGCGCTTGTTGTATTACTGCGGTTTATAAACGGAATATTCGCAGCAGGTGAAGTGACAATATCAAGATTGTACATCTTGAAGAATAAGGATATTAGATTAACATACAAAATATCTTCATACTATGAAGTATCAACAATTGTGGGAATAGTATTGGCATCAGCATTCAGTGCAATCGTGCTATATACAACAGATGAAATACAATCAGTTTTATGGAGAATATGTTTTATACTGGGTGGTTGTACTGGTATATTTGGATATATGTTGCGAATACAAGGTGTTAAAACTTGTACAGGTATAGTATATTACAACTATACATCTATGAAAACTATTATATTACAAAATAAGTATGAGCTGTTTGTTATAGCACTGAATATTGGTATTGGGCACATAACATATGCAGTGCCATTTATTTTAATGAATACTTTAATACCAATTATTAATCCAAGTATATCTGTAGCAACAATGATGTCATATAACACATTACTATTAATATTTGATGGTGTACTTTTGCTACTTTATTCAAAAATATCAATAAACTTTGCAGCATCTACTATTATCATTTTTAGTTGTGCTTGTTTATCGATTATTGCAGCATTCATGTTCACAATAATGATGTATTTTAACAGCTTGGTGGTTGTGACGGCAATGCGACTTATAATAGCATTATGTGGTACAATTATTGTTATGGTACAAAATGTATATTACAAAGATCTTCTCAAAGATACTTGTGATAAGTATGTTATCATGGGAGTTAGTAATGCGTTGGGTAGTAGTATTGGTAAAATAACTCCTGTATTATGTTTATGGATGTTTCACACTACAGGATCCATATTTCCTATTGGTGTTTATATTACTATATTTACAACACTCAATATTTTTGCAGTAGTAAGTACTATAAAATGTGCAGATTGAACGATTTGATGTTTATACAACATTGAGTTAATGATTTTACCACTTTAAAATTAGTAGTGATATGAAACTTATTGCGTCTTAGGAGTATGAATATTATCATACATACAGCTATAATAATATATCTATCTATGTTGCATAAGCATCAGGCAATTAATGGTGAGGCAGTTATAGTACGATAGTAACTCTATACGAGAAAGCTAGGAGTGTTGAGTGACAAAAAAAATATTATGAGTTCATTTATCATGGCAAAACTTGATTATAGTATGATGAAAGTGATTATTAGCAGAGTATCTTTTTTTTCATGGTTATGCAGCATTAATTTTAACGTTACATTTGCTGGTGATGAATATTTTGGAGTTCAGCATGATAACACATCATATAAAAAAATCTATATCGATTCAAACGCAATAACGAAATTTGATGATGCACAAACATTTGAAAAGCAGCACCTTTTCAACTCAACTGCTTCAGATAAAAAAAATGATGAAAACACCAATCAGCAGCAAATAAAGGTAAAACTCCCTGAAGATAATATTATAACAACTACAGATGAAAACACCAATCAGCAGCAAATGAAAACATCAAAAAATGATGATAATTACACTGCAAGTGTAAAGAAAAATGGTTTTACATCAATTACAACCAGCTCTGATGGAACTTTTATAGGAAGTTTACAAAATAAAAAAGATACTAATATAATATCAGCAGGTGCTAGTAGGGTTCCACCACCAATACCACCATCAGCAAATGTTGAGCAGAAATCATATGTTGATTTCAGTAAAATAGAGGATAGTAAGTCTCAGAGTGGAACACCTGCAAGCAATGCTAAAAAATCAGAGCAGCAGCCTTCTATTGAGAACAATGAAGTGGTAAAAATCAAAGATGTCAAACAAGAGAAAATTAGTAGCAGTCCTGTTAATGATAGCAAAACTAAAAAACATAGTGCTGAGAGTGTGGAGACAAAATCTGCTGGCCAGAAGCAAACAAAGAGCGAATCAGAAGAAGATATAACTATTGAAGAGATAATCTTAGATAATGAAGTATTCAATCGTCCAGTATATGATTACAGAAATGTTGTACTACCTCCTGCAATTAACAAGAAACATTACAGTGATAATAACAGACATTTGCCAAAAGTTTTCTATCAAAATGAATATACAAGCCTACTTTTCAGTGCTATAAAGAGCGATGATATACAAGGAATTAATTCACTATTACAAAGGGGGGCTAATATTAATGCACAAGATACATCAAGTGGCTATACTCCGTTAATGTACGCAGTCAAGTACAATCGTATGAAAGCTCTTAGGTATCTTATTGTGAAGGGGGCTGATATAAATCGTACAACAATTAATGGTCAAAATGCTCTACACGTTGCTGTGAGTATGAGCAATGCCAAAGCAATAGAAGTATTATTGTCTGCAGGTATAAATGCTACAGCCAAGGACAAATATGGTAGACGTCCATCTGACTATATGAAGTCTAACCTTACGAACATCTCATTGATAATGGTCTCAAATTATCAAGATATGAATAAAGCATTGATAGACTTTGTTGGATTGGGCACATTTGAAGCAGTACAAAGAGCATTGCAAAATGGCGCAGATATCAACTGTCATGATGACAATGGCAATGTAGGAGATACGCCATTAATGATAGCCATTAGGTGTCAAGATGTACAGATGGTGTCACTATTATTAAATAATGGTGCAAGTCTCACAACAAAAAATCATAGTGGACAAAGCGCAGTTGCAGTCGCGCTGAGTGTTAAAAATCAGGACATTATAAACATCTTAAGAACAGTCAAAATAAATAGGGAGCTAGAAGAAGTAATTAAGTAATGAAATGATTTTTCCATGATTGCAATCATTATGTCTTGCATAAACATGTTTTTTTTATTATTCTCCTCATGTGATGTTTTATGGTTTTGTAATTCGTAGTTAGTGACTTGAATACAATCAAATAAAACAGTATAGACAAATCAGTATCAAATATTGTAAAGAAAAAATTATGGCGACAACTTTAAACAAAGTAACACTCATAGGAAATGTTGGTAAGGACCCTGATATCAGGACAACACACGACGGTAAAGAGGTAGCTAGTTTCACACTGGCTACGTCTGATGTTTGGCGTGATAAAAACACAAATGAAAAAAAAGAAAAGACAGAATGGCATAAAGTTGTCGTTTTCATACCACAGTTGGTTAGTGTAGTGAAAAATAACGTACGCAAAGGAAGTAGGCTATATGTTGAAGGATCATTACAAACACGTAAGTGGCAGGATCAAAGTAATGTTGACAAATATGTAACAGAGATATTGTTGCAATCATATGACAGTAGATTGTTATTGTTAGGCTCACCTAGTAATAGGGATGAAGCAAGCTATGATAATGGTGAATCTAAAGAGCAGCATTATAAGCACAGCTCAAAAGATTTTGATGACGATATACCTTTTTAAGTTGGAATTGACAGAAAAGTAGTGGATGGCGTCAGGTTGTGCCTTGTAATTAATATAACGGTGGATGGATTGCAAAGTGGATTGCTATTTAAGTGTTTATGGTGGCAGCATGTAGAGGAGTGATGAGAGGGATTCAATGCTTTCTTCATGCTGCTATGAGTGTTGCATACTGCAATACCTTACATGGTATTGTATGGCAGGATAATAAATTGTTGTAAATATGAAACGAAGTAACACACTAAATGTTGCGAGGGTGTTGCGATGCACAAGGCACATATGATTATTCTACCAACATCATCTCTTTTATATTCTTTCTTGCATCAAAATTATCATCACTGATTATCATCTGATAGAAGCAAACCAAGTTGTTTGCCGGCAAGTATGTGTACGTGAAAGTGCTCAACTGTTTGCAGTGCATCAGGTCCACAGTTGGTTATTAATCTGTAGCCATTTTTCCTGTTCAAGCCAAGTATTGCAATGGTTTTAGTGATTGCACTGAAAAAACCATGAATCTCGTTTTGTGTTGCATTATTACAGAAATCATCGAATGACACATGAGGTGTTTTTGGTATAACCAACACATGTATTGGTGCGGCAGGATCGATATCATAAAATGCAAGTGAGAATTCATCCTCATATACCTTTGTACAGGGTATCTCATTCCTTAGTATTTTCGCGAAAATGTTGTTTGTATCATATGATATTGTCTTCATTCATGTTATATAATATAAAGTGTTTGAGAAAAAGTAATAACAGTATTAAATGAAGGTTGGTTTTGGTAAGGACTACTAGAGTAAAATCGCGAATTAGCTTATTGCTGGACAAAGCCATCAACTTCACAACCAATGCTGTGAACGCAACCAGAACCTATCTTACGTTCTTCACACTAGCAGTTGGTATATACATCGTCAACTCCGATGTGTTACCTTTAGACATAAAAAACACCTTCTATGCTGCAACATACAATGTATATTCTATAACAACATCAGTATTGGACAGATGTTATGCAGCGATATCTGATCTGTCATTGCTAGTTATTGAGCATTTCGAACAAAAGCCTTCTAATAATACATATGATGTTAGTATGGTAAAAAGACTTAAAGCATTGCAGCAGCAACATAGTATCATTGAAGCAGAAAACCTGATGTTAAAAGAATCCATAAACTTTGTAGATAACATCAAATACAAATATCTTACAACAAGAATCTCACAAATAACGCATCATAATGGTAGAAGAGCTGTTGTGTTATCTGCAGGACAAAATGATGGTGTAAGGATTGGCAATATTGTTATGAACACCAATGGTATCGTAGGACGCATCACAAAAACAAATGATACCTTTTCCATTGTCACACTCATTGGAGAAGATTCGATAAGATTTGCTGCAATGATTTTACCATCACAGAAAAAATGTATTGTTGGTTCAAGCATAAAAAACACAAATTATAATAACAAAGCAAGTGTTATTGTACTGACAATCAATTATCTGAGTGATATGTCTGGGATCCACGATGATGATGTTGTAATCACATCAGGTGAGGATGGTATTACTCCATATAGCATCAAAATAGGCATTATAAAGTTTAAAGACAATATGGCCACAATTCAACTTGAGCAAAACTTCTTCGAGTCACCATTTGTACAAATAATACTTGATAATATTAATGTTTTAGATTGAATTATCTAATAGATAACCTATCTGATTGCACTTCAACAATTAACTAATTTATTATTATGTATTGCATATGGATATACATGCATTCTAAAAACACATACTATATTGTATATCCAGCTCTGCGGCATTATATGCTCTACAACTTTGTCCAAACTCGCACAGCTATGTATTATCTTCACTCTATTACATGATATATCACTAGCTATACATGCATGAAATTGCTGTTTGTTCAATGCAACTAACAATATATCACCATGTGATATTATATCCATAACTTTCTGGCCTAAATTTTCCCTTCTATCAAACACTTTATGAAAATGTTTTGGCATTTCTGTCATTAAAAGTTCACTATCATGATAACAGTCATACCACCTAATATCAAGCTGGTACCACGTTTGTCCAGTGAGAGATCGTGCGCCAATAGCACTTGCAATACCTAGTATCAAGCCGATACAATCACACCCAATAACTTTTTTTCTTCCTTGGGGGTGAAATTGTGTACCGCACCAGCTTTTTGCCTCTTCAACTATATTGAGTTGATGATAACAATTTGTGGATACGTTTGAATCAACTTGCATGTCTTATTTGATATACATTTGATGCACTAATACTATTATACAATTTATAGTATCACGTTTATTGTGATGAATGGAAGCACACAGAATAGAAAATTACAATCTTAATATCAAAAATTTAATCAATATAGTATTGTATTTGACAACTTTGGTACTTGCAAATCATTCCTATCAATTTGCAAGCAATATATTCGTAATATATTAGTATCATCTACTCCCACTAGTTTCCTAATATCAAAGTCATCTGTTGCTGCTTCAACAAAACTCTATATCAATGCATATAATCACATATGGATAGGTTTATCATAACAAGCCATCATAGCTTCCTTTATAGCCTCACTAAGGGTTGGGTGTCCATGACTGATCATTGCAATATCTTCCGATGCAGCTTTAAAGCCCATAGCTACTACTAGCTCATGCACCATCTCACCAGCAGATGTATGAATTATTGCAGCACCTAATATTGTGTCAGTTTTCGCACAAGTCATAATCTTTACAAAACCATTCATATCATTGTTAACCTTTGCTCTACTATTAGCAATAAATGGAAATTTTCCAACTTTGTATTGTGTGCCTTCAGATTGAAGTTGCCTTTCTGTCCTGCCAACTATTGCTATCTCTGGACTTGTATAGACAATATTAGGAATAGCATCATAATGGATATGTATTATTTTCTCACTGCAAAGCATTTCAACCAATGCAATGCCCTCTTCAGATGCTTTATGCGCCAGCATGGGACCAGCTATGACATCACCTATCGCATATATTCCATTTATGTTTGTTTCAAACTTTTCATTGATCACTATTTGCCCACCCTTGTTCGTTACAACGCCTATTTTATCTAATCCTAATCCTGAGATATTAGGTTTTCTACCTACTGCAACAAGTACAATATCAACATTCGCTATTGATCCATTTTCACAACTGTTCCTGTTTTTATACTTAACATCTAGCGTACCATCAGATGCTGATGTTACATCAGTTACCTGTGTGCTTGTAATAAATGTAATGTCCTCCTTTGTGAGGATTTTTTGTACCTCATTTGAGATGTCTTGATCTGCATTACCAAGTATTGCATCAGCATACTCAATTATAGTAACATCACTACCTAGACGTTGCCATACGGATCCAAGTTCTAGGCCTATCACTCCAGCACCAATCACAACCATTTTTTTTGGTATGGATTGTAATGATAAAGCACCAGTTGATGATACTATTCTCTTTTCATCTATAGTAATGTTAGGTAATGACATTGGTGATGAACCAGTAGCAATGATTATATGATCTGCAGTGACTTGAGCTACATCACCATTAAGTGACCGCACATTTAATGTTTTTGCATCAACAAATGATGCTGTACCATTCGTGTATGTAACTTTATTTTTTTTAAACAAGCCTTGAATACCTTTAGCTAGGTCTGCAATAATATTATTTTTATATACCATCATTTGTTCAAGTGAAAGTTGTACATTGTTACAACTTATACCATAATGCGCTAGCTTTTCAGCTGAAAGCATCTCACAATACTTATGTGTAATATTAAGCAGAGCCTTCGATGGAATGCATCCAACATTGAGACATGTGCCACCAAGCTTTTTGCTATTGTCTACACATACAACTGATCTGCCCATTTGTCCTGCCTTGATTGCAGTCACATATCCACCTGGTCCACCACCTATTATTGCTATATCAAACTTGTTCATTTCTCAAAACTATATGATGTTACTTTTTTATGATTTTTATATCCACATCGATTACACACAAATGTATATATGCACTTGCAAACACTTATCATTATAAACCACTTCATGAAACCAAATTTTTTGATTGAGCTCTTAGTTACAATACTATCACTCTTGACATAACACCATTTTGTTTTACAGGCTGGACATTGATGAGTGTAATCCTTCCATGTGTAGAGTGATGTAAATAAAATGGTAGCAGTCACTAGAAAAATTTCAACTGCAAATATAACTAATTTTATAACACTATAACTACTAATGTGATCCATTACTAATTCTGTAAGCAATAACGACATAAATAATGCAACAACCAATGCTGTTATGATTGTTTTCTTAAATATTAACATCCCCAGATTGATTGCTTTGTTGTTGGATGATACTTCAATATTCATACTAGCAACAACATCTTCATAGGTTGTTCTAATAATTGCTTTATTCTAACTAAAAACTGCACTGCTTCTTTACCATCAATAATCCTATGATCATACGATAATGCAACATACATCATTGGACGTAACACAATTGCACCATTTAAACCTATAGGACGTTGTACAATATTATGCATGCCTAGTATGCCAGATTGTGGTGGGTTAATAATAGGAGTTGAAAGCAATGAACCATATGTACCGCCATTTGTTATAGTGAATGTGCCGCCAGTCATTTCTGCCATGGATAATTTGCCATCACGAGCCTTTCTACCCAGAGCTGCAATGTTTTTTTCAATGTCAGCCAATGATAGTGTATCAGCATTACGTACTATTGGTACAACTAAACCACTGTTAGTACCAACAGCAACACCTATGTCGTAAAACTGCTTATACACTATATCATCACCATTGATTTCAGCATTGATAATTGGGAATTCCTGAAGTGCCATAACAACAGCCTTAACAAAGAATGACATAAAACCAAGTTTTATATCATTGCGTTTTTGAAATTCTTCTTGATGGTCCTTTCTCAGCTGTATGATTTCAAACATGTCAATTTCATTAAATGTTGATAAAATTGCAGCTGTGTTTTGCACTTCTTTCAAACGTTTTGATATTGTTTGGCGCAAACGACTGATTTTCACTCTACTCTCTCTCACATCAGGTGTTTGTTGTTTTGATGTTGATGTTTGTGAACTTTGCTGTGTCAAGCGCGCAGCAGCTTGAGCTGCATCATGTTTTGTTATTCTACCCTCCTTGCCAGATCCATTAATGTTATCATGAGATATGTTATTGGTTTCCATTATGACCTGTGCAGCAGGTGATGGATATTTTTTTTCTCCTTTTAATATATCAGTATTCTGATGTGTTGTGTCATATTGTTGTACTTTACTGTCCTTCACAACAGCAATTTTACCCAATACAGCACCTATTAAAACATTTGCTCCAACATTGTATGCGATTTCATCAACGATGCCATCTTCAGTAGCTGTAACTTCAAGTGTGATCTTATCTGTTTCAAGATCAACAAGTATCTCATCTTTTCTCACATGATCACCTTTTTTCTTATGCCACTTAGCAACAGTTGCTTCTGTTACTGACTCTCCCAATGCTGGTACTAAAATTTCCGCTGTTATCATTTTAATTCAAATTAATTTTATTGGTCCTTGTATTACAAGTCGTTTTGTTTAATTAGCGAATGCATCGTTCAAATATTTTTCCACTTCAGACTGATGTATTCGTGAGAAACCAGTTGCAGTTGTTGCAGTAGCATTTCTACCAACATATTTCACTTTGTTCAATGAATGCTTGAATGTAGACATGGCGTCTTCCAATAATGGTTTTACAAATGAATATGCTCCCATATTTTTAGGTTCCTCCTGACACCATACAATTTCTGCATTTTGATTAGCAGCGATTATTCTACTGATCTCCACGATGGGGAAAGGATATAGCTGCTCTATTCTAACCAAGCCAATGCTTTGTGTATCCTGACTTTTTGTTCTATGTTCAAGTAAATCGTAATACACCTTACCACTACAGAATATGATCCTATGAGGTTTGTTATCTTGCTCAGTAGCATCAAAACTACATATAACTGGTTGAAATCTGCTATCTTTTGACATGTCTTCAATCTTTGAGACTGCCAGTTTATGTCTTAGTAAGGATTTTGGTGTCATAATGATAAGTGGTTTGCGTAGATCCTGCAGAACTTGACGACGCAAAACATGGAACAACGAAGCTGGAGTGGTGCAATTGCATATCTGAACGTTGTTCTGGGCACACATTTGCAGGAATCTTTCCAGTCTTGCAGAACTATGCTCCGGTCCTTGTCCCTCATATCCATGTGGTAATAACATCACAAGATTATTGAGTATACCCCACTTGCTTTCTGCTGCAGATATGTATTGATCTATCACCATCTGTGCACCATTTGCAAAATCACCAAACTGCGCCTCCCATATCGTGAGAGATTGTGGATTTGATGTAGCATATCCATATTCATATGCCAACACACCAAGTTCAGATAAACTACTATTTGCTATATATATATTGCCTGTTGTATTACCAGGGGTTGGATTATGAATGTTATTAAAAGGTATATATCTACTACCATTTTCTTGATCAGTAAGCACAGCATGACGATGTGAAAAGGTACCACGTTCGACATCTTGTCCTGTAAATCTGATGTTAATACCCTCTATAATGAGGCTAGCAATGGCCAGCGCCTCACCAGTTCCCCAATCTATATCTGTGCCGCCTGCCATCATTTTTTTTCTGGCTTCGAATTGTCTTGCTATCTTTCCATTGAGATGGAACTCAACTGGTGTAGCTGCAAGTTGCACTCCAAGTGATTTTAATATCTCTATATCAACACCAGTTTCACTGTTCTGCAATAAAGTTATATCAACATCACCAAGGTGAACACATCCAATGTCGTTAGTAGTATGTTTATATAACGAATATATTTTTTGTTCCAATGCAAGATGTTTTGTATAATAACTGTTCCATACACTATCAACTGTAATGTTATCTATTGGTGTTACTGGATTGCTAGCTAATTGTTTTGCAACTGTATATTCTGCATCCATATGTGCAGTATACGTTTGTACTATTTCTTGTACTTCAGCGTTTGTTATATCTCTATTCTCTATTAATTGTTCAGTATAAGATGTTAGCACATCTTTAAATTCACTTGAGTAAATTTTTTTATACATTAATGGTTGTGTGAAGGCAGGCTCATCACCCTCATTGTGTCCATACTTTCTGTAGCCAACAATGTCTATAAAAATATCTTTCTTAAAACGTACTTTGTATGCCATAGCAAGTCTTACTGCATATACTACTGCTTCAACATCGTTGCCATTTACATGTATAATTGGCATGTCAAATCCTCTTGCAATATCACTGCAATATCTTGTACCCCTATCATTTGACGGGTTTGTTGTGAAGCCTATTTGGTTATTGATTATAAGATGTATGGTACCACCTGTATTGTATGCACTAATTTTACTCATTGATAATGCTTCCATTACTGATCCCTGTCCCGTGATTGATGCATCACCATGTACTAACACACTTATTATTTTCTCTCTTGCAGTATCATTCAACAGATCCTGTTTTGCTCTGACCTTACCCATCACAACGCAATTGATGCTTTCCAAATGAGATGGATTTTGAGCGAGTGAAATATGAACATTTGATTCATCAACCTTAATATCACTACTATATCCTAGATGATATTTTACATCACCAAGAAAGCTAGGCAATGCAGAGTAGGTAGTATATCCCATAAAACTAGCAAATATTTGACTATGTGCCTTATGTAAAACATTCACTAGTGTATTCAGCCTACCACGATGTGCCATGCCTATAGCAATTTCACTTATACCGTTTACTGCACTTAGTCTGACTATTTCCTGTAGCGCAAGAATTGCAGTTTCACTTCCTTCAACAGAAAATCTTTTTGCCCCAACAAATTTCGTATGCAAATACTGCTCAAACAGAGTTGTTTTTATTAAGACATTCAAAAATGCTTGTTTATCATATGTTGTGAACATGTTACTGATTTGTCCTGCACAACCTTCTATTTCCTTGTAAAACCAATTTTTTTCTTCAATGTTTTCAAGGTGATCTATTTCGAACCCTAAATTTCCGCTATATGTTCTTTTTAAAGTCTCCAACAACTCACTAAATGCCATAGTTGACTTCAAGAAGTAACATCTGTTTGGAATATCGATTGGTACATCAGTTTGTATATCCGCTTGTACAATGTATTGACATGCATTGATCTCTTGCATACCAAGTGGATCAAGATTTGATTGCATATGTCCATACCTTCGATAGCAGTCAATTAGCCATCCAGCGTGATCAGATAACGCTATTGGTTGAACTGTATGTACTGGTTGGGATGCATACTGATTAGTATGTTGATCATGTGGAGTGATTGATTCAAAGTACTTGTGCCATGAAATATCAATGCTGTCTGGATTATTGAGATACTTTTTGTATATTTCTTCGATGAAAGGAGTATTTAGGCTGAAGAGGTATGAACTGCTATGCATTACTATGCGATGTTATCAATTACTTGTCTTCAATAATTTAGCAACAAGTTGGATAAAATTGCAACCTTTTTATTATCCATTTTGTTCGCAATTGCATGATCAAATGGAAATTTAAAGCAGATTATGCTATAATAAATACTGTATGCAGAGGAGTAAATTTACTTATATGCTGTGGGAGCGATCAGTTACACAATTCATGTGAATAATAAGTAATGCGTATGAGCTCTATATTGATATAAACACATTCTTAATATAAAGAGTGTAGGCTCATGGTGTTGTAACGCGACTCTTTCGACGGAAATAATGAAAATATATAAGATGCAACAAATAAACCCCATGTTGTTCAAACAACAAACAACTCCTCTTAAAGAGGGACTTTTAGCATGCAAGGTCATGTTGAAGTACATATTATTTTTTGGTTGTATGATAAATATGTTACTTTTATCAACACCAATATATTCAATGCAAGTTCTTGATAGAGTGCTGTCAAGCGGCAACCTAGACACACTACTATTATTGACACTTGTAATAATCCTTGCTCTAGTGTTGTTAGGATTGCTTCAGGGGGCGAGGGCGTTTGCAATGAATAGGATGGGTAGTTGGTTTGAGAAAAAACTAGCAGAAACAGTATTTGCTAGTTCAGTCAATGCATCACTTGTCTCTAAGGGAAATGCAAATAGCCAACAAATGCGAGATTTACAAACGATCAAAACATATATTACAAGTCCAGGATTGGTGGCAATCATGGATGTACCATGGGCTATTATCTTCCTCATAGTTTTGTTCATGTTACATAGTGCAATGGGATTTCTTACAATCATAGGTGGAGTTTTGTTGATACTACTTGGTATTATAGCAGATCGTGCAACAAAACCACTACTAGATACGAACAATGATAATTTTATAAAGAGCATGCGTTATGTTGAGCAGTCTGCACGTAATGCTGAAGTGGTACAGGTTATGGGGTTGCTACCAAATGTTATCAGATCATGGCAGAAGCTCAATAAGAAGGTTCAAACAACACAGTCACTTAGTGTTGAAAGACAGGCTGTGTTTGCAGAAATTACAAAGTTAATTAGAACTATAATCCAGATATCAGTGACAGGTGTAGGAGCATATCTTGTAATACATAATGAGTTCTCATCTGGAGCAATTATTGCAAGTTCATCACTCGTTGGTAGGGCGCTATCACCATTTGAAGTGGCGATAACATCATGGAAGGGATATGTTAATTGTAAAAAGTCGTATGAAAGGCTTAGTGCATCATTCGTTACAAGCAATCAAAACGAAGATAATATGTCACTACCTGCACCAGAAGGTAGAATAGAAGTAGAAAATTTATTTTTTGCAGTGCCAGGAATGCAAAAGCATATTCTTAAGGGAATGACATTCAATATCAATCCAGGTGAAACTTTAGTTATAGTGGGGCCAAGTGCATCAGGTAAAACGACTCTTGCTAAGGTGTTGGTTGGTTGTTATGAGCCAACAATCGGTTCTGTGAGAATAGATGGAGCTAGTTTAAAAGATTGGAAACGTGATGAATTGGGACAACATATAGGATACCTACCACAAGACGTTGAATTGTTCAGTGGTACTATCAAGGAAAACATCGCTAGAATGGATCCAAAACCTAATGCTGAAGCTGTTGTGATGGCAGCTCAACTTGCAGGAATACATGATATGATATTACAACTGCCAAAAGCATACGATACAGAAATAGGCCAAGATGGTTCAGTGTTATCTGGCGGACAAAAACAAAGGGTTGGTCTAGCAAGAGCTTTTTTTGGTGAACCAAAATTTCTTGTGCTTGATGAACCAAATGCGAGCTTAGATGCTGCTGGTGAACAGGCATTGGCTGTAGCAATAGAGGTTACAAAAGAACAAAAGATAACAACTGTTCTAATATCACATCGGCCTGCGATACTAAATTTAGCTGATAAGATAATGATCGTAAAGGATGGCGTGATAGTTGCATTTGGATCAAAAGCTGAAATGATAGGTCAGGTACAAAAATTAATGTCAGCACCTGTTAATAAATAAAAGATGTTCGACTGTGATAGTTAATATCTCTGCAAACATCATAGGTTATAATGTGGATGTTTCTTTACGAAGATTGCAATTAAATAGTTTATTAATCATAATTTTAGCCAACATGGTGTTTTTTTTAATAGTTATACTACTTTTGCTGAACCAAAACACAATGCATAATTTAGCCTTTGTAGGGGTGACAAATCGAGATCGATACAGAGGGAAATAAAACAATATTATATAGTATAAGTAATGTCAGAGGAAACTAAAAAAACGGATGGATTTGCAAAACTACCAAGCTTCAGTGAGGTAAGAAGTTTCTTGAGGTCACTCAAGGCATTCCTTTTTGCAACATCGTTGGAAAAATCACAGTATTTCATAAGTATAAAAAAAGACTTGGGAGCACAAGTAGCACCACCAGTAAAATTTGCTTATATAATTGTTGGTTTAGCAATATTATTTTTTGGAGTATGGGGGGGTCTTGCACCGCTTGATAGTGCAATAACAGCTCCTGGCAATATAGTGCTAAGTGGTAATAGAAAAATTATACAACATGATGGTGGTGGTACAATAAAAAACATCCTAGTAAAAGATGGGGAAATTGTTAAAAAAGGTCAGCCATTAATAGAACTAAGTACAACCTATGCTAAAGCGAGTTTTAAAATAATCTTATCGCAGTTGCGCACAGCGTTGGCAACAGAAAGGAGATTGCTAGCAGAAGAGAATAATTTGGAGAAAATAGATTTTTCGAGTGAGTATCTTGATCCAAATGCACAGGAAGCTCAAAGACTAATAAATAATCAACAGCAGCTTTTCGAAACGAGAAGAGCAGCACTGAATGGAAGACTCGAATCAATAAAAAAACAAATACAACAAGGATATGAGAAGATAACTGGTGAAAAGGGACAGTTGAAATCGATACAGTCACAACTTGCAACAGCTAAAGCAAATGCTGCAGATGCTGAAAAGCTTTTCAAAAAAGAAGTTGTGAACAAGTTATATTACACGAATGCACAAAATGAGGTACAAAGACTTGAAGGGCATGAAGCAGCGTTGAAAGCAAACATTGCAGTGACAGAACAAACAATTATGGAAGGTGAATTGCAATTGTTAAATGTGAGAAATGAATTTATGAATAAAATTGAAGAAGAGTATAGAGGTAATCATGTGGCTCTTTTGGAAGCAAAGCAGAAGTATAACAATGCAAAGGAAGTGCTTAATCGCACAATCATCAGATCTCCAGTTGATGGTATAGTAACTGCAATGCAGTATCATACTATCGGTGGTGTGATAGCACAGGGGGTGAGGATTATGGAAATAGTATCACAAGATGATGATTTAATCATAGATGCATATGTATCACCAAATGAAATCAACAGCTTACATGTCGGTATGCTGGTGAAAGTACAACTCAATCCGTATAAACAAAGACTTGTACCACGCATCGCAGGTGAGGTGACATATGTTTCAGCAGATAAAATAGCAAATGAGCGTACAGGGCAAGAGTTCTATCTCGTGAAGGTGAAGATAGATCATGATATGATCAGCAAATTAAATGCAAATGTTAAATTGCAACCTGGTATGCCTGTAACAGTGTTCATAATACGTGGTACTAGAACATTTCTTGAGTATATGCTTTCTCCGATTGTTGATAGTTTTCACAAAGCTTTTAAAGAGGCTTAAGATCCTGATTTTGGTGTACGACTGAACTCCGTTTATTTGACTGTTTTTAGTAGCATGTGAGATAATTTTTCGTTTTTAAAAATGAGAATGAGTTGCATTATCAAATTTTTGGATGTACACTGACAATTAGTATGTAACAAATAGTATGAATGTATGACAATATGCAAATGTTAAATGAGCTCGGAATAAATAAAAAAGCAATCGTATCAGGCATACACTTGAGTATTGCCGCAGTAAGAGATTTGAATATCGCTGGCATACGTGAGAATATCATAATATCAATTTCCCATTGGTATAATAAGAACATTGCAATTATTTCAACTAATAATGGCAAGGTGGCCTTGAGTGATCATGTAATGAAAAGTATAGTTGTACGTAATTTGTTCTAGAAAATTTAACGTATTATCTATGGTCGTGAAAATAGCAATAGTTGGATGTACAAATGTTGGTAAGACAACTCTCTTCAATCTTCTAACTGGTAAGAAATCAAGTACTGGCAATTGGGATGGTGTTACTGTTGATGTTACACATGCAAAGTTGCTATTTCAAAATGACATAGAAGTATATGATTTACCTGGTATAAATAATATCCTTGAATTACCTACTGCATCTGCAGAAAAATCCCTTGATCAAGTCATCACAAAGGATTTTTTGTTGCATCAGGACGCAGATTTAATTTTAAATGTCATTAATCTACGTCATCTGCACAGAGACCTATATCTGACAGTTGAATTGCTTGAGACTGGTGTTCCTGTGATGATAGTTATCTTAGATGATAAGAATGTGCAAACAGATGTTCTGGCTAAAGCACTCAAGTGTAAAGTGTTACGAGTTGATTTGAAGCAAAATGGCATAATACGCAGCCTTAGCAACGAGGTTAGGGGGTATTATTATGGTCTAGACCATGATGGAGAGAAATTTGAAATGCAATATATGGATAATATCATGCATGAATTGGAGAGCATAAAACACTGTAACAATGGAACATCATGTTCTGCTTTACAATATATGCTCAATTCAAGCAACAGATCAAATGACATCTATGCATCGATTGTTGGTTCAAGGGATAAGTTTTTAGAGAAATTAATTGATGAAGCAGCCACTATAAGTGCAACTTGTAATGTTGCTGATCAATCGTATCATCACGCTGGATACAGTGACCTATTTGATAAAATCCTAATGCATAGGTTTTTATCAATACCGATATTCATTAGTGTGATGTGTAGTATATTTTTTATTACAACAACAATCGGTGATAGCTTGAAAGATGGATTTGAAGCCGCAGTGGAGATGTTACTAATAAACAGTGTTGCATCCGCAATGAGATATTGTCACATACCAGAGATAATAGTTGATGTATATCAATATGGTTTTGGTAGTGGTATGAAAACACTCGCATCATTTATACCACTTATATTTATATTGTATACCTTTTTAGGTCTTATGGAAGAAAGTGGGTATATGACGAGAATATCGATTATAATGGAGAGGATCATGTCCAAAGTAGGTCTTCCAGGCAAGGCAATAATACCTTTAATAATGGGTTTTGGATGTAATGTACCTGCAATCATTGGAACGCGTTTCATTGACAAAAAACAACAAAGGTTGTTGACAATAATGATGATGCCATTTATGTCATGTAGTGCTAGATTGACGGTATACACACTGTTTGCAGTACAGTTTTTTCCTGAAATGCCATCACTTATCATATGTTATTTGTATTTTTTCAGTGTATTTCTTGCAGCTGCTTTCGCTTTCGTATTACATGGTGTTCTAAACATAAAAACATCTAATGATTTTTTAATAGTTGCGTTGCCACAATATAAAATCCCTGAAATAAAAAAAATATTTGTACATACACTACATAAAATCAAACACTTTTTACTTGATACTGGTAGGCTGATTGTGATGTTATCTGTACTATTATATATGCTCTCATCAATCCCAGTGGATATACTGACCATAAAACTTGATAGCAATACAGCATATGATAGAATTGAAAAGAATTCTTTACTAGTCAAATTTAGTAAAACACTGATACCAGTACTACATCCAATGGGTATAGACGAAAAAAACTGGCCTGCAGTGGTTGGTCTGGTTGCTGGTGTTTTAGCAAAGGAAATTGTAGTGTCAACACTTACTACACTTTATGAGATTGATAGTGGTGACGGTAGAGATGATACAATGCATGAATATTTCACCAGTCACAGCTCCGTTTTTGCTTATCTTCTATTTATAATGCTTTATTTTCCATGTGTCTCAGTTTTTGCAATCATGAAAAGAGAAACAAGCATATATGTAGCACTTTTTAGCAGCGTTTTTAATACTATATCCGCATACTTGATAGCTATATGTTTTTTCAAGATGAGTGGTATAATGCATGATTTGATAGCTATGCCATTATTGCTTATCACATTGGGTATTATCATACTGTCAGTAGTAATAAGATATGTAATACTACTTATCAAACAGCATTATATATACAAATAATAAATACATAGTGCACAACTGTGGCATATGCATCAGAAAAAGTGGTATTGTTATGATAAAGAAAAGCCTATTGATTGAATTGATGACTAAGTTTAGAATTGCACTGTGGCATTTTGTATTGTATAGTGCATCTATGCACAAAATTAGGAGTGTAGCTCAACTGGCAGAGCACCGGTCTCCAAAACCGGGGGTTGGGGGTTCAAGTCCTCTCACTCCTGCCACACAAGAAAGTTGATTAGCATCTGTGCAATGACCTTGGAGAGCTAATATGAAAGTACTCACTTCAAGAGAAATCAAACATTTATGTCTGAAACCACTAGCTTTTTTATGTATTTAGTGCTACGAATTTTTCTGTAATGATTTTTACATGTATGGAATCAAGTCTTCAGTCTGGTTAGATGATGTATTACCGTGGCGGTAGGTGTCTGAGCAGCATCCTTTTGCTTGAGTGCTGTGGTTTGATTATGACTTGAAGTGTACATTTAACAGACATCTATTCAATGGCCAACGCACACTGCAACAACTGTGGATTTTGAAACAACATAAGTAATGCAACTATCAGTCTCACAAATTTCAATCAATAGTGAAACAAAGGTTGTTTCCTTGGGTGACACTCAGGTATCAAGGTACTGTGTATTATTTGCTATAGCATCACTACTTGGACATCTATTTTTACATAGTTACACCTCACATCAGCACTATGAATACAAGTCGGATCATGATAACAACTATGCTGTTATTACAGCAAACGGAAAAATAAAAACTGATGCAAGTATTTTAAATAATGATGTAAAAGATCTACATACTTTTGATAAAACCATTACTGCTGCAATCACAAACCAAGGTGGAACAATTCCAGCAACTGACGATCAGCCAATTGAACCTATACAACTTAAATCCCATAGCAAAACTGATATTAAAAAATTAGGTAATGTAACAATAGCATCGGTAAATGATGGTGGTACATTATCTGATATATTGCTGAGGTCGGGCATTGATGGACAAGCAGCACATCTCATTGCTACTGCAGTGAACGCAAAATATCACCTTTCAAAAATCAGAAGTGGTGACACACTACAAATACTGAAATCACGTCATAATAATAGTACTGACTCAGTTAAAATAATCATCAATAATAAAACACTAATATTCATAAATAAGGAAAAAGGTAAAAATCAATACAATGTCAATGTTGCTGCAGCAGCATCAAATAATAATAGCATTAGCGCACCTGTTGCAAAAAACACCACTGCCAATACTAGAACGAGCCTTGATGCTTTAGTTAGATCATCATCAGTAAGTGCTATTGTGAAAATAAAAGTAGCAGCTCGGAATTTTGCCACATCAGTAAGAAGACAAAATGTACCAAGAAGTGTGATACATGATGTGAGCAATATCTTACATCTTTTACGCACTGGGAAACAAATCAAAAGTAGTGATGATATTGAGTTTGTTTATGAGAACAACAAATCTACAAACACTGGTAAATTACTGTTCATATCACTACATAATAAAAAATTGAAAATCTATAGATATCAAACAAAATCTGGTTCTACACATTATGTGAAGCAAAGTGGTATAATATTGCGTGATGTAATTAGTTTAATAGATAGGCGTGATGGCTTAAAAATGTCCTATCCAGTACATAATCCAGTTTTTGGATCTGGCTTTGGTATGAGAAAACATCCTATATTAAAAAGAGTTAGAATGCATAGTGGTATTGATTACAGAGCAAAAAGAGGCACACCAATCTATGCTCCAGCAGATGGCATGATAACACAAGCTGTAAGTGGTCGTAGTGGTTTTGGTAATCACATCAAAATACGTCATAACAATACATACACTACTCTTTATGCACATCTTGATAAATTTGCAGGCAAAGCTGTTGGCAGCAAAATTAAACAAGGTGAGATAATAGGATATGTTGGAAGTAGTGGGTTAGCAACAGGCGCACATTTACACTTTGAAGTGCATAGAAATGGCAGGCCGATCAATCCATCAATCATGCTTGCAAACGCAGTGATGAAACCAGATGATGGTGAGTTGAAACTCAATGGCAAACAGATGAATATGTTTAAAAGGTACCAAATAGAAGTAGATAGAAAAATCGGCAGCAATCAAAATATTCTCACGGCATCAAACTAGTAAGTATATGGATATTTATATATATATAATACCACTTACAATTTTAATAGCTGCAATTGGTTTGTTCTTTCTCATGTGGGCAATAAAAACTGGACAATATGATGATTGTGAAAAGAATAGCACGGGTATACTAATGATAGATGAGAAGGGGGAGGGAGTAGAAGAGGATAAAAAAACTACCCGCTGATAGGGCGTGTATATTGTAATGTTTTTGTAATATTAGCGTGTTTTTTTATTGTACATGTATATAAAAACTGTATGTACTATCTTGCTATATACATTAGCCTGATCTATAATGTTCTAGACAGCATAGAAAAAGAAATACCAGTCCCCTCCTCCTATTTGTTCTTGATTTTTCCTCCATATGCTGTTACTCAATTGTTAGATACAGTCGTTTTAATATCTTGTAATGATATTTCACCATCTCTCAATAATATCGGATCTACCCCATCAAAGCCAACTATTGTGGATTGTTGTATTATGTTCTGACTGGCTTTTCTCATAACATCAAAACACTTAATTGTAACACCCATGCATACATTATTCATGTTATAATCACGCAATTGCATCCTTAAATCATCGTAGGATTTGATATTTTGTTTTCCTGAAATATTTGCACTTGTGCCAACGAGTGGTACTCCGCATATCTCAAGAAGATTTAGTATATCATTATCACCTGGGATTCTCACTGCTATTGATTGCTCTGCTGTGTTATTAATTATATTGATGTTTTTTTTAAGTGGTAACACCATCGTCAACTTACCTGGCCAAAATCTTCGAGCCAGCTTTATTGCACTATCATTCAAAATACACACCATATCAACATCTTCAATTGTCCTGAGAAATATTGGTAGTTTTTTATAATAACCCCTGTTTTTTATTTGATATAATTTCGTTATTGCAGAAGGATTAGTTGCATCGCATGAAAGAGCGTATAGTGTATCTGTTGGAATACAGATGATACCACCATCTAAAATTGTTTTAGCAAGTTTGTTGATATCCTTTTCAAGCTCAATCATTTATAGTAGACTTCTTACCATTCATATCACTAATATTATCTAATAACGTCTCCATTTTATATGCCTGCATTCCAACTGTATCATATGCAAAAACAATATTCGGAACATGTTTTGTTTTCATGTTTTTAGCTATGATACTACGAAAGTACCATTTAATACTATTGAGTTTTTGCTGTAAAGTATCTTCATTCTCACGATGTTGATTTATGAGATGTGAACTTGAAAAGAAAATTGTAGCATTTTTTAAGTCTGCTGTAACCCGTACACCGGTAATCACTACACTATCAAATGCTTCATGAAGTTCATGATTTTGTAGCATCGCAGTTGCTATAATTTCCTGTATGCTTCTACCAACACGCAATTGCCTTTGAGATGGTGGTGTCTTATAGTAATATTCTACTAACATATCCCATTATTTCAATATTTTCTCCAATTTGCCCTCACTGTGCAATTGAGTGACTATATCACATCCTCCAATGAATTCACCATTAAGGTATAGTTGTGGAATTGTTGGCCAATTGCTGAAAACTTTTATCCCTTCTCTGATTTCTGGGTCCTGTAAAACATCAACAACCGTGAAATTAATACCAAGTTGATCAAGAATGTATATAACTCTACCAGAAAAACCACACATTGGCATTTCCTTTGTACCCTTCATAAATAGCACAATTTTATCTGAATTTATATATTGCTGTATTCTGTTATCTATCATAATATTCCTACGACTTTATTTTAGTGTTGATTTTAAGTGCATGTAGTTCATTTCCCACGCAACTTCCCAATGCATCATACACCATTCTATGTTGTTGTATGAGAGATAAATTTTCAAATTCTTTGCTAGCAATTGTCACTTCATAATGATTGTCATCACCTGCCATGTCAACAAGTGATATCTCAGCATCAACAAATGCATTCGCGAGCATATCATATAGTTTTTCTCTTGAAATCGGCATTTTTGAGCTCTTGATATATTTAGAAATATAGTATTTATAACATAAAAATATATGAAATTACTCAGAATCCTTTGATTTTATTATGAGAGCTTTTATATTTCCATTGATACAGACAATACATTCACTATTGATATAATAAAATACATTCCCATAAATCCAACATTCCATCAGCTTCACTATCACTCAGCCATCTATACTCTTCAACTAGTGTTTCCAGTTGTAATTTTTCCCTTGCTTCATTACATTCTGTATTGATTTGTGCGGCAGCTGTATAATGTATACCATAAAAATTAATACTACTGTCTTCACAAAATTCTCTTACAGACGTAAGATTCCGTACATGATCGTCTATAAAAACAATGGTTGATGGATGCAGGTTAATATTTTTCAAAGCAGCTTCTAGACATTCACCCTTGTCATTGCCATTTGTAAATATAATGCCATTATATAGCAATGCTGTTTCACCATCTCCTAGGAGCAGTAACTCTCTATAACATTCCGTGTTAAGTTGTGATAGTTTTGTAAAGTCAATACCAATCTTCAGCAAATCCCCTTCTCTCCATTCTTCAATACTCGCATAATTCACATTACCACCAGCAGGCATTTTACCAAACTCACAATGCGTTAGAGCGAGCGCTTTGATATTTTGATTTGCAATATAATTGATGACATCTTGCATATTTTTATCAACATTAGTGCGTTCAATGCAAAACGATAAAACTATTTCTAATTTTTCATAATCAATCACAACATCATTATGTTTGTCTGCATAAGTGTCAAGGTATGACCATCGTGAATTATCTCCTGAGAGAATTGCATCCTTTGGATGCAACAACACTTCATCAACATCGAAAACGATGAGTGTGTCATTGTTAGCCACTCTTTTTATGAGATTTAATATATGTGTAATATTATCAGTTCGAGTAAGAGATGAGCTACCAGAGTTTATATATTGCTGTATTACACTATCTGACATAATGATTTAAGGATTTTTAAATATACTGATTTTATGGTATGTATTGCCTAAGTTAAAGCAAAGATGCAATGCATTGTATATTATTATTTATTAACATTCAAGTGGCATAAAGATGATATGGATTTAAATATGAAAAACAACCTTAAGCATTTTGCATATAGAAGAAATTTATAGTATAGCTTCACTATGATATAATAAAAGGGATTTTCATAAATCATGTCACTACTGTCAGCAGAACCATTTTATAAACCATTTCATTATCCATGGGCATATGATGCATGGCTAATACAACAGCGTCTGCATTGGTTACCGCAAGAAGTCTCAATGTCAGATGATGTCAAGAATTGGAAGGATGATCTAACAGAACAAGAAAGACATTTACTTACACAAATTCTTCGTTTTTTCACACAGGCAGATGTAGAAGTGAACAACTGTTATATGAAAAATTATGCCAGAATTTTTCAGCCAATAGAGGTACAAATGATGTTATCTGCTTTCTCTAATATGGAAACAATACATATTGCAGCATATTCTCATTTGCTTGATACACTTGGCATGCCAGAAGTTGAGTACAGAGCGTTTATGGAATATGAAGAAATGAAGGCAAAGTACGATTACATGCAAACATTTAATATTAGTTCGAAGGTTGATATAGCCAAAACTTTAGCAGTGTTTGGTGCGTTCACAGAGGGGCTACAGCTATTTGCATCATTTGCTATGTTGTTGAACTTTCAGAGGTTTGGAAAGATGAAAGGTATGGGGCAAATCGTTACCTGGTCTGTACGTGATGAAACATTGCATACAGAATCCATTATAAAGTTATTCTTAACCTTTGTAAGTGAAAACCCTGAAATATGGACTGATGAACTACAGAGCTTTTTATATGAAGCATGTGATGTGATTGTACAGCATGAGGATGCCTTTATCAATTTAGCCTTCGAGTTTGGTGGTGCAATAGAAGGTATGTCACCAGAAGATATCAAGCAATACATTAGATATATTGCAAATAGACGTTTAAAGCAACTTAATTTAAAGGAACTGTATGCAACAAAGAAAAACCCCCTACCTTGGATGGATGAAGTACTGAACTCACCTGAGCATACGAATTTTTTTGAAAATAGAGCAACTGAATACTCAAGAGCAGCAACACAAGGCACTTGGAGTGAAGTGTTTGCAGAATATGATGCAAGCAAGTAAATAATATCTAGACATACTGCTGATTTTAATGTTATATACTAAAGTACATTATAAAAACTTAATAGGAAGTAAAACAGAGACCAGCTGATTACTATAAATATGAGAGGACTTCCACAATAAACTTAAATAGAAGATAAATGTCAAGACGTCATAATAGTAAGGAAAAAATCACCAGAAGACTTGGAGTTAATCTATGGGGAAAACCAGGTTGCAGTGCTGACAAGAGAAATTACCCACCAGGTGCACATGGTAGAACGGGCTACAAGAGATCAACAGATTATGGAGTACAGCTCTTAGCTAAGCAAAAACTAATGAAATATTATGGTGATATTACTGAGAAACAATTTCGAGGCATGTATAAGGAAGCTGTGAGAAGAAAGGGTGATACAAGTGAAAATCTTGTAGGGTTGTTGGAATCACGACTTGATGCATTCGTGTATCGCAACGGTTTTGTACCAACGATTTTCGCAGCAAGACAGTTTGTGAATCATAAACATGTTAAGGTTAATGGCCGTAAGGTAAACATACCAAGCTACATTCTAAGGCCAGGTGATGTGATTGAGTTAACAGATAAGGCCAAGCAAATGGTGCTGGTAATAGAATCAACATCTTCCAACAATAATCCTATACCATCATACAGCGAATTTGATATACATAATATGACAGCAAAATACTTGAAGGTGCCAATGCTTGAGGAAATACCATATCCAGTACAAATGGATCCACATCTTGTTATTGAGTTCTACTCAAGATGACAGTCAAGTGCAAGTTGATGTATGGTCAACTTGTTAGTCTATACAAATATTATATATAAACGAATATCTATTACTAAATATGGCAAATCATGAATCCGCTAAAAAGGCACACAGACAATCGCTAGTTAGAGCTGCTAGAAATCGCAGCATTAAAAATCGTGTCAAAACATTTATAGTGCATTTTAAGAGTAAAGTTGCTGAGGGAAACCTAGAAAATGCAACGTTAGCTTTTAGGAATGCAGAATCAGAGCTGATGAGTAGCGTTAGTAAGGGAGTACTAAAACTTAACACTGCATCACGTAAGGTAAGTAGACTCTGTCACTTGCTTAAGGAATTAGAACAACATGGTGCGGCTTAACCTGTATAACCTCTTGATGCAATAGTCTACTTTTGTGAAAGTGATAGCACTTTTCATATTAAAGTCATGCTTATCATCGAATTCTTGAATTCATATGTATGAAACTGTTGAGAAACATAACGGTTTTTAGTACACTATTTGTATTAAGATTACTAGGTTATGATTTCTACCTAGTATGTAGCGAAATCCAGACTTCGACTTCAAATGACAGATAACACAATAGGCATTCTCACAAGTGGTCTAAAAAAAACAAGGCAGCAAATCGAAGTATCAATGCATAATATCACAAATGCAGATACTCCAAATTACAGCACAAAAATACTTGATACATCTGCTGCAATATCAGGGAATACTCTGCAAGGTGTACAGGTTGATGCAATAAGAAGCAGAACTGATACAGTACTACAGCAACAATTGCTCAATGCGAAGTCTCAGTTTGTAATGTATAACGCAATAACTGAAAGTTATAAGAGAATACAAGATGCTTTTGCGCTACCAGGTAGTGATCAAGGTCTTATCAATCATATAAGTGGTTTTTTTGGCGCTATAAATAGCCTATCGCTTGATCCATCTAGTGATAACATGAGAAATGATATGGTCGATAAGGCTAATAATATTGCAAGATATATTAGCGACCTGTCACTGACTTTAAATAAAGAGCGTTATGATGCTGATCATGAGGTTGCTAAGTCATTATGGCGTGTCAATGATGTATTGTCGACACTGCATCAACTGAGTACTAAACGCTTGACACAGAAGTATGGGTCAGTGCAGTATAGCCAAACAGAGGATGATATTAATACAGCACTGCAAGAACTCTCTAAATACTTTGAAGTAACACATTATTATGATGACAATAGAATACTGCGTGTTGCTCTCAAGGAAAATGGGCAAGAGATAGTAGGTAAACAACTGTATAGTTTCGACTATGCTCCTGCAAAAAGCATCACAGATTTTGTTGAGGAAAATAGTCTCAATCCAATATACCTAATTTCAAGATCAGTTACAGGTCAACATCAGCAACAATCAATGTTAGTATCTGGTGGTCCAAGCTCTGATGTGACATATAATCTATCAGGAGGATTGGTTAGTGGTCTTATGCAATTGCGTGATATAGAAATACCTAGGATAGCTGCAACGGTTGATGAAATTGCTTTAAATATTGCAAAAGAAATAAATATCATACACAATAGGGGCAATGGCTTCGAACCGATGAAGGAGCTACTTGGTACAGTTGGTGTACGTCAGTATGATAATATGATTGCGAATGGTAAAATACTAGTTAATGCAATGACAGACGATGGCACACCAATTGCTACTGGTTTTTATGGTCAAGTTCCCGCACTACAGCTTGATTTATCGGCGTTTTCAACAAGTATAATACCAGGAGCATTCAATGTGCGAGGTATTGTTGATGAAATCAATAGGTATTTCACAACAGCATCACATGGAAATAGATTAGATATTAATGGTTTTCACAACATACAGCTAGCAGCAACATCTCGTGATACTACTGTTGGTAGCACACTTGAGTTGGATTTTGATCTACTTGCATATACTCTTGAAGATGGGGTACAGGATATGAAATTATATGTTAATAGTGTGGATGTAACCGATAGTAATGGTAATGCGATACTAAGCACTACTACAAATTTAGGTAATGCTTATACTGTGCAAAATGGCTCCTATGAACGTACAGGTCGTAATGGCGGCCCAAAAATAAGTATTCCGAATACTGCAAACTACCCCCTCACTGTAAAGGTTGATATGAAAACAATAGTTAATGGTGTTGAAACCATAGCAACTGTTAACTACAAAATAGATGAACCAACAGCAACTGATGTATCGAATTTAAATGGTATCTTAAATAAAAGATTCCAACCTGTTTCATCATCTGATAATGTGTCAATAAAAAGTGGATCACTTAGCAATTCGGTTATAAAAGCATCGATTGTAGATGAGTATGGTGTAGAGCTTTCCACTGCAGATACAAACACATTAGGTTTTCTCAAGATAGAGAGTGTGCTAAAAAATACTGGTGTTGCAGTAAACCAACTTGAGAGTAACATAACATCCTCAGATAATAAATCCATCGGTGGTGGGTTTTGTAGTGCATTCGGATTGAATGATGCATTCATATTTACAAAACATAATAGAGCAGATCACCTCAAAAATGTTGCTAGATACGTGAAGTTAAATGATACCATCATTAAAAACCCGAATGCTTTTTCTGTTGGTACGATGCAACCATATAGAAGAGGGAATATTAACAGAGATGCTCCAGCAATCTTTTTCAGCATTGGTGTTGGCGATACAACCTTTGTTACAGATTATCAGAATCTAGAACGTAAGAGGATAAATTTTAGTGATAATGACAATATTGATTCCAGAGTTACAACAATTAAAGGCTATGCACTGGATATTGTGAGTGTCACAAATATCAAGACAATAAATTTTGATGTTAAAACAAATTACAGTGAACAATTACAAAATACATTTGCAGATGAGCTTTCAGCAAAAACTGGTGTTAACAAGGATGATGAAATAATCTATGCTACACAATGTAGAAATGCATTGAGTTTCCTATCCAAGGGCACCAAGATAGCATTGGCAGTCAACGAAATAATCTTTGATATTTTCTAATACATATGCATAACATTACAACCAGTGTTAGTGATGCAGCAATGCAGCAAAAGCTAACACGTTCATTACATAAACATAAAACAAAAATGCATGAAATTGCAGCAAGTAGCACATCTGACATTAAATATCAACACTACTATCAGATGGATCCAAAAGCTGCAGATCAAAGTATGCAGGTTGAGAATGATATTATGTCAAACCATAAAAGTGCAGCAAATTATGAGTGGATGTTGAACGTTCTAAAATCACAAGAAGCTTCAGTTAAAAGGATCTTTGACTTAACAACTGAAACACGTGAGCTTGTTGCGGTTGCTGCGAACCACCAAGGTAATGCAGCAAAACCAGCTTTGGATGTAAGTAGTGAAAGTATATTATCACGTCTTCAGAGTGAAATGCGTGCTATGAATTTTAATATCAATATTTGGAATGGCTCGCGCACTAATGAAGCAGCAGTGGATGATATAGTTAATATAACAAATGTTGAGCAAAATATTCCAACAACTCAATACTATCTTGGTGATGATTTCGAACTGAAAATTCATATCAATGGCGAGGAATATGTATATGGCAACAGAGCTGATCAAGAATGCTTTAAAGATCTAATTGGTGTATTGCATCTACTTAGAAATGCTCAAGACCAATATGGCAATATAAATAAGGATGAAGTGCATAAAGCTGCTGAGATGCTTGATGGTGTACCAGGAGCTTTCAGCGACATGTTGGTCAAGGTTGGTAATGTGCAGAATATTGTAATGAAATCGATAGATGAATGTAATAATAACATTGCTAAATTAGGTGAAGTTTATACAAGTGGTTCATTGAATGGTATGAATGATGAAATGCGTGCACTAGCAGTTATTGACGTTGCAGATGTCAGTAGGATAATTAAAAGCATTGTATATATAAAGAAAATATTGGATAGTACAAACGTGCTAGATGAGTTGTAAACTAGTGTGAGATGACAACATATGCCATTGCAATTGGAAAATCATCTGAAAGTGATACATGAGCTGTTACAGCTTCATTCAAGAAAAGATTTTGCAGTTTAGCTATTGTTTTATTACTGAAATATGGTTTTCCGTCACAGCTTTTCAAAACTTCTATATCATTGAATTTAAAATCCTTTCCTATGCCCTTGCCAATAGCCTTGCCAAAGGCTTCTTTTGCAGCATAACGCTTTGCTATATATGCTTCTTGCGTTTCAGTTGGCATCAGTACTATTTCGTGTTTTGAGAGAATGCGTCTGAGAAACTTCACACCATGCTGAGCATATAATGCTGATATGCGCGGAATCTGCACCACATCACAACCAATACCAATAATTGTCATTGCCTAGATTTATTTGGTTAAACTATAGTATTAAATATTTATACTTTGTCACACTAACAGCATACTCTCAAATTACAGCTACCTTTCCATCTGGACTCATACTGAATACTGATAAATTGAATTTTTTCGAAAAGTAATTATTACTCTCATCTTAACAGTTCATTTATACCAACACGCTCTCTAGTCTGCATGTCTGCATATTTCGCTATCAGGGCGCATGACATATATGATTGTTTTGTATTTTGTATTGCACCACTTACTACAACTGCATTTTCAGGTATATAACCGTAGCTGATCATATCGCTCATAGCGTCATATATTTTAGTTGACGTTGATATATTGACACCAGCAGCTAAAACTGCTCCTGTACCTATTCTCACACCATCTGTAACACTGCAATTTGCACCAATAAATACATTATCTTCTACTATTACTGGTTTTTCACTGAATGGCTCTAATACTCCGCCTATTGTTGTGCCAGCACCAATGTGGCATCTTTCACCAACGTATGCACAACTACCAATTGTAACATTTATATCTATCATTGTACCTGTTCCAATGCAAGCTCCAATATTAATGAATGATGGCATCACAACACAGTGTGGTGCTATGTGTACGCCATGGCGTACTATGGCTCCAGGCACAACTCTGATGTTTGCATTGATAAAATCACTTTCAGTCCATGAATGAAACTTCAGTGGCACTTTATCATATCCTATTGCAATGCTACTATCAGATGCTTGTAATACTATTAGTTTTGATTGTGAAGTCTTTATATACAAGACTATTGCCTTGCGAATCCAACTATTTATCTGCCATTCACTTGCATTAGAGTCATCCTTCTCACATACTGATATTGTGCCAGCATCAACCATTTCAACAACTCTTGAAGCAATATCTCTGACGACGTTTACATCATAACTATTGCCAGACATAATATCTTCCCAGTATTTATCAACCGCTAATGAAATCTCCATATACTAAAAATTGAATTATTGTTATTTAAGCATCCTAACAATGATCTCACAAATATTTTGCATAACTAACTTATATGCAGTATCTGTATTTTGCCACCACTTCATATTACCAGCATCAAATGCTGCAGACATTTCAGGTATGAACGGTATTGTACCTAGAAGAGGTATGCTGTGTTCTGTTGAATATTTCGCAACATGCCCTTCACCAAATATGAATTTTTTTTGTTCATCTGAAACGATATAACTCATGTTTTCTATTATACCCAATATTTTAACATTCAATTTGTGCAACATATCAACAGATTTGTGAGCATTCAACAGTGCTAGCTTTTGTGGTGTTGAAACTATTACAGCACCATCAATGATATAATTTTCTATCAAACTAAGATGTACATCGCCTGTACCTGGTGGCGTATCTATTACTAAAAAATCTAACTCGGACTTCATTAGCTGTAATTTCACAAGGCGCCAATCAGTGCCCATCAATAATTGATACAGCATTTTTGTAACCATTGGACCACGCCATACAAGCGCATCGTTTGTGTTCATAATAAATCCCATTGACATGATGTTAATGCCATGTTTTTTCTGTGGTAGAAATACATTATTTTGTATTATGGGATTATCTGTTATGCCAAATATTTGCTGTATTGATGGACCGTATATATCAGCATCTAATAAACCAACATTATAACCTGCCATTTGTAAGAACATAGCAATGTTTGCACTTACACTTGATTTACCAACCCCTCCCTTGCCGGAACACACCATGATTGTTTTCTTCACATTTGGTATTTGTATTCTTTGTTTTTTTTGCTTTCTCACGTTTTCATGTTGTTTCTGCGATGTGTTTGTATGTACATTTAAATGATGTTGTTTTGACTCAATAGCAGTAACGTAAACTTCTCTTATGAAACTATGATTTGTTTTATTTAATGCGCAGTCGATACTATTTTCTAAATCTTGTGTCAGTTTTTCTACAGATTTTCTATCTATATTGTTTGTATTAGTATTAATAAAAACATACAGCTTGTTACTATTAACAAACAACCTTTCAAATTGATACAAGGATTGGCAATTTTGAGCATTACGATATATAATACTGCGTACCAATTCTTCTAGCTCATTATGATCTTGCATAGTAAGTATGTATTATCACCCTTGTGAAGTCGTATCTACTCATTGGTTATTGATTTCACAAGTATTTATCTATATACATTTTAGTTAGCTTTATATAAATCAATCATAAGAAGTAGTATATATTAAAAAACAATATGTCCATACTGAAAACAACTAATAATGCTTTTGATAATCCGTGGGATGATAACCAGCAAAGTGATAATAAAACAGCTAGTAATGAGAAAAAAAATCGCACAACACGAGATGATGTGAAGGGGCTTGGATTCATCATGTGGAACAATGGTTCTAAAGGTAATAATAAGAACAACAATGGTCGTGATTTTGGTAGGAGTATACAAGCACTACTAATAATAGTTATACTATTTCCAGTATTAGCATTTTTATCAACTGGATTTTATATAGTGGAAACAGACCAAGAAGGTGTTGTAACAAGATTCGGTAGATACAATCGCCTCTCTTATCCAGGTTTGAATTATAAGATACCTGATCCAATAGAGAAGGTAATAAAGGTTAGTGTTACACAAATCAATAGAGAGGTTATAGGCACACGTGCTGAGCCTGAAAATGCATTTTTTAAGCAAAAGGATGAGGCTGAAAGGTCCGAGTTGAGTGTGCCAGAAGAAAGTCGTATGTTGACAGGTGATGAGAATATTATAGATATGCATTTTTTTGTACAATGGAAAATAAAAGATGCATATAATTATGTTTTTAAAATACGTGATAATCCTATTGAAAATAGCACACTTAAACTCAGTGCTGAAAGTGCAATGCGTGAGGTAATGGGTACAGTGAAGCTACATGAAGCAATTTCCGAACAAAGACAGGGTATAGAAAAAAAAGCTGCAGTAATATTGCAAAGGATTCTAGACGAATATCAAACAGGTATGGAAGTGATCAATTTTGGTATTCTACATAGTTATGTGCCACCTGAGGTTAAAGATGCATATCGTGATATCCAGGCTGCAAAGGCTGATAGGGAAACATCTATTAATAAAGCCTATGCATATAAAAATGATATTTTACCTAGGGCAAGCGGTGAAGCTTACGCAATTTTAGAAAAGGCAAAAGGTGAAAGGGAAGCTGTTATAGCAGATGCACAAGGACAAGCTAACAAGTTCAACACAATATACAATGAATATAGACTGTCGAAAGATATTACAAAGAAACGTTTGTATATTGAAACAATGGAGGAGGTAATGCGTGATAAGGATAAAATTTTGGTAACAAGAAATATAGGCGGTGCAACTCTACCTTTATTACCGCTACAAAACATGTTAGCAAACAAAAAAGGTAGTTAAAAATCTCCAAAGTTGAAATGACAAGAATAAACATACAGAATAAATATACATATGAGTAAAAAAGCTAAAATATTGTGTATTCTGAGTGCCATGTTAGTTTTCCTGGCTGCAAACTCCATTTACATACTTGACCAACGTCAATATGGTATTGTGATACAATTTGGTGACGTTGTGCGTAGAGATATGGAACCAGGATTAAAATTCAAAGTACCATTCATACAGGAAACAGTGTTCTTTGATAATAGAATTCAAAATATTGTTTTCTCTGCAGGCGATTCCAGCGAAGTAGTGTCAAGTGATCAAAAAACAATGAAACTTACAGCCTTTAGCAAATATCGTATATCTGATCCATACCTGTTTTTTACATCCGTTAAAAATGAGTACGTTTTGCGCACACGCATCAGTGCATTGATAGAATCAGCAATAAGAGAAGTAATTGGTGGAGTACAATTTGGTGATGTACTGGGAGAAAAAAGACATGTCATTATGTCAGACATTGTCACTATTGTGAAGGCACAAATGCGAAAATTCGGTATTGAATTACTTGATGTCAGGGTAACAAGATTAGCATTACCTGAAAAGGCTCGTGATGCTGTTTATGCTAGGATGCGTACCGAGCGTGAAAAGGAAGCACATGAGATTAGGGCTGGAGGTGATGAACAAGCACATAAGATACGAGCTGATGCAGATAGGGAAAAAACAATTAAGATTGCTGATGCTAAGAAACAAGCACAAACTCTTCGTGGTGAAGCTGAGGCGAAAGCAATAGAAATACTATCAAATGTTATTGGTAAAGATGTTGATTTTTTCGAGTTTTATAGATCAATCGAAGCATATAAGAATACCTTTGGCAAGGATGATACAAAAATGGTTGTCACAACTGATATACCATTTTTAAAATATATGGATGGTGAGAAGTGATGTATCATCCAATTGCTCATCATTTTTGTTGCGTGTTGAGCGGGATTGATTTTTCATAAAAAGCATCTGTCTTGAGTGAAGTCAACTTGATATATATGATGAGTTGTGATATCAATCGTTCAAAAGGGGAGGATATGGTGTTACCATGCTCACTATAGCATAACAAAATAATTACATACCATAATGTTAAGCGATTTTTATTTTCCTCAAAGGATCTTTTTTACAGATAAATTTTTTGCAAATCCTGAACCAAGCTCTATTGTCGAATGTCAGCCTCTAGAAACAGAGAACATGACAGGGGATGAGTTGAAAACAAAGGCCAAAGAACTATGTGAAGAAATGATCACACGATTTCCAACAATAACACAAAATGGTGAACATTCATTTCAATGTCTGTATAGTTCTATAAGACATGAGATAAAGAGAGATAATATCAGTGCAGTAAAACATGCAATTAATTATCTACACACTGTTGCATACCTGACTAGTATAATATGTGATGGTGAAAATGAGAAATGTTTGATCATATTAGAGTGGCATGCTCATTTTGCTTGCATTCAAGGCTGCATTGCACAATTACAACTCATGGTGCAACAGTTGCAATGTATTACAACTGGCAAGAGCATAGAAGGGATACTGTATAATTTTAAAGCTGCTTTTGTTAAAGACACAATACAGGCTTTTTTATATCCGCAAAATGCTGATGCTGTAGAAATACATATGTTGGCTGCAAATGTTAATGCAGTGGCTCGACAGTATAACATACAACCTATTCAGCACGATGATTTTGCGACTGAGGAGCATATATCAAACAGTTGTGCTTATTCGTTAAAATGTCGGTTTGAAGAAGCAAAGACTTTTGCAAAGGCATTAGATGAGTTGCAGAATACTATACCTTTTATATCATTTGTACCTGAAAGCTATACCAAAGATGAAGGAGCTAAATACGATTGTACTGTTGGTGAGATAGCAGATTCAATAAAACCATATTTTAAGGAGTTGAATGAAATATTTGATGTGCAATATCATGATAATACTGGCAAAATTAGAATTCAACCATATGCTAATGCTCAAGCTTTAATAAGACACAAAATGTTTGCAAAGGCTTATGAAGCAGGCTTTTTTGAAAATAGTGAAAAGCTACTTGCATCAGATAAATGCAGAAAACTGTTATATCTTGCTGAAGGATTTAAGAATGGAAATACATATATTGATGGTGCATCAACCGTCGCAAGGAAATGGGAACCAATTTGTATAAGCGCAACATTTTCTAGTGTGGATGATATTATTGTAGAACTTTTAAACAAGCGAAATCTACCACCAGATCAAAGCATTGCTATTCGCGAAACCATCATAGGAATAATACGAGATAGATATCTGGACGAACGTGATGCGAAACGAAGAGTTGAATCTGATCTACAACATGAACGTGATGCGAAACGAAGGGTTGAATCTGATCTACAATATGAACGTGATGCAGAACGAAGAGCTGAAAAAAGACTACTGTCTGCACTTGTTAACGCTGCAGCAGCACTGGAGCATGAAGGATGCGAGCTGTCGTCTGCACGAACAAATCTACAAAGTGAACAAAATAAAAGGCTCAGAGTTGAAGTAGAACTGCGCAATGTACAACAAGAAAAACAACTAATTAACTATGAAAAACAGAAAGCACTGGAGCGTAACATTGCCTATTTCATACAGCGATATAATGCCTATACAATTGCACGCATTATAGAAAAAGCATACATTGAAGGTTATATTGGTTTAGATCATAATACTCATCTTACATTCACACCAAGGGTAGAAGATATGATGTCTGAAATTGGAAATAAGCTTAAAGAAAGGTTAGATAATAAAGGAAGCATAAAGCTGCTAATACAAGATATTATTAATATGATTACAAACTTCTTTACATCTATTAATCTTGAAGAGATTTTTTTATTAGATCAGAATTTAAAATCTGCTAGCACATCTGATGCATTGAGCAGTGGAACCTTCGCAGAACAGTACAATAGGCTGTGCACACAGTATACCAGCACAGCTTTATTAAGATAGTTTAGTTGGTAGCAGCACACAACAAACAGCCTGTGCTGCAATACCTTCTTTTCTACCAAGAGCACCTAGTTTTTCTGTTGTTACAGCCTTTACATTGATTCGATCAATATCCAACTGCAGTTCATTTGATAAGTACTGACACATCTGCGTTGCATATGGCATAATCTTAGGCACTTGACATATTATTGTTATATCAATATTTGATATTCTTCCTCTCTTTTCCTTTATCAGATCATGAGCAAATTTCACAAATCCTATTGAAGCTGCGTTTTTCCATTGCTGATCAGTTGGTGGAAAATGTGTACCTATACTACCACCAGCTACAGAGCCAAGCATCGCATCAGTCAGTGCATGCAGTGCGACATCACCATCAGAATGTGCTGTAAGACAATGTGTATGTGGTATAGAAACACCACACAACATTACATGCTGTTGTTCACCTTCTTCATGATCAAATGCATGCATATCGAAACCGATACCAACGCTTGGTATAAAATATTCCAAATATTCCATTTCTTTTATAAGTTAATTGTGTATTATTATCTTCTGTATTTCGTCATAGCATTAGCTATTATGTTTGCCATCTCTCTCATTTCTTTTTTCTGCATTGAGCCACTATGCACATATAACACTTCGTCATCTATTTCTGTTGAGATTGTTACAATAACATATGGTATCTGTGTGATTCGCATATCTGATATTAAGTCCTGTTGCATTGTACCAACGCACACAGCGATTGGTGACTTAGCAATACTTTCATATACAGCCGTTCTTTCACTTGGTGCTTTTATACTAGATGGCCCCATTAAATTATTGATGAATTCATTAGCGTTATCAGACTGTGATGATTCTATACTCATTATATGTACAATTGCAATTTTCAGTCTATCATAGATATCATTGCCAGTGTTCAATTTTCTAGCTTGTATTATTGTATTTAATTCAATCGGAAATTCTCCCCAATTTTGTGCTTCTTCAACGCAATAGCTGCAATTTGGTCCAGAAAAATGCATAACTTTTATGATAATACCATCAGGTTCAATTATAGGAATATATCTATCATTGAAGCATTTATATTTATCATTACCCAATTGGTTTGTAATATTAAAGATATAATTCTGTTTCAGCTTTGCCTTTACTACATTGAAGTCGTTTGTTTCATCATTTGTAGTCTGTCTATAGTAAAGTGGTGATAGCGATAAACCTATAAATGCTAGAATGGCTACAAACTTCAGGAGGCCACGAAATGTTCTCATAATACCTTATTATAATTAAATACGGAGGGTTATCATATGTACATCTAATTACCATACACATGTGGGATAGTAAATCATATTTCAATGCTCAAAGTGATTAACGTTTCTACTAGATATGGTGCATAATATATGCTTTGAGAAATGAGTAACAGTTGTAATTAATTGTAGAAATTTTTTGAAACATGTGTAATAACATCACTTTTAGTTTGTAAACATGTGAATAACAATATGTCAAAAAAATACGATGCAATTAAGAATCAAATATCAAATGGTATTTCAAGACAACAAGCAGAGGAAGCAATCAAAACAATACTACTATGGATAGGCGAGAATCCTAACAGGGAGGGATTAATGAATACACCTAGAAGAGTTATAGATAGTTATCTTGAAATGTTATCTGGATATAATGTTGATCCAGAACACATTCTATCAACAACATTCTCTGAAATTGAGGGATATGAGGATATAATAATATTATCAAACATATCAATAGAATCACATTGCGAACATCATATTGCGCCAATCATAGGAAAAGCCCATGTTGGTTATATACCGAATTGTAAAGTTGTTGGTATAAGTAAAATAGCTAGATTGGTTGAAATATATGCGCATAGACTACAGTTACAAGAAAGATTAACATCACAAATCGCACAGGCGATATGGGATCATCTACATCCATATGGTGTTGCAGTGATGATAGAGGCAAAACATCACTGCATGTGCTACAGAGGAATAAAACACAGAGATACAGTGATGTACACATCACATTTCATGGGTACATTCAAATCTGATCTTAATATGAAACAACGTTTTCTAGAAAAGATAAAATAACTCATACATGCCATTGACATAATTGATTGAGAACATTTATGTAGGATGAATTCTGTACTTGTTGTTTGATCGATATTGCTGCTGCAATGCCAACAGCCGTGGCAGCAGATATCACTTCATGCAGAAACTCACTCTGCACACTACTCTTACACATGTCATTAAAGGGTGTATTCATTGAATATATATGTTTTTTCTTTGTATAAAAGACGACATTGCCATCCGGCACCGCAAGTGCTGCCACCAGAGTTAAAACAACGTGATTGTCAAATGATATTGAAGCGTGTGCTGCGATTGGTGTACAACAATTACCCCCTACTCCAAGCATAAAACTCCTTTCAGCACTAATGCATATGTATGCATTAATATTATTTATAGATTGTAATATGTCATGGATGTAATGATCATCTGCCCTACATTCCATTGCCATCACTCCTTGCCCTATTGCAGGTAGAATAATGTTCTCAGGTATTATTTCTGTAATTTCATTATGTAGTGATAATCTATGTAATCCAGCCACAGCAAGAACTATTGCATCAATCTCACCATCACGCAGTTTTTGCAGTCTAGTATTGACATTTCCACGCAAGTCAACAACTTGAGGGTGTGTATTGCGATGACTCTGTTGTTTAAGAAAATAATTCTGCAGAAATGATTTTCTACGACTAGAACATGTACCAATCAATGGTATACGACTTGATATATCATAGGCATATATGCTAGCAATATCCTTATAGCTATACGAAATAAAAGCATCACGTGAATCAATTCGTTCAGTAACAGCAGGGATACACAAGCCATCTGGCAGAGATGCTGGTACATCCTTTAGTGAATGCACTGCAATGTCGATGTTGCCAGCTAATAAATTTTCTTCTATTTCCTTTAAAAAAAGAGCTTTACCACCTATATCTACAAGAGGTTTGTCGCTAACAATGTCTCCTGTAGTTTTTATCGGAACAATCACATATCCATTGTTAGTCGCTTTTGCAATGCTGTCTGCAACCATCTGTGCCTGTATCAATGCAAGCTTACTGCCTCTTGTACCTATGCGGATTTTATAGGTACTTCTGGTGTTCAAAAACATTAACTAACAATTTGATTATCAAGAGGCTCATACGAGTTGTACATGTACTTTAGGCATTTTTCCTCTTTCTTTTTTGATAAGATTTTTGATTCTTAATGCAATTTTTTTACTGTCAGCATTAGTATGCTTTGTATTAACATTATTAAAGTTCTCTTTAATATAAGAAGTGAGATGTCTGATAAAAACATTATCTCTTTCATAGTCTAGAACACCAGGAGCGAATATTTTTACATAGCGAATACTCCTATCCTTACCATTTGTGCTTATTACAATAAATACAACACCATGCTGCTGCATTGCTTTTCTATCATTCAAAATCACACTTTGTCCATCTATGATGTATTTACCATCTATTGCAAGGTAACCAGATTGCACTTTACCAACCACTCCAGGATGCATCTCATCAAGTAATACAACACTACCATTCTCAACCTCAATTGCATGTTTTACACCAAGAGATCTAGCGAACTTTGCATGTAGATGTAATCTTAATCTATCACCATGGACTGGAATAGAAATTTTAGGTTTTATCAACTCATACATTCTACGCACTTCATCTTGTGCTGGATGTCCTGATACATGTACAAATTCATTCATCTCACTCAACACTTCAACACCAATGCTACAAAATTTATTGAATAGAGCAAAAATTCTCTTTTCATTACCAGGTATAATTTTAGATGCAAAGATTATAGTATCACCTTTACGCACATCAAGATGTGGATGATCATCGTGTGCTATTCTATTCACAGCTGCCATTTCCTCACCCTGACAACCTGTACATATCACAAGCAGTTCACTGCGTTTTATTCGTTTTATATCATGAGGCTCAAGGAAGGCATCAAGATCATCTAAATATCCGCTGTTAAGTGCTGCATTGTACATTCTCCACAAAGACCTGCCAACAAGTACAATTTTTCTTCCAACTGCCTTTGCTGCCATTGCTACTGAATGCAGCCTTGCTATGTTTGAAGCGAAGGTTGTAACAATAACTAACCCATCTTTGTACTTTGTAATCAAGTTTGTTAAACTTTCCTTTAATGCGCCTTCAGAACCAGATGTACCACTGTTGAATATGTTGGTTGAGTCACCAACCATTGCAAGCACTCCCTCATTGCCAAGGCGTCCGAGCAAAGCTTCATCTGTTACAGATCCAACAACTGGCTCAGGATCCAATTTCCAGTCACCAGTGTGAAATACATTACCTGATTCTGTTCTGATCATAAGGCCATGCATCTCAGGTATTGAGTGAGTAATGTGAATCATTTCAACAGAAAAGTTACCTATCTCTGTTGGAGTATTAGGTTGTATAATATTAATTGGTACTGTGTCTTCCTTCATATGCATTTCTCTGAACTTAGCCTTCAGAATTTCTGCAGTAAAGGTTGTTGCATATATCGGACACTTGAGTCTATGCCATAAATAAGTCACAGCACCAAGATGATCTTCATGTGCATGTGTAAGAACGAGCCCAGCAAGTTCATCTATATACTGTTCTATGAATGATATTTTTGGTAATGTTATTTCAACGCCTGGAAAGTGTGCCTCTGCAAAGCCTATACCAAGGTCTACCATTAACCACTTGCCGTTCTCATCAGGTCCATTGTGATGATAAAGATTGAGATTCATACCAACTTCACATGCGCCACCAAGTGGTATAAATAGAAATCTATCCTTATATTTTTCTATATGTAAAAAGTCATCATGCTGTTTAATTGGTAAATGAGTGTTCTCCATTTCAACGTCTTGTTCTGTATTCATGTCTTTATATTAATTATTGCTTATTTGGTAATATAGATAGTACTAAAAAGACATACCACCAGCGACATCAATTACATATTGTTATAAAACAATGACACCACATCACTTTATTCACTATCAACTAATCCACACGTAGATATATCTTACTGCACCGTTCATCTCTACATTAATTATTAATTCATTATTTACATCAATCATTTGTTGTTGTCCATCACATCTGTGGAATGCTATGCAAATATCTATTTTGGTTTAGTGTTATACCAATCTATATTGCGATTAACTCATGCTCCTATAGTGGGATGTTGCCGTGTTTTCTCCAAGCTCTTGTGTGTTGCTGTTTTGTCTCAAGCAATGCGATGGTATTACATATAAGTTGTCTTGTATTATATGGTCGCACGACTCCATCTAAAAAACCATAAGAGGCTGCTCTGAACGGAGAATTAAAGTTTTCCTGATATTCTGCTATTTTTTGATTTAGTTCCTTTTCAGACATGTTTTTATTCTTATAAAGTATTGCTGCAGCTCCTTTTGCTCCCATTACAGCTATTTCAGTATTAGCCCAAGCATAATTGATATCACTATTGAGGTGCTTTGAACCCATTACTATATATGCTCCGCCATATGCCTTTCTTGTGATCAGAGTTATTTTTGGTGCAGTTGCTTCAGCATAGGCATATAGCAACTTTGCTCCATGTCGTATTATCCCCATGTGTTCCTGATCTTTGCCAGGCAAAAAACCAGGTACATCAACTAATGTCAATATTGGTATCGCAAATGCATCACAAAAACGCACAAAACGTGCAGCCTTCACTGAAGCATCAATATCAAGACAACCAGCAAGATGTGTTGGTTGGTTTGCAACGATACCAACAGTGCGACCATCAAACCGTCCAAAACCCACTATGATATTTTTTGCAAAGTTTGGTTTTATCTCAAGAAAATCCCCTTCATCAACTATTTTTTCTATGAGAACATACATATTATAAGGTTTGTTTGGATCATCTGGCACAAGTTTATTAAGTGACATCTCAATGCGATCTATCGGATCCATAGTAGTGCGCACAGGTACTCCCGTTGTATTTGAGAGTGGTAAGAAATCAAATAGCTTTCTTATGATTTGTATTGCATCTATATCATTGTCAGCTGAAAGATCAGCAACGCCACTTTTTATTGTATGTATATCTGCACCACCCAATTTTTCGTGTGTTATTTCCTCATAAGTAACGGATTTGACAACATCAGGGCCTGTCAAATACATATATGATGTGTTGCTAACCATTATAGTGAAATCAGTCAAGGCTGGCGAGTACACAGCACCACCAGCACATGGCCCCATGATGATGGATAGTTGTGGTATCACACCTGATGCATCAACGTTCCTTTGAAAGATCTCTCCATATCCACTCAAGGCATTCACACCCTCCTGTATCCTTGCACCACCTGAATCATTGATAAAGATAAGAGGTGCCCGGACTTTCAAAGCCATGTCTTGAACTTTGTTTACTTTGCGTGCATGCATCTCACCAAGTGAGCCACCAAATACTGTAAAATCTTGACTACATACAAACACAGTCCTTCCATTGATCGTACCATATCCTGTAACAACACCATCACCAGGTACTTTACTTGCTGCCATATTGAAGTCATAACATCGGTGCTCCACAAATGCATCGTATTCCTCAAATGATTCTGGATCCAGTAGAACTTCCAATCTTTCCCTTGCTGTAAGCTTTCCCTGCTTATGTTGTTTATCTATTCTTGCCTGTCCTCCACCAAGTCTTGCATTTTTTTTCTTTTCTTCTAATATATCATTGTGTTTTTTTGTCATTGATCAATTAGTGTTTTCATGTTAGTCATGAATACAATGATCAATATCATAATTAAATCATAACTGCTACACTCAAAACGTATGTGTTTTTTAGCTTATATTACGCATGAGTGTTGTGGTATAACATTATATCTCAAACCTTCATAAAATAACTTGATCGCACCAAATTAATGAGCAACCAAGAAACAAGTCTCGTTTGTCGTACTCAGATAGAAATAAGAGCACATAACTTAATTGAAAAAACACTGCTAAGCATTGGATATGTAGTTGTCAGAATTAGAATGCATACAATGGGCAGTAAAACCGTATTACAAATTATGCTAGATAGAGAAGATGAACTTCCTATTACAATTGATGATTGTGAAAGAGCAAGTAAGGTAATATCAACACTACTTGATGTAGAGGAGCTTCATGATACAAAATACAACCTTGAAGTTAGTTCAACTGGTATAAATAGGCCACTAACAAGATATGAGGATTTTCAAAAACATATAGGAAAAAAGGTGAAAGTACGTACAAAAACTAGGATTAATGGTAGCAGCAAATTTGTTGGTATATTAAATAGTACCACAGCAAATGGTATAGTATTAATATGCGACATAGACGCTAAGCAAGACATCAGTATGGATAATGACAGTACTGCAATTGATACAGATGTTAAGCAAGATATCAGTATGGATAATGACAGTACTACAATTGATACAGATGCTAAGCAAGACATCAGTATGGATAATGACAGTACTGCAATTGATACAGATGTTAAGCAAGATATCAGTATGGATAATGACAGTACTACAATTGATACAGATGCTAAGCAAGATATCAGTATGAACAATGATAGTGCTACAATTGATACAGATGTTAAGCAAGATATCAGTATGGATAATGACAGTACTACAATTGATACAGATGCTAAGCAAGACATCAGTATGAACAATGATAGTTCTATAATTGTTATAGATATGGATAATATATCTGAAGCATATCTTAATATTGAGAATAATATTCCAGCACGTAGACATGGTGCTGATAAGCACGATGCAAGATCAAATAGAGGAATATCTGGCGAAAGAAGACCTAGAAGTGCAACACGAAGTTTCAGACCTAGAAGTGAGAGGGGAGAAAGATCAAATAGAGGATTTGGTAGTAGAGATGGTTCAAGTGCTGATAATCCTAACTTTGATAGCACAGGTGAAAGAAGACCAAGACGTGATGGGGATTTTAGACCTAGAAGTGAGATGGGAGAAAGATCAAATAGAGGATTAAGTGAGAGGGGAGAAAGACCAAATAGAGGATTTGGTAGTAGAGATGGGGCTGATAATCCTAACTTTAACAGTGACAGAAAACCAAGACGTGATGGGGATTTTAGGCCAAGAAGTGAGAGGGGAGAAAGATCAAATAGAGGATTTGGTAGTAGAGATGGTTCAAGTGCTGATAATTCTAACTTTAACAGTGAAAGAAGACCAAGACGTGATGGGGATTTTAGACCTAGAAGTGAGAGGGGAGAAAGATCAAATAGAGGATTTGGTAGTAGAGATGGTTCAAGTGCCAATAATTCTAACTTTGATAGCACAGGTGAAAGAAGACCAAGACGTGATGGGGATTTTAGACCTAGAAGTGAGAGGGGAGAAAGACCAAATAGAAGATTTGGTGGTAGAGATGGTTCAAGTGCTGATAATCCTAACTTTAACAGTGACAAAAGACCTAGAAGTGATGCAACACGAAGTTTTAGGCCAAGAAGTGAGAGGGGAGAAAGATCAAATAGAGGATTTGGTAGTAGAGATGGGGCTGATAATTCTAACTTTAACAGTGACAAAAGACCTAGAAGTGATGCAACACGAAGTTTTAGGCCAAGAAGTGAGATGGGAGAAAGATCAAATAGAGGATTTGGTAGTAGAGATGGTTCAAGTGCCAATAATTCTAACTTTGATAGCACCAGAAGACAGGGACGTAATCTGAAAAAAGATTTCAGAAGTTGATCCACAAAAATCATGCATCATCGGTGGATGCATGAACAATCAGAGCATCCAACGTTGCGCTCTCATACAGTTATATTTTACTTTGCCCTTTCAAGGTATTGCAATGCATCTATATTAATAAGTATTTTCTCACCTGGTTCAATGAATTGGGGTACCATAATTCTTACACCGTTTGTCAACACAGCGGGTTTGTAAGATGATGCAGCAGTTTGATTTTTCACCACAGCATCGCACTCTACAACTGTTACAATCATTGTTTCTGGTAGTTTAACTATAACAACATTATCTTGATAAAATTCAAGCACTACTTGGCCGCCTTCTTCTAGAAATTTTATCTTATTTTCGTCAAGTATGTTTTGGTTGACACTAATCTGTTCAAATGTTTCACTGTCCATAAACTGAAGCATATCATGATCTTGATATAGAAACTGTGTTGTTCTTTCTTCAAGCTGTGCCTTTTCAACATTTTCATCACTTCTGAAGCGAACATTTTTCTTTGATCCACCACGTATTTCCTTCATCTCAACCTGCATGTATGCTCCACCCTTACCTGGTTGTGTATGCATTGTTTTAAGTACAACCCATAGCTTACCTTCATATTCTAGTATATTTCCAACACGTATACTGTTTGCATCTATTTTCATTTATGCACATAAATTCTATTTATTTTGCTCGCAATTCTATTATAGCTTATTTACAGTTTCAACTGTAGTACTACCAATAAGTGTTGGGGATTCCACAACAATAATACCATTTTGTCGCATTATCTCCATCTTAGCAGCGGCAGTATCATCACCACCTGACACTATTGCACCAGCGTGTCCCATTCTTTTGCCATGTGGTGCAGTTTTTCCTGCTATAAAACCTATGACAGGTTTTTTATTGTCTGTACTTCTAATAAATTCAGCAGCATCGATTTCAGCTCTACCACCTATTTCACCTATCATTATGATTGCATCGGTTTCATCATCCTCCATAAACATTGATATCACATCAACGAATGTCATACCACCAATTGGATCACCTCCTATACCAACACATGTTGATTGTCCTAATCCAGTTTTTGTTACTTGATTTGCTGCCTCATATGTCAGAGTACCAGAACGTGATACAATTCCAATTCCACCTTTTTTATGAATAAAGCCTGGCATTATACCAATTTTACATTCCTCAGGTGTTATAACACCTGGACAGTTTGGACCTACTAACCTCGTTTTACTCTGTTGTACTGCCTTCTTCACTCTCAACATGTCAAGCACTGGAATGCCCTCTGTGATGCAGATAATGAGATCAAGCTTCGCATCTATACCCTCTAGTATTGCATCAGCTGCATATGAAGGTGGCACATATATGACTGATGCTGTTGCACCGGTTTGAGTAACAGCTTCTTGCACAGTATTGAAAACTGGCAAACCAAGATGAGTTGTACCTCCTTTACTTGGTGTTACCCCACCAACCATTTTTGTACCATATGCTATTGCTTGTTCTGAGTGAAAAGTACCTTGTTTACCAGTGAATCCCTGACAGATAACTTTCGTGTTTTTATTTATTAATATCGACATGCTAATTTTTTATACGTTATGAAAATTTTTTATAGAGAAAGTCTTATCACTTCCTGTACTGCCTCTTGCAAATTATCTGTTGCAAAAAACGTAATGCCAGATTCTTGAAGCATTTTATGAGCCTTTTCGGCATTCGTACCATCCATCCTCAGCACAACAGGTAGCTTTTTTTCAACTGTTGAATTTGCATCTATAACACCTTGTGCTATGAGGTCACAACGGACAATACCTCCCATAATGTTGATGAACACTCCCTTAACATCATGGTCTGATGCAATGATTTGCATTGCTTTTTGTACACGTTCCGCATCAGCAGTGCCTCCAACATCCAGAAAATTTGCAGGACTACCACCAGAAAGATTGATTAAATCCATTGTTGCCATTGCCAAACCAGCGCCATTAACAACACAAGCTATATTGCCTGTCATTTTTATATAGTTCAATCCTGCCTTTCTTGCTTCTATCTCTATAGGTGGGGTTTCATTTACATCTTCCATTGCTTCTATCTCGGGATGTCTAAATAGGCCATTATCATCAAACTCACATTTTGCATCCAACACTACAAAATCCCCTGCTGCTGTGATAATAAGCGGGTTGATTTCAATTTGAGATGCATCTTTTTCTATAAACATTTTGTATATACTTTTAATCACTACTCCAAACTTTTGCATCATATCCCCATCAATTTCCATGCTATAAGCCAATTTTCTGATATGAAAATCATATAGTCCTATTGTTGGGTCCACAGTAGTAGTAATAATTTTTTCAGGATGATTTTCTGCTACCTCTTCTATATCCATACCACCTTCTGCTGAGCAGACAATGGACACTGCTGTATTGGCTCTATCTAAAATCATGGATAGATAGAATTCTCTTGCTATATCCATTGTTTCTTCAATATATAACATTCTGACGAGTTTACCATCATCTCCTGTTTGTTTTGTGCGCAATGTCATGCCAATCATCGAAGATGCAACATCTTCAATTTTATTTTTCTCACGTAATATTTTCACTCCTCCAGCTTTACCTCTTCCTCCAGCATGTACTTGTGCTTTGAGTACAAATCCATTGCTCTGTAATTTTTCAGCAGCAATCCATGCTTCCTTAGGTGATGTTGCAAGATAGCCATGCGGTATCATTAATCCATATTGTGATAGAATTTGTTTGGCCTGGTATTCATGTATGTTCATCTGCTATGATATATTCATTTTATTTAGGAATGGTGTTTCGATCGCTATAATATTGAATTGTCAACACAGAAACAACTATAGCAAAATGATAATTCACATGCAATCTTATGCATTATTATTCAGTCTGAAATATCACTGTCAATGTGATGATGTCTTTTTAACACACTAAACAAATATAATCCAATGAGCCTTGATAGATTCACATTTTCAAATGCGAGCTGTAAATCAATTCCTTTTTATAAGATGCATAGCATTGGCAACGATTTTGTTATCATTAACATTTCAGAGTTGCAAAAAATATGTGGTATTTTAAAACTAAAAAATGATGAAATAAGGTGTATATCGGATAGAAAGTATGGTATAGGTTGTGATCAACTACTTTTATTTGCGGTTGTAAATGACAAGGAACAATCTACATATGTTGTTGACATCTACAATAATGATGGAAGCATTGCATATAATTGTGGTAATGGCCTTAGATGCATCATGTGGCTAATACATATTTTAAGTCATGGTGCTATAACAAACATTACTGCTGTTTTAGCAAATGATAGGAAGTTAAAACTTAGTATTATTGAGCAAAACAATGACAAAAAAGTAACTGTTGGTGTTGAAGGATTGGTGTTAGGACAACTAGGTAGTTATACGATCGATAAAATTTATCATTACTATGGATATGATGGTTACTACATCAATGTTGGTAATGAACACTTTGTAACTTTTGTTGATAATCTTGAGGCAATCGATGTCAACGTTGCAAGCGCTATGTATAAACCGAATATGGTATTTGTAAATGGTATAAATGTATCATTTGTTGTAGTTGACACAAACGATGCTGTGGTACGTGTATACGAAAAAGGTGCTGGTGAAACAAATGCTTGTGGCAGTGCTGCTGCTGCTGTGTATGCAGCAATACAAGCAAAAAATGGTTATAATTCAAGAAGAAGTATAACTTTCTATCAAAATAATATTGCAATTATTGCTGGCTGTGAGAAAGATAATAGCAATGTACTGTATGTGATCGGTCCAGCAACTCTTGTTGGCAGTGGATTGTTATTGTGTTGAAAGTAAACAATTAATATAAAATAACAGATGCATAAACATCAGAAAACAAAGTATCTAATAACAGGAGGTATACCAGTTCATGGCGCAATAAAATGCATGGGAGCAAAAAACTTTGCGACCAAGGCAATGGTAGCATCACTTTTAACGAATGAAAGAACGACACTGCATAATGTACCAGCAATTGGTGATGTTGATATCACTCGTAAGTTACTTGAGTCACTTGGTGTTATAACGCACTATGTAGCAGCAAAATGTGAAATGTGTATTGATCCAAATGATCTCAATATTAATCATGCATCACTGCCTGATTCCCGTCGTAATAGAATACCAATATTACTGCTCGGTGTCCTACTGCATAGATTTTCTGAAGTTGTGGTACCAGTCGTTGGTGGTGATGATATAGGTGAAAGAAATGTTGACTTTCATATAAACGCATTAAAAGCATTCGGTGCAACAGTTGAACGCAGTAGTGATAAATATATAGCAAGGAAGAATGAACCGTTGCATGGATGTGAAATAACACTGCCATATCCATCTGTTGGTGCAACAGAAACATGTTTATTCTTGAGTGTATTGGCTCGTGGACTTAGTATTATTAAAAATATTGCTGTAGAACCTGAAATAACAGAGTTAATCACAATGCTCAGATGTATGGGGGCAATCATTTTTTTCACAGGGAATCGAGAAATAACAATACATGGAGTAGAAAAGCTCAATGGCACCAATGTTCGGATTATTGGTGATAGAATTGAAGCAGCATCATGGGCATCGCTGGCTTGCGCTTCAGATGGGTTGATAAGGGTTGAGGGGATCAAGCCATTGCTGTTAGGCAATTTTTTGTCATATTATAGAATGGCTGGTGGTGGATATAAGATTATTGATGATGACACGATAGAGTTCTTTAGAGCTGAAAGACTTAAGTCAATAAGTATAGAAACTGACGTCTTTCCAGGGTTTTCAACTGACTGGCAACAGCCCTTTGCTACAGTACTGACACAAGCTGATGGTACATCAACAATACATGAAACAGTATATGAATACAGGTTTGGATATCTTGATATACTGAACAAACTTGGTGCTAATACAAAGGTTACAGAACAATGTATAGGATCAGCAATTTGTAGGTATCATGGATTAGGACATAAACATAGTGCTATCATAGATGGTAAAACGAAATTAAGTGCAATTGATGAATCAATAACTGTGCCAGATTTGCGTGCAGGACTCGCATGCCTTATTGTTGCTGTTATTGCTGGTGGCATGACAGAGTTACTCGATGTTGACCAAATTGAACGCGGATATGGTAATTTATTATTTAAACTTCAACATACTAATGTTAAAATCGAAAGGAGTACCTACTAATATTAATTTAATATCACTACCTTTTGTTGCTTCACTATATATTTGAAAACCTTAAATTTGAAGGTATCATGCTGTTGGTTGTCAAGCATTGCATATGCATTATCCATTTCAAATGATACTTCTGCATATAAATCCTTTGATTGACATATTGTAGCATCATTTTTACATTCATTAGTAGTAAAATGTATTATAGCTTTGTTAGGTATTAATGCCTTCGATGGCAAAATACTGATGTTATTAATTTTAACATTTACAAACGTATAAAACTTGTATGCAAGAATTGGACTTTTGGGGTTTTGATATGGTATTATATCACTGATATACTCACTAAAGATGCTATGGGAAGACATGGCCTGTACATTTCGCATTAGCATCTCCCACTTCATATTATGTAGCACTGATGGGTCATACTCCTCTCTCAAGTGTATGTATCTTTTCAGCATATAGGTAGCAATACTAACATTCATATTATGTTCTCTACTAGCAATGCTATTGATATGATAACTTTCATCATCATCATGTTCAACATACAATGGGAATGGTAGTGTTATGATGTATGATGTAGTATTGATGATGCCATTTAATACTAAGCCACCATATGCTAACAAAATGAAATTCAACAGAAATTTGAATCTAAAGACATATGGCTGTATGTATTTTTCTGCATACCAACTTTTTGTCGAGTTGATATAATCATCAAAGCTGTCTCTATTCTGTATCATTGATACACCCTAATGTTTAATTATAAATTAATCCTCATCTGTTGTTCTATCTTCTGATGTATCATGATAACCTACAGAATCATACATCTTTAAAAATTCTTTCAGATTATTGGTGTCTTGATCATTAGCAAGTAGTTCCATAAGACGATTTGGCGTGATTTTCTGTTTTTTGCATATTGTTCGAATTAGATCAAAACTGTCATTATATTTACCAAATAGCATATCAAATGCAGGTCTATTTCTTAGTGCAACACTACAAACTAACTGCAAATCAAGCTTCAATTCGTTAATTATGTCATTGTGATGAATAATTAACTTGCAAGCATCTAAATCAGCAATTGACAAATCTATCAAGGCCTTAGCATTATTTATACCATGATGATGTGTTAACAGATACGAGTGTAGGAAAATACTAATGTCATTTACGGTATTTTTAATATTCTGTATTTTCCTTTCATTGTACCATAATAGCTCCACAAATTTGTCCGATAAATTAGTATCAGTATGTACCATCATAAATTGTGGTAGAGCTGGGTAGTGTTTTATACTATCGAACATTTGCTTATTCTTATCATATAATTCCTGCAATGCTAGCAACCTAGCACATGTCATACTACAACATTTTTCATGCACTTTTACAGCCCTCAATGCAACATCTAATACAGAGTTAGAAATTCGTAATAGACTATTAATATCTATTTTATTTTCTCCAATGGCAGAAATCAACTCTACAACTGATATCATTCTTGAACGATCAGCATGACAAGTGTTGAGCACTTGCTGCATTTCTTCACGACTTTTTACAACCCTGCATATCGTTGATGCTATATTTGGTTCTGAGATCGATATCTCTTTTAGCATTTCAGCAGGATATAAATTCAAGTATCCTTTTGGTAACCCTACCTCATCACATTTTTTATACAGAAGATTAACATTAGTTGTACCATTGGGATTTTGACAATTTTCTGACAAAAAAATGATTTTATCATAAGATTTCTTACTGATGTTGGTATTACCATCATCAGAGTGATGTAGTCCTTCACTACCATGTACGTGCAACATCTTGTCATTATCAAGTAGGCTATTTGTGCAATGCCTTAACAACATAACCATATCCTTCTCTACACCATGTTTTTGTAAATCATCAACGATTTGCATACGCATTTCGCCAAAACTTACCTCCACACACATTGCAATTACCTTAGATGTACTATCATCTATCGCAAGTCTTGGATCTAACAAGGTTTGCAATATTCTGTTCTTGGGATATGCAACAACTCCATTTGTTAGATTTCTTATCCCATCAAGTAACTGTTGATCGTTTGCATGTGTCATTCCTCCTGCTATAATCACACTGCTAATGCGTGATAATATAACGTTCATACTTACCCTCCTCGTAATAAATTCAGTTGAATTTTGCCCTTGCATCTCTAATTTGAGTTGAAGAGATTATAACTTTCTTTATATGTAAAACAACAAAATTTGTTTTTTTGCTAATATTGTGATTACCTTTAGGATTATATACATTACTCAGATGTTGGCAATTAAAAGTGTTTGCAACTTTTGTGTTTTTCACTTTGAAAAGTGTCTCATTTCTTTCACATAATGCAACTCTTGTTATGTTGAAAATTTGTTCCCACATGTGCCACTTATGAATATGAAAAATATTATCCCCTCCCATTATCCAATAGAACTTTGCATTTTGATGCATTTGTTTGATTCTACTGACAGTATTTGCAGAATATGTGTTGCGAAAAAACTTTTCGATATCTGTAATTTTTATCTTATTTGAGTACGGTTTGGTGATCGCTAGGGATTTTGCCACTCTTGTGGACAATTGTGAGTACAATGTTATTGGTTTAAAGGGATTTTGTGGTGTGACCAACCATATTACATAAGCAAGATCAAATTTTCTTATGGCCTCTAAGCTTACATGTACATGACCATGATGTGGAGGGTTGAATGATCCACCCAACAGTCCAACTCTTATTCTAGCATTATATAGTGGTAGAAGAGAGTATTTTGATGAATAATAGCTAGCATTGAATGTTCTTTTTATCATATGTTTTCCTTATTAATTAAAAGATACATGGTGTGACTTTCATACTCTTTACAACGCGATATTGAATGCAGTTAAAAATACTATTGATTATTTTCAGTAAATGTGCAATTAATTGAACTGTTATGTGTTCTGATACATAAATTTGGAGAGATGGCTGAGCGGTCAAAAGCAGCAGACTGTAAATCTGCCCACCTTGTGTGTACGTAGGTTCGAATCCTGCTCTCTCCACCATTTATTCGATGTTTGTCTTTTCAACAAGAAATCCATACTTTGTCCCCACAATGCATATATAATTTGATGCGTTATAAGTAAATCGCACTAATGATACATCAATGTTTATTTTATGTATTTCATTGATGGTGATACTTTTCCCCTCACTTGCATTCGTTTGATCACTACAGTTGCTTAATTTGAAGAAACCAATGATATTTTGCAATATTCTCGATTTAACAACTGTTGCATCAAGATTTTTATATCTAATTTTTTTCAATGCAAACCCAATCAGTAATATACTACAAACAATTACTGCTAATATTGCTATTGTTTTAATATATATTTCAGCTAGCATACAAAAACTATAAGGATAATAACTTTTTCTTTCGCTTTTGTGACTTCATATTACTCTCAATACTTCGCATCTTTATATACTCATCTATTATGTTTTCAACCTCATCAAGCTTACCATTGAAGAAGTGATCTGCAAATTCTATTACATTGTATTGTATGTCAATGTTTTGTTGTGCCGACATTTGATCGACCAATTTTGACACTGAATCGTTTGAAACAACCGTGTCAGCAGTGCCTTGTACTACCAAACCATTTGTAGGACATGGAGAAAAAAAAGAAAAGTCGTATGAATTTGCTGGTGGAGATATTGCGACAAACTCTTTTACTTCAGGCCTTCGCATTACAAGTTGTAACCCTATCCATGCACCGAATGAAAAGCCAGCCACCCAATAACTTGATGCATCGGAATTTGCATTTTGAAGCCAATCCAGAGCTGTGGCAGCATCTATTAATTCACCCATACCATGATCAAATATACCACTTGATCTACCTACGCCTCTAAAATTAAATCTCATTGCAGAAAATCCATTCTTAATAAATGTATGGAAGAGTCTGTAAACAACCTTGTTGTTCATCGTCCCACCATGTAGTGGATGTGGATGCAACACTAGTACTGCTGGTGCGTTTGGTATTTCAGAACTGAAATATTTTCCCTCACGTTTACCTGTTTCACATGTAAAGAATATATCACGCATCTATTTTGAAATTGTTTTTTTATTATATGTTGTAAACCCTCTGATGATAGCATTCCTCGTTTGCTTAATAAAGCATGCAAGGTAAAAAAAACAGTGATATAATAAGACATGCAATACATGTTATGACATAAACTGTTAGAACACTGTTATGTTGATAACTGACATCTGTTCAGCAGAAGAATTGATACTTGATTTTAGATGTAACTATGATATTCTGATCCAACATGCAATCAATCACATGCAAAGATGCATCTTTGCTTTGACTAAAATTTAACTAAAGGTTAGAAATGGCACGTATTGCTGGTGTGAATATACCAAACAACAAAAGAATAGAAATAGCATTGACTTATATCTATGGTGTAGGTCCTTCTCGTGCAAAGCAAATATGTAAAACAACAGGAATAGATGTGAACAAAAGAGTACATGATCTTTCAGATGATGATGTGAAGTCCATCCGTGAAGTGATAGATAGCAAATATGTTGTTGAAGGTGATTTGCGGAAGGAAGTATCAATGAACATAAAAGCCCTTACCGATATGAAGTGCTATAGAGGTATGAGGCATAGAAATAAGTTGCCTGTAAGAGGACAAAGAACTCATACAAATGCACGTACTAGAAAGGGTAAGGCTGTTGCAATAGCCGGTAAGAAAAAAGCAACAAAATAGCACTGACACTGCAATTTGTTGCAGTATTTTTTGGATACATACTACATAGTTCACCCAATACTTAAATATTAATAATGACTGCAAAGAACAATAAGAAAAAATCACTCACAGTTGGTGTTGTTAACATCACTCTAACATTTAATAATACCACAATCAATGTTGCAGATACATATGGTAATGTTATTGCATGGTCATCTGCTGGTAAAAACAATTTTAAAGGCTCAAGAAGAGCAACGCCATTTGCTGCACAAGTTACAGCAAATGATGTGATGAGAGAAGCAGTAAGTTATGGCATGAGAACGATATCATCTATTAGAGTGAAGGGCATTGGTAGTGGAAGGGAAGCAGCTGTAAGTGCAGTTGTTGAGCAGAGCAACAGAAATAATATCACTGTTAATATGATAGAAGATGTAACTCCTGTGCCTCATAATGGTGTTAAACCACCGAAAAGACGTAGAGTGTGATTTGTATTTATTTTTCTTCACAAGATAACATAATGCTAGTGATAATTTGAACATTAACTATTGATTTTAATATTTTATAAGAAACACATGAGTTCTAGTAAGAATAGCTTTCTCTCGAAAAACTGGCTCACAATGCCAAAGCCAACAGATTATTATCTTGTAGAAACATTTGAAAACAAGGCGAAATTCAGAATAGAGCCATTGAGAAAGGGTTTTGGTATAACTCTTGGTAACGCAATGCGTAGAACAATGTTATCATCAATTTGGGGGGCTGCAGTTGTTGGTGTGTGCATTGATGGTGTTGAACATGAGTACTCCTCAATCGAAGGTGTGAAGGAAGATGTTATAGATATATTACTCAACTTAAAATCTCTCATCATAGTTACGGATTCAGATGAGAGAAAGGTGTTATTACTTGATGTCAATGGCTGCGAACAACCAATCACAGTTACTGCTGGAATGATTACATTACCACATGGCATACACATAGTGAATAAAGATGCTGTGATATGTCATATGGAAGGTCGCAACGCTCGCATTAGAATTGAAATATATGTAGGCACTAATAGTGGCTACGTAACATCTGAGAAGAATAAGGCATTGCTACCAAGTAATAGTAGTTATGGCAATATTATTGCAGTTGATTCGATATTCTCTCCTGTCAGGAGAGTGACATATAGCATTGAGAGTTATTCAACATCAATTGATGAAGAGTATGAAAGGCTTTTTCTTACCATTGAAACAAACGGTGCAATTGCTGCAGATATGGCAATGTCATTAGCAGCTAAAATTTTACAGGAACAGTTGCGGCCGTTCATGGGGGCAAACATTGAGATAACACACGACGTTGAAGAAAAACCACTGTCGTTTGACCACAGATTGCTAATGAAGGTTGAAAATCTTGAGCTATCAGTTCGTTCACAAAACTGTTTGAAAAACGAAAACATAGTATATGTTGGTGATCTAGTGACGAAAACAGAAAGTGAGATGTTAAAAACGCCAAATTTTGGTAAAAAATCACTTACCGAAATGAAAGAGGTAATGGCAAAAATGAACTTGCATTTTGGTATGGAAATCAGTGGGTGGCCACCTGCAGGTAATATTGAAGAGCTAGCGAGAAAATTTGAAGAGGGAATATAAAAACAAATATGCATCGAATAACAATATAAGAGGAGAACATATGAATCATAATTTTAAAGGCAGTAAATTTGGCAGACATAAAGACAGTCGTAAAGCACTACTAAGAAACCTTACAAAGGAAGTGATAGAGCATGAAAGTATCGAAACAACACTACCTAAAGCTAAAAATATACGTCCTATTGTTGAGAAGCTTGTAACAAAAGGAAAAATACCATCATTGCATAATAGAAGACAAATTATATCTACACTGGGAGGTGATCAGTTGACTGCTGGTAAGCTTCTTAACATTTCTGCACGCTATGCTAATAGAAATGGGGGATATCTCAGAATAATAAAAACAGGATACCGCAAAGGCGATGCAGCTCCAATGGCGATAATACAGTTCGTAGAAGCACCAGGGACTGCCTAAATGAAAAACACTCCAGAAGCCCGCTTGGGTTTCAAAGGAATCTCTTTCTTCTATTAATATTTGCTGTTTGTTCATCGCCTGGTATCTCGCAATGATCTGGATTTGTTGTAGTGTTTTCTTTTTTAGACACAAGTGCGTCAATCATGCTGTTGCCTGATACTCCTCTTGTGCAGAGTTTTATCTTACCATTTCTGTCGAATCCTATCATCTTTGCTTTAAGATTTTGTCCTTCAGTGAAAATTGATTTAAGATCTTTGATATATCCATCCACTATATCACTAATATGTATAAACCCTTCAGCACCAGTTTGTAATTTTACAAACAGACCAAAATCAGTCACACTACTTATTGTGATATCAAACATACTACCCACTCTCATAGGTGATACGATGCTGTTAATTTTATTCATTGCGTTGTTTAAATCCTCACTTGTGTTAGCACTAATGAGTACTTTACCATCATCTTCTATTGCTATTTTCACATTGCATGTCATGCTGATTTCCTTCACTGTTTTACCACCTGGTCCAATTACAGTCCTAATGTCTTCTTTATTAATGTTCATAACCATGATACGTGGTACGTTGCTATTAACTGTATTACGTGTCAGTGAGATTGATTGATTCATTTTCGCAAGTATATTTTTAATACCAACTGTTGCCTGAACAATCGCTTGCGATATCACATCATATTGCAATCCCTTAGTTTTTATATCCATTTGCAGTGCAGTGATAGTATTATCTTCCGTTCCAGCAACCTTGAGATCCATATCACCAATGTGATCTTCATCTCCTATGATGTCAGATAATATTACATAATCATCACTGTTATTTGATTTTATTAATCCCATTGCAATGCCAGCAACAGGCTGTTTCATTGGTACGCCAGATGCCATCAGTGCAAGTGATGATGCGCAAACTGTTGCCATGGATGATGATCCATTCGATTCTGTGACATCAGCAACAATCCTTACTGTATGTTGATATTCTTCAGTACTTGGTAACATTGGTATAATAGCTCTCAATGCTAATCTGCCGTGACCTATTTCTCTTCTGCCTGGAGCCTTGATCTGTCCTATTTCGCCCACGGCATAGGACGGGAAATTATAGTGCAGCATAAACTTATCAGATGTGACACCAGTAATATCATCACTTATTTGTACGTCTTGACGTGTGCCTATTGTTACTACTGATAATACTTGTGTCTCACCCCTCGTGAAAAGGGCTGAACCATGTACTCTAGGTAGTATATCTATTTCACAGTCTATATTTCTAATTTGATCTGGTGCACGACTATCGATCCGGATCTTTTTTGTAAGTATGTTCTCACGCACAATTGCTATTTTAAGGTTGTCAAATGTGATATTAAATGATTCATCATCAATATTATGATTTGCAGCAATTAGTTCGCCTCTTATTTTAGACTTTATAGTATTAATCTTACTTGTTCTTAACTGTTTACTCGGTTCATATATTGCTTCGGCAAGATTTGCATAACTAGGTGATGTAGTGATGAGATCCTGTATCTTATTTGCCATAAGAGTATCATCTATAACGGTATGTTCGTCTGTCTGTTTAGTAAGATTCACTCCTTCATATTTTTGATGTACGAGTTCGTCTATTATACTAGTAATATTGTTTATGTACTGCTGAGCCCTTTCAATACCATCAAGTATAATATGTTGCGGCAACATAGCACCACATTCGACCATTGTGATGGTTGTAGCAGTACCACTAACAAAAAGATCTAGATTGCTTTTTTCCATTTCTTTGACAGTTGGATTGATCACAATATTATTATCAATATGACCAATCTTCACAGCCGCAACTGTACCATCACAGCCAATGCCAGCAAGCTTTACAGCAGCTGATGCTCCTATCACTGCTGCAACATCGGTACTATTCTCACCATCATAAGATAGAACAGTGCATACTACTTGAATTTCTTGGTATGGATTATTTTGTATGATAGGACGTAATGAACGATCAACCAAACGTGCTATTATTATCTCCTTTTCCGTTGGCTTGCCCTCTCTCTTCACAAAACCACCAGGTATTTTGCCTGCTGCATAAAACTTTTCAAAATAGTGCACACTCAATGCTAAAGATCTTTCTGGCATGTTCTTTTTAGCTATAGTTGCTGTACATAACAGTACAGTTTGGCCAAGTGACACGACAACTGATCCATGGGCTTGTCTTGCTATTTTACCTGTTTCTAGTTTTAACTTGACATTATCCAATGTAAGGGTTGATGTAGAGATTTTAAACATTTACTATTTTGTTAATTAAATTTTCGAGAGGGATATCAAGAGTATACCACTTATTTTTCATTGTTTTCTGAGATATAATGCACTGTCAACAATGTTGTGCTAAAGCATGACAGTGCGGACAGAACAAGGCTATATGGTGTGTTTTCACTTGCGCAACTTCAAGCCTATTCTAAGCTCTTCGCCTCTTTTTTGATCCTTGTTATATAAAAATGACATTAATCTTCTGCGCTTGCTCACCATTGCAATCAGACCTTTTCTAGTTTGGAAATCATGCTTATTCTCTTTTAGATGGTTAGTAAGTTGCTCAATCCTATGTGTTAGAATTGCACATTGCACTTCTGGTGAACCAGTGTCATTCTCAGATCTAGCATGTTGTGTAATTATTTCTGCTTTATTCATTATATATTTTATATTTTTTTATTTGACAGCATTGATCAATACGGCATGTTAGCACGATCGAAATATTATCAAGAGACAGTATATGCCTTTTTGTTGGAAATGCAAGAGAAGATGCATACTGCTGCACATATCAAAATAATGCAGAACAACTACTCAGCCATCTAATAACCTTAACTGCTAATAGGTTATAACCCATATCATTTGAGCTCTATACCTATGAACCTATTCATACCCTTTCTTGAAATCAAGAGTGCTGCTGATCCCTTACCACGACGTTTTATATCATCTAATGCCTTTTCAAAATCATTTACATTGCTAATAGGTTTCTGGTTGATACTCAAGATCAAATCACCTGGCCTTACTCCTGTAAATGCAATAACAGAGTTTTTATCTATATCTGTGATGACTACACCTTTCACACTACTATCTATTGAATATGCACGGCGCGTTTCATCATTTAAATTAACAACAGTAATACCAAGCACTGTTTTTGCATTCTTATCACTTTTTGCGTCATAGTTTCCATCTTCTAACTCATCACCAAAAGGATCATCTTCATCGGGTTTTTCCACTGTAGCATTGATTTTTTTTGTACTGCCATCTCTAAATACTTCCAAGGTAATGCTTGTATTCACAGGTGTTTCACCAACGATTCTTGGCAACTTATTGACTGCATTCACATCCTTGCCATCAAATTTTAGAATCACATCACCAATTTTTAGCCCTGCCTTGCTCGCTGGACTGTTTTTTACAACACTAACAACTAGTGCACCAATTGGTTTTTCCATACCAATACCCTTTGCTATGTTTTCATCAACTGGCTGTACTCTAACACCTAACCATCCTCTAATTATTATACCCTTCTCTTTCAATTGTGAAATTACTGGTTGTGCTATTGAAGATGGTATTGCAAAACCAATACCAACATTGCCACCTGATGGACTAAATATCACAGAATTGACACCTAAAACTTTACCTGTTGTACTATCACACAATGGACCTCCTGAGTTACCCCTATTGATTGCAGCATCGGTTTGAATATAATCATCAAATGATTCGCCAGTGATATAACGTGCTTTAGCAGAAATAATACCAGCTGTTACTGTACCACCAAGTCCAAATGGATTGCCAACAGCAATCACTCCTTCACCAACTCGTGCAGTATCAGAATCACCAAACTCCAAATATGGTAGTTGTCCTTGTGTATCTATTTTCAATAATGCAAGGTCCGTTTTTTGATCTTGTCCTACTATCTTTGCCTTGTACGTTTTATTGCTGTCATTATCAATCATTACATTAATCTCATCAGCATCTTTAATGACATGATGATTTGTGACTATATAACCATCTGGAGCTATAATGAAGCCTGAACCAAGTGATGTCATTTTTCTCATCTGTTCAGGTAGTCCAAATTCTTTTTCCAGGAAGTCTCTGAAAAGTTCATAGGGATTGTCAGACATACCATTCCCTAGTGCCCTCTTTCTCTTTTCTGTTTTTTGTGTTGTTGATATGTTTACGACAGCTGGTACAATGCGTGATGCAATGTCTGCAACGTTTGTTACATTGCTGGCATGAGCCTCAGCGCACCACAAGTGCCCCATATCCTCACAACATACATGTTGGCTATTGATCAACATTTCAACCGATAAAATCGTCACAACACTAAATTTTTTCAAAACATTCTTCCAGTTCAAGAGTTGCATTGTCATTTCAATTTGTCTGTTAATTAACATTTTCTCATACTACATTTTATACTACATATGATTCATAAATCCAGCCATCAGCAAATTATTACTATAACCTTTTTTATATATCACAACTCAGCAGTTGATATTAGTTTGCATGAGTGCTAGAATGACCAACCAGGGTTGATCAGTGAACAACACATGTTCACTGCACACCATCAGCACTGAAACCACAAGTAATATCAGTGCATCATACCCCATAGTTCAAATTCATTAGTCGACATGCGTTGCTATTATCTACTGAACAATAGGGCGAACTGCAACAAATAACTTATTATGAGCTTAATATGTTCATCATACTGTATAGGCGATAGTTATAATCTGAATTCTATATCATTATATCTCAAACAAAACGCAACAAGACACCGTATATATAGTAAGGAAGTTCTACATTATAAATGTAAGATACCAGAAAAACAAAAAAAATATGATGTATTTGTATATAGTTATGGTTGTATAGTGTTTTGGGGGATATCAGAAGAAAATATAGCTGTAATAATTGATGAACTCTCTGAGTTCGTGAGTATGCCCATTAAAAAGCGAATCTTCGACGAATGTAAATATACAATCTCTGCCACCAGTGAGGTTTCATTCATAGACTTAGAGAATGATATCATAGTTTTACGTAAGAGTGATACAATTTATTTTTCAAAACTAGCATTTTCATATGGTTTATCACAATCTGTAAAGTTGAGTGTTTTTGAAGAATCCGTTGATAGTACGATCGAAGATAATAAAAAAATCCCAATTGCTTTGATCAACACTGGTAAAATTTCACTCTCAAGCAAGAAACTAGCAAAAAAGATAGGTGTTCTATTTGCAGAGAGGAACTATATTAATCTTAACAATAATATTCTCGATACACCCGAGTTTTTCTGGAAAAACCCCAAATATGAACAGTATTATAGTATGTCACTAAAATTTCTTGATTTACCTCAGCGCATACATGTTCTAAACAGCAAACTTGACGTGATAAGGGATTTATACAGCATTTTGTCTGCAGAGTTGCAACACGCACATTCATCTAGACTTGAAATTGTGGTTATAATACTAATATCTCTCGAAATATGTATAGGAGTCACAGAATTGTTATTACATGGAGTTCACTAAACAAATTGAGATTAGAAATGCTGTTGCATCAGACATAAATGATATGGTCGTACTATCTTCAATTAAAAGACAACAGTATGAGAGTATACAACCAACATTTTGGCATCGTAGTCATAAAGCTGATGAGTTGCAAACAGTTTGGTTTTGTGAACTATTGGAACGAAAGGATTATATAATGCTTGTAGCAACTGACAAGGATATAAGTCTAGTGGGGTTTGTAATTGGACAAATTATTAGTGCACCAGAAGTTTACGACCCTGGTGGATTTACATTAATGGTTGATGACTTCTGTATTGCTGATAATATGGCATGGCAAACCATTGGTGCTGTACTATTAGAAAAATTACATTCAATTGCACGCGAATGCTGTTGCGTTCAAACTGTTATCGTGTGTGGTCATCATGATGATGCCAAGAGGCGTTTTCTGAAATCATCAAATTTGCAAATCGCTTCTGAATGGTATGTTGGACCAATATAAATCATTACTTATGATGGTTTATGTGATAATATAAAAGTCAGCATGATAAATATCAACTTGCGCAAAAGTGTTAAATCAACAAATCATGAGTAGCTACCTACCAATAGCAATACTGATGGCAATTGCAATATGTTTAGGTGTTGTTATAGTAATGCTTCCGATGCTCATTGCACCTAAAAAATCATATGCTGATAAGAACTCTCAATATGAGTGTGGGTTCAAGGGGTTTGGTAGTATAAGAAAGAAATTTGATGTTAAATTTTATTTGATATCAATGCTTTTTATAGTCTTCGACTTAGAAATAGCATTTTTATTTCCATGGGCAATAGTATTGAAGCAAATAGGATATGTTGGTTTTGCTTCAATGTTATTATTCCTAGCAGTATTGGTGATAGGTTTCATCTATGAATGGAAAAAAGGAGCCCTAGATTCTTAAAATGATCAGTCAGATTGTTGCTATGATATAATACCGATCTCTTTGGTAGCATCATAGACTTTTCAGAAAGGCTTTGATATATATAGGAGGAGTTCACTAAAACACAAAGTGTAGAAGCTAATGAGTTATAATAACACATCTTCCACAGTAAAACAATATACAGCGGATAACGAAACAGCATATCTCGCCTGGTTTGTTGCTACAATGTTTTTCCTATATCAGTATATGATTAGAGTGTTTCCTAATGTTATGGCAAAGGAAATATTTAGTAGTTTTGCCATCACTGCAGAGCAATTCAGTAGTTTAGGATCTATATATTCACTAACCTATGGCATTGTACAGCTGCCGGTTGGAGTGCTGTTAGATAGATTAAACACGAAAAAAATCATGTCATATTCAGTGTTGATGTGTGCTGTTGGTACTATGATGTTTGCTTGGGCTAAGGATTTTTATTTGATGCAGATCGCTCGCTTTTTGATAGCGATAGGATCAGGGGCAGCATTGGGCATTACAATGAAAATTATCAGTCATAGTTTGGTTGGTACAAAGAGAGCATTTTTCTCTGGTTTGACACTCACTATAGGTGTGATGGGCCCATATGTTGGTGCTCAAATAACTGAATTTTTCATTGTACTGTATGATTGGAGAACAGCATCTACAGTCATTGGCATGAGTGCATTTTTAATATTTATTGTTGGTTTATTCACTGTTGATGATTTGAGCAGTACAGATGTTGATCATGCAAACAGTTTTTTACACAGAGCTAAGGGTGCCATCCTACAATTTAAACATGTATTGAATGAACCCATATTGATATATGCTCTATTGACTGGTATCATATATACTCCTGTTTGTGTATTTGCTGATCTGTGGGGATCTGTATTTTTAGAAAGCAAATTTGATATGACGCGTGAAGTTGCTGTCAATACATCACTTGGTCTTTATATTGGATTAGCAGTTGGTAGTCTTATTTTGCCATGGTTTAGTGCAAAGATAGGTAAATTTAATATTGTGATCACGTATAGTGTTATATGTTGTGCAATTGCATTTTGCATTCTATTATACTCTCCAGATTTGAATCATGAGTTGGTATATTGGATAATCTTCTCAATTGGCTTTTTTTGCGGAGCAGAAATGATTTGTTTTAATGCTGCATGGCACATCGCACCACCAAGCGCAACAGCTCTTGCTTTTGGACTGATCAATTCACTATCGATATTATTCAATTCAGCTTTTCAACAAATAGTTGGTATATTGTTGGATATGATGTGGAATGGTAAGTATGACGAACTTGGAATAAGGCTCTATAGCAAAAGCGATCATATTGTTGCAATGTCATCGATTCCTATGTCTTTGTTTTTTGGTGCTGCAATTATGATTTTATTTATGGTAAGAGGGAGAAAAATTCATGAAACATAAATTTTGAAATGATGTTACAAGATTATAAATGGGTAATATTTATCCTGGAAGGTATAGGAGTTACAATACAGTATTCATTGCTTGCAGTATTCACTGGCTTCTTTGTTGGTGGCCTTATTGCAATAATGGCAATCTCACAACTTAAATTCCTCAAATATTTTGCTAGAGCATATGTATCAGTGCTTAGGGGAACGCCAGTGCTGTTGCAGTTGAGCATATGGTATTTTGTTGTGCCGAAAGTTATCAACATGAACATTCCAGCACTCATTGCTGGCACAATTGCTTTCTCGATCAATTCAAGTGCATACATCGCAGAAATAGTTAGGGCAGGTATTCGTTCAGTTGATAAAGGACAAATGGAAGCAGCCCATACTCTTGGCGTTAGCAAATTCGATGCATTACTAGATATTGTAATACCTCAGGCGATAAGTAATATGTTACCAGCACTTGTAAATGAATTCATTAGTATGATTAAGGAGACAGCAGTGATAGGTATGATAGGTGTTCATGATTTGACGCGTAGAGCTCAGCTGGTAGCGGCTGAAAAATATGACTATTTTGGTCCAATGTTTGTTGCAGCAGCAGGTTATTACACTTTAATCCTTGTACTGACATTTATAGGCAAATGGCTTGAAAAAGAAATGAACAGAGGGTATGAATAGAAATTATAGTGTTTATAGGTTAATATAATCTAAAACACTTATTTTTCTAGATTTACAGATGTATAATACAGACACAAGTAGTAGATTTAAGATAAAATGGTATGACATAATCGCTACGTGGTTTTACGTCGGGAAAATACCTGTGATGCCAGGCACATTTGGATCAGCTGCTGCATATCCTTTGTACTACTTTGCTGTTATGAGCTCTGCAACATTAATGGAAGTTAAAGTGACAATGTTAGTGATTATAGCGGTGCTGTGTATCATTGGATATTTTGCAATTAGAAAATTCCATACCGAAACTAATATGTTTGATCACAAATCGATAGTTATAGACGAAGTGATTGGTCAACTTTTAGTTTTTGCAATTGCATATGAATGGATAGGTGCTGTAGCAGGTAGATTTGCTGATATCAATAGTGTAAGTCCTACTGTGCAAACAATATATATTTTCATATTTGGCTTCATACCGTTCAGGTATTTTGATATCAGAAAACCATTCTTCATATGGTCAATCGATCGTTATTGGAAAAATGCTGTAGGTGTGATACTTGATGACGTCTTAGCAGGCATATATGCGGCAGGAGTATTTTATGCACTATACAAAATTCTTATAAGATGAGTGGTCTAACACTTGCAATTAAAATGCTATTGAGTTTGGTATTATGTACTGGTATTGGATATGCACTTGATATATATATTACAACCTTGCCGTTGCTAACGTTTTTTGGTGCAATTTTAGGATTATTTCTAATAGTGTTTTTTGTGCTGAGGAGCCAAGATGATCACTTCAAGTAAATTAGATTATATGTTAAGATACGAAATGTAAAAGATGGTGAACTAGAAAACATAATGATATGGATCCTCTCAAACAATTCACAGTTATACCACTTATCAAGTTGAATATTATGGGTGTTGACATATCATTTACAAATTCCTCCCTTTTCATGACACTAACATTGTTAATGTTAATAGCGTGGGGAGTTACAGCATATGGCAGAAGACAAAAAACTAAAGATGTAGGTGTTATAACAAGGGCACAGGCAGCAAGTGAACTGATATACGAAACTGTTACAAATACAATATCAGGCACATGTGGTAATGCTGGCTTGAAATATGTACCAAAAATTTTTACATTATATATTTTTATTATATTATCTAATTCCTTTGGGCTATTACCTGGTGGATTTACAGTAACAAGTCATATTATAGTAACATTTGCTTTAGCGCTTTTCATATTTATACTCATCAACATTATTGGCTTTACAAGACATGGTTTACACTACTTTTCAATATTACTTCCCAAAGGTACGCCATGGTTTTTAGTACCACTTATGGTAATCATAGAGCTCTTCACATATTTGTCGAGGCCAATTAGTCTATCACTACGTCTTGCGGCAAATATGACAGCTGGACACATAGTGCTAAAAGTCTTTGCATCATTTGTATTTTTATCAGGGATAGCTGGGATTTTTCCATTTGGTATGCTTGTAATTCTTACAGGATTTGAGTTTTTTGTTGCGATCTTACAAGCATATATATTTACAATACTGTCATGCGTTTATCTCAATGATGCACTGAATATGCACTGATAACAAATGAGTGTGGTTATATTATTGCGAAGTACAATATGATAACCTATCCATTAGTAAGTGTTCAAGGAAATCTTTGTACCTCTTACATTTCCAACATTGGCTTCACACCTATAATATCCATTGCACAACCAATTGTTGATGCAACTGCATATACCATACCAACTCTCGCTCTCGATAATGGTATATTGCTTTCAATTATGAACCTCATGTCTTCTTGTATAATGCCAGCATGCCATGTTGTATGGAATTGTGTTGCCAGTTCATACAAGTAGTATGTAATATGGTGTGGCTCTTTTTGTAGTGCAGCAAACTCAATGACTTTAGGAAATTGCACTAATTTTTTCATCAAATCGATTTCAATATCAGACTTCAGCAATGAATAATCTATTGTGTTATTTGGTGCATATTTATAACCAATTGATACACCTTTATCCGCTATAGCTATTTCATCATCAGTAATAATATCGGCCTTGTACGCATTTCTTAAAATCGATGCAACCCTGGTATGAGCATATTGTACATAGAATATAGGATTATCCTTTGATTTTTCTTTAACCTTATCACAATCTATATTTAGCACTGTATCATTCTTATGCATCAACATCGCAAAACGCAGCGTATCTACACCAACTTCTTCTACTAAATCACTTACTGTTACAAAATTACCCTTACGCTTCGACATTTTTATTGGCCTTCCATCCTTTAATATATTTACAAGTTGGTTGATAAGAACATTGATTGTTGCCTTGTTATCACTCAGAGCTTGCACTGCAGCACTTATTCTATGTATATATCCCAAATGATCTGCACCCAACAATAGTAGCATATTATGATAGCCACAACTGATTTTATTCATATGTAACGCAATGTCTGAAGCGAAATATGCATAGCTGCCATCTGATTTCAATATTGGTCTATCAAGATCATCTCCGAATCGTGTGGATCTGAATAGCAGTTGTTCTCTCTCTTCCCAGTCAACAGCATCAGATTGTGATTTTGGCTTATCCAAGCTGCCATGGTATATTAAATTCTTTGCTTTTAAAATTTCTATTGCTTTCTCAACCATACCATCGTTTATGAGTGATTTTTCTGATGTAAACACATCATGTTTTACACCCAAGATAGCAAGATCTTTTTTAATTAAAGACATTACTTTTTCCACTGCAAATTCACATAACAACGCTTTTCTTGCAGTTTCCTGCATATCAGCGATTGTATCACCGTATTCATTCTTGAGTTGCATTGCTATATCACATAGATACTCTCCTGGGTAACATCCTTCAGGGATTTCAATATTCTCACCTAAAAGCTGTCTATAACGTATATATAGAGATTCAGCAAGTATATTAATCTGTGTGCCAGCATCATTGATATAGTACTCAGCAGTGACATTAAATCCACACCTCCTCATCAATCTGCACAATGTATCACCATATATCGCACCACGTGCATGACCTATATGCATCGGTCCTGTTGGATTAGCTGATACAAACTCTATATTTACCTTCTCATTATTGCCTATGTTCCACTCTGGATCATATATTCCTGTACCATTCTCATTCAGTTGCAATAAAAAGTTGTGAAGAACATCATGTTTCAACTTCAAATTGATAAATCCAGGAACTGCTACTTCTGCTTTCTGTATGTAATCAGACATATCAGCACATAGCGTACTGATGAAATACTTTGCAATATCAATTGGTTTCTGTTGCAATTGCTTTGACAATACCATTGCTATATTTGTTGCTATATCGCCATGCTCAGGGTTCTTTGGCACTTCAACACTGAAAATAGGGGAATTCGAGTTGATATCATGATTCTTCAGTAAGTTTGCAGCAATTTCTACTATTTTTTCCTTAATTAATTTGAAGATATGCATTTTTCTTATATAACACTGGCAATTCGCACTTGATGAACGAGTGATTGTAACATGAAATTGCTTATAGAACAATGAAATACTATATTACTGAAAATTGTGCAAATATGACTTCCTTTGTACTATTATATTTGTATCATCAGGCTGTATGCTGATAACAGTCATATTGTTATCCTTTGCATATCTCATAGCGCTATCTTCATCACCAAAATACAATATGATCTGTTTTGTTGTGTCAACACTTGCATTCCATTGCATGAGAGGGTCTATATAACATGCGCGAGCTGGATCTGGAATCACTTCTAAAACCCAATTTTTTTTTCCATTGCCAGACTGTGTTGCTGTTTTTCTATGTTTGTATATACGAACGTACATTTTCTTATTGTTGATTGGTTGTAAATAAATCCTATGTATATTATGACAATAATATTAAAATTATATTGTTCTTTTAATGGTAACATTAATTTCATATTATGTGTTCGGCAACACATGTATAAACAAGTATAAAACATCATGAACTTAATGCTGAGGCTTGATGCTATTATCCATCAATCTATTATAAAAAAAGAGATTTTAAATCTACATGGTATAGTTGATATCTTCGCAGTTGCAGTTCAGCCAACCAATATAAATTTTGATGAATTATATAACAATATTCTGAATGGTCTATCTGATGATGTTCAAAAAAAGGTAAAGTTCTTTATACAGATTGATGATTTGAACAATAACAGTATTAGTTCGACTCTAGATGATAAAGGTACAGCACTACAACGCTATATAGTTGAACTTGACCTTGCTAATAATATTGTTGAAAAAATATCATTTGGCAAATTACTATGTGATAAGTTGATTGGTTGTGCTTATAGATGTACAACAATTGCACAGACAATCATTGCAAGCAAATCTGGTGCTAGGTATGTCATTATAAATCTTGATAGCATAGAAAATGACCAATATCAAATGGTAGAAAATATATGTGAAATATATAAAAATTATCCGGATTTATATGGAGAAATAGTTGTGGAATCAACATTTGATGATCTCAATTGTATAAGACTTGGGAGATGTGGTGTTGATGTATTATCAGTTGATAAGCTATCACTCATATGAAAAGTATGCAGAAAATATTGCGTTCTAACGCAGTTGGAATAGATGAAGTCGGAAGAGGAGCAATAGCAGGACCTGTCGTTGCTGCTGCTGTACTATTTAATAATCGTGTGGCATGTCATGAGTTAGATGCTATTGGTATTGACGATTCTAAGAAGATTCCGCAGATGAAACGTTTACATATTGCACGCTTGATCACGAATATGGAAGACATTAAGTATGGTATAGGAGTTTCTAGTGTGAAAGAAATTGACACATATGGTATAGTGAATGCAACATTGGTTGCAATGCAACGTAGCATTGTTGCGTTATATGATGTAGCATCATCAACCAATCAGTATTACAATGATGCTTTCAATATGCAAGCCATACTTCATCTCAAAAGTGACGTTGTAGAGTGTTGTGGGATAATTGTTGATGGAATACATAATCCATTTTATGAAGTTTGTATCGGTGATAATATACTTAAGGTTGAAACAATGATTAAAGGAGATGTTAAATGTTACAATGTGGCTGCAGCGTCAATAATAGCCAAAGTTTTTAGAGACAACTTGATGTGCAACATCTCAGATCAACTCCACAAGTGTTATGATTGGGTTGCAAATAAGGGATATGGTACTAAAAAACATATTGATACACTTGCACAACATGGATTATCGCAATATCACCGTGTAACTTTTTGTAATAGGTTTGTATAAAACATAAATTATGTAATAGAATATATGTCTTTATTTGGTATGATTTATTGGTTGTCTCTTACTTCAACTTGTGATATAGAACAAAAAGATGTTTAATTTTTTCCTATTTTCATTCATCATTTATTATTTTTATAAGAAAACCATTGTTACTGGTAAACTACAAAGTGGTATGCGTAGAGCGTTGCCTAGTGTAATAGCATATCTTCAAAATCTTGTTGACAAATTAGATGGTAGTACAAGGAGTGATTATAATAAGAGTAGAAGATATAACAGTGATAGACATAGATATGGTCATGCTACAATGTCTATTGAAGAAGCATGCCAGATATTAGGAGTGAAAAGTACAGCATCAAAAGAAGAGATAATGCAAGCATTCAAAAAATTGATGATGGTAAATCATCCAGATAAAGGCGGTAGTGAATATATTGCAGCAAAAATAATACAAGCGAAAAAAACGCTTATACAACATTGAACTTATCGATACTTAACTCAGCATGTTTAGATTTGTAATGTATGGAGGACTACTAATAACAATTTTGAGTGGCTGCACTTTAGCATTACCATTGTCTATTGCAACAACTGGAATGGTTGCATCCGATGAGAGGTCAGTTGGTGAGATGATAGATGATAAGCTTATCTTAAGTCGTATTAAAACAGAATTGTCAAAGAGTGGTAGTGCACATTTGTTTTTATCCGTACATGTTAATGTGTTGGAAGGTAGAGTTTTATTAACTGGTAGTGTTGCATCGAGGGAGTGCGCTGACGAGGCAGTGAAGATTGCATGGAAAACTAGAGGGGTAAAGGAAGTGATAAATGAACTGATAGTTGAACTCAAGAGTGTTGCTGATAGTGCAAAAGATACTTTGATTGCAAGTGGTATCAAAAGTAAGTTTTTACTTGAGAAGAATTTTTTATCAACGAATTATACTGTCGCAGTGAATGATGGAACAGTTTTCCTACTTGGTATAGCTCAAGACCAAAATGAGCTAGATAAGGCATTGACAATCTCAAGTCACGTTGTTGGTGTGAAAAAAGTTAGAAATTATGTGATTCTCAAAAATGATCCAAGACGAAAATAGCATAATTACTTCTAATAAATGTAAAAAACAATGTCAGGAGACAATAATAATAAAAATCATAACAAAAAACAAACACTTGAGATAGATTCTGCACAATCTGATGATGAAAAACATACGCAGGATGATTCTAGCTTTTGGAACAAGTACTTTGATGACCTAGATAAAACTGATGAAAAGGAGAAAAAACAAGATGTGCAAAAACTGCAAAACCAACAAGATGTAAAAAAAGACAAGGATGAAAAAGCTACAAAAGAGGAAGATGATTTCGACTATGATTTTTGGAACAAGTACTTTGATGACCTAGACAAAACTGATGAAAAGGAGAAAAAACAAGATGTGCAAAAACTGCAAAACCAACAAGATGTAAAAAAAGACAAGGATGAAAAAGCTGCGAAAGAGGAAGATGATTTTGCATGGTTAAAAGATTTGATTGATGAAATTGATAGAGAGGAGCAGGAGAAGAAAAAACAACAAGGTGGTGTGCCATCACTGCCACCAGCAGTTGGTTCTAATGGTGGGAAGCAATTCACTAGCAAGCTTGGCAATAGGCCACGCCCTCCAAAACCACCAGAAAATATTACATGGCAACCAAAAAAACAAAGAACAGTTCAGCAGAAAAATGACAGACATGATGATGTTGTTTTAAAGCAAACTGACAGCACACGTAGAATTCATCTGTATTACTTATTTGGTAGTATACTGATATTTCTTAGTGTTGCACTAGGGATTCTTATGCGCTATAGTGCTAATGACAATGATAAATGCTACGGTGCACATGTTGTTATGAGAAGTGTATATTCCGGTGATAGGATTCTTTTAGATACCAAGAGCATCAATCCAAAGGGTAAAGAAGCAATCGATAGGGGATATGTGGATGCACAAATTAGCAATTTGATGTATCATCTTGTAAAGCCGGGTGATAAAGTAGTGGATGTTGGTGCTGGTTTTGGTTATTATACACTCTACCTAGCGCGCATTGTTGGTACTACCGGTAAAGTATATAGCTTTGAGGCAAGAACACATGTCTTTGACTTGCTTGAGAGTTCGATACGTATTAATCAATTGTATAATGTTGAGCTTTTTAATAAAGTGTTGTTTTCAGAACGCATCAAGGCATTGTTAAATACTAATGATCATCAAAAACGCAGTAATTTCGGTGTATCTAATCTCATCACTGAAAAAAGCAATATATATCATGAGCATGCAAACAACGAGACAGTAGAAAGTACAACACTTGATCACGAGTTGAATAATATTACAAATGTTTCGTTATTACATATTAATGCTCATGGTTATGAGTTGAATGTAATTTTAGGTGCAAAACAATTAATTGTGCTTTCACCACATATAAAAATCATAACAAGTTGGTCAAAATATCAAATGGCAAAACACGCAAATATTCAAAATATTGTGAGTCAATTACTAGATTTGGGTTTCCGCTTTTGGCTTATTAAACCTTCAAATGGAGTTTTAGTTGAATTATCACGTGTTGAGCATATAATGCAAGTTGAAGGTGGGAGATTTGTTATCGCAAGAAGTCTCAACTAATAGCAATGATTTATGCAAAATCTTAAAACAATTGAAAGTCAATTTCTTGATACTGCATTGGAATTATCTGTGTTTTTAGGATGGAATGATCGTTTAATAGATACATGTTGCAGTAACCTTTGCATATCCAGAGCTGTTTTTAGTATGGTTTTCAAAAACAATCTAATGTCATTAAGTGAACTTTTTTTTACAAGGGTCGATACAGCAATGGAAAATGCTATTATACAGAATAATGATTGGAGGCTACAAGCAATTCATTTACAAGTGTATAATTTACTAGTTGCACGTTTTAATTATATGATCCCATATAAGGAAGCAATAGCAAAGATGCTCTATGCAATGTCTATGCCATGGAATCTGTTCAAATCATCCGATAGTGCTTGGAGAGCTGCAGACAAGATATGGCAATTGGTTGAACATTCATCTGCTGGATTTGACTATTACACACGCAGAGCAATTCTTGCTAGTGTTTATGTCAACAGTTTGTTATATTTCGTTACTGATAATTCTAATGATAGCATTAACACATATGATTTTATCAAGAGACAACTCAAATGCATTGGTAAGGTTGGGAAATTGAAAAATCAAATATTGCGCAAAGTTAAAATGTGATTTTTCTTTTCATAATGTATATATTTATCATACAAACATAGGAAAAATACATCATAGGGAGGGCAAAAGATGGAGAAAACAATTATTATCAGTAGTATAAAAGCTAAAAATGCAGATGGACAGTCAATTGTTGATATGATTGGTAGTATTCATAATGAAAACTCGGATGCTGTTATCAAGCAAGTAGAGAAGGTATTCAATGATATAATAAAAGTTCTAGATAATGAAACAAGGGGTTGTGTTAGCAAGCATAATCGGACTAGAATCCCATTATCGCATTCAATAGGTGCGTTATTGTTCAAATACAAAGTTGAGTTCTTAACAAGCAAAAACTTCAATGATCTATGTGCTAAAAATCAAGGGCAAGCTGAAGCGCTTTTTAATATGCTGTTTAGCAACAGTAGCAAGTATATGCAGTTATATGACCAGTATTATAAAGAAGGTGGTATTATTGATCAGATCAAACAGGATTTTATACATGAAACGAAGAACATTATAGTAGAGGGGCAGGGATTATCAGATGTGTTTGGTAGGGAAGGAGGTACTGACAGTACAACAATACGTAAGATTGGAGAGATAAAAATATTTGACGACTTCAAGGCATCGCAATTAGATATCAATGCATTGTATGAGCGATTTAGCAAATCATTGGGGGGTGGTGGTAATGTTATAAATCTATATAATATACAGATGAATGAAAAAACCACACACGCACTCTGTTTGATGTCAATGCAAGCTGATCCAAGAGATATAGGCATGTTGGGAGCGTTAGTTAACGAGAAATGCTTGTTGTTTGATGATACTGGAAGTCGTAGTATCAAACCTTCATTTAAGTCCATATTATACACTGTTGGACATATAGTTATTATTGTTGCATTTGCTGCAGCAATCATTGCTGTTTTAGCAACCGGAGCATATATTGCTGCAGGTACATCGTCTATTGTTAGTGGATTAGGAACTGCAGCAGGGACAGCAATAATAGAAACTGGATTATTCAAAGCACAACAGGCCATTGTCGGAAGGTCAATGTCAAGTAATAATGAACTAAGTGTACGTTTGCCCAATATAGGATTACAATTTGTTGCAGAGTACACTAACATTGCATCTGAATATATCAAGATGCCGATTATGCAAGATAGACAACAACAGCAATGTAATAAATTAAACAATGGTAGTGGAAAGGCACAAGAACTCACAGAGAGAATATTCCGTTTGGCTGATAAGATCAATGAGAATATTACTTCAATCAAGAATTTAAATATCTCAACAAGGATGATTATGGAGCATTTGACGTTAGAAGTGCAATCACACTTGCTAAGTGTTGGCATAGGCATCACAAAAACGCCAATGTTATCACACTAAGTAGCAGAACGTATGATGCAATTGTTGCTCTCAAAGCAATGATTGGAGTGATTTTTTTGCTATTGCCTTACCCTAAGGTTGCAAGTTGTGAGAAAGTAATTTACTCTAAATTGTAGATACCATTTGAATGTCATTCGAATCTTAATGGGAATGCTTACACATCAAAACGTTATTAGTAGTTTTAGACAAAAGCTGGAAAATAGTACATCAATGCTAGATTTACTCAATAAAACACCTCAAGATTTTCATAATACTATAGAAGTTATAAAAAAGCAATTTAATGCTTCAGTAATGGCACTACAATCCGAAACAGATAAAATAGTGCAAAAGATTAATAATAGCAAAGATACTGCTTTTTTACATTCTGTTGCTGCACTCATCGCTAAATATAAAATAGAACTACTAACAAGTTATGAATTCAATAAATTACAGCAAGATCATAAACGTCAGCTATTTGATGCATTATTTGGCACTGATAGTAAATATGCGCACTTATATAGTCAATATTATGACAAAGATGGTGTATTGGAAAAAAATATAATATCAGTAATCAACAAACAGACCAACGAACTATGTGAGACTAATGATAGTTTTTCTACTTTGCTTGAACAAAATGAGCAACACGCTATAAATGTTGTTTTGGGTACACAAAAATTTGATGAATTAGATAATCAAAAGGTACAACTTTTATGCAACATGTGTAGTGTATTCAACTACGGTAAGGAAAACAACAAGGGGGTCATCAGTATGTCTAATGTTCAGATGAATGAAAACACACAAAAGGCTATGTGTTTATTAGCACTCAGATCAGATCCTAGGGATCTTGGTATGCTTGCTGCCTTAGGTGAGACAACTGGGCTGCAGTTCACTAGCCTAAAAAATAGTGATAGCATATTTCCTTCAAAATCTGCCATGGGCAATACTATGCTTCGTGCTGTAACCGCTGCAACATTCATCGCAGCAAGCGCTGTGATTTTATTTGCCGCTGCATACTTTGCAGCTGGTGCCTCACTGCTTGTTGGTATTGGCATAACTATTGGTACAATCACAGCAGAAGCATTGCTATTTAAAGCTAAAGATAGCATAATGAATGTGCATGAGGAGAACACAATCAATACAGCCACTGCTGTTGCTGCTAGCAATAACAATCATAATACATCTTTTGCAAAAGCTTTTGCAACGGCAGAAATGCAGCAAATGGTTGATTATATCATGGCGCCAATTAGAGCCGAGAAGGATGAACAACGCTTTGCAGCTTTACATAACAAGGATAGCGAAATAAATAAATTGGAGGAACGTGTATTTCTTCTATGCAGTAAGATAAAAAAAGTGAGTAATAAAATTGTATGTAATAATCAAAGTGTGGCACAAAAAACGCAATCCAATAAGTTAATATCACATGGAATGCAGGCTTTGAAAAAACATGGTATACAATCAACAAAGCAACAAGGCATATCCATTTCATAACATGCTTGCTAGACCACGACTGTAACTGCACATGTAGGTGCTCGCTTAACATTGATGTATTGTACCCAGCTTTGTTCGCTACCTTTAGCAACATTATTTTTTTCTATCAAGTCATTTATCTGTATTATCGTATTTAACAATTCATATATAGCAGCACTGTTATTTGTGTCTATCTCACATTTCTCAATCATTTCATTGAGATGCTCATTCTTGCTACTGCCACCAAAGTATGATTTAAACAAATCTAAGTATTTGCATATTGCAGTAATTACATACGCCAATGCCCTATATTGTACATTTTGTGTTGTTTGTTCATTTTGTGTTGTTATTGATGTATCTTTGCTGTTCTGTATTGCCTCGTCCAATGCTTTTAACCATGCTGTTGCGTTCTCATCACTGTTTGCAGTGCAAGCAAGTAATGCACAAATTATTTTTAATCTTTCTTCGCTGATTTGTATTTTATCGTCACTACTGTTGAGGACCTGTAACAATAGCTTAGCAGCATCTTTCGCAGCTGGTAATACATCAGTATCAAGCGACAGTGTTATTGCCCTCATAGCGTCACCAATAATTTGGTCAATTTCATTTTGCTTATTCAAATGTATTCCAATAATAATTGCTGCAAGTGCATATTCAGCCTCACTTCTTTGTTTTTTGCTTTCTGTTGCATCTTCTTTTTTCTTTTTATCATCCAGCTGTTGTTGTTCAGCAATAACCTCATCTTTAGCAGCTCTACCTAAAGCTGCTGCATGCTGAGCTATATGAGCAAGTTGTTGCAAGTTACTTGCAGGTAGGAATGTATGTATTTTATCAAGTACTGCTCTGATAATTATATCTTGCGTTGTAACATCAATATCACCAACAACAGCACGTATCTTTTGTATGATCTGTGCCTTTTGCTCAACTGGGCTTTCCATTGTAAGCAACTTTGCTACTGCCTTGGTTGTGGCATCATACAGCTTTACCAGTTCTTGATCATCTTGTGTTATATTAATCTTACTACAGTGTATATTCCTTATATCTTGATTGAGTTTTCCATTTTCAGCCAGCAATCGTGCTGTTGCTTGTGGTTTAATAAGATCTGCTATTGCTTCAATGTCATTTAGTGTGAGTAAAAGGTAGCTATTTTCCTTCTCAAAGGCGCTAATAGCATCTTTAATATGTTCATTAAAATCCTTTGTTGTTGCCACTTGTGTTGCAACTAAATTCATTTTAAGTGCAGATTGAATTGTCTCATCTGCACTGAAAATCTGGATAAAATCATTTATTAGGGCATTGGCCCCTTTAACTTGCTTATACATGAGAAACAAGACTGGCAATATCAATTTCACACGTTCACAGTTTTCACTGATATAATCTTGTAGCTCACTACTACTCGTAGTGTTGTATGCAGTTTTAAACATATCAAGTGCTGCTTTGTGTTTGGTACATTCCTGTTCTAGTCCTATCGCAAAATATGTGTAAACCGCAGGTTTTATTATTTTTTCATTGCTATCATATGGGTTTGGAATTATATGCTTTTCCGCATCTAGAATTCCAAGTAGCGTTTCTATTAGTTCGATCATTGTGACAATTGTTATTCAATTTATGTTAGAGAGCTGTTTTATTACAACATAAAGTATCTTTGTTAAATTTGCGTTACAAATCATATTTGATGAGGACAAATTTGTTCCTTACAATTTAAGTATGTGAATACTTCATTGCTATACACAATAATAACACAGCATAAGAACAAGACATAGTGTTTTTCAGCCACTCATTAAGATAATCCCAATATGGTAAATAACATCAACTATATTAATAATGTTACTCTTGCAACCAGCATATATCAACAGGGTGTTGTGCTACTGTTAGCTAAAACATGTACAAATAGTTTACTGCATCAAGTCATCAATAGTTTCCTCACAAGATTTATCACTGAAAACATAGCGTTGTGTATTAATGAAAACAATTTTTTGTCATCAACAGCTGAAGACTCATTCAATATACAACACCAAATTAGTGAGTACAACAAGCAAGTAATGGATATATGGCCATACCAGTCGTGGTATTCATATAGCACTACTGCCATACGACAATTATATAAAAACAATGCATCTGTTTCCACAGCGGAACTATTGCAAGAACATAGCAGTGTACTAGACAGAATTTACCACTATTATAATCATCATACCTTTGCATTGTTTACTGCCATAGATCATGGTTTTAATGAGAAAAAGCATAATAAATATGCAACAACACAATTTATATGGAGCGAATTCAGCAAGATATGCAATCCGAAAAATATACCTATTACCAACAAGGAAGTAGTGAAGGCAATGTATGAAACATCCTGCACAAACCTTGTGGAAGGTGCAAAGCGATTTCTTGATGATGTTATTAGAAGCCCAGATGGGTATTTCATTATTAATACAGTTGATACGTCAGCATTTGAAGTTGGTAAAAATATTGCCGCGACCAAGGGTAAAGTTATATACCAAAATAAATTGATGCAGTTGATTTGTTATGAGAGCACAACAGAACAAGTATATAAAACACCAATACTAATAGTTACAGCATGGATAAATAAGTACTATGTACTAGACTTGGATCCACAGTATTCATTTGTCAAGTGGTTAGTAGACAATGGATATAAAGTTTTTATGATTTCTTGGGTTAATCCTGATGCTAGAATGAAGGATTTTGCATTAGAGGATTATATGAAGGAAGGAGTGGTCACAGCCTTACAACAAGTTGCGGAAATCTCTAATTCTGAAAATGTGAACTGCATTGGATATTGTATGGGTGGAACATTACTTGCTATCAGTGCTGCATATCTTGTAACTAAGCAGATACATTTGATTAATTCTCTAACCCTACTTACAACACTGGTTGATTTCGAAGATTGTGGCACAATAAAAATCTTCATCAATGATGAGATAGTGAATGCAATCGAGCATCATATGAAAACATATGGTTATTTAGATGGCACTGCAATGTTCAGCGCATTTAGTGCTCTTAAAAGTAGCGAAATGATTTGGTATTACTTTATCAATAAATATTTGATGGGAAAAAATCCTGCTGCTTTAGATGTGTTATATTGGAATGCTGATAGTACAAGAATACCTTATAAGGTACACATACAATGTCTAAGGGATCTATATCAGAAGAATCTGCTATCTAAAAAACAGTTAATATTAGATGGTGTACTAATAGATCTCAGTAATATAAAGTGCCCAACATACATATTTGCAAGTCATGACGATCATATAGCACCATGGTGTGGCATCTACTCAAATATGAAATTATACGGCAGTCATAATAAGAGATTTGTCTTGGGTCAATCAGGACATGTTGCAGCTGTAATAAATCATCCTCTGAAAAACAAATACGGTTATTGGGCAAATAAACAGGATTCAAAAAACAAAAAATTGCAGGATAAAAATAATACACTTAACTTATCAACTGATGAATGGCTTAAACAAGCTGAACATAAAAATGGATCATGGTGGACAGATTGGCATACTTGGATGACACAAAATAACATGAATAATTGTAAGATTGATGTGCAGAACATTCAGTCTTCAATTGTGATAGAAGATGCACCTGGTATGTATGTGAAAATGAAGTAATGAAAGAAAGAAGCATTCGATGACACTGTCAAAAGTACTGCAAATTGATTTCAATTGATTGATGATTTAAAAGAAACATTCACTTACGGTGATTTATTTCCCAACCGATGAGATGAGTTTGACCGGTTGCGGGAGAAGGATTTGAACCTACGACCTTCAGGTTATGAGCCTGACGAGCTACCTAGCTGCTCTATCCCGCGTCATTAAAACGGCATATTGTGATTGTTGCATTAAAATCGAAAAATGTAAAGCATAATATGTGAATGATGTGTGAATATTTATTTTTCCGATCATAGTATAAATCATCTAATATACCAAATGCGTAACTATGTGCTTTTACGAAGATTGAATTTCAACCCACTGTATCTATCATTAAATTTTGCTACTTCGCTTGATTTTTGGTTAATATAATTTACTTGTTTTGTCCATGCAGGATGTGTTGTTATATCAACATCTAACTTCATGACATCACTTCCATCATGTTTCTGCCCATATGTTGATCTAGTCTTGAATGTTTTGCCATCAGTCATTACCACTGTAATTTCATTATACTGTGGATGAAGATTCGGCATATCATTTAGTGTTGATGTTTTTTTCGTTATATTAGTTGGTTGATACTGTCCTTGTTTTACTTGTGGTTTTGTTTTTGCTGGAGTTTTAGCCATTTGGTTGTTAGGTATTTTTTATATTTCTGTGATGCTATATGATTGTACATTCCTTACGCACAATGATCAAGCAAATCCAAACTCCAATTGATTATATCTTATATTCTATCAGATGAGAAGTGCGCATTATATGAGCCTGTAAGTAATGATCATAGCAACCAGTGGAATTGTATGGTGCTAGCTTGTGATAAAACATATCTGTTATTTGTATAATGCCTGCAGCAGTAGATTTAATATTCGATTGTATTTGTTTTGTTTCATGCGCTGCAAGCAATCCAACTAATCTAATATATTGTAATGTGGTATCACTATCATAGTGATGGTGCTTTTTCATTATTTGCTTGAGCTTTATAATGTTAATCTTTTGACCGTACTTTTGAGATAGATGTAGTATTAGTGCCTCCAAATTCAGCTGAGACTTCAGACCTGTTACAATATCTTTTTTTGTTGGTATCTGACCTGTTTTATAATCGCTAATATAGATGTGATATGGGTTGTTCATTACATCGATACGATCAGCATATGCTTGTAATATGATATTCGTATTGTTTTTAAGATCAAGTGTGATGCTCAGTTTCTTTTCGGTCATTGTCACGATATTCTGATATTTTTTTGATAATCTCATTTCATAACAATGCATCCAGTATATAATGTTGTTAAATCTATTTTTCCATAACAACAATCTTTGCTTGTATAGAAAACCTTCACCATATCTATGTTTCAATATACGTTCAATCACATTCCAAAACATGTTATAATAGGTATTATAGTCTGAGCATGATGCATAGTTATTATCTATCGTATTTGACACACTATGCAAAATCTTATGTAATATTATACCAAACTCCTTGCTGCTTGGTAGTGTATCTCTTGCAACAAACTCTTGTGGTAGATATTGTAGTTTTAGAATATATTCCAGATAGTATAGATATGGATTCCTCAACAGTTTCTCAATACTTGTTGCTGAAAGTATTTGTGGTCGCAAATGAGCTGGTACAGCCGCTGTAGCACTCGTGTTCTCGCATGATGAGGACTGATATTGCTGTTTTGATGGTGCTATTTGTATATTATTTTTTCCTATTGTGCTGTAGGCTTGTAGCAAAGAAACCCATCTGCTGATAATTCTCGGCTTATGATTGATGCTAATACCATTGCTTTTGAGATTACTTATAATAACTTTTTTAGATGCACATATAAAACTTGCAAAATCATGTGCTGCATACCCAACCTCAAAGAGTTTTGGATTACTGTATCCATATTTATTTCTTGTTATATCTGATATGAAATTATGCTCTTCATCATGTGACGGTGGCCACACTCCTTCATTCAAATCACATAGTATCACAAGATCATATGTCATAAAACGTGATTCTATAACTGTGGTAACGCTAATTTTTGTGTTTGATATGCTATCTACTATATTATCAGGTTGATGGAGATCATCGGATACTGTATTTTCATTAACACAGCATTCTATCGCTCTTCTATAATCACCATTTTTCAGTGTCTTACTACTTTTGAGTTCATTTGCCATGAGAAACGTGAAATGTCCCTGCATTTCCAACAACAACTGAAGCATTTCGATGACAACGTTCTGTGTTATGAAGTTACCTGAAATCAACTTCAAATACGTATATAAGTGTATCTGTAGCATCGTTGAAAATCTATCTGATTTCTGTGTATCGAAAACTTCTATAAGCAAGTTTTTTAGAGTTGTCAGCTCTTTGACATTTACTGTCGCGTCACATATTGCATTTATAGTGTTTGGAAAACATCGCTGGAGCTGTATAAATGCTTGAGATGCGGTGTCTGTAATGGTGTGTTTACATTGTGAGATTATTTTTAGTGCATCAATAACATATACAAACTTTTTATTCTGTAAAAAAACAATTATTTCATCAATTGTGCTGTCAAAAAAAACTCTTTCTGAATGCAGTAAAATATATTCAAAATGTAGTATTTCATCATGATGTTCCTGACGTACAATCGATGCTACATGCTTCAGCAATGCAATCAACTGTGTAATATCTTCTTTCTGATTCAACAGATATTGCATTAAGATATAAAAAAATTCAACAGACTCATGATCAAGTAAAGTATTTGGTACTGATGTATAGATTGGAAGATGTTTTTTAGCTATTGCTTCAGAGTGTTTCAAGTACTTCCATACTATTCTTGCCTTATCGCTTGTTTTTGTGATTACACAAATCTCATTGTATTTTTCAGCATTTGTATCGATTATATCAGATATATTAAACAATTCGTCCGCTGGTGAACTAGCATCATAGATCGAAATATGTGAGAAACTATAAAGCTGATGTTTATGCCATAGATGTACCATGCTTGCAGGTAACATTAATTGAGATATACCTTTATCAATACCAAAATTGTTTACCACGTTCCCACTGCTCAGTATGGTTATATTATTACGATGGATTTGCATATGATTGAGAAATGATACAATGTGATATTGCGGATGATCAGGCATTATCTTATCTAAGATTTCTTTCTCGATTGACATGTCTACACCATGTATGACAATGTTTGTTTGTATTTGTGTTTGTGTATGCAAAAGATACAATATTTGATATATTACTGGTGAATGCACTATTGGTAATACTGCATATTTGAGTCCAGCAAGTTTTGTGTCAATTTTCACAAGGTTAGTATTGGAATGATTGTTGTCGCCTGATGATAGAACACCAACTAATGATGTCAATCTGTTATGCGATAACGACACGTTGTGTATTCCAACTATCTCAATTATTCTGCTGATTATTTTATGGAAGAGATGATGTCTATTTTCAATGCATATGAGTTTTGTATGATCCAATCCGTAGTAGAAGAATTCGTTCACTGCACGTATTAACTTTTTCCTCAGTATGTGCTTTGACATATATGAAGTGTTTGCCTGTTTTATTTGTAGCAATGTATTGTTAATTACTGTCTCTATGAATATTGATTCAACTGAGCTTTTCATATCATTTTTCGTTGTGCACATTGCAATATCGTCATACGAAACACATTTAATTCTATTGGTATAGCTTGGTAATATCTTTGCGATCATTGTTGAATACTTCTCAGTGATATGTTGACCTGGCAATATAATTGTTGCATGTTTTATATGCTGACTATTGACATCATTTATTACTTTGTTTATTAATGTCTTAAAAAAATTTTCAGCAAATGGTATTGTAAAAATTCCACAAGAGGTATTTTTTTCTAAAAAACTTGTCATATATTGTATAGAAATTGCTTGACTTTTTCTGTTTTTATGTATTTTGTGCGATATTAGTTTCACTAGACACAGGAAATTAGTCATATAACAAAATAAAGGTATACTATTTATAACACTCAAAAGAGCCTAAACATAGCGCTTGTTGGTCCGCCAAATACTGGAAAATCAACACTGATGAATGCAATTATAGGATATAGGGTTGCTATTGTAACTCATAAGGTTCAGACAACAAGACATAAAACTTTAGGTATATACACAGAAGATGATACACAATTAGTTTTCATTGATACGCCAGGTCTTTTCATACCAAGGGATGGACATAAACTGGAAAAATTCATAGTACGCAATGCTCTCAAGGCCATCATAGATGCTGATGTTATATTATTGCTTGTTGATGCATATATTATACAACAAATCTTAGACATGCAAGACAGCATAGCATCGCAGCAAGCCTTTATCTTATCTCTGGATGAGAAAACTAGATTGAAGCTGAAATTGTATCATGATGCGATAGCAGTACTACCGAAAAGGTATCACAATAAGATAGTAGTTATTGGTAACAAGTCTGACACATTAAGAGAAGTAGAAGTGTTAAAAAAGCAAACACAAAATGATGATAATGTTAGATGTATCTATAACGCTTTGCATCTAGGAGACAACGAAGTAATGCAAATTATATTGATATCTGCATTACAAGGTGGCAATATTATAACGCTCAAAGACCATCTCAAATCGTGTGTTAAACCTAGAATGTGGGAGTTTGATCCAGAGCTGTATACAAGCACTTCCGAGCGAACAATGGCTGAGGAAATGACTCGCGAGCAACTATTTCTCAATATGCATGATGAGATACCATATGCTGTTACAGTTGATACAGATAAGTGGGATGAATTGAATGATGGCAGTATTAGGATTTTTCAATCGATTATTGTTCTCAAGCCATCTCAAAAAAACATGGTTATAGGAAGTGGTGGTAGCATGATAAAAAAGATAGGTGAGAAGGCTAGAATTGCAATATCTAGTGCAATTGGACGTCCAGTACATGTTTTTTTACATGTTAAGGTTAGAGCGGATTGGATAGATAGATTGAAAGTAGTATAATCAAACTAACTGATTATGTAACAAAGAACACAATGATAGATTTAGAAGCAAAAAAAACACAAGCCACAGATTGGTTTGCATCACTAAGAGACGAAATCTGTAACGCATTTGAAGTAATAGAAGCAAAACATAATTCATCAGCAAAATTTGAAAGAAAAAAATGGAACAGAGATGGTGGTGGTGGTGGAGAAATGTCAGTAATGAGAGGTAATGTTTTTGAAAAAGTTGGTGTAAACATATCAACTGTATATGGTGAACTGTCCAGTGATTTTGCAAGTGAGATACCAGGTACTGATCAGGATCCATCGTTCTGGGCGAGTGGAATATCACTGGTTGCACATATGGTATCCCCATATATACCAGCAGTGCATATGAATACACGTTTTATTATCACATCAAGAGAATGGTTCGGTGGTGGAATGGACTTAACTCCAACGTTTCAATGCGATGAGGATGCAAAATTTTTCCATGAAACGATAAAAAACACTTGTGATAAGTTTGATACTGAATATTATCCAAGATATAAACAGCAATGTGATGAATACTTTTTTCTGAAACACAGAAGTGAACCAAGAGGAATAGGGGGAATATTTTTTGATTACTTAAACACACAAGATTGGAACAAGGATTTTTGTTTCACAAAAGCTATTGGTATGACACTACTTGATGTATACATGCCAATTGTGGAGAGGAATGTGTTAAAAAAATGGACACATGATGATAAAAACATCCAATTAGTCAAACGTGGACGATATGTTGAATTCAATTTATTATATGATAGAGGGACAAGGTTTGGTCTCATGACTAACGGCAATGTGGAAGCAATACTAATGTCTTTGCCTCCAGAAGCGAAATGGAATTAATATGAGTGAACTAATAGAACAAATAAGCATGGAAAAAAATGAAAAATCATTCGAGGGAAAGCTATTAGTTGCTTCGCCACATCTTGATGACCCATACTTCAGACATGCACTTATATATGTATGTACGCATGATAAATCTGGTGCTATAGGTGTGATAGTGAATCAAAAAATAGGAATGATATCATATGCTGATTTCATGGTGTCACACAATCGTGATCCCAAGAGGGATAGTATAAAAAACAAAAAATTTCCACTCTTATTTGGTGGACCTGTTAATACTGATATGTTGCTTGCAATTAGCATGTCGACAAGAAATGAAAAGGCGATTAGCACAAAAAGAAATGCGGAAAAGATCAATAAAAGTAATATAATGATACATACTGACGTTAGCAAGTTTTTCAAGGATATCGCAGTTGGAAAAAGTAAAGAAACGATAAGTAAGTTCATCCTAGCAAAGGGTATTAGTGCGTGGGATGGACAACAATTGGAAACAGAAGTTGCTGAAAATACATGGTTTGTAATGCCTGCATCACTTAATATAATATTCTCACAAGGCATTAAAAACAAGTGGAATGCTGTAATAAAACAGCTTGGTATTGTTGACTTTGCATCACTGGTTCAATATTCTGGCAATGCATAAATACAGTGATTGAAAATGTCAGACTAGCTAAAAAACAAAAAGTTACTAGAAAACATATGAAGAATAGTGATGTTGGTATAGTGTAACATTGCATGGTCACATATAATCATCAGGTTTGATATGTCGAAAACTGAAGAAGTTTCAATCAATTTTGGGCCTCAACATCCTGCAGCACATGGTGTGTTGAGGCTGATACTTGATATGGATGGAGAGGTTATAACGAGAGCTGATCCACATATAGGTTTGCTGCACAGAGGTACAGAGAAGCTTATAGAACATAAGACTTATATCCAGGCTATTCCATACTTTGATAGACTGGATTATGTTTCTCCAATGTCACAAGAACACTGTTTTTCTCTTGCTGTTGAGAGACTACTTAGATGTAGTATTCCTTTGCGTGCCCAATATATTAGAGTACTGTTTTGTGAAGTCACAAGGGTGCTTAACCACCTACTGAATGTTACGACACAGGCTCTTGATATTGGTGCAATGACTCCACTGCTGTGGATGTTTGAGGAAAGAGAAAGAATAATGGAATTCTATGAGCATGTAAGTGGAGCTAGGATGCATGCAAACTATATTAGACCAGGTGGTGTAGCAGACGATGTTGATGATATATTGCTTGATATGATGGATAAGTTTTTCGATGGTCTACCTAAAAAACTTGATGATATGGAGTCACTTTTGACAGAAAATCGCATATTCAAACAGCGATTGGTAGATATAGGTGTGCTAACAAAAGAACAAGCGATCGAATGGGGGTGTACAGGACCAATGCTGCGTGCAACAGGTGTACCGTGGGATCTACGCAGAGCACAACCATATGAAGTATATGATAAGCTTGAATTCAGCATACCAGTTGGAAAATGTGGGGATTGTTATGACAGATACCTCGTAAGAATGGCTGAGATGAGGGAATCTATTAAAATAATAAAACAATGTATTAACAAGATGCCAGCTGGTCCGTTTAAAACAGATGATCCACGCATATCAACGCCAGAGCGTGATGAAATGAAGATATCAATGGAAGCTATGATCAACCATTTTAAACTCTTTACAGAGGGATATAATGTCCCTGCTGGCGAAACATATACAGCAGTCGAAGCTCCTAAGGGGGAATTTGGTGTATACCTTGTATCGGATGGTACAAATAAGCCATATAGATGTTACATCAGAGCTCCTGGTTTTGCTCATTTGCAAACACTTGATGTAATGAGTAGAGGACATATGCTTGCTGATGTTGTATCAAGCATAGGCAGTATGGATATAGTCTTTGGTGAAATAGATAGATAATACTAACATTTTATGTTGTTCATGTTGGGAGCATCTGATATGCTGTTTCGTTGTATATGATGAGATACGATAGAGATAGTTTGCTATGACATGTAATTTTGCTGAAGAGAAACATCCTATAATGCTACCAAATGGTGAGATGTGGCCATATACAGTGTTTCTAAAAAATGTGATACAACATCCACAGATAGAAATTGGTGAATATACTTACTATAATGATTTTGATATATCGCATAATTGTGATTATGCAATGAGGATTGCACCATATATTTATGAAGGCGTGCCGGAAAAACTTATTATTGGCAAATTTTGTCAGATAGCTCATGGCGTTCGATTCATTACAAGTTCAGCAAATCATCAACATGATGGATTTTCGGCATATCCTTTCGCAATTTTTGGAAGGGATTGGAGTAGCAACTATCAGGCAAATTTCCCATTCAAAGGTGATACAGTAATTGGTAATGATGTATGGTTAGGACATGATGCTGTAATCATGCCTGGCGTGAATATTGGGAGTGGAGTAATTGTTGGAACTAGATCTGTTGTTACACACAATGTGCCAGATTATTGTGTTGTTGTTGGAAATCCAGCAAAGATTATCAAATACAGATTTGATGATAAGACAATATTTGCTCTGATGGAGATTCAATGGTGGGATTGGAATTTCGATGTAATATCGAAAAATATACAATATATTGTTGGCAATGACATAGAAAAATTACATGAAATAAATGAAAGTTGTAGAAACAGACAGATTGATACTTAGAACTTGGAAGGATGAAGATGTTGCGCCCTACTATGAAATCAATCAGGACTTAAGAGTTATAGAATTTCTGCTTGGTCCTATGACAATGGAAGAGGTTAAAAATTTCATAGAAAGCTGTAACAAGAATTTTCATAAGAAGAAGTTTTGCTTGTTTGCAGTTGATATAAAAACCACTGGAGCAATAATTGGTTTCATTGGGTTATCTGAGCCAACATTTAATGCACACTTTACACCATGTGTTGAAATCGGATGGAGACTTGGCTCTCAATATTGGAGTAATGGTTACGCTACAGAGGGAGCAAAGGCTGTTTTACAATATGGATTTAACAAATGCAACTTGAATGAAATAGTATCGTTTACTGCGCAAGAGAACACAAGATCTATTCGTGTGATGGAAAGAATTGGTATGAAAAAAGATTTTAATGGAGATTTTGATCATCCAAAGTTGAAATCAGATCATCCACTTTCAAAACATGTACTATATAGGGTTCAAAAGTCATAGTGTATTTTCATTTGGTGTGTTACATATTAGATAAAAGAGTTTTTACACAATTCGCAATATGTCTAAAGAAAACCACAATGATAAAAAATTTGTTTTCTCAGATGACAACCTATTGAGAGCACAAGAAATTATAAAAAAATATCCTGATGGGAGAGAAAGGAGTGCTATAATGCCGCTTTTATATCTTGCACAACAGCAAAATGCAAATTGGATATCAATTGGAGCGATGGATTGTATAGCTGAGATGCTAAACATTCCTGCAATGCAGGTATATGAGGTAGCGCATTTTTATACGATGTATAATAAGAAGCCAGTTGGAAAGTACCTTATACAGCTGTGTCGCACTACACCATGTTGGTTATGTGGTTCCGAGAAAATATTGGACATATGCAAGGAAAAATTATGCATAGATGTTGGCGAAACAACAGAAGATGGTATGTTTTCACTGATAGAAGTTGAATGTCTTGGAGCTTGCACTAAAGCACCAGTAGTGCAGATAAATAATGATTATTATGAAAATGTGACTCAAGATAAGATAGTCGAAATCATTGAATCATTGGGTAGGTCTTAAAGTCATGAGTATAACAATACCTATACCTAATGTCGTAAGGAAAATATGTAATATAGTTTCAGCAGAAGCTTCAAAGGAAGTAAGGATTGTAGGGGGGTATGTCCGTACAATCCTCATGCAAGAGCTATTACAGTTAGATGTTGTGCAACCGACAGCTGACATTGATATAGCAACCGACATGCTACCAGAGGAGTTGATGCACACACTTGCGAAGTATAGTATCAAAACAATCCCAACAGGAATCAAGCATGGCACTATTATGGTTCCATGTGATGGATACAACCTGGAAGTCACAACACTAAGACAAGATGTGAAATGTGATGGCCGTCATGCAATAGTTTCATATGGTCATGATTGGAAACAAGACGCTGCAAGACGTGATTTCACCATTAATGCAATGTATGCTGATGTATATGGTAAACTATATGATTATTTTGATGGTAAAAATGACATCAAAAATAAAATTGTGAGATTCATTGGAGATCCAGTTGCAAGAATTCATGAGGATTATCTTCGCATTATAAGGTATTTTCGTTTTTTAGGATATTTTGGTAGTCAAGACATCAATACACTGAACTTGCATACAAAATCACTCGAAGCATGTGTTGAGCTCGCACCAAATATAACAAAACTTTCAAGTGAGAGAATACGTGACGAATTAATGAAAATATTATCATCTTCTCATCCTTATGTTTCAATTGCAATGCTAGTGAAACACTGCATATTTGAGTATATCGCAATTAATATGCAATTAAAATTTGATGATATCAAGTTGGAACAAATATTTTTTATTGATGATCCAATTATAAATTTATCAGCTGTATTAACAGTTGCAAATATCCAATCTGAACAGTTATTGGTCTTTCTAAAAAGATTGCGTTTCAGCAACAACGATCGGAGGAGAATAATGGCAATTTGTTTTCCCAATGTCACTAAAGATAAGATTCAGAGTGATCTGAAGATGATAATAAACGCTCTCAATAGAGGTTCAAATTCAAAGATCAAAAATGCAATACATCATAGCATTCAAGTTATTGGATTAGAGAAATACTTGGATCAGTTAAAGGTCACATTTGTATTGGAAGCTTATAACTTCTCAAGTTTACATGTCAATCATCATACTATTCCTAATATGATAGTTACATATGTGGACAGCATAGAAGTGAAGAAGTTGCCAGTCAGAGGAGGGGATATAATGGCAATGGGATATAGTGGTAAGCAGGTTGCTGAAAAGTTATCACTTGCAAGGAAAATATGGCTTGATAACAATTGCAACATGAACAGAGATGAAATAATATCACTGCTGCAACGATATAGATAATCATATTACTCGTTTACTGGGATGGTACATATTATCATGTGTCAGAGTACAGACTAGTTTTTTCAATTCATTGTTGCACTATGCATCCACAACATATACAATTGACTTGATTAACTATTAAAAAATGCAGGAGTATAATGATAAAATCAACTTCTTTACTACAAGTGGCATCGATTGTTATTGCTGCAACATTCACATTTGGCTGTGTCGAACGTGGACATGAAAATCGTAGCCATAACAAAGAAAATGTTGGCACACTTGCAGGAGCTGGATTGGGGGCAATTGCAGGAGCACAGTTTGGCAAGGGCAAAGGACAATTGGCAGGAGTTGCTGTTGGCACAATGCTGGGAGCCGTCGCAGGTAAGAATATTGGAGCTTCTCTTGATAGAGCTGATGCTGCATATTACAATAGGACACTTAATCAAGTGCTTGAGTATAACCCAAGCGGTGTGAGATCAAGGTGGAAAAATCCTGATAGCGGTAATTACGGTGAGATTATGCCAAAACGCACTTATGTCGAGAGAGGACAAGATTGCAGGGAATATACACATACTGTTGTTATAGGTGGACAGCAACAGAGTGCCTTTGGAAAAGCCTGTAGAAGAAGTAATGGAGCATGGGAAATAGTGAGATGAAGAAGTATAACAATCTTTTTTCTAACGATTTGCGCTGTTGCGTAGGTGTAGTTGTATTGCAATCACTGCAGACGGTGTTATACCTTCGATGCGCTTGAGTTCTAATATTGTACTGGGTTTCAACAGTGATAGTTTCGAGCGTATTTCGTGTGATAGGCTACTGATGGTAGCATAGTTGATGTCATTGGGTATGTTCATATTCTTATCACTGTTCAGTGTGTCTATATCCCTCTGTTGTTTTTTAAGATAATGTTGATATAACCTCTCAGCATGTATTCTTTGTAATGTCGTTATATCTACTCTGCTAAGATTATAGTTCTGTGATAGTTTGGTTGGATCTAAATCTGCAAATGACATACCAAGAATATCAGCAAGGGAACTGATTTTGTTCATGTCAATATTTTGTATCTCAGATGTGATCATATCTCGATCGATTTTAATATTCCTAGCATGGAATAACATCTTATCAAGATTTTTTTGCTCATCATCAAATACCATTTTTCTGTCTGTACTGATAATTCCAAATTTATCTGACCTGTCCAGCAGTCTTGCATCTGCATTGTCATATCTCAATGTTAATCTGAATTCCGCTCTTGATGTCATCATCCTATATGGCTCTGTTATACCCTTTGTAACAAGATCATCTATCATAACACCTATGTATGCTTCTCCCCTTGTTAGAACAAATCGCTTATCCGTACCATGAAATGCAGCATTTACACCTGCAATTAATCCCTGTCCAGCTGCCTCTTCATATCCAGTCGTACCATTTATCTGACCAGCCATATATAGACCGTTGATGATTTTACTTTCAAGTGTATAGTGAAGTTGTTTTGGATCAAAGTAATCATATTCTATAGCATATCCATACTTTAATATTTCCACATTATGCAACCCAGGTATTGAATATACAAGTCTTGCCTGTACATCCTTGGGTAATGATGTTGAGATGCCATTTGGATATATAACATCACAGTCAATCCCCTCTGGTTCAAGAAAGACTTGATGTCTTTGCTTGTCTGCAAATCGCTTTATTTTGTCTTCTATTGATGGACAATAACGCGGACCCGTTGCTGTGATCTGTCCAGAGTACATTGGTGATAATTCAATGTTTTCAGCTATGATGTCATGGGTCTTGTGGTTGGTATATGTAATGTAACAGCTAATCTGTTCTGCTATGTAATCTTTTGTATCATATGAAAAATAGATTGGAAATGCATCACCTGGTTGCTCTTCTAGTGTTGCAAAATCAATTGTACTACGCTTCAAACGTGGTGGAGTGCCAGTCTTCAGTCTGGCGACATTTAAACCTAAACCTCTTAGCTTTTGTGCCAGTATATTACTTGCCTGTTCACCATATCTACCTGCTGGTGTTTTTTCATTGCCAACATGAATTATGCCACCTAAGAATGTGCCTGATGTTAACACAACAACTCTGCCGTGTATTGTCATCAACCTACCATCCTTTGCAACTATTTTTATACCTGAAACACGTGGCTTTTCATCACTATCTATCATAATATCAACCACCTCACCAAAAATCATTGATAGATTCTCCTGTACTGAAAGTAATTGCCACATGGCATTTTTGTACAGCTGTCTATCAGCCTGTGCACGTGGTCCCCAAACTGCTGGTCCACGACTTTTATTAAGTATTTTATAATGAATACCTGCTGCATCTATTGCCTTTGACATCACACCATCCATTGCATCGATTTCTTTAACTATAATGCCTTTGCCAACCCCACCTATTGATGGGTTGCATGACATTTCACCTATGTTGTTTGATGAGTATGTTGCTAAGCAGGTTTTAGCACCAGCTCTTGCTGCTGCAGAAGCAGCCTCACAACCAGCATGCCCACCACCAATGACTATCACATCAAAATGCATTCATATATGTCTAATTATGATTCATTCTTGTATGAATCTTTTAACATCGATGCATATTACATGCAATGTCAAGATAAAATTTCCAATTGTTGTTGAATATCTTGCACATGGTGATCAGCTGTTAAGGCATTAGTATCATCGATGTTTTGACTCATTGCAGAAGTCAATTTTTGTTGCAATAGCATATATTGACATTTTATTAGTGATGGTTGATAGAAGGTATCATGAATTGCTTTTTCCTCCTCAGCTGATACACTTGTTTGTTGTTTATATCCAGATACTATTTTTTCAATTTCCACATTTACCATCTTACCTAGCATCATCCTATTCTGTGGTGTCAATTTTATAGGATATATCCTATACATTTGTATCAATATATTTTTGCACTCTTCCATCTCGAGTAATTGGTTTATAATATCCGCTTCCATTGTGGCGTCAACAAATGAATGTACCTTTGCAAGCAGCTTAGTATCTTGCATGATGGCTGTATATTGTTCGTTTACCTTGTTGCTAAAACACCTTTTATGCAAATCAATAATCATATCAATATTACTAGCTCGATCAGGATCTGATATACCTGCAATGTACTCCTCACAGCGTTTAAATACGCTAAACTGTTGAGCTGCCAATGCTTTAATCTGCTCTTTTATCTCCGGTGTATTGGCGATATCATCACCTGTAGAGCATTTTATTATTTTCCTTATATCATATACTGATAGTCCGTATGCCTTGTTGCTACCCATAATAACATTATTGAATAGAGTGAAAGCAAGATTAAATCCACCAAATATAGCATGCTTAAAGCTTACAGCATGCAAAGCATTTGAAATGAAATTCCCTTCATTATGCGGTGTTGTGTTGAGCATTGTGTTAATAAAGCCTAAACCACCGCTAATAGCCTCAGTTATTTTCGCAAATGGCCATTGTATAGCATGCAATGCATTTTGCAAAAATGTTTTATGTGCAGGACCAACACCGTTCTCAATATCAAAAGACAGTGCGTTATCACTCGGTAAGAAAATACTAGTATTGGATTTAAAAGGTGATAGCCCTATCATCTTTTTGTGAATATCAGACATTCTATCATTTAGTCCCATATTAACTACTGCTTTTGCTACCTGTCCCAATGCAATACCTTCAGCTATTTGAAGAGTGCCGTCAACATAGTCTTCATACTCTTCAAGCCCAAACCACTCCAGTCCTGATACAATATGTGTTTTGGCTTGCTCATCTACAGTGCTAATAATGTTGTCGAGACTTGCACTGAAAGCTATTTGTGCAATCGGATTAAGACTCCTTGACATAAATCCCATGGACGAATCAACTCCACCAAATGCAATGCTGCTAAGTGCAGTTGTCAGAGCTGCTATTCCTAGATTTACTCCACAATGCACAATTTTATTAGTTCCACACACTTTGTATAATAGTGGCTGTACAAATTGCTCATATATACTTAAGCTTAAACCACCTGAGCCACCTGTTAATATTGATAGTCCTTGCATGTTATCTTAGTATTCATTATATTTATTAACTATTTCTACCTGTATCATATATAACATTCATTACAAATGTATTAAATATGTTGTATATGATGCTTTATATTGCAACAAGGCAATATTGGTATTGTCAATGCATCACATATACCATTGTAGTGTAATTATAATACACCAATAATTCAACAAAGCAATGCATAGAAAGGTGAAACTAATAGTAGGATTAGGTAATCCTGGTGCTCAATATACTAAAACAAGACATAACATTGGATTCCTAGCAGTGGAAAAACTTAGTGAAAAGTTCAATATTTCAAAATACAATACGAAATTCAATGCTATATATTACGGGCCATTTGACTGTGATACTAATTGCAGAGTGATACTAATGCAACCGGAAACATACATGAATAATAGTGGTTCTGCAGTGCAAGCATTTTGCTCCTTTTTTAAAATCAGCATTGATAATATCATAGTAATACATGATGATATAGATCTTGTACTAGGAAAAATCAAAGTCAAAATAGGTGGGGGCAATGGTGGACATAATGGTTTGAAATCAATCGACAGTCACATCGGTACAAATTACTTGAGAATAAGATTGGGTATTGATAGACCAGTGAATCATCAGCCAGTATCGGATTACGTATTGCAGAATTTTCTTGCTTCAGAAATTGGCAGTGTTGATAGAATGCTCGAATCCATTGCCACAAATATTGATTGTTTACTTGTAGAAAGAATTTCTGTGCAAAATCTCAACAAGTTTTTAGCTGCTTGTGCAATAACAAAATAATATATATCAATAATGCGAATTTCAAAATGGCAGTCTATTATCATTATAGTAATATCGATAATATCACTATATTGTATATTACCAACCATTATACAGCCCGATAATACAAGTTCAATTATGCAATACTTGCCTAATATAAAAATAAACTTGGGTTTAGATTTGCGTGGTGGAGTGTCAATATTACTTGAATCTGATATCGATACATATAAAAAAGAGCAGCTGTATACAATCAAACACAATATTGTGAGTGGGGTTAAAAAAAACGAGGAATTACTAAGAGGCAGTAGCATTTCAGCTGTCATTTCTGGTAGAAATATTATTCTAAATGTCATACCACATAACAAATCAGTCGATGTAGTGTCATATAAATCAGTTACTGAAAAGATTAGGACGATTTGTACAAATACTGTTGGTACAAAATATTATGAGATCTCACATGATGAGAATGGCAAAATTACTGTACATCTAAATAATGCCTTCTTTGCAATGAATAACAACAGTATAATAGAGCGTACCATTGATGTTATACGGTATAGAGTAGATGCTGCTGGAGTACAAGAAATTAATATACAAAAACAAGGTGATGATAATATCCTTGTACAAATACCTGGCGCAAAGGATACAAGAGAAATTAAGGAAATGCTTGCACAGACAGGTAGTTTAAAGTTTCACTTAGTTGATACTAATATATCTTCCGAAGCAATATCAAAACATGACATACCACTTGGTATAAAGTTATTACAGCTAGCTAAACCAACCACTGATAGTGATGTGTTGCCAGTATATATTCAACCACTTATGTATGGTGAAATGATTGCAGATGCTCAACCTGGCACAAACATGGGCAAACATATTGTGCATTTTAAATTAACAGATGCTGGCACAAGAAAGTTTGCAGAAATTACTAAAAACAATATTGGTAAGTTGTTAGCAATAGTACTTGATAACAAAGTCATTTCAGCACCAATGATTAATGAGCCAATTCTAACAGGTTCAGGACAAATATCAGGTGCATTCGATGAACAATCAGCAAAAGACCTAGCAATATTATTACGTTCTGGCGCATTACCAGCTCCAGTCAGGATAATTGAAGAGAAAATCATAGGGCCAATGCTTGGACAGCAGACTATAGATAATGGTACAACAGCAATAATGATTGGTTGTTTTGCAGTTGTAGTTATTATGATATCTGTATATGGGGTACTTGGTATGATGGCAAGTATCGCACTATTTTTTAACTTAATCATTATACTTGCAGTATTGTCATTGATGGAAGCAACACTAACAATGCCAGGGCTAGCAGGTATTGCTCTAACACTAGGAATGGCTGTAGATGCAAACGTCTTGATATATGAAAGAATGCGAGAAGAGAGACGAAAACTGCAGGATTTCGCAAAAATTATTGGAAGTAGCTATGAATCAGCAGTACGTACAATATTGGATTCAAATATAACAACAATCGTGGCTGCAACTGTATTATATATATTTGGTGGCAACGCAATCAAGGGGTTCGCAGTAACACTCATAGTTGGTATTATATGCTCTATATTGACAGCTATTATGTTCACGAGAGTTTTCATCAGCTGGTGGTGTAAACTGTTTGGAACTCATAAAATTACTCTATAAACCATTATAGCTGTTCTAACACTTCAAAAGTATAATCTTGCATCTTGACAGCACCCCATGAATATGTTTAGCATATGATGTTGTGGAATAACAACACACTCACATAACATATGCTAAATAAAATAACACATATCTTTCACTCTAAAACCAAACAAAAGCTCAATAGCAATGAACAAACATACGATGAAGAGATAGCATTTGACAAATCACTGCTACTTGTAACAAGTGATCATAAGTTTCAGCTCAGAAACAATAGCTATTGTCTAATGGATGCAATCGATAAGGTATCAGGTAAAAAACACACTTACGTCATACATGGTAACAAAAAAATCCTTCTAACATTTGAACTCTATAGCTCTCTCATGCAAATTCTTCCACAGCTTGAAGAGCAAACAGATGATGTATTAGAAGAATATGATGTAAATGCATTCATATGCGAAATAAACAACAAGTTTAAAGAAGAATATGATGCTAAGGTCAATTCTGAGAAGGAAATCTTGTTATCTCTTTCAAGAGATGACTGGATTATGCTCAAGGGGATGACAAAACAACAGAATGATGAAAGTGATGAGCAAAATCATGACATAGTGGATGATCTGCTCGCACATTTAAATTCTGATTCTGAGTCGCAACAGAAAAATTCCAAACCAATGCCGCAGTGCAAACTCAAATCATTTGGAAATAAACTGGCACATGAAGTATTTACAACAAAGGAAGTATGGCAACTCATCATAACACAAGACCCCCCTGTGAAGGAAAGACAGAAACCAAAAAGAAAACATGCAGATTCTGAAGCAGGGTTTGTGACATGCAGAGAGGAAGAAAGTAGTGAAGAAGAAAAAGTTAATCACAACAAACATAAAAACAAAAAACATAAAAAAACTATGCAAAACAGACAAAACACTCCTAACACACAAAATAACAACCCTCCAACACTGGACGATGATATTAAGGTTCCAGAATCACTTGTGAAACGATGCCGCAATGAAATTGAGACTGCATTCAAAGATTCAAAAGACATTGATATGAACAAATTTGATTTTCAAGACCAACGTCAAAAAACGATGTTCGTCAAGGCATTGCGCACCGCTCTGAAACAGTTCTCAGATGAAAGGCATGAGCAGGGTTTCTTTGTGAGATTCACAATAATGGAAAATTTCAGGGCAAGAAATACCATTGCATTCATTGATCGAACATCAGCAATCATAGGGAGATTGTTCGGTGAACTTTATACAGAAAATGTAGTCTTGCGTGGCAAACTAGACTCAATAGAGACAAACATGAAAGATATGCAAAAGCAGGCAGCAACGGATATGCAAGAGTTGAAGGACAAGATGGAAACAGATAGAGAGAAGGCAGAAGCAGATAGAGAGAAGGCAGAAGCAGATAGAAAGAAGGCAGAAGCAGACATGCAAGAGTTGAAGGACAAGATGGAAGCAGATAGACAGAGGGCAGAAGCAGATAGACAGAGGGCAGAAGCAGATAGACAGAGGGCAGCAAGAATGGAAGCAATGCTAGCAGCTTTGTTGGAGAAAAAAGCTCCAAGAAGAGAAGAGAGTGAAGAAAGGAAGGTATCATTTGCAGAGAAGGAAGTGGAGAGAAGGAAGTCAAGTGAAGAGAAAAAGGAAGAGAACAAGAGGTAATGAAATGTTGGAACTAATAGGGAGAATATGGGGGAGGATAAAAGAAACATTAAACAAAATAAAGAGGAAAATAATGAGAGCATTGCAAGGGTTGAAGAACAAGTTCAGTCGACAAAGTCAGAACGAATTGGAATTACAAGAGTCTTTGATAGGTGCTGATGAGGAAAAGAAAGAAGGGGAGTCTTTGATAGGTGCTGATGAGGAAAAGAAAGAAGGGGCATGGCAATGGTTGAAGAACAAGTGCAGTCGAAAAAGTCAGAACAAATTGGAATTACAAATGGCTGCGATGAACGAAGCATTGAAAGACGTTTGTAATCCCAATGATGAAAGAGATAAATCATTTGAAGAAATAGGTGGTGGTGATACACAGGTTGCACCGAGTCAAGTGAAACCAGGAGGAGTAAGAAGTTATGATAAAGACATGCAAGGCTATGGTGTTGTTGGCATGTTAGACGTGTTAGAGGGTATATTAGACAACTATAAAGAGATGAATAAAACCTGTGACTCAATAGAGACAAACATGAAAGATATGCAAAAGCAGGCAGCAACGGATATGCAAGAGTTGAAGGACAAGATGGAAACAGATAGAGAGAAGGCAGAAGCAGATAGAAAGAAGGCAGAAGCAGATAGACAGAAGGCAGAAGCAGACATGCAAGAGTTGAAGGACAAGATGGAAGCAGATAGACAGAGGGCAGAAGCAGATAGACAGAGGGCAGCAAGAATGGAAGCAATGCTAGCAGCTTTGTTGGAAAAAAAAGCTCCAAGAAAAGAAGAGAGTGAAGAGAGAAAGGTATCATTTGCAGAGAAGGAAGTGGAGAGAAGGAAGTCAAGTGAAGAGAAAAAGGAAGAGAACAAGAGGTAATGAAATGTTGGAACTAATAGGGAGAATATGGGGGAGGATAAAAGAAACATTAAACAAAATAAAGAGGAAAATAATGAAAGCATTGCAATGGTTGGGTGTTTGTAAAGATAAAGGAGAAAGTCAGAACGAATTGGAATTACAAGAGCCTTTGATGGGTGCTGATGAGGAAAAGAAAGAAGGAGCATGGCAATGGTTGAAGAACAAGTGCAGTCGAAAAAGTCAGAACAAATTGGAATTACAAATGGCTGCGATGAACGCAGCATTGAAAGACGTTTGTAATCCAAATGGTGAAAGGGACCAATCAGGTGGTAATACACAGGTTGCACCGAGTCAAGTGAGAGAAGGAGGAGTAAGAAGTTATGATAAAGATATGCAAGGCTATGGTGTTGTTGGCATGTTAGACGTGTTAGAGGGTATATTAGACAACTATAAAGAGATGAATAAAACCTGTGACTCAATAGAGACAAGCATGAAAGATATGCAAAAGCAGGCAGCAACGGATATGCAAGAGTTGAAGGACAAGATGGAAGCAGATAGACAGAAGGCAGAAGCAGATAGACAGAAGGCAGAAGCAGATATGAATGACTTAAAGAGAATGATGGGAATGTTGTTGAGAGATAGAGGTCCAAGAAAAGAAGAGAGTGAGGAGAGAAAGGTGTCGTTTGCAGAGAAGGAAATGAAGAGAAGGGAATCAAGTGAAGAGAAAAAGAGGTGATGAAATGTTGGAACTAATAGGGAGAATATGGGGGAGGATAAAAGAAACATTAAACAAAATAAAGAGGATAATAATGCAGAGTGTGAAAGCAGGATGGAATGCTACAAAGGCAGGATGGAATGCTATAAATTTTTGGAGTGGAAAAAGTAAGAAGAATGAGGACGAATTAGAATTACAAGAGTCTTTGATAGGTGCTGATGAGGAAGAAGATGTAAGGGAAAAAATGGCTGTGATGAACGAAGCATTGAAAGGCGTTTGTAATCCAAATAATGAAAGTGACCAATCAGGTGGTAATACACAGGTTGCACCGAGTCAAGTGAGAGAAGGAGGAGTAAGAAGTTATGATAAAGATATGCAAGGCTATGGTGTTGTTGGCATGTTAGACGTGTTAGAGGGTATATTAGACAACTATAAAGAGATGAATAAAACCTGTGACTCAATAGAGACAAACATGAAAGAGATGCAAAAGCAGGCAGCAACGGATATGCAAGAGTTGAAGGACAAGATGGAAACAGATAGACAGAGGGCAGAAGCAGATATGAATGACTTAAAGAGAATGATGGGAATGTTGTTGAGAGATAGAGGTCCAAGAAAAGAAGAGAGTGAGGAGAGAAAGGTGTCGTTTGCAGAGAAGGAAATGAAGAGAAGGGAATCAAGTGAAGAGAAAAAGAGGTGATGAAATGTTGGAACTAATAGGGAGAATATGGGGGAGGATAAAAGAAACATTAAACAAAATAAAGAGGATAATAATGCAGAGTGTGAAAGCAGGATGGAATGCTACAAAGGCAGGATGGAATGCTATAAATTTTTGGAGTGGAAAAAGTAAGAAGAATGAGGACGAATTAGAATTACAAGAGTCTTTGATAGGTGCTGATGAGAAAGAAGATGTAAGGGAACAAATGGCTGCGATGAACACAGTGTTAGAAGACGTTTGTAATCCAAATAATGAAAGTGACCAATCAGGTGGTAATACACAGGTTGCACCGAGTCAAGTGAGAGAAGGTGGAGTAAGAAGTTATGATAAAGATATGCAAGGCTATGGTGTTGTTGGCATGTTAGACGTGTTAGAGGGTATATTAGACAACTATAAAGAGATGAATAAAACCTGTGACTCAATAGAGACAAGCATGAAAGATATGCAAAAGCAGGCAGCAACAGATATGCAAGAGTTGAAGGACAAGATGGAAGCAGATGGACAGAAGGCAGCAACAGATATGCAAGAGTTGAAGGACAAGATGGAAGCAGATAGACAGAGGGCAGAAGCAGATATGAATGACTTAAAGAGAATGATGGGAATGTTGTTGAAAGATAGAGCCCCAAGAAGAGAAGAAAGTGAAGAGAGAAAGGTGTCGTTTGCAGAGAAGGAAAATAGGAAAAGGGAATTAGGTGAAAAGAACCAGAGGCGATGAAATGTTGGAACTAATATGGAGAATATGGGGGAGGATAAAAGAAACATTAAACAAAATAAAGAGGATAATAATGGGACTATTGCAAGGGTTGAAGAACAAGTTCAGTCGACAAAGTCAGAACGAATTGGAATTACAAGAATCTTTGATGGGTGCTGATGAGGAAAAGAAAGAAGATGTAAGGGAACAAATGGCTGCGATGAACACAGTGTTAGAAGACGTTTGTAATCCCAATGATGAAAAAGATAAATCATTTGAAGAAATAGGTGATGCAAAACATGTTGTACCAAGTCAAGTAAAACCAGGTGGTAAGAAGGCATTTGACAAGGCTAATGCAGAGCATGGAGTAATTCAAATGTTTAGTGGATTGGATAGGATGATTGCAAACACAAAACAAACAATAGAAGCATGTAAAGAAATCAAAACAGAGTTGCAAAACTTAGGAGAAGCAGCAGCAGCAGATAGACAGAGGGCAGAAGCAGATAGACAGAGGGCAGAAGCAGATATGAATGACTTAAAGAGAATGATGGGAATGTTGTTGAGAGGCAGAGCTCCAGAAAAAGAAAAGAGTGAAGAGAGAAAGGTATCGTTTACAGAGAAGGAAAATAGGAAAAGGGAATTAGGTGAAAAGAACCAGAGGCGATGAAATGTTGGAACTAATATGGAGAATATGGGGGAGGATAAAAGAAACATTAAACAAAATAAAGAGGATAATAATGCAAGCATGGAATTCTGTGACTAATTATGTTTATCACAAATCGCAAGGCGATAACAAGCAATCAGAGCAAGAAGAACTACTAGCAAGTGAAAAGGAGAGTTCACAACATATATTTGTTGAGAAAGGCATCACAGTAGTACAACCCAAACAATCAAGATCGTGTTTTGCTTTATTTGGTTCAAATAACAATGGTGTTGAAATGCAGGAATATTACAGCCCTAAGTCAAGTACGGAATCATTTAACGTAATAGATAATGATCCAAGAGAATTAGAAGGTAATGTACAAGAAGGACTGCAAAAGATAGGTGAAGCATGTGAGGACCTGCAACAGGGTGCAATTGTACCAAGTCAAGTGAAACCAGGTGGTAAGAAGGCATTTGACAAGGCTAATGCAGAGCATGGAGTAATTCAAATGTTTAGTGGATTGGATAGGATGATTGCAAACACAAAACAAACAATAGAAGCATGTAAAGAAATCAAAACAGAATTGCAAAACTTAGGAGAAGCAGCAGCAGCAGATAGACAGAGGGCAGAAGCAGATATGCAAGAGTTGAAGGACAAGATGGAAGCAGATAGACAGAGGGCAGCAACAGACATGGATGAGTTGAAAGGGATGATGAGCAAGAAAGACAAAGACATGGATGAGTTGAAAGGGATGATGTCAATGTTATTGAAAGATAGAGCCCCAAGAAGAGAAGAAAGTGAAGAGAGGAAGGTATCGTTTACAGAGAAGGAAAATAGGAAAAGGGAATTAGGTGAAAAGAACCAGAGGCGATGAAATGTTGGAACTAATATGGAGAATATGGGGGAGGATAAAAAATGTGGGGACTTTGACAGAATCACAGCCCTATAGCAACCAAGGCTTGTGTTATGTCACTTGAGTACCCTTTGATGTTTTTTCTTTATTCATATATCCCACATAACTAATATTCTGCTCAATCTGTATCTCTCCCCAACCTCGTTTCAAAATTTCACAGCCTTCATCTTCTGCTAATATTGAATTAAGCTTTTCCTTATCTTCAGGTGATAACTCTTTTAAGAAATCTGTTGTTATTTTTTTTAGTACAAGCATTTTGACGTCTCTCATCTCATCATTTACGTGTTCTAAAATATCGCTTTTACCACCAAGCGCATTTGTAAAAAACTGATGGTATTTCTTCAGATCAATCATTGTCATGTGGCCATCTGCACTCATTTCACGCAATGCATCCAACACTGCATCACAGAATGTTTCAATGTGTTCATCATCTTTTATTACTTGCATTATATTTCCACCATATTCGATGTCTGCTCCCTGCAAAATCAGTGTTTTTATTGTTTCAAAACCGTCTTCTTTATTTACAGCAACATGCAAAGGAGTTTCACCATTGCTGTTCATAGTATTTAACTCCGCACCATACTTTTTCAGCATTTCTATTATCCTACTATTGCTATTTAGCACTGCACCAAATACTACAGTTTCGCCATTTATCTCTTCTAAGACACAATTGGGATCTGCACCGATTTCCAGCAGAGCCTTAATAATCCTAATATCAATGCAATTGTAAACCCAATGCCACGGAGTAAAATATTCATAACAATCCACTCTGATATGTGGATCAAATTTACCTAGTGCTGCAAATGCTTGTTTAAAGCTAGCCCAATCATTTGTTTTTATCGCAAGGCATAAACCTTTAATGTTTTCTTGCATATTTTTCTTGTATATTTTTTACACATATCTATAATTTCTCCATATATGCACTGTAAAGCTGCTCAACACTTAAATCAAGTAGGAATTTAACAAACATGGAAAATAAATCATCAGAAGTAAAATCAATAACAGAACTAGAGCTGCTTGACTGCCTTGCACACTTGCTAACAGGAGCAGACGTATGTGCAGCTGTTGCATTATATGATAATCAGCTATTAGTATCAAATAATACTGGAGACGGTCAGCACATACAAGAGTGCATGGATATACTATGCGATTTTGTAAGAGAAAAAAATATAGAATGTTACAAAAAATTATTAAAATTCGCAATAAATGCAGCAGACAGTGCTGTTGAGAGACAGGCAGCGTTAATGCAACCACACAAGCAGGAGCAGATGCAAGAAGTTGAATTAACAAAAGCACAAGAAGCATTTTGTGGTAATGCTGTAATTTCCGCAGAAAGTTTGCTGAAAGTACTAAGCTTGAAGGAAATATTAAATAATAAGGACGTTAAGAAGCTATTTCATAAGGACGCTGAGAACACTGAGAAGTATAAAAACATCAAAACGAACAGTGCATCTATTGAGCAACTATTAGATGTATTGAAAGTGGTAGAATCTGAAATGCCAAAAAGCAAAGTGGTAGAATCTAAAATGCCAAAAAGCCATGGATTCATTGCAAAAGCGCAACGTATGATTGCTTTCATTGAACAAGCTAAACAAGCGAAGGGAACTGAAGATCTAGTTGCTTTATGCAAAAATTACAACGAAGATATGTGTGAAGTCGGTTTAAAATCCAGCAACAAAGATAAAAAAGAGCGCCTAGAGAATATGAAACAGCTTATGCTATCGAGAGCACAAAACGCTGTATCTGGTATTGTATATGCATTGCAATACAATGAATGTTCTGACATACTGTCTCTACTAAGAAAAAGAGAATTTCAATTCGTATCAAAAGAAGCAGAAAAAATTCTGGAAGAAAAACCATTAAAGTTTGTAGAAACAAAATGCTCACTACATGCAGAAATGAATATAATACAACATATATATGATACAGATCAGGCTTTTAATGACAAAGTACTAAAAATTGGTATAAGCAAACGTTGTTGTGCAAGTTGTAGTGTTGCAATTGAACTACTTGATAGGACTAACATCGAAATTACTGCAAAAGATGGTAATTTTTCTACTCTAAATGGGGCAAACCAGATTTCCTTAATAACATTGATGAGCAACTTCTTATTGAACTGATTAACAGTAAAATGATTAACGCTAAAAATCAAAAGATAGAAAGGAGGGATGCTACTGAGATAGCGGTATATACTCCTAACTTAGATTTCCTTAATAACACTAATGAGAAAGAGTTTATTAAATCTACTAAAGCAGCGACATTTAAAAATCGAGTAACGAGGAGAAGGGACTCAAGCAGTAGTGAAGAGAAAAAGAGGTAATGAAATGTTGGAACCAATAGGGAGAATATGGGGGAGGATAAAAGAAATATTAAACAAAATAAAGAGGAAAATAATGAAAGCATTGCAATGGTTTGGTTTTTATAAAGATAAAGGAGAAAGAAAACGAATTGGAGTTACAAGAGTCTTTGATGGGTGCTGATGAGGAAAGAGATGTAAGGGAACAGATGGCTGCGATGAACACAGCATTAAAAGAAAAACCAATAAGTAAAAAAGAGGGATATCTACTCAGTCAAGCTTGTATCCCATCATCCTAACAGTTTTGATCACATCTATACCACTTGAGCTGCAGTTGATAAGATGCTTACGTAGTCTTGTAATATGTACATCTACCGTTCTTTCATCAACATCGTTATCTTCACCCCATACTCTTGCAATTAAACTACTACGCGAGAACACTTTTTTTGGATACTCCATTAAGATTTGTAGAATCTGATATTCTATCGGTGATAGCTTGATTATAATATTATTCCTTCTCACTGTGCACTCATTCATATCCATTTCGATATCGAGATACTTGAGCTTGCGTTCTACAAATGCGGATCTGATTCTTCGTAATATCGCCTTGATGCGTGCTAACAACTCAACTTGTGAAAATGGCTTTGTTATATAGTCATCAACACCATGCTCAAAACCACTAACTTTATCTAAGTCTTCATCTTTTGATGAAATCATTATTATAGGAATATTTGCAGTTGCATCATTTGAACGCAACATTGCACATATCTTAATGCCTGTTATGCCTGGTAAACACCAGTCAAGCAATATAACATCGGGTTCTATTAAATGTACAGTATCAACCACATCATCACCATCACTCACAATTTCGACTTCATATCCATTTTTTTTCAAGTTGTACTCAACAGTTTTAGCAATTGATTTATCATCTTCAGCAACTAAGATTTTCAATTTACTATTGTATTTTTTTTTATCAATCATAGTGATTATTATATTTAGTTATGTAGTCGTTGCCTTTTCATCACCATATAAAACATTGTTCTTATCACAATTCCATGGACTTGCGAAATCAAATGATCTAAAATCTTGTTGTAGGTTCACATTTTGCGATATTACTCCAGATTGCAACTTATCATATTGTACCTCAACATATCCCGTCAGTGGAAAGTCTTTTCGCATCGGATGCCCAACGAATCCATAGTCAGTCAAAATTCTACGCATGTCATTATTACCACTGAATATTATGCCATACATGTCCCATATTTCCCTTTCATACCATGTTGCGATACTAAAAATATTTGAAACACTTGAAATTATCTCATTATCGTTTGCATGCAGTTTGATTAGCATGCGGACATTGCTTGTAAGGCTCAACATATTATAGATAATTTCAAATCTTTTCTCTCTTGCTGGATAATCAACTGCACATATACTCAACATCATTTCAACTCTACATATATCATCTGATTTTATATCATGTAGAAATGGCACTATAACAGCATTTTCATGTAAATCAACTATTACTGTCATGTCATGTGAATTAATTATGCAACTTATAAGATACTTTTGATACTTATTACTTTGTAAGTGTTCGAGCAGATTTGTACTTGTTGACATGTTGTTGAAACAATAATACTAATATTTTTAGTGTGTTAATTTGAACTTAACATATTCATTACCGAAAATGAAAAGCTAAGTTAATAAAATCTATCAAACGATATATGAAGAAGTTAAGCAATATAGCACTTATAACATTGTGTTCATTAACACTCCTGAACAGTAGTGATTGCAATGCCAAAACAGCAGTCAACAAAACAACTAACTCATATGTTTTGCTCAATGTAGGGGCGGGATACGTAGCACACAATACGTATGATACTGAAAGGCATAACGTTAGAGAAGATTATCCGTATAACTTCAAAAGAGAGATACCTAAAGTATCACTTGGTGTTGGTAGAAATATTACTGAATGTTTTGATGTTGAAGTTACCGTGAATCACATTGGTCAATTTAAACACGAATATGCAGGCAAAATAATGCTAGATGATCCACAACCCTCTAGCATTCTTGAGTATAATAGTGATACTGCAACTCTCAACACTTTCCATAGTGTTATTTCTGGTGTTGCAGCTGGCAGAGCAACTGCATATCAAAAAATGCGAAGCACTGCATTGCTGGTAAACGCTAAGTATCTTATTCCATGTGCTAAATTCTCACCATATCTAAAGGCTGGCGTTGGAGTATCATGGAATACAATGGGTGATTATAAACGTACTGTTTCTAAAACGTTTGATGTTATATATCCAGGAGCTTTAAAGAGAAACTTTGCATGGAATATAGGGATTGGTGTACAAAAACAACTCTGGGGTGTGATGGAAAGAATAAAAGTTGGTATTGGGTATGATTTGCAAAATATTGGAACTTTTCAGACAAAAGATATAATGAAAATACATTCGAATGTAAATAACACCACTACTACATACAACCAAAATGATGGCGTGGTAGGTAAAGTGGTTGGACCTAAACGCAACATGATACATAGCTTATATCTATCATTTACGATCGATATGTAGTGGCATGCAGTACTTTTTTATACGTCATGCATTCTACAATTCTGATTCTGGAGTCTGGTATGAGTATCGTTAAGTTTGTTGTTGGAAACAACACATCTTTAACAATTTTTCCATAGATTTCTTGTATGATAGAGAATCAATTGTGAGTTTATCAAAACAACAAACAATAACATGATTGTAAGCAACACACAACCAAGTCTTGTACTTAAGAAGAAAAATAAATGGAGCGGGTGATGGGAATCGAACCCACACAGCCAGCTTGGAAGGCTGGAACTCTACCATTGAGCTACACCCGCAACCCCCTCTCAATGAGAAACTATCATATATTGAGACATCATACAAGAAAAATTTCTCAACATGTGTTATGATCCATACAACGAAATTCAAAAGCATACTAAAAATTACAAAATGCAAAGCAGAATATATGTTGTATGTATAGCACTGTGCACATCTCTCATTGTATCATATGCTGAAGCACAAACAACTTATGACCTAACAGAACATATGAAGTATCTTGCTGCTAGGGAAATGGTATTATCACAAAATATAGCAAATATTGATACTCCAGACTACAAACCGAAAGATTTGATACCAAATAATAAACAACAACATGGTTTGAAAATGTCACTTACGAATCCTGCTCACATGCAAATCGATACATATAATAGTTACAGTATGATACAGGGTGAAATACTTGAAATAAAACCAAATGGCAATGCTGTAACGCCAGAGCACGAACTGATGAAAAAAAATGAAAATGCCATTAAGTTTAATGAAATTAGCAATCTATATAACAAATCAAGACAGATGCTGAAAGTAGCAATAAATGGCAGTAAATAATCATCCTATTATTTTATCAACTTTATCTTCCTTATTCTTCTCTTGCATCTTGGTTCCCCAAGCAATGCTGTTTCTTTTATGAAGTGTACAGATTGGCTCTTTATGCTCTGCATCACTACTATATGTCATCTTAATGCGAATCCTTTTATCATCTTCTGCTAACTCCTTAGTAAGCTTTGCAATTGAATGCTGAATCGGTACTACATCATCTTGCTTGTTGTTCTGTATTACAATATCCTGTACTGGTAACTTCTGTATATCTTCTTTGTTAACACTAATACTATTACCGCTCAACCATATAATGAATTTGCTGAGTGTTGGCCACTTTTTTATATTATTAATGATCCAATCATTGCCATCCTTCATATCTATGTTTTCACTCCTCTCACAAATAGCATATAGATCCTTGGCTGCATTCAAGCTAGCATATTGAGCAAATTTTTTATTTTCGTCATTATTGAGAAAAACTTTGTGTGCTTTATTTATTGCATGTATGGCAACAGCTGCACCAGCACAAAAGCCTACTATCGAGATATTTTCCGGTTTGTATCCAGCATTGAGCATTCTACCAATGGCTGAAACAGCAGCATCAGTATATTTTTTACCTTGCCTGATTGGCTTGAGTGGCCTAAAGACATGACATATATCAGGTTCACCATCCCATTGTAGATTTGTACATGGTGACGCTGGAGATATTACAATAACAAGTTTGCGATCTGTTACTTGAGTGTCAGTGTTATGCAAGGCTAATCTCATGTTACACCTTGTGTAGCTCCTAGTTGAAAAAGAAATATTTTTTCTGACTATACTGTTGTCATCACACATTTCAAGTTTTTCGTTTTGGCGTTTGTCAAATAATGCATCACCTAATCTTATTATTTTCAGTGGTAATAGAATGAAATTAAAAAGCTTTGATAACCAATGCATGTTTTCCTTTGGTTTCTCTTGACTTTTTGTGATTATTTCCCCTACCACATTACATACAATTTGATCGTCTTGGTCTTGCATTATTATTGGAATATAGAAAATCTGACTCTTATATACTTATAGTAGCATTTCTGTTGTAAAAGCACAATGCAAACTTGAGTATTTAAATGTGAATGAATATATCATGACCTACTATTTCATTACAATAACAACCTCATTCGGATCAGCCATTCCGAGTTTTTGTCTCACAAGCTCATCTATCATGTCACAGTCATAGTTGCCAGCTTTCAAGTGTTGTACTTTATATTCCAAAAGCAATCTTTCAGCAACTAATTTATCAAGTATTTGCTGCTTTTCAGCTATTTGATTCTCTATATCGATCGTTGACAGCATGCCTCTCTCTCCAGTTATAATATGGTATATAAAGTATGATATTACAGCTGTTATGATAAGTAATTTATACACAATCTACAATGAGCTTTTGTTAATGTTTTTTTTAATATATAATTAGCTGCCGTATATATATATTTTACAATGCAAATACAACTCTGATGTTTACAATTCTTATAGTGGTACAAGGTGTTTTAGTGATGTGCATGATACTACTAGTGTTAATGCAAAAAACTAACAATGATGGTATGGCAAACCTTGCTAGCAGCAAACAACAATCAATGCATGCATCAGGTGGTACTAGTTTCATCAGAAAAAGTACAATGTTCTTTGCAGCAGCATTTATTATTAACAGTTTAATAATAGCTAAAACTAGTTATTATGAAAATAATAAAGGTAAATCTTTTATTGAATCAATTGATATTGATAATGATGAAGTTGATGAATAAAAAAATATCTTTTAATAGGAAAAAACATTAGCATGACGACAAGATTAATCTTTGTAACAGGAGGGGTTGTATCATCACTTGGTAAAGGCATTACATCCGCATCAATAGCAGCACTTTTACAAATGCGTGGATATAAGGTTCGTATGAGAAAATTAGATCCATACCTAAATGTTGATCCAGGTACTATGAGTCCATATCAACATGGAGAGGTGTTTGTAACAGATGATGGTGCGGAAACGGATTTGGATCTTGGCCATTATGAAAGGTTCACAGGTATTAGTGCTACAAGGGCTGATAATCTCACATCAGGACAGGCATACGAAAAGCTCCTTGCAATGGAAAGAAGAGGGGATTTTCTTGGTGTAACGGTACAGGTTATTCCACATATAACAAATATTATAAAGGATTTCGTAACAAATGATATAGATAGTGTAGATTTCCTTATATGTGAGGTTGGTGGGACAGTCGGTGATATAGAAGCACTACCATATTTTGAAGCAATCAGGCAACTCGGTTATAGGGGAAAATATCAATGTGCTTATGTGCATCTTACTCTGGTGCCATATTTACCATCAGTGAAGGAACTCAAAACGAAACCAACTCAGCATTCTGTTAAGGAATTGCTATCAATAGGTATACAACCAGATATAATAGTATGTAGAGCTGATAGGGAGGTTCCAGAACACGAACGAAAGAAAATAGCTCTATTTTGTAATGTTCCAGAGACGAGAGTAATACAGGGAGTAGATCAAGATACAATCTATAAGGCACCTTTAGAATATTATAAGGATGGCTTGGATAGGGAAATACTAAGCGTTTTTAATGCTTTAGATGAGGCAGATGAGAAACATCCAATGGATCCATCATCCTGGAGCAATATTATTGATATATCCAATAATCCCAAACAATCAGTACAGATAGATATAGTTGCAAAATATAATATGTTAGAAGATGCATACAAGTCACTTAATGAAGCGTTTTATCATGCAGGACTTAGCCATCAATGTAAAGTGAAACTAAATTGGATAAATGCTGAGTCAATCAATGATGAGAATGCAAAAGAGATATTGTGCAATTCGCATGCTGTCATGGTACCAGGCGGTTTTGGTTCAAGAGGTATAGAAGGAAAAATTGCTGCCATAAAATACGTGAGGGAAAACAATATACCGTTTTTTGGAATATGCCTTGGCATGCAACTGGCATTGATTGAATTTGCCAGAAATATCATGGGAATAAAAAATGCTCATTCAGCTGAGTTCAGTAATGATTGTGTTGATATAATCAATGTTGCAACAAAATGGATAAAAGATGGTAGATATGAAAGTAGATCAGTCGATGGGCCATTGGGTGGTACAATGCGACTTGGTGCATATCCTTGCCATCTGCTAGATAATAGTTTTGTGCAAAAGATATATGGTGGTGAAAAGCTGATTTATGAACGTCACAGGCATAGGTTTGAATTTAATATAGATTATGAAGAGCAGTTTGTAAAAAATGGACTTGTCATTAGTGGATATTCTGAGGATAGAGCATTATTAGAAGTGGTTGAACACCCAGAACATCAATGGTTTGTTGCTGTACAATTCCATCCAGAGTTCAAGTCACGTCTACTGAAACCACATCCGTTGTTTGTGTCATTTGTAGGTGCTGCAATAAAAAGAAAGGAGGTTGATCTAAAAAATTAATCTATTCTTAATAAACTTGTAATATTGACTGTATAGTATACGATGATGTAATCGAATACGATAAGTATCGAATTTTAGAAAACTACAACTATATCCTTTAGACTCATTAATTACATATGGCAAAATTTCACTCAAAAATAACACAATCTTTTTCAAAGATAGGTACATCAGTGGGACTTGGGGTTGGTGTATTTGCAGGCAGACATCACTTAATTACTGTTGGTATAGGAATATTAGGTAGTATAATTGGTAGTCAGATTATATTTGCAAACACTGAGAAGTTATTAGATGATGTAAAAGTGAATAACACTGATGCTACAGCAATTTTGAAGCAACACTTTTCAGAGGAGTACTTTGAAGCATTGAATCCTCTCCAAACAAATTATAACTTGTATGAAAGGGATAACATAGGCAAGTTACTAGATAGTATTATAGGTGCATGGCATAAAATCACAAAGTTTGCAGGTATAAAGTGTGAAAAAAATGATAGCATGCTATATCCAAATAAAGTAATCTCTACAAAAACAATAGTATTTGACTGGTTCAGGGATAAGGATCCATTATCATTCATTCTTGATGTTGCACCAGCAGCTTTGCTTACTGTATCAGCATATCATAAAGACAGTGAATACAACTATGTTTCAGCAACCGTTGATAATGCAATCATATATGTTTCAAGACCAATTCTCAATTACATTGCCTTTTCGTGTGATAGATATCATGACATAGAAGAACTGGAGCTGTCATATCATAAAGATGAAATCAAAGACTTGGAGTTAACAAAGTTAATACCAGATGAAGTAATTGACAGTATGTACAGGTGCTCTATATAAACACTGATATATTCTTGTAGCTAATACGAGAATATATAAATACTCAACATAGCGTGCTTTATAACTGAGAATAAAAAATTATCTATTTATTGGTATTGCAAAGCCGCAGCATTGTGTTAGCAATTCTTTTCCCAAAATATCTGGCTGTATATAGGTCGTTACATGGTAGCTCCATCCCACATTTGACATTTGATTGACACATCAAACCAGCCCATCCACCCAACCTATTAAGCCCAATCATTTTGGTGCTATTTGCGACCAAATCAGACCATTTTTCATCAACTTCAACTTCTTCATTAGGTAACAGATCTAAACCAGTCCAAACCATACCATGTTGCATTGCAAATATTATCATTTGTGTAAGTGCCATCACTTTATCACCATTAAGACTTGTAGAGTGAGTAAATCCAGCAGCTATTTTATTACACCATTTTTTCTGGGACCATAACTGAGAAGTTGAATCAAAAAACGCTTTCATTTCAGATGAAATAGAACCAAAATAGGTTGGTGATCCAAAGATTATTGCATCTGATGTGTTGATTTCATCAATTCTATCAACTGCATCTGCAACTGAAATTATAGTGGCTGATACTGCATCTACACTTAGTACTCCCCTTAATACTTCATGTGCTATTTTTTCTAGAGTATGAAAACGCGAGTGATATATAATAGATATTTTTCTCATAAATTATACATTTTTATAACATTTACAGTGGTTTTTCACACTACAACTCTACTATATATGGCGAGATTTTCAACTACAGATATTTTATGTTCTGCTACGGAGATGTTGCTGCTCTTGCAAAGCAAATAGTGGTTAAATTTTATAATGTTTTTTTTGTAGGAAGTTTTTTCCCCCTAAGTTTCATTATATAAGAGATAACCTCTGCAACAGCTTTATAGTGTTTGAACTGTATTGCCATGTCAACTTCTAGATCTGCATATAGCATCCTAGCAAGTGGTGGATTTTCAACTATAGGTATTTTGTGTTCTTCCGCAATTTTTCTTATCATGATAGCAAGGTTATCTTGACCCTTAGCAACAACAATTGGATTCTCCATAGTATCTATATCATATTGTAAAGCTACAGCATAATGTGTAGGGTTTGTTATAACAACATCAGCTTTAGGCACAGCAGCCATTATTCTACGTCTTGATATCTGGGACATCATAGAGCGCAATTTGGATTTGATTTCAGGACTACCCTCCTGCTGCTTGTGCTCGTCTTTTACCTCAGTCTTAGTCATCCTCATTTTCTTCATATAGGTATGTCTCTGGTATATATAATCAATGATTGCTAAGATGAACATTATACAGCAGACTCCTATGAATAGTTTCTTAAGTGCATGTAGAAGAACATGCAATCCACCATTAATGGTAAGTGCATACGCATAGCTAAAATTTTGCAAATCAGATTTCACAGCAATATATATCACTACTCCTACTAAAGATATCTTCAAAATACCCTTGATGAGTTCCATAACTGAATTGAGGGAAAAGATTCTCTTGAAACCAGATATGATTGATATTCTACTGAATTTAGGTTGTATGACTTCAGGTGCATATATAACACCATGCTGCACAAGCAAACTAGCAATGCTAACTATAGCCATCACTATGGCAGGAGCCAATATTAGGAATCCAACTTTTGTTGTAAGGTTCCATATTATAGCTCTGATATTTACAGATGGTATGTTAGCAGTGTTCTTGCTTGCTACTGCTAGAATGTCATAAGGAAATGAAATATAGGGTGCAAGTGTATTCTTTGTATATTCACAAACCATACCACTAAAAAGCCCAACACACAGCGCTAAAATAAAAAGCAAAAAAAATGAGTTTACTTCCTTTGATGTGAATATATCCCCCTTCTCTTTCGCCTTCTCTAGTTTTCTCTGACTTGGTTCCTCGGTCTTTTGTGATTGGTCCTCTTGATCACTCATATATAATTCAACATGTTAATAAGAATAATCAAACATTGCTGGATCCACATCATCTGGCATACCGATATATATTTCCTCTATTATATCAGGATTAAACACTATACCGTTATTTCGTACATCGCCTTTTTTAATTTTATCTATTGCCTCCATACCATACATTACTCTTCCAAAGGCAGTATACTGACCATCCAAATGTGGTGATGGTTGTAACACTATAAAAAACTGACTATTTGCACTATGCGGTAAGCTACTGCGTGCCATTGCAACTATACCTCGCGCATGGTGTATATCATTGAATTCAGCATGTATATATCCCTTGCTGCTTCCACCAGTACCATCACCTTTTGGACAACCAGTTTGCACCATGAAGCCATCTATTACACGATGAAATTTCAAGCCATTGTAAAAACCTTCTGCAACTAGTTCTTGTATTCTTTGCACATGTCCTGGCGCCTTGTCAGGATATAACTCTATAACTGTATTACCATATTTTGTTCTGAGTGTAATATATTTATTATCTTTCATTGCTGCAATTTGCATGTTGTTGAATTCCTCTTGTGAAACAAATACAGTGTTTTTAAGCTTAAGTAAAGTTACAATACATAAAACAGTCAAAGCGCAATTCAAAAGTATTGTGCTAATTTTTTTCAGGGTAATATTTGTTTTTAATTGCATTGAATTCAAAGTCATCATGATTTACTGTCAAACAGCATATAGTGTTTTTAGTTGTATTTATATGCCCTCAATTTTATTGTTCTGAGTATGTTATAATTCCGATAAAATTGTGTAAAAAACTATAAATGTAAAAGCTTATGAAAATCAAGAATTCTTTGTCAGCAGTGAAATCAATCCACATAATAGTGCTAATAAATTTACTCTTTTGTTGTCAGTACGTTTTCGCATCTGATGATAATGTTAATGAGAAGGCTAACACTGACGTCAGCACTGCAACACCAGCAAAGGAAGACATACTGAAAATCAGCGATAAAGATACTGTCCTAGGATGTGCGAACGCCAGAAATATCATCATTGAGTATTCATCACTTGGATGTCCACATTGTGCAGAATATTATAAAAATGTGTTTCCAATTATAAAGGCAAAATTAATAGATACATGTAAGGCAAAATACGTCTATAGAGATTTCCCTACAACAAAACCAGCATTAATAGGAGCAGTGTTAGCACGTTGTGGCGCAATTGATCTTGTAACAAAGGAAATAGATAGTCAAAAATATTTTACTCTTTTACAAACATTTTTTAGTACTCAATCTTCATGGGCTTTTACTAGCAATTATGAGAATGATATCTCAAGAATAGCAGGTATAGCTGGCATGCCAGTTGATAAGATCACTGCTTGTTTAAAAAATGCTGAGATCTCTGATAAGATTGTCAGTGATGCCTTTATAGCAATGAAAACATTGAATTTATCATATTCTCCCGCTATGATCATCAATGGTGAGAGCATAGGAGTACCGAACTATGAAAAAATAGCAAAACTTATGAAATGATAGAAAAGCAGCATTCATTATAGCAGTTATGTACTATGTTGTTTTTTCTGCAACCGTGTTTTTCTGTAGTGTTGTACCATAGATTGTAACCAAATAGTTCGCGATCAATATTAAGGTAATACCACAAATTGTGTGTTGATGTATTTGCTCATCCAACAAAATGGTCGAAAGTATACTTGTAAATGCGACCCTTAGGAAATCAAATATTGCAATCATGTTGATACCACCTCTACTAAAAACCCATATGAGTAGTATGTTAGCAACATCAAATATCAACGTGATCATAGCAAGAAAAAATAACTGCTGCTGTGATATGTCGCTAGATTGAGTAATGATTATTGGTATTGCTATTACCGATAACATTACTGCTGTTGTAAAGAAAATGGTAACTGAATTGTGGTATATTGAAAGTTTCTTCTTTGTAAAAACACTATTGCAAGCCCATATAAGTGCTGTTAGTAATGCTGGTAAGCTGTTAGTATCAAAGCTGGAAAACGTTGGTTGCAATATCATAAGAGCTCCAGAAAAAGCGATTACAGCAAAACACCACATGCAATATGAAACCTTTTCACCAAGAGATACTTTAGCTAATATCATTATGAATATTGGCGTCAAACATGATATTGCAATGCAATTGATTGCTGATGTTTTCTGGAGAGCATAGAACCATGCGATCGCAGAACAAAAAATCATACTACATCTAATGATATAGTTTTTGCATACCACTATCGCACCATGCAATGATTTAAAATTCGAGATTATATTGAGTAAACCATGGTTTTGTTTAATCACTCCTCTTATAATGAATGGTGATAACAACACTATTGATATCACATACTGATAGCATGCAATCAAGTGGCTAGGCATTGCATGATCGTATTTTTCATGAAAATATCTTACTAAGCATGTATGTGCTGCATACAAGATTGTACAACATACCATAACTAACACGTTTGCATATGAAAGCTGTGATATTTTTGTATTGCTACTTCGCATTTGTTCTTGCTACAACATATTCAACATTCTACAATTAACAAATACTAGTTATACATGATAGGGAAACTAAAAGGAAACATAGAAAACATATTTGAAGATCATTGCCTTATTGATGTGAAAGGAGTTTGTTATATGGTATATTGTACAACATCCATATTGCATCAACTCGTTATAGGTAGCAACACATCATTATTCATTCACACAATGATCAAAGATGATTTGCAACTCCTATATGGTTTTGCGCATTGTTATGAAAAGACACTTTTTATGTTCTTGACATTAGTGCAAGGTGTTGGTGGTAAAATGGCTCTAGCATTAATAGATGAACTTGGTTGTATAGGTATAATAGAAGCAATTCAACAGGAAAACAGACAGATCTTACAGAGAGTGAGTGGCATAGGCAATAAAATAGCTGTAAGAATTATCAATGAACTTAGGAATAATAAAGCATTCCTTCATTACCACATGAGTAATATAGCACTACTGCGTGAAAGTGATACACACGCAAACAGTGCGACATCTATATCTACTATTGGTACATTTGGGATTCAATATGATAATACTATTAATGATGCTACATCAGCATTGATGAATCTAGGTTTTAAAAAGTCTGACATCACACAGATTATAAATGATATAACGCAATCACAATGTGTGGACAAATCCTGTGACAAAAAAATACTCACCTTGGAGGAGTTAATTAGAATTAGTATGACAAAACTGTTCAAAAGATAATAATATGTATAGTATTGACACTTTTTGCATACTTTTTTAAACTCTATTGACAGGATCTATTGTACAGTATAGCTATGAGATTTGATTGTAATTAGTATGGAAAAAGTTGGCAATGTATATCGTAGTTGAAAGAGACAAACTATTAAAAAGTATAGCAAAGGTACAGTCGGTAGTTGAAAAACGCAATATATTGCAAATTCTTGAACATGTAAAGATAGATATCACTAATGGTAGTATCTCATTTATTACTACAGATATGGATATTACGATACAGGACAGCTTCAATCTTGAGCAGGACAATAAAATTTCCTTCACAGTGCCTGTACAGCAACTTTATAACATTATAAAACGTTTATACAATTGTTATGATTTAAAATTCGATGTCAGCAATATTGTTAGTGGTAAATTAGATATATTTGCTGGATCAAGTAATTTCACAATACCATGTCTCTCCGTTGATGAGTTTCCTAGTTTTGAAACAATAGCAGATCATGTTGAATTGCTAATTAAGAATGTAAATCTAAGGCAGCTGTTTTTGAAAACACGACATGCTATGTCATCAGGTGAAACGAGATATTACCTTAATGGTATATATGTTCATACAATGGCAAGTGATAGTAAAAAATTAATCGCTACTGCAACAGATGTGCACAGACTTGCACTTGCATCAATAAATTTAGAAAGTGAAGTTGACTTAATAAATGGCATAATTGTGCCTCATAAGACTGTGAATGAAATCATTAAACTCACAGAATCAGTTTCAAATGATTACTTAGTACCAATTGCAATCGGTGAAAACAAGATACAAATGATATTTGATACAACAATACTTACTTCACGATTGGTAAACGGGAAATACCCTAGTTATACATCGATTTTTAGTATCAAACAGGATAAGAAATTCAGTGTTGATGTGAAAGAATTAACTAATGCAATAGAGCTAGTGCTCACTGTTGCAGAAGGTAAAACAAAGGTAGTAAAATTACATCTACAGGGTAACAGGTTAATAATATCAGTGGATAATAATGGTAGAGGTGCTACTGCAATGCAAGAGTTAGATGTTGATACATATTTAATTGATGGTGATGGTAATGATGTTAGTGTTATGGAAAACAGTAATGGTACGATTGATATAACAGTCCTACTAAATGCTAAGTATTTACTTGATGTATTAAATGTAAGTATAGGTCCAAGGATTCATTTCAATATCCTATCAACAACAACTCCAATAGTTATAAAAGATACTGCTGATCAGGACTGTATGTATGTATTAATGCCAATGCAACTTGAAGGCACAACTTAAAGCTATGATGATCGGCGTTTTATAGCGCTAACAATCTCATTTTTGGCAAGCTTATCTGCAAGCTCATTATATTCGATGCCAGAATGAGCCTTGACCCATATCCATTTGATCATAGTACTAATGTTAGCCACTACATCAAGTTGTTGCCATAAATCAATGTTTTTAATTCTACCATTTCGCCAATCGTTCTTCTTCCATGAATATATCCACTTTGTAATACCATCTTTCAGATATGTACTATCAGTATGTACTAAAATTTCATATGTATCAATATATTTCACAACAGCAGTCAATCCCATGATTGCAGCAGTCAACTCCATCCTATTATTCGTTGTATCTATTTCATATCCAGCAACTGTTGAAACAGCGCCATTCATATCTATTATTACTGCCGCCCATCCACCTAAACCAGGGTTACCAGCACATGCTCCATCTGAAAATATTCTGATCATGAAATAATAAATTAAATACTAAGGTGTTAGTCTAGCATCGGACCTACCAGGCGTGTCACTGCTGAGCGCTCCAAATCGGAGTATGTTACATGTTGTAAATGCTATATCATATGCTATTCCAGCCATCACAGCACTGATTGTATCAATAAACGCTTGTATGTGTTGTAATGGCGTAACAAGAAAATGTGTACTATACTCATCCTTTAGAGCATTATATAATTCTACTCCACCATCAACATTGAAGTAGTTTTTCAACTTATCGTTTTGTTCTTTTTCAAAATTATATCTTTTCTTATCACACGCATCAATTTTATTAAACGTTTTGTTAATTTCATTTAACAAGCAGGATATTGCTTGCAATCGTTCATTCTGCTGCGCATTAGCAGTTACTGCTTTCCAAACATCAAATAATACATTTATATCACCATTGTTTTGACATATAAGATTGTCAACAAGTGATTTGCTAAGCATATTGCTTGACTTACTAAGTGACCAATCATTATCTGAATTTCCTAACTTTTGATCAACTAAAACTTGGACTGCCAATATATCATCATGTTTATTCATATCGTTATTCATATCATCATCAATGTTTACAACAACACTATCCTTCATATCGTTATTCATATCATCATCAATGTTTACAACAACACTATCCTTCATATCGTTATTCATATCATCATCAATGTTTACAACAACACTATCCTTCATATCATTATTCTTAGCATTATCAATATTTGTAATAATACTATTTATTCCTACACGTAAATCTTCATCCAACATATTGCGCTCATGTTCTAACAATATAGCTAACATACGTTTGCATGTAACAAGATGACGATATAACTTCTTTCTGTTCTCCTTATATTGTTTTTGCTTGTCATCCAATGCTTTAACAATTTGAATGACTTTATCTTTAAATTTCTTTGCCTCATCACTCAATTCATTACCATTTATCTTTTTATATTCCCGTCTGATAACCTCGATCTGACTTGTTATCTTATCGCTAAGCACTTGCATGATAACACTCTTACTTTTATATTGTTTTTTAAAGAAAGCTTCTTTAGCAACATATGTTTGTACCTTCTCATAATATATATTACCGTATATGTTCTTGATATTTGTCCAGATCGAGTCAAATTTCATGTCACTTATAACCATCATGTTATCCTTACCGTAAACATGTTGTTGCTTTATCAAGGCATCATGTACGCCAAGTGCCATAAACAGCAAGACATCACTCAACGCTAAAATAGCATCATAGACACACCTTACACCAAGTATAGCAGCATAAGTTGCTAGTAATATGATGCATGTCACACTACTGGTTATAATTTTAGGAATACCATGTTGTAGACACTCAGGTATACAATTCTGCTTGATACTATGTATGATACTACCAACATACTCACCGATTGAGAAAATACCTAATGCTAATGCACCGAAAAGTGTGTCATTTGCCTTCGCCATATTACATACTATTGTATCACCTTCACAGAATCTTTTCAAGATCCTATCATGCAATCCTGGATACTTGAGTATCTTGTTTTTCATTCGCAATAGGTTGATTGCTTGAAATTGCGCCTCAAATTTCTCATTATTATCCCTCATTGCATGATATACACTCTTGGACATAATAAAAGACCCAGCGTAAATATTTTCCCCACACTTAATAGCATTTGCAATATTAATCTCCCCGCGGCCTTGTTTGCTTTCACAGATTATTTTTGCCCCATTGAGCATTTGCCTTATGTTATTACCAATCTTTGCATTTTCAGTAGTTTCATAATCATTAAATACCCCGTGCAGAATACCAGCAAAAAATATCATTGGTGTCTCAAAAATTCCCTTTATATTTTTATACACTTTTCTAGCAACATACATCGCATGATATACATGCAATGATGTTTTCAGCAACACTACCGCATTTTTCTGAAGTTCCTCCATTTTGTGTATTACCTTACTTATTAGTTATGACTTAAAGTGTTTACTCGTAACGTCAAACAACATATATATATTAAAACTATATATTGAATATTTATTAAAAATATATTAAAAAAATCACCAATTAACATTGGTAGCTGTCATATAAAAAATCAAAATGTTAAGACGTAAAACATCTTCTGTAAAGATAGGTAGAGTTGTAGTTGGTAGTGATAGTGATATTATTGTGCAGTCTATGACTGACACTGACACGTCAAATGTCGATGCAACAACATCGCAAATTATTACACTCGCAGATGCTGGTTCTGAGATTGTACGCGTGACAGTTGACACAATTAATGCAGCAAGAGCAATACCACATATCATAGATAGAATAAGGAGTCTTGGTTATAACACTCCTATTGTTGGATGTTTTCACTATAATGGACATACCCTCCTAACAGAAGTGCCAGAATGTGCTACAGCATTGGATAAGTATCGTATAAATCCTGGTAATGTTGGTGCGGGTACGAAAAGAGACTTGAACTTTGAGAAGATAATTAATATCGCAATAAGATATAATAAACCAATCAGAATAGGTGTAAACTGGGGAAGTCTTGATCAAGATCTACTTGCTGAAGCAATGGATAAAGGAGCAATTGAGAGGCTTGATAACAATCAGATTTTAATGCAAACAATTGTGCAATCAGCATTGAATAGTGCAGCAAGAGCTGTTGAAATAGGATTGCCAGAGAATATGATTATACTATCCGCAAAGGTGAGTAGAATTCCACAGCTCAAATGGATATATCAGGAACTTGCAAAGTGCTCACAATATCCTTTGCATTTAGGTCTAACTGAAGCTGGTATGGGAATGCAAGGCGTAGTATCAAGCGCTGCAGCACTTTCATCACTCCTGCAGCTTGGTATAGGCGATACGATAAGGGCATCAATTACACCTGCCCCAGGTGATTCTAGAATTAATGAGGTGTTGGTTTGTAGGGAAGTACTGCAAAGTTTGGGATTGCGCAACTTCAGTCCATCAATCACTTCATGCCCTGGATGTGGTAGAACAACAGGTGACGAGTTTAAAAAATTAACTCTTGAAATTAATAGTTTTATCGGAGAAATAATTAGAGCAAATAAGGAGAAATACAATGGCGTAGAAAATCTCAAGGTTGCTGTAATGGGATGTATAGTGAATGGCCCTGGTGAAAGTAAACACGCTGATATAGGTATTAGTCTACCAGGCAAGGGAGAAAAGCCAACTGCTTTTGTATTTATTGATGGTGAGAAGAGGTATACCTTGAGAGATAACATTGCTGATTCATTCAAAAGTATACTGGTGGAATACATTGAGAGCAGGTTTACCTAGACATGCACCAAACCACAGCAACATATGCCGATGTGATTGTTGTGGAAATATTTCTAAGCATGTTCACGATTGCATCAAAACTATTTTTCGTCTCTCAACATGACTTGTTTTCCTTTCTTCTTCATCATCATCTTTCAAAGGTTTCTTGTTACCTTTTTCTCAGCACCATTCTACTTGTCTCTGTTTTGTTATCATCGATCTTGGTTTCCAGCTCATTTAATTCTTCTTGCATTTCATCAGGTTGCGTTATTAGAACAATATCATCTACTTTCAATTTTTTATCCTTATCATATAACAACTCCTCACCCAGTTCTTGTATTGCGCTATCTTTTACATCAACAATGCCATTGTCATGTGGTTGTAAATATCCACCGATACTTGACCATAGCTTATACCTATCATTTATCATTTCTCTCTAACAGAAATGTCGAATGATCTAATGAAATGAGTGGACTAATAACCCCGGTTCTAAACACTCCTGCATCCGCCTGTATACAGGCTATTGTTGCATAATCTATCTTCTTAGCAACCATATACAGTGTATTGCCAGTAACATCATGTAGTATATCTTCGATTGCAATATGTTGCTCATTATAGAACTTTTCATCATTTTTCTTATCTTCTAGATATTTGTTAATTTTTTGTTCTTGTTCTGCAGTAAGTGCAAATGCTGGTAATTCGTCATATTTACATTCCTTATGAAGATTTACTGTATCAGCAACAAAATAAACATTTGGTATTTTAGGAAATAGAAAGCTAGCTTGTAAAAAGCCTTATCAACAGCTTCAGCTCCATATTTTTGAACTGTTTCAGCAATTGAAAGTTTAGCCATTTCCTTATCATTATGCTGTTCATAATATTCTTTGAACATTGCAGAAAGGTTCATTAGTTGCGTTGCTTGTTGCATATACCGTTAGTAGAATAATTAAGTTAGGCTATTGCATTATGCGACCAATTGATCATCACCGTAGTGATAATAGTGTTCGCATTGTATCTTTGTCAAGAGTTTCAGCTGTAATACGTTATTTTCTGTATTCTAACTGTGAATATTATTTTAATTTTATAGTAGCACTAAAGCCACAGATATTGATCTCTAACACTATATATATTGAACGATATACATGCAAAGTAAGTAGGGTTTTGTTATTATAGATTTAATGTAGTATATGTTGAATGATAAACGAAGTATAAAAAAAATTTACCATATAGTAAAATGCTGCAGCAGATACAACCTGTTAGAGGCACAAGAGATATAACAGGTAAAGTACTGAAATCCTATCAAAAAATATTTCAATTGGGATTGAAGTGGGCACAATTATGTAATTATGAATATATTATGCTGCCAGAATTTGAGTATTCTGACATTTTCACGCGCACTTTAGGGGGTGGTTCTGATATTATTTCAAAAGAAACATATACGTTCTCTGATCGTGATAAGAGAATGCTGACGTTGAGGCCTGAGTTCACAGCATCAACAGTAAGATTCCTGATAAGCAATGGCATGACACAGCAATTACCACAACGGCTATTCACCTATGGAACATTGTTCAGGCATGAAAGACCACAACTTGGTAGGTATCGACAATTCTATCAATTAAATTATGAGTACTTTGGTAGTGCTTCACCATCAGCTGATGTTGAGGTAATAGCACTAGCCATGTCTATTATTAAGGAGTTAGGAATTGATGATGTTATAACATTGGAAATCAACACACTTGGTGATGCTGAATCCATCGAGAGATATAAAGTTGCACTCATAGAATATTTTGAGAGACATAAAAATAATTTATCAGAATCTAGTTGTAGGCAGCTGAATACAAATCCGCTTAGGATTCTTGATTCAAAAGATGAAGGAGATAAGGAACTAATCGAAAACACACCAAATATAATGGAATATCTCAATGACATATCATGGGATCATCATTCACAGGTATGTGAGAAACTAGACAATTTAAATATTAAATATGTGATAAATAGTAAGTTAGTACGTGGGTTAGACTATTATACACATACTATTTTTGAAATAACGACAAATGCATTAGGTAGTCAAAATGCAATAGGTGCTGGGGGTCGCTATGATGGGCTTGTCAAAACGATGGGAGGACCACTAATACCAGCAGTTGGCCATGCATTGGGTGTTGATAGATTGTATGAACTCATGAAAAAGCGTTATTTAATTGATGATACTGTTGAACAGAAAGTATGTTATATAATACCAATAGGAGAAGTAGCAGCAGCAAACGCCATGCCACTGGCTGATAAATTGCGCAGTAATGGAATTATAACAACTGTTGACTATGATATTAGTACTAAGAAACGCATGAAACTTGCAAACAAGAAATCAGCAGCTGTTTGTTTGATATTTGGTGATGATGAATTAATGAGGGAGGAGTATATAATACGCGATATGCGTAACAGCAAAGAGATAACAATGCATAGTGATGTCATAGGGGAGGTGCTAATGAATATGCTGAAATAAAACGTACCACTTAATAAAATAATAAAATTAACTTTAACTTGATGACAATGAAATTAGAAGCAATAACTGATGCAAACAAACTGAAACAGTACATTGAAAGAATTGAGCAATTAGAAGAAGAAAAAAGAGAAGTGTTAGATGTTATAAAGGATGTGTTCAATGATGCCAAAGCTAATGGTTTTGATGTGAAAACAATGCGTCAAATACTGAAAATGCGCAAGATGCAACCACATGAACTGGAAGAGCAAGAAACATTATTAGATGTGTACAAACGTGCGTTGGGAATAGGATGATAAGTTATGTTTCATGAGTAATAATTCAACTATCGTATAGTTGAGTGTATTGTCTCTGCATTGAAAAATCCCTTTATAGTGGTGAAGATGATATATTAGCAAACAATCAATGGATATCCAAAATTATCAATTTTTCAAAAGATTAATAGATACACGGTGTATTGAACAGATAATACTATTTGGCTCAAGAGCACGTTGTGACGATCATGATCGTGCAGATATTGATCTAGCAATCTATTGTCCCCAGGCAACAGATGCTGACTGGTTGGCAGTGCTCGATATTATCGATGAAGCTGACACTTTACTCAATATAGATTGTATCAGATTAGATGCATTGCACGATGCATCCAACTTGAAACATGAAATCATGCAACAGGGGGTGAAATTATATGACAGATTACAAAATAGAAATTAGCAGTAAGAAACTAATAAAGGCTCTTATGGCTCTAGAACAAATAGTTGAAAAACCACATCAGGACGATAGAAGTAATATTGATGCTACAATTCAGAGGTTTGAATTCACTGTTGAGTTATTTTGGAAACTTCTAAAAGTAATTCTAGAAAGCAAGTGGGTAAATGTCCAATATCCTAAGGACATGTTAAGGGAAGCGTTTAAAGGACATTTGATAGATAATGAAAGCATTTGGTTGAATATGCTGAGAGATAGAAATCTCACCTCTCACACATATGACGAACAATTTGCTGACGAAATATATCTTAGAATCAAATCATATGTTCCAACTTTCAAAGCAACATTTGAAAAACTATCATATGAGTATATCAAAGATCTCTAGTGCTGGCACCAGTGTCTGCCATAGTTTCTTCAAGTGTTGGTACCCAAGGTATCATTATGTGCTGCCTACTATTTGTAACAAACTCCATCCATGATCCTTCGCCATACTGTTGATGTTCAGCTTGTTCATTTATATGATTATTCGCGTTATTATCTCTCATTTGTACAAACACTTTATAACATTCATATCAATCCTAGGTATTTATACTCTTTCGAACATTTTGTCTATATATGTAATAGGTAATTCAATGTATGTTGGTCTACCATGGTTGCATTGGCTTGCAAAATCGGTTTGTTCTATAAGACGCAGTAGCATATCCATCTCAGAGATGTCGAGTTTGCGTCCAGCTCTGATGCTGGAATGACATGCAATGGTTGAATATATTTTTTCAGTATGAGATTCTATTATTTCACGATATGTATCAATATCTGATACAATATCACCTAATAATGATATAATGTCTATACTACCAGGGATTACAGGCACACTATGCACAAGCACTTCATTTTTGTTATCAGATATAGATATACCAACTCTCGATAAGATATTTGTATTAGTAATCAGTAGATCATTATGTGCAGCTCCAAAGTTCACAGCAATGGGTACTAATAGATTTTGCACAGGTATTGTACTAGTTGCACTATCGTGAAGTGTTTCAGGTGTAGTGGTTTGTTGTTGATATGTACTATAGTGTTGTTGTTGAAAAATAATTCTTTCATGTGCAGCATGTTGATCAACTATAACTAGGCCTTTGTCATTGACTGCAATAATATATTTTAGTCCAAGTTGAAATATAGGAGTGCCCAGGGCATTTTTCGAAATTATACTATTAGTATTTGTATGATGCTGTGTGTCAGACGTTGTAGTGTCTGCACACTGAAGTATATCAGATGTTGTAGTATCCTTGATAAATACCTTCTTGTTATCATCGCTATGAGTATTGTTAAAGAAAGAACTAACAGCGTTATGTTCTATATTATCATAAAGTGGCAAAGGATACTTTTGTGTAGCACTTTGATATTGTGTGTCCTGTTTAATAGATTGCTGTTGATCAATGTTTTTTTGAACGTTTGATATCATAGTGCTACTAATACTAGTACTAGCTCTAGCCTTACTGATTGCATCTCTAATCGTTTGAATGATTTTACCTCTGATGAGTTTTTCATCACTAAATTTCACTTCTGCTTTGTTTGGATGTATATTTACATCAACACTTCTAACAGGCACTTCTAAAAACAACACAACCGTTGGATGATGTTCCTGTGGCAGTGTGTTGAAATATGATACTCTTATTGTCTTGTTTAGAAAGTTATCTCTAACGAATCTTTTGTTAACAAATGTGAATAATTTGCTGGTTTTACTTCTATTATGTGTTGGTACTGAAACATATCCATACAACCTAATCTTTTCATTTTCAGTTGCAAAAGTTTTATCATTCGTATCAAAGTATATAGCATTTTCAATAAATTCATCACCTAAGACTTCACCTATTCTTTGCTGCAATGAGTTATCTTTTCCTATCAATTTATTTCCAACATCAAACACAGTTTTGCCATTGTGTATCATGCGTACTGAAATGTTATCATGTGCTACAGCGATGGCGTTTAACAGTTCAACACATGCAGCAACTTCAACCTGTTCACTTTTTAGAAATCTTACTCTATTCAACATAAAACAAAATAATTCCTTAACTTCAACTGTTGTACCCTGCGGATGTGAGGCTGGTGTTGGTTGTATAGTAACTGGCACTCGTGATGTTGGTCCATCATCAATCCTTACAGCCCATGCTTGTTCGCTATCCTTCGAACGACTGGTTATAGCAACGCGTGCTACTGTTGCTATTGAAGCAAGTGCTTCACCACGAAAACCCATATGTAATATGTTGCTTAGATCATCATCAGTGAGTTTAGATGTAGCATGTCTTGTCAAGGCCAGTCCCAATTCATTGTTGTGTATTCCATCGCCGTTATCACTCACTGATATTAAGGTTCTACCACCTCTATCAAGTGTTACAACTATTTCTGTTGCGTTTGCATCGATAGAATTTTCAACTAATTCTTTCACCACTGATAGTGGACGATCTACCACTTCACCAGCAGCAATCTGATTAATCGTTGTATCTTGCAATATTTTTATTGTCATTACATGAAGTTTTTTATGTAGTTACCATGCATATCAGATTTCATATCAGGAAATTTTACATGTACAATAGATGTATAAGAATAAGGCAAATCATACAAGAAATACCAATATCAATAATAAATGCAGCATTTACTCAATTCTTCAAACTTTTCAAGCGAATACTGGATATTTTTCTTTGTACTAGTAGCGATTTTTTCGTTACTGGACGCATATTTGATAACTGGAACAAAAACAACTGGATCCATATCAAGTACAGTTTTTTGGATGACCAATGCTATCATTACAGCATTTATACTCCAATACCTACCAATGTCGCAAGATCATGGCATTGATTTTTTCATTGCGTACTTGATAGAGCTATCACTCAGCATAGATAACATTTTCGTATTCATGATGATATTTGAAAGGATGCAAACAACACATTCCATGCAGAGGAGAATATTGCATATTGGTATAGCAAGTGCAATTATCATGAGGTTGATCATGATATTGTTTGGATTGAATATAGTACAGCAATTTCATTGGGTTTTTTATATATTCGGATTTTTGTTAATACTAGGTGCTGGTAAGATGTTATTTACAATGAAAAGCTGTGTTCATGAAAGAGTTAGGAGAAGCTGGTACAGCAAGTTTTTTAGTGATGATAAGACTGGTGTGCAGCTTTTTTTCACAAAGCATAGTACTGGAAAAATAATGCCAACAGTAAATCTTTTAACATTAATCCTGATAGAAAAGGCTGATATTGTGTTTGCAATTGACTCAATACCAGCTGTAATGTCCATCACCACAGATGCATTTATAATTTTCTCATCTAATATTCTTGCAGTTGCAGGTTTACGATCGCTCTTCTTTGTAGTATCAAGTTTTGCGCAGAAATTCACGTATCTGAGATATGGAGTAGTTTTCATATTAGTATTCATAGGTATAAAATTAGCACTCATTCCACAGGCAATTATTATTCCGAAGGAGATATCCTGTAGTGTTATATTAATTGTGATAACAATATCAGTAATTGCATCAATGTGTACTACGAATAGAAAATCCACAGCTGATGATACCTAAGCAACCATTTTTAAAAGATTGAAGAAACTATCAGGTTCTAGACTTGCACCTCCAACTAGTACTCCAGATAACCCTTCGATATGCATTATATGTTGTATGTTACTGGAGTTTACTGAACCACCATACAATATAGTCTTGCTGTACTGTTTGATTATATCCATAACCTGTTGTATATGTTGGTTACTTGGCACTATACCACTTCCGATAGCAGATACTGGTTCATATGCTATGATAACTTTTTGCGATGCATTGGATATTCTGCTCATAATGAAATCCATTTCATTCTCAATTGCAACCATTGTATCATCATATTTATGTGCATAACCCACGCACAGTATTGGTGTTATATTGCTCATCACACATGCATTGATTTTTGCTAGTATCGTTTCAAGTGATTCATCATGATATCTTCTTCTTTCAGAATGACCTACTATAACATAATGTACATCAAATTCAGATAGCATACTACAACTAATATCACCAGTATAGGCGCCATTTTCAGTAATGCCAGAACAATCTTGTGCACCAACTGTAACATTTGATAAGTTAAGTTGCTTGATTGTACCATGCAAATGATCGATATATACAAATGGTGGACATATAATGATCTGATGATTGCTGTGCAATTCTTTGCACATCCTATCGCATAGTGCTTTCGATCCATTCATTTTCCAATTCGCTACAATAATTTTTTTCTCCATAGTTCATCAATATTTTATTTCATATAAATACAGTCCATATGGTGGTGCTGTTTGCCCTGCAGCAGCACGGCTTCTTGCTGCTAGAATCTCTTGCATTGCGTACACATCCCACTTACCGACACCTATTTTATAAAGTGTTCCAACTATAATCCGCACCTGGTTATGCAAAAAAGATTTTGCAGAAACATATACCTCAATGAGATCAGATATGTTGTCACTCCTTCGCACAGTTATAATATCTATAGTTTTTTTTGCTGACGCAGATTGACAGTATGTTGAACGAAAGCTGCTAAAATCATGATTGCCAACTAAATATTGTGCTGCAGTATGCATTGCTTCAACATTTAAACTAGTAGTTATATGCCATGCTTTGTTTTTTTCCAAAACTAAATGTGCTCTTCTGTTGATTATTCTATAGATGTATGATCTTGATTTGGCTGAGAATCTCGCATGAAATGTTTCGTCTACAATTTCAACTCCTAAAACTGTGATGTTTGATTGCCTTAGAAAATGGTTCAATGCATCCATCACCTTATTTGGTGTGAATACTTGTAATAAGTCAAAGTGTGCGATCTGTCCAAGAGCGTGCACTCCTGCATCAGTGCGTCCAGCACCGTATACTTTAACATTCTCATTAGTGAATTTTTCTATTGCATGCTGAATTGTTTCTTGTACGGATATTGCCCCACTTTGTCGTTGCCATCCTGCAAAACCACTGCCATCATACTCCAGCTTTATTTTATATCTTGATATTGTCATTATCCTCCAGAAATACTATAGAACTGCTTTGTATGATATATACTGCTCACTGATGAAAATGCACATAGTCAAATTGTATGTACAATAATTCAAAACCATGGATAATTAAAGTGTTAACTCTTTTTCCTGAAATGTTTCCTGGGCCACTTGGGATATCAGTAACTGGTAAGGCATTGAAAAACAATATATGGACGATGGAAGCGATCAACATCAGAGATTATGCGACCGATAAACATAAGTCAGTTGATGATACTCCATATGGGGGTGGTGGAGGTATGATCCTACGCGCAGACGTGCTATCTAGAGCAATAACACACTGTTTCACGAATGATAATCCCATAATATATCTATCACCTAGGGGACTATTATTTGATCAAGATATGGCAAGAGTAGTACCAAAGAAGTATGAGGGGATTAATATACTATGTGGACGTTTTGAGGGAATAGATGAACGAGTGCTACAAAATTATAATATCATTGAGATCAGTATAGGCGATTATATCATTTCATCTGGGGATTTGGCTGCATATGTATTTATAGATGCATGCTTGCGAAATATACCAAGCGTTTTGCATGCACAAAATGCATTATCAGAAGAAAGTTTTGGCAACACAACAGAATATAGATATTTACTTGAGTACCCTCATTATACAAAACCAATGATCTGGGATAACATGAAAGTTCCTGATGTGTTATTGACTGGTGATCATCAGAAAATATCAAAATGGAGATTGCAACAAGCAGAGATTCAAACTGCTGAACGCAGAAAGGATTTATGGGAAAAATATTTACAAACTAATAAGTGATAACATATGTAAATGCGTTGCTAGGGGCATAACTAATTATTTATACAAAGTGATACAACAACAAACAATAGGTAGAGAAACACAACTATATGGAATTGGTATACATTCCGGCAAAAATGTCAACATGAGTTTGTTACCAGCAGAGGTGGATACTGGTGTAGTATTTGTGGTACATGATAATGAGATCAAAGCAACTTTTGATAATGTAAGTAGTACTAATATGTCAACAACACTTACTAATAATCATTGCAAAATTGATGTGGTTGAACATTTTATGGCTGCATTATGGGGTACTGGTATCGATAATATTGTAGTTGTACTCAATGCAAACGAATTGCCTATTTTTGATGGTAGCGCCTATCCGTTCGTCAATACAATAATGTCATCCGGTATTATAAAACAATCGTCTGCAAGAAAAATACTACACGTTAAGCAAGAAGTGGCAGTTACAGAAGGCGATAAGTATATAAAACTTATACCGCACAAAAATGTATGTAAATGTAATAATATTACTATTGATATGACCATTGATTTTGCTCATCCTACAATAGGTAGGCAACACATGTTATATGATAGTAAATCTAACTCGTTCATAGACGAAATATCCAATGCACGAACCTTTGGTTTTATAAGTGATTTGGAAATGTTACATAAAAATGGTTTAGGACTTGGTGCTTCATTGGGAAACTGTATAGCTATAGATGAAAATGGCCTTATGAATGAGGAGGGATTGCGTTTCAATGATGAATTTGTAAGACACAAAATATTAGATTGTATAGGTGATCTCTTTTTATCGGGATACAACATCTCTTGCGATGTTATTGGGTACAAAACAGGTCACAAGTTGAACAATTTAGCATTGCACAAACTATTTGCTGATCCGAATAATTATATTATAGTTTAGAGTTTGTGCTAATTATATTGTCAGACAGACTATTCTTCAAGCTTTGCAGAAAACCTTATACTATGTTTGTTGATGACATTTGATGTTATATTTATAATCTCTTGCTTTTTAACCAATAGCTCTTCCGAAGTAATATTTTGATCGAAATATAGATTGAATTTTACTGACATAGTATAGTCTTTTGCTGCTAGAATTTCATGATTCAAATAAATTCTACGATCACCTTGTTGTGATTTTATAGCTCCCAACATTTCTATTGTTTCTGCGATGCAGATGTTAACGGCGTTTATATCAGAGTGGAATAATTCCACTAATAGCATTATTCTTTTTTCAGTTATTTGTGATGCATTTTCAACAGTGTTGATTAAAAACTGGATATTTGGTATAAACACCAACTTTTTAGAGTCAGCCCTTAGCTGTGTTGTAATCCATGTTATGTTTTCGACAAAGCCATCAAAGTTGTTGATTTTTATTCTATCACCTATTGTGAAGGGTCTTGTTAGGTATATCATCATAGTACCAAAAAGACTACCTATTAAGTCTCTTGATGCAAAGCCTACCGTCACACCTCCTAAGCTTACAAATGCTATAATTGCCTGCATGCTAACACCAAGAGTCTGTAAAATACTGATAACACTTATTGTTGCTATCACAGTAAAGCAAAGCTTCATGGATAATATAATTGTCGATCTTTTAGCTTCTTTATATTCGTGTGTTGAATAGCTATTTGTTTTTAGAAAATATTTTTCTAGTTGTACTATGAAACTAAGTGCCGTCCAAGTAAGTGTTACAATTGACGCTAAAATCTGCATCGTACCAAACCAACGTAAAAGCATTGAATTAGGGTTATAATACAAAAGGATGATATTGCCAATCATCACTACTGCTATAACAACAATTAGAACTTTTAAGGGTACTCCAACTGCATTTAGCAGAAAGATCCTCCACTGTTTTTTGCTTGGATTTTGCGAGATAACTCGATGATATCTTGTGATTGAATAATGACTTAAAATAAACAATGCTATTGCTATACCGATTAGCAACACGATATCTATTGCTGCACTAATGAAATTCATATCGTCCATTTTGATAAATTTATTTATTATCCATTGCAGTATAAATGCCTTTTAATATATGAAAGCTTTCTGCCTCAATATACTTTATGTTTCTTGCCATAACATACTGTCTTGATAGGATATGCCCAGATGGACTGCCAAACAATACTGGTAGACATCCAGTATTAATTGCACATGAAACATCAACGTAACTATCTCCAACCAACCAACATTCATCAGCGATATTATGAATTGTTATGTGTACATTATCTTGTATTTCATTGACTGCATAAAGTGCATGTGCAGCAGATGGTTTATCTGCATAAGACTTACTAGAACCAACAATGCTCTCAAAAAAATGTACCAATCCAAGTTTTTTAACTTCATTGATCAATAGGTCATGGTGTTTATTACTAACAACTCCAAGTTTTATACTGTCATTATGCAATTTGGTTAAAAACTTCTTTGCTCCATCCATTATTGCTATACCACCTCTTTCGTTCAATGTTTCACTATAGCATTCCTTATACTTGTTCCAAACATACTGCCAATTATCACCAAACATGATAGGAAATGAATCTCTCACAGACATATTTCTAGTACTTTTAAACTCATGTTTTTGGAAAAAATCTTGACTCATATTGAGACGCTCCAACGTTATTGCAAGCACGCTACTGAAAAGATTTTTTGTATCTACAAGTGTATTGTCCCAATCAAATAATATAATTTTTGGTTTATAGTATATATCTCGATTTGCCATGTTATTGATATTCATTGCTATTGTAATCTTTCAACTCGAGTGTTCGCTTAATGATACTATACCAATCTGATTTTTCCATATCTATACCCATGGTAGAATTTTTTTCATACCCAAAGATGTGCAATTCATATTTTGCACGTGTTAATGCTACATACAACAATCTCATGTTCTCCATTGCAATGTTCTCCTTGTGTCTTGCTGATAAATTTTTTGCTGTATGGTTTGAGTTATTTAATATGAACCAATTTTCATCACGCAAGAATTTATCCCTCTGCGTGTTATCTGTACTGCTAGCATCAGCCAATATCACCACTGGTGCTTCTAATCCCTTTGCAGCATGTACAGTTGTAATCCTCACAGACTGTCTATCATATTGTTCATGCTGTGCACTGTTTAGTATGCCTTTCATCCATAATATGAAATCATGCAACGAATGGTTTATTTTACGCGCACTGTTGTTGTATGCAACAGCGTAATTGATGATCAGTTGTGATTTGCTACTATCTAATACATCAGCAAAATAATCCAAATACCATTGGCAGAAGACTTGTGGTTCATCATGTAATTGTGACATATATATGATATGCTTCAACACAGTATAGCCTTGCTGCACCTTTGCAACTGTTTGCTCAGCTATATCTTGTATTTGGTCCAGATCGCATTCTGCAATCATACATATCTCTTCCCATAAAAAACCATGCCTTCTCACACACACTTCCATTACCATTGCATCACTAAATGAAAATAGTGGTGATTTTAGCAATGCAACTAAATTCATATCATCTAGTGGTTGTACAGCGAAATATATAATTGACATCATATCATATATAGCAATATCATTGCTAGATCTCCTTGCAGCTAGGTTTGTAGTTGGTACTGATAGTTTACGCAGTTCATCAACCAGTATATTTTGAAGCCTTGATCTCTTTCTCAATAGGATCAAAATATCCTGCGGTTCAACCTTAAGGTTTTCTGGGCCAACGGTTTTTTCTCCGCTGCACCACAGTGCAATATTATTAGCAATCGCTTTTGCAATAGCCATTTCATTATCATACCATATATCATGTTTTGGTTTATCACCTGGTATCATCCAACCCGATTCAGTATTGTGCTGCGTTTTTTGTGCTACAGATTCATCATATGACACGTTATGTAGCGCTATTATCCCATGACCATCCGCATGCACAGGAGTATGTTTTATGTCTTCTACCATGATTCCAAATGACTTCTTCACTTTCTCTAAATTACATACTAGATCAACAACTCTTAACACTTCTGGTGCACAACGAAAACAATGCTTTAGCTGAATTTCATACCATTTCTTGTTTGCTTGATGGAATTTCTGCCTATAAAAACTTTTTATATCTTGAAATATTTTAGGTGCTGCGCCTTGAAAGCTAAATATTGCTTGTTTGAAATCACCTACAATGAAAATTGTACGATTATCATCGCCTGATCCAACACCGGAATAAAATTCCTCTGATATTTTCTGTATCACAGACCATTGTGCTGCACTAAAATCTTGTGCTTCATCTATCATTATATGATCAACCATCACATCAATAGAGTATAATAACCCCATACCATTGCCCTGTATCAAGTCCACAGCTTGTCTTACCAAATCACCATATTCAAACAGATAATGCAATTTTTTTGCTGCATTATATTTCTGTAGAACATACCAAGTAAAGACGCTAAAAGCAGCATTAAGAACAACATTCTCTTTGCTACAAACTTTTTTCCAAAGTTCATATAATATTTTTTGCTCTTGTATTAGAAAATCCTTTATTTCCGGATACTTTTTGCACATTTCCGCATTGAGAGGCAAACGACTTTTAGGCTCGTAGTTGCTAGTCAAAAAAATGTCAATATATTTATCGAACTCTTTTAGCCGTGCTAATCCATTGAGTGATAACCAGGCATCAAGAGTCCTACCGGCATTTTGTGATGTAACATTTTTACTACCTAAGAGAATGGAGATAGTTCTTTGTAACATTCCAAGATCACATGATTCAATATATTCGAGGACAATTTCTGTGGAATCCTTCATATCATGTGGCACGTTCATAGCACCATGTATTCTTGCTTTTAACATCGTTGCTATGTCTTCAGACAATATATCGTTATTACAGTAATTTGTAGTGAATACATCATAAAGCAATTTATCACCAGAGCTCAACAAATGCTCCCAAAATTCTATGACTAACTCAAATAGGGATGATATGCTGTATTTATCTAAAAGTGTTTCCAAAGCACTTCTAACATTACTATTGTAGTTATCCATAGTGCAGTCTGCTACCACCTTATTGAATGTATTTCTTAACAAATCTAGCTTTTCCTCATCGTTTATGATTTTAGCGACTATATCATCTGCTTCATCGATGCTGCTAATTACAAACATCCTTTGTAATATGGTTGAGCAAAAACTGTGGATGGTTTGAATTCTTGGACCATCTTCAATGCACTTATGAAAAAGACTGCGTGCCCTTACCAGCATAGTGTCTGAAGGTATATAACCATTCAATGCATAGAGTGCATCCTTAAGTGCTTCTTCTTCTACTGTTAACCACAAGAATAGAATATTATGTAATCTTTCTATCATTTCACCTGTAGCTGCATTAGTGAAGGTGACACATAATATTTTTGATGGTTTAACGCCGTACAATAAAAGTCTGGTTATCCTATCAATGAGTATTTTTGTTTTCCCACTGCCAGCTGATGCATCAACATAAACAGATGCTTCTGGATCAGTAGCTTTAAAGTATTGCTGTTTATCCATTATCAATGCAGTTTCAATACATCTTCACATTCCATTGAATACTACATCTTATAATCATGAGCAAAATCATATTTTACTGAGAATAGCATATACCATACCACTACTAATTTTTTTTATCATACTGTCTATTTCAATTGAACTATCACTAACTAATTGTAAAGGAGTGTTAATCATCTCCCTGAACATTGATATACTTGTTTGTTTATAGTATCTCTCCATATACTTATTGTATTCATTGTGATTGGCCTGGAGAGTTCTTTTGTGCTTTGTACCTTCAGCCGTCAGTATATTATTAATTTCTTCTTTAATAATCTTTCTGCAGTATTCTCTTATAACGCCCTCGTCCATGTTCTGCCATGCGTTATACACAGAGTCATTAACTTCAAAAGTTTTACTAGTAGTAGAGTTGCCTGATCTCAAGTTTTTTGTGTTCATATTTGTGAGCGATGTGTTTTTTACTGTATATAATTCAATACTACAATGTAAAATCCAATACTGGAATCACATAAAAAGGCAATGTCATACATATCAAGGAACATATCTGTCGACCTCACAAAACAAATCAGACAGATTATGAGCAGTAGTACAAATTTTAAGGCTAAAAAACAGCTAGGACAGCACTTTCTTGTAGATACACAAATATGTGATGAGATAGCATTATCTTGTGGAAAAATAAAAAATGGCTGTGTGATAGAAATCGGTCCTGGCATCGGCAACCTAACACAATCAATTTTAGAACTGCAGAGCGATGTAAATGTTATAGCAATAGAAAAAGATGAGAGATTTGCACCAATTCTTGAAACAATTGGTAAATGTTACTGTGATGGTACAAAGCACTCAAGGCTTAAATTAATTCATGATGATGCACTTCAAGTTGACCTAACATCAATAGTTGATATGAATCGTGATAGGAATATATACATTATAGCTAATTTACCTTATAACATAGGCACAGAGTTGGCATTCAGGTGGTTAAAATCCAGTGCGTTACGGAGTATTACTAGCATCAATATTATGCTGCAGAAAGAGGTAATCAATAGGATGGTTGCTCAACCAAATACATCTGCCTATTGTTGGCTTTCTATAATATGCCAATTATGTTGTGAATGTGAAGTATTGTTTGATGTGCCTGCAGATGCTTTTGTTCCGCAGCCCAATGTTTTATCTAGTTTTATATCTCTTAAGCCATATAGACAAGCTCCATATCAATATGATATTTACAATGTTGAAAAAATTTGCAAGATATTTTTTTTACATAGACGCAAGACAATTTCTCGAATATTAAAAAATTGTCCACAGGTATCATACCTATCACCTTACATAGATGATTTTGGTATCAAGCAAAATGATAGACCTGAAAACATAGATATTGAAACTTTTTGTAAACTATCATCGTTGTCATTGAATAATCATGCATCTAGTACAGCGGCATGATATTGCTGTATAGACAGTAAGATAGTAAACTTACAACATTCACCACAAAGTAGAAAAGACATCTCATTCAAAAACCAAAAAATTATAGGAAATTAATTCGCCAAGCATACACACTATATATAGCATGTTTATTCTTTTGAAATACGCTGCACGAAACAAAATAATTAGCAGTACAAGTGCATTATAAACTGGTTAATATATTAAAAAAACATCATACTGAGGAAGTCAATATATTGTACTTTTGTAGATCCTAAAAAATCTTAAAAAACCAAAAAACTAATAAAAATTGTTGCAAATGTATAAAATTGTATATTGTTTTATTCATTATATTTAATATTTTTCAACAATTGCAAAATTTTCGTATTGCAAACATCGTATATTGTTGGTATTGCTTTATTAGTTAAGGGTAAACATACTAACATGTTTTTAAAGTACACTACTGTAAGTAGTGTTCTCGAATGTTAACTTTTTGTAAAACTATACCTAATACAATCTAAGCAACAAACTGATCAGAAAAGTAAAATGAAATGTCCGTTCTGTAATTGTCTTGATACATATGTGAAAAACTCAAGACCTATGGCTGGTGCCACATCTGTGAAAAGACGACGAGCATGTGTAAATTGTGGTGCTAAATTCACTACCTTGGAAAAGGTAGAGCTAAAAAGTATTATTGTTCTCAAGAGTGATGGTAGCAAAGCTGTATTTGATCAAGAGAAAATGAAACGCTCAATGCAAATGGCAATTTGTAAAAATACCCATCTACCAAAAGTAATAGACAGTGTGATAGAGGTGATTGTACAGAAGTTTAGGAAAAGGCCTGAAGGGATTGTTACAACAGCAGAAATAGGTCAAATTGTCATGGATGAACTATCAAAAATTGATCAAGCAGCATACTTGAGATATGCTTCAATGCATTTAGACTTCACTAGTGCAAAAGATTTCATTGATATGATACAGAAACTTGACTCACTTGCGTAAGTAAGTACCTACTATGAAATTGGAATGCTCATACATCATAGATATGGGTGGCTCCTCGGGCCGGATTCGAACCAGCGACCAAGCGGTTAACAGCCGCTTGCTCTACCACTGAGCTACCGAGGAATACTGACAAGCTGATGAGCTGAAAAGTGAAGATGACATCACAACATTGGGTCTCATACTGGTGATGATAGTGTAAAAAATCTTACAATGCAATAGGTTTTTGTATATTTTTATTCAATTAACATATAAAAATCCGTTATCAACAAACTGAATCAGCTTAGTATAGAATTATGTGAGGAGCAAATAAATTTCAAGTATGCTGTACTTTCATTTAGTTGAAATAATTTGTGTGTGCAATTTTAGAAAAAATAGATATATTGTGAGTCTGCAAATCGGAATCTATGTGCAAATGAAAACTTATGTTAAACAAATTACTAAGGTTAAAAACGCAAACTCTAGATATATTGGATGACAGGTATACACACCTGAAACATAAAAATATCTTTCTTGCAGAAGGGATAGATTTGGATCGTGCTGCGTACGTATTAAGTCCACAATATCAAGCAGATAGGTTAGAATATTTAAAGTCTATAGTGCCATTAGATAAATTGGATCAGGCAAATGACACTCCAGGAAGAATAGATAAGTATACATCAGTATCACATCATGTGTGGGTAACTGATATGAATAACAATCCAAGAGATATAGTTACATATAGGTCAACTGTACAGCAGGAGAATAAATATACAGATGATAAAACAAAAATATCAATAGATGATCCATATAATAGTTTTATACAGAGTATCAAGAACTTAGATGAAGGTAGTATTAAGGCGAACGTTCAATTATCAGAAGGTAAATGGCATCATGTTATATGGACAAATTTCAGTAGAGAAGACCTTGTTAACCATCCTGAACTAACTAGCCTAAGAAAAATATGTGGTATAGATCCTGTGCCTAATGAGATAAAAGCAGCAGGATTTCCAGAGTTTATTGTCATAAACATTAACGATGTGATGGATAAAGATGCAAATGCTATACTAAATATAGCTAATCCATCAACAGCTCTACCACAGGTGATAAAAGATGGATTTCTTGATATGAAGCAGGATTTATTATCTGTGAGAAATGCGCTTGAGGATTTTAAGTCAAAGAAAATGATGGCCAGTATAAGTGATGTAGTAAGAATTGCAGCAATAAAAGACATTGGAGGTATGTATTTTGATTTAGATCATGTGATCTTTGATCAAGAGTTGGTTCACACTCAACAGCATAAATATAATCTCTTTGATATTATTAAGAACTATAGATTGATTGTTGGTAATGAAGGGGCAGATTTTTGTAATGGTATTATATCAGTATCAACTGCACATATTCTGCCACTAATAGAAGCATGGGAAGTTATAACTAAAAATATTAACAGTGTAACAATACCTGATTACTTGAGAAATATTCATCAATTTCATAAAATACTGCAGCAAACTGGACCTGTTGCTTTTACAAATGGTGTTATAAAAGCATTGGATGACACACAAGACATTGGTTTGAACAACGGTGTTGTATTTTATTATTGTGCAGATTTTACAAATCCGCATAGCATCATAACAGATGGTGACATTGGTTCCATATCATATGATATATGTGGATGGGAATGGGGGCTGTAGTAATATGACAACGATACTAGTGAGCAAATGATTGTGGTGTGTTGCTGTTTATTCACACTATAGTACTCAATAATATTGCAAATGTTCCTTTATATTTTTATATTTTTTTTAGTATTATATAATTGGTATTATTGCCTCTCAGAACACTATATGAAATGTAAATGCCAAAACCAAAAAGAGTAGCTGATTTCTTTGCAAAAGATATAAATGAACTCGATGAAAAAATATACTCTCCTTATAAACCATCTATAGGACATTATGATAGATATTCCATCTTCTCTGAGGAAAAACTTGATCCAGTACGTGTTAAGTACATATCAAGTCCACAATACCAAGCAGATAGGTTAGAGTATCTAAAGTCTATAGTGCCATTAGATAAATTGGATCAGGCAAATGATACTCCAGGAAGAATAGATAAGTATACATCAGTATCACATCATGTGTGGGTTACTGATATGAACAATAATCCAAGAGATATTGTTACCTATAGATCAACTGTGCAGCAGGAGAATAAATATACAGATGATAAAACAAAAATATCAATAGATGACCCCTATAACAGTTTTATAAGAAGTATAAAGAATGTAGATGATGGTAGTATCAAGGCAAATGTCCCATTGTCAGAAGGTAAATGGCATCATGTTATATGGACAAATTTCAGCAGAGAAGATCTTATAAATCATCCTGAACTAACTAGCTTAAGAAAAATATGTGGCATAGATCCCATACCCGATGAAGTAAGGGCAGCAGGGTTTCCAGAATTCACGGTGATAAATATCAATGATGTGATGGATAAGGACATTGGTGATATACAAAATATAGCAGTTGCAACATCATCATACAATAATGCTAATACGTGGTCCTGGCATGCAATACCTGATGGTAACAGTATAATAGTTGACAGTAATGGAAGTGCAACAACAATAGCAATATCTCATATAAGTAATAGTGTTGATATGGCTTCTATGATAACACAGGTAGCGACAGCAATTGGTGAGAATGTGAATGTGACAACCACTGCTAGTGCAATGAATGTGCTGGATGGAAATGGAAACATTATAACAAGTATATCATTTGATGCTAATGGTGATGGGATAATATCCCAAAGTGATATTGTAGCAGCAATAACACAATTTGCAGCAACATTACCAACATCGTCAAGCGGTGTCACTACAGCACTACCACAGGTGATACAAGATGGATTGCTTGACATGAAGCATGATTTATTATCCGTGAGGAATTCAATAGATGACTTTGTATCACAAAAGATGTTTGCAAGTGTTAGTGATGTGGTGAGGCTTGCAGCAGTAAAAGATATTGGTGGAATGTATTTTGATGTTGATTACGTATTATTTGACCAGGAAGCAGTACATACTCAACAACATAAATATAATCTCTTTGATATCATTAAGAATTATAGATATGTAGTTGGCAAAGAGATCGCACAAAATGGGTACTTTTGTAATGCATTTATGTCATCTGCGACAACAATTGCTCCATCTGCAGTCAAAGCTTGGAACACGGTTGTACGCAATCTCAATTCTGCAACAGAGCCAAATTATGTAAAGTATTCCAAAGATGCTTCATCTAAAATATTGTCTCAAACAGGACCAGTAGAACTGACGATATCATGTCTTGATTCACTGGACGATGCACATGATATCGTTTTGAATTTTGGATGCTTATTATACACTGCAGTGTTACATCAGCCTCATACTCCTGCAACATTTGGTGATGTTGGAGCTCTTGGGTATGATATGTGGGGAGGTACTTGGGTTGATAACCCTATACTATATGTTGCATATGATGAACAGGATAAGCCTATACTTTTCAATGAATTATCGGGTGTATAAATGTATATTCAGCATGAGCTTTACTGCTGAGCAATAACATGCTAGAAATTGTTATCTTATTTTTCTGACAAACAATTTTACACTCAACAATGCATAAGAAGCAAGCAGCAGTTATTTCCACAACAGCTTTAATTGGCATTATTTTCATGCTGCTAAACACAGCAGCACTAGCAATCAGTGATATAGCATCAAAGACATTGCGAAACGAATTATCATCAGGCTTTATAGTTTTTATGTATAAATTCAGCCTCCTGATAGTAATACTGCCATGGGTACTATACAAAGGCACAGCATATCTTAAAACCAAAAAAATATATTTCCATATATTACGAAGTTTTTTTGGAACAATTGGAATTATAACCTTTGTGAAAGGGTTAAAGCAAGTTAGTATGGTTAGTGCAGCGGCATTAGAAAATGTACAGTATATAATTGTTGTTTTATTGGGTGTTGTTTTATTCAATGATAGACTAACAAAAACCAAGATTGCTGCAATAATTATGGGTTTTTGTGGAGCATGTGTTATAGTGAATCCTGATGTTTTACAAAGTATCTTTTGTACATGTACAGATAAAATAAACAGTGATGGGGAGCAGGGAATATCAAAATATCTTTATACTATAACAGCCATATGTTGTTGGTCAATTAATACTCTGCTCGTTAAAACTCTCGGTAATACAGAGAATAATCGCACGCAGATGTTTTATTTACTGTTGTTTGCATCAATGTGGTCATTTCCTGCAGCGTTTATAAAGTGGAATAGCATTGATATCTTGGGACAAAACATGAATGTTTTACCTGAATTTTATGATCCCGGTATATCTAGTCTTAACATCACTCATATTTCACTCTTATGTTTGATGGGATGTTGTTACTTCATTCATGGAATTGCTTATTTCAATGCCTTGAAGCATGATTTATCAATCGTAATACCATTCCGCTACACAAAGTTAATTTTTAGTGGAATTTTGGGTTACTCACTCTTCAATGAAGAGGTACAGGCCTACTCGTTAGTTGGTTATACTATGGTTATCATTTCAAGCTTCATGTTAATAAGGTATGAAGTAAGAAGACGCAGAAAAGAAGCATTTAAACAACGTTAAATGCTACTGTATGGGGCTACAAACCCCATTTTTGTTCCAGTTGATCCAACATACCACTTATTTTAAGTGCTTCCAATGTTTCATTTATTTTTTTAAGCATTGGATCTCCCTTTTTCAAACATATCATGAAATCACCCACATTAACATCACTTAGTGTTATAACCGATAGCATGCTATTAGCTCGTTGAGCTTGAATATCGCGAGCTACTATACCATCTAGCAATACTCCATCGAGCTTTTTGTTCTTTAATTCTTCGACCAATACAAGATTGTTATCTATAGCAAGAACATCTATGTCAAGCCCCTGTCTTTTTTGATCCATTATCCATTGATACATTGTACTACCAGTTTGTGCCCCTATACGCATACCATTGGTGATCACTGGCTCACTAATTTTGCTATCACTATGCACTAGCAAAGCAAGTTTCATTGAATAATAAGGTTTTGAGAAATCCGTACTTTTAGCTCTTTCTACCGTCTCAGTCATGCCAGAGATTGCAACATTTATATCACCATGCTGTAAAGAAGGAATAATTGTATGAAATGGCATGTCTTTTATTTCAAGTTCCAATCCTAAATGCTTTGCTATTACATCTGCTAGATCGATATCAAAACCAGAAACCTGCCCATTATATATGAACTCAAATGGTGGATAGTCTGCTGAAACACCAACTACTAGTTTTTTAATGGCATTTTTTTCAGCAGTATTTGTTGCATTATCATTCTTGCTGTCATCTCCACATCCTGCTAACAGCATTGCCATAACACATACTGTTATAAAGTGTATTATTGATGGTTGTATTCTAGTGATTAATTTCATAGTGCATTTTTTTCATTTTGTATCACTTGCACACAATATAATATGTATTCCATAGTCATTTACAAGCATTAAATTCTAATCCTGACAAACGATATGTATTAACACATATTTCCTCCTTACATTGTTCAGCACGTGGAGCACTAGCATCATACACATTACTTTCTATAACAACTATATTACCATATACTCTTGCAACTTTGAAACATGGTATGAATGAATAACCAACTACTGTTAGTGCTTTTGATATTGATACACGCTTTTTTCTTTCTAGAAAATCAGATATGATGAAATGATCATCTAGTGTATAAGCAGCCATTATATTACCATCAAGCATTATAATGAATATTCCATCATTAGTTCTTCCAAATACTTCATATTTGACAGTTTTGCCGTTCACCGTTGTTGAAACGGTATTGTTTTGTACACTGATATCTCCCTCATGAAATCCAAAATTACTATTTTGGCATTCTTGAATGAAAATAGATCTTATAATCATGTTCTTTTCACTGGGTGATGGATATACTTTATAGATGCATACTGGGTTGATTGGATAACCATCTATATTGAACCCATACAACATTTCTGTAGCAAAACAAGCATGTATAAATGTTAATATTGATAGCGTTGTTATCAATGCAATTGTCCTAAAAGCTGCCATTATTATGGAATTTGGTATGAGAATTTGATGAACTACATATGGTGCCCCTAGCCGGACTCGAACCAGCACACCTGTGAAGATAATAGATTTTGAGTCTATCGCGTCTACCATTCCGCCATAGAGGCATTCTTGCATTCTACATCATACTTAAAACCCATGCAATAGACAAACAACATCAGTCAAAAACATTAACTGATGATATTCCTGTTGTGAACTATGATGCTTGTACTATTTTAAATAAATTATCTTTCAACTCGAGATTCCTACCCATTACATGCACACTAATATTCACCCTCACATTTGCAGTGGCAAAATTCTCAGTAGCATCAGGTAAATCTGTTGCTAAAATTGCACTTTCAGCATTCCGCATTTGCTCAAGGTTTGTTGTGAGTTGTTCAATCATATTATTACATCTTTGCTCATATGCTCCACCCTTCGCAATTTCATTTGTAACGATCTTGTTAAGCTCTCTAACGATTGGGATATCCCTCTCTGCATCACTAAGATTGTCAAGTTTTGTTAACGCTGTTGGAGCAGCAGTCGGTGCATTATCATCCCACTTGACATTGAGGGCATGAATTAAACCAGTTGGTCCATTTGGCACATCATCAAGTCTGATATTCATGAAGTCAAAACTAACCCTATCTTCTGCAAGATTGCTACCAGCTGTCAATGTAATTCTACTATGTGCAGGTGTACCGCCTGATGTGCTACTTGCAACTTGAAAGCGAGCCATAACATCACCCTCACTTGTACCTTCGCTTTTCTTAGTACCTTCAGGGGAACCAGCTATTGAGAGTGTTACAGGCGCACCAGCTTTTGCTGTCAGACCATTGAATACTGAACCATTTTTTGTTACGTTGCTGAATGTGCAATCACCCATGTTGGTGTTCTCAATCTTATTATTCTTAAACACACCACATTTGTTTATAGCTTTGATTATACCATTATCAAGATCATAGCTTTCCTTATCAACCTCAATTGATATATTTTTAATCTCCATATCAAACCTATAACTATCGCCTGCATTGTTTGTATCACTTGCTGTTACACCCATTACCTTCAGAGTTATACCATCTGCTCGGTAGTTTGCACCAGCTTTTTTTAATGTACCTGAGTTACCACCATTAATTTGAACTGATGATGCATTGTTAAGGTCAAAGTTTAATGTTATTTCTTTTCCATCAATCATCACAGGTGTGCCCTTGCCAATTCCATTCAGATATCCTTTGAAGTCTTTAAAGGTTAGGACATCGTCAACCTTATTCAATGTTGCCTTCTCACCTTTATTTACTTCCCCCATGCTCGCATCCATCAACCTTTGACCGTTGAATTTCACAGTATCAGCAATTCTATTGATCTCATCCTGTAACTGCACATAATACGGTTTCAAAGTGTTTCTGCAGAGCTCATCGGTCATCAATGCACCATTTGCTTTTGCTAGTGTTTGTTCCATTTGATCGATTTTTGTTTTCACCTGCATAAGTGCATCCTGACGCATTGTAAGCATTGATACGCTCTGTTTGAGTCCTGTTAATACAATGTTTGTCACATTGCTCTCTGCTCTCATGCTGTTTCCTATGACAAAACCTGTTGGGTCCTGTGACACTCTTGTAATTGCTTCACCAGTTGCCATTGATTGTGCTGCAACCGAGGATTCGTCCATATTCTTTCTCAGGTAGTTATTTATAGCAGCGTTTTTTGATATATTAGTACTAACTTTTAACATTATTGTAGATCCTCCCTTGTTCTTGTTTATTTTGTTTTGTGAATGAATATTGTACACAAAACCATCAGCTCAAGAAACTAAACTATTCACATAGAAAAAGCAATACAATTTTATAAGATATGTCATTTCAGTGAATTTCAGAAGCCATCATATACTACATGTATGATATCGTATATACAATCTACAATTTAGTATCATGCCTAAAACTAGAATAATTGGTGTATTTGATTTGATTGTGTTAGCAACATCATTGGAAGTTACAATATGTTGCGTGTATGCAACATTTCATTAACAAAAACAAATAGTTATTATGATGTTACTGATTAAAAAACCAATATATTATACAATATCAATGTGTCATAAGGTACTTATATTGTGTAAACTTGATAGTGCCCATATTCGAATATCGACATAAAATGAAAAACAAATAATGTCAATTCAACTTAAAAACGATATAGTGATCGTAGCAGCTGAAAGAACCGCAATTGGCAATTTTAATGGTAGTCTTGCAAAATCACAATTAAGAGAGATTAGTGCAAGTGTAATTAGAAACATGTGTTCAACTGTTGATATCAATCCTGCGGAAGTGCAGCAGTTGATAGCAGGTCATGTTCTCACTGCATCATTAGGGCAAAATACAGCAAGACAGGTAGCAATTGATGTCGGAATGACAAATAAAAGCACTGCATACACAGTAAATCAAGTATGTGGTTCTGGAATGAAGGCTGTGATGTTAGGGTATCAAAACATATTACATCAACTCATTGCAGAGCGAGCACCAAGTATAATAATAGCTGGTGGACACGAAATGATGAGTCAAACACCACATGGTATACTTCTGCGCAATCGGGTTGGTCTTGGTGATAGAGTCGCAACGGATTTGTTAATACATGACGGTTTAACTGATCCATTCCACAATGTACATATGGGCATCACTGCTGAAAACATAGCGAAGAGATACAACATCACTAGACGTATGCAGGATGAATATGCCGCATCTTCTCATCAAAGGGCTGTCATAGCACAGAGTGACTTTGACAACGAAATAGTCCCAATAGATATTGGAGATGGTAAGTTTTTCACAAGGGACGAATGCGTGAGAATTGACACATCACTTGAGAAGTTATCCGTACTAAAACCAGCTTTTCTCAAAAATGGTGGGGGCACTGTTACAGCGGGCAACGCATCCAATATAAATGATGGTGCAGCCTTTTTGATGCTAATGTCTGCACGCGATGCAATTGATAGAGGCATTGAACCAATGGCTAGGATAGTATCGTTTGCAGAAGTCGGTGTAGAGCCATCAGTCATGGGTATTGGTCCTGTGCCGGCATCAAAACAGGCGCTAGAGTCAGCAGGTTGGACAGTAAATGATTTAGATTTGATAGAAGTGAATGAGGCATTTGCAGCACAAGTTATATGTGTCAACAATGAGATGGGTTGGGATACATCAAAGGTTAATGTCAATGGTGGAGCGATAGCACTGGGACATCCAATAGGTGCTTCGGGAGCTAGGATTCTTGTCACACTTATACATCAATTGCATAGAAGAGGTGGAGGTAAAGGTATTGCAACACTCTGCGTTGGTGGGGGTATGGGATTAGCAATGTGCGTTGAGACGATGCCATAGCATCTTCAGCATCAAGATCAGATGTGATATTTACATCTTTCCCTCTATTCTTAATTGTAATGCTCAGCAATGGGAATGTTGTATTGCCTCTATCTCCATTGGCCTTATGTGTTACATAATTATTCTTACTGGATTGGAGCAGTATAGTGAATATTAACATCAAACGTATATAGATGAGCATTATCATCAGTTGCTTTTACCCACTCTTGTATAGTTATCATTCCCTCAGCTTGCTGGACAACTAAACGTTGTCAAAACACCTTCATTGCTACTATTATTTTGATATAATCGTGCAGTCCTACCTAAAAACTCGCACCTCAAGACGCTTAAGGCCATAGAGATAGCCCAAAAATTTTTGAATTTATAGTCTTTCATTAATTTCCACTCACTTGATTTCTGTTTATTTAATGCGCTTGTGAGTGCATCAGAACACCTTAGTAGAAAAAGACAAACTACTGACTACTGTTATGGCAATAGCAATATAGATTTTTTACTATTGATATCTTTTCTATTCCTAGTGGTGCTGTGAAAAACAAGTATGAGAGTGAGTTCACTCATGCATCAATTACTTCAGTTTTAATATCACAATGTAACTCTGCAATATTATCTGAACAAAAGTGTATTGCTTTACATATAACCGTTGCTATAACAAGACCATCTTTGCAGGAATTTAATGTTTGATCTTTAATAAAAGTATTGTTGATAATCTGAAGGATATTATTAGTAACTAAAATGGTATTATACGCATCAAATAATGTAAAACTGTCTAACACAGGCGTAACTGATACCTTTGTTGTTGTTCCATTATCATCAACAACAGATGTTTTTGTATAACATGTTTTAATTGCTTCCTTTTGCTCATATGACTTGTACAGATTGTGCAATCCATATGCCGTTAATAGTGCATTGCCTATAGAATGAGTTGTTTGACTATCCCCTTTATCAAAACAGTAGGCTGCTGGTACAAAAAACATTGCAGCTTTTAACATTGATGAATTGTACGGTTTGTATAAACTAATAGCTGTCATTGTGTAGTTATAATATTGTTGTTTCATTGCAAACTATGATTCATCATTATATGCGAACACATAATTCAATACAATATCATCCGATAGGATTATTCACATAGAAATTGAATAAATTTGGTACATATGAAAATTATATTAAAAAACAAGTGTTGAGCTACAAAGGGAATATGAGCGTCTTGAATTTACATTGATTGTTCTTTGAACTGCAATTCATTGATAATAGCAATAGCTTGTTTTGATAGTGCTTGCATTGCCACTTGCAGATCAATCATATTTTGTAGACGGGCTATACCAGCCAACGATCCAACATCCTCCCATTGTGTGCCTATATCCATACACATCATACTGCCTTCTATATAGGAGTCAGTGATAATACTATCAAATGAGATAAGCGGGAATTTGTTTGCAATGCTCAATACTTGGAATTGTGATATCTATTTTATTACTATATTTTCGTGCTTTTGACATTGCAGAACTTGAGTTAAACCACATTTCTGATGCTTTTTTCATCAGCATGTTTTTACAAATATCAATTGTCATGCAATATATGCCACTATTCCATACATATGAATTTCGCAGTTTTGTTTGTATCACATCAATTGAAGGCTTTTCAATGAAGTCTATAACATCGTATATATTTGATGATGGCTGTGTGTTAATAGTAGAAAGCTCTTGCGCTATTTTCAAATAACCGTAGTTTGACTCCATCGATGTTGGCGTAACAGTAAATGCTAATAGTTTTTTTATATTTTGAACATGTTCCATTGCATATTTCACTCTGTTCATGAAAATCTCATTGTCTGCCATGTAATGATCTATCGGCGCTACTATCACAGGAGTATCACATGCATGTCCTAGATGCATCATGTGAGATATAGCAAGTGCTATTGCTGGACCAGTATTGCGAGATTCATGTTCAAAGATTATATCATCTATGTCATGATCAATATTCAGCATTGATTGTTTTATAAGCGAATAATGCGAGTTTGAAGCAACTAAAATTGGCGGATTAAACATATCACGATTCTTAAATCGTGCGATTGTACCTTGTAGAAGATTATACTTATGATGTATTAAATATAGGAACTGCTTAGGCATCATTACATCGAGGAATGGCAACAGTCTTGTACCACTGCCACCACATAATATTATAGGCGTAATTTTCTTATGCACTATATGATATATGATATAAAATCTATAGGTATAACCGATTATATTGCACAGATCATTGTATAGCAATGCATTTACGATGCCAGTTAATAAATTATTCTACTTTACATTAAAAGATTTTGATGTTATAATATGACATGTGTATTTCGCGTTAGAGTTGTAATGATTGCTATCACATCTTACAAATTCTATGAGTGATAATTTTATTTGCTTAATGTTACTGCAGCAAGGCTATTGACAGTGAAGCTCTATAGTATTAACATCGCTGAGTCAGTGGTTAAAGCGGGGCATAGCGCAGCCTGGTAGCGCACCTGGTTTGGGTCCAGGGGGTCGTGAGTTCAAATCTCGCTGCCCCGACCATTGTATGTGTTGTTACGAACTAAATTCATGCTATGCAAGCATCGCTAACATCATTTGTCTTATTTTCAAATCACATAGATTGAATGATAGATATGATTTACATAGTTCTTCATTGTTTCTAATATCTTCTAGGTTTTTGGACTGTTCACTGTGATTTTTTTTGCATACATTCCTTGTATTGATTGCGCTCAAACATGTATCATTCGCAATACCGTTACATTTCAGTAGCAAACTTTCAAACATGATGTATTGTTCCAAGAACACATCCTTATCAAAATTAGCTGTGACTTCACATAATCTGAGTAACTTGTATGTACACGTCCACAGTTCAGTGTTCTGCTCATGGCATACAACTAATCTGTCCAACAGAGTAGTAATAACTACAATTGCATACAGCGATAACTTCTCACTCTTTATGTAACTATCTTTTAACATTCCCAAGTGTACATCGATATATTTGCAAAGATGATTCAAAGACCTTTGTTTTAGATAAACATTACCGTAATTACCAACATCCAGCTTTTGTTTAGTATTTTTACTATCTTTATAATAACCAGTCGTCATACCACTGTTCAATAAAAACACCTTGAGTATCAAACCATCACTCAAATGCTTATTGATTCTTATTATTATACCATAGTCTTGTATAATCATTATTCATTATTTTAATAAATTAGTATTGCTGATTGTATCATCATAGGAGTATTGCACATATGCAAACTTCGTTTTATACATTCAATTGACATATAATATTGTTGATGATTGAATATCATCATGTGTTTTATATGAACTTATTATTTGATTTATTTTAAGTGGAGTACCAGGAAAAATCACCATTCATTAAGAATTCCCTCAACAAACTACATAGCATATTTAATCCATATAAGAAACGTAAGAAAAAAATAGAGCTAGAATTGGAAATCAAAGGTGAAAAATATTTACTTGCAACCTTCAACAGAAGGTTATTTGCAACAACAATAGATGCAATAATACTATCATTGCTAATGATGCCTTGCAGTTATATTATGATGTTGCTTGGTTTGAACGAGAAGATCACAAAGATACAGTTCGATGCGCAATTTATATCGAGTGCCAATGACATCTCAGGCCTCATAGGCACAATGTATGCAAGTGGTGTTCTATTGCCATATATAATAGTACAAGCGATATTATTAGTGGTTATGATACTATATTTTGTCATATTTTGGTATAAAAAAGGTGCAACACCAGGCAAAATATTGATGAAGTGTATGATAATAGACAGCACAACTGGTACCAATATAACAATTTCTCAATCATTTCTTAGGATTATAGGCTATATTGCCTCACTCATGACACTATTTATTGGTCTGTTTATGATAGACTTTACAAAAAAGCGTCAAGGACTACACGATAAGATTGCAAGTACACTCGTAATTGTTAAACGCTAATGGAAGTGATTACTTCTCAGCTGTATCGGAAGTTGATGTTGAATCAGTGTTTGGTTGTATTTTGATTAATAAATCCCCAACCATTACAGATTGCTCATTTTTCACTATGATTTCACTCACTACACCATCAACTGGTGCTAATAAAATATTTTCCATCTTCATTGCTTCAAGTACTACAACAGGCTGATCCTTGACAATATTATCACCAATATTAACTTTAATATCTCTAACCATACCTGGCATGTTTGCTGTAATATCACTTTGCAGCTCCTGTTTTACATGTTTTTGCATATATTTCGTCAGTTCACCAGCAAGTGGTGTGAGGACACGCGTCATTACACTATGCCCCATGTATGTTATTTTGGTGTGTAGCCCGTGAGTTTCAAGCTGCATGCTATAATCACACCCGTTGATATTGCACTGAAAAAGCTTGCTACCTAGAATCCATTTACTTGTTATATACAGTCGTCTGTTTTCAAATGATATCTTATATCCATCATTTATTGGACGAACTGTAACAGGATATCTCTTATCATCCAATAGTACCACACAACGTGTGCCTTGGCTCCGTTGGTAACTACGCAATTGTCCATTGATGGTTACAGCACGTTTCTGCTCAGCTAATGATATAAAAAGTGTTGCACTTAATATAACAGCGCTTGTCTCGTCACTCAATACTGGTCCAGTGAATCCATCTCTATACTCTTCTTCTAAGAAATTCGTTGATATGTTGTTTGTGATATATTTTTGTGATGCTAGCACTACCTGTAAGAACGATATATTATGATAAATACCCCTTATGACATATTCACCTAGAACTTTTTGCATTTTTTCAATGCATTCAAGTCTAGTATTAGCATGCACGCATACTTTCGATATCATAGCATCATAGAACATACTAACTTCTCCACCCTCAAAAATCCCACTTTCTATTCTGACATCTTGAGATGGCTTTGGCTGGTTATATGTTGTAATTCTACCAATTGATGGCAGAAAACCACATGATGGATCCTCAGCATATACTCTGCATTCTGTTGCCCAGCCATGTAACTTTATATCACTTTGTTTGATTGTAAGTTTTTCACCTCTAGCGATTCTGATCATTTGTTCCACTATATCTATACCAGTAATCAGTTCTGTCACTGGATGCTCAACTTGTAGTCTTGTGTTCATCTCCATGAAGAAGAAATTTTTCTTGGTGTCTGCGATATATTCGACAGTACCAGCAGAAAAGTATTTCACTTTTTTTGCCAAGGCAATAGATTGAGCATACATCTTTTTACGCATTTTCTCATCTATAAAAGCACTTGGTGCTTCTTCTATAACCTTTTGGTGATGTCTTTGTATTGAGCATTCCCTTTCACCCAAACATATGTAATTACCATATTTATCTCCTAGTAATTGTATTTCTATATGCCTTGGTGTTTCTATATACTTCTCTATGAATGTTCTTGCATCAGCAAAGTTATTCTTTGCTTCATTTCTAGTTGAGCTATACGCCTGCTGCATCTCCTGCTCATTACGTACAATTCTTATGCCTTTACCTCCCCCACCTGCTGCAGCTTTCAACATGATGGGATAGCCTATTTTACTCGCTATTTTTAAAGCTTCCTTTTCTGTTTTAATAGCTCCAATATATCCTGGCACAACATTTACTCCAGCATCTTTTGCTATTTTTTTCGCTTGAATTTTATCACCCATCTTATCGATGGCATTGGGTGTGGGACCAATAAATATGATACCATTTTTAATTAATAGCTCAGCAAATTTATAATTTTCTGATAGGAAGCCATAGCCTGGATGCACTGCATCAGCACCAGATATTTTGACAGCATCCAGAATATTTTTAGGATTTAAATAGCTTAAGTGTGCTGGTGATGGTCCTATGTGCACCACTTCATCTGCCATTTTTACGTGAAGTGAATTTATATCTGCATCCGAGTATACAGCAACAGTTTGTATACCCATCTTTTTTGCAGTGCGCATCACACGACATGCTATTTCACCCCTATTTGCTATGAGTATTTTGTGTATCTTTTGTATTTCCATTATAATTATATTATTAAACAAACAATTATAAGTTGATGTGTTCCAAACAACTTTTTGTTAGTACACGACCCTTTGCAGTTCTACTAACAAAACCCATTTGCATTAAGTATGGCTCTATTGTCTCTTCTATAGTTGTTTGATCTTCTGATATTCCTGCAACTATTGTTTCTATTCCAACCGGACCACCATTATACGCATTTGCAATATGACGTAAATATTTGTAATCCAACTCATCCAATCCCATTGTATCAACGTTTAACTTCAGCAAAGCATTGTTTGCTACTACAGCGGTAATTTTGCCATGAGAAAGAACGTCAGCAAAATCTCTCACACGTCGTAATAATCTCAATGCAACTCTTGGAGTACCACGTGATCTTACCGCTATTGTATATGCAGCATCATGATCTATTTCTGTACCGATCTTATGAGCATAATTTAATACAATGTCTTGCAACTGCTTTGCAGTGTAAAAATCTAATTTTATTGGAATACCAAATCTGTCCTTTAAGGGGTTTGAAATCAAACCCAGACGTGTTGTTGCACCAACCAATGTGAACGATGATAAATTCATCTTGATCGTTCTAGCTGATGGTCCATCACCAATAATGAGATCAAGTGTAAAGTCCTCCATAGCTGAATAAAGACACTCCTCTACAGCAATATTAAGCCTATGAATTTCATCTATAAACAGTATATCACCCATCTGTAAATTTGTTAATATTGCTGCTAAATCACCAGCTTTAGCAAGTACTGGACCAGATGTTGTGCTAATATTCACTGACATTTCATTTGCTATGATATGTGCAAGTGTTGTTTTTCCAAGTCCAGGAGGGCCATATAATAGAACATGGTCTAGTGTTTCACCTCTATTTTTTGTAGCATTCAAAAAAATACTCAAGTTCTCCTTTATTGATTCATGTCCTATGAACCCATTAAGGGTTTTTGGTCTCATTGTTTGATATTCAGCCGTGACATCATCTAATATATTGTTACTTGGTATTATTCTGCTTTCTGCCATATTGTTTTGTTGTAACTATAGCCATAACATTAGTTGCATTTCATACTACTGAATACATAGCAACATAATAACTAGCTGTATAATCTATATGAAGTGTGTAAAAATATACACAGTAGAATATAAATGTTTACTAGAATGAAAGGTATTTTACAACAGTAATAGGAATTGGTATAATTGTAACCGTGGAATGTTTTTTATGCTGCAGTAATGTGGGATATAAAATATAGCTTGCAATGTACGAATGTAATTAGTACAAATAATAAACGTTCGCTCAATATATAAGGTAAACATTAGTGATTGAAAATATGGAAATAAAAAAATTACTTGTTGCAGTCCCAATGCTATTTGCATTAACTGCTTGTTCATGTGGTAATAAAATATCAACTGATCATGCTGCAGATCTCGATGATGCTGTATCGCCGGTCAGCACAGAAGTTGTTGAATCAGTCGAAAGTGGTGGCATATTCAATAAAAACAAGGTTGCAGATAGAGTGTTTTTTGCAACGAACAAATCAAATTTGAATCATGAGTCAGTGGAAACTCTCAAACAGCAAGCAGAACTGTTAAAGCAGTATCCTAATGTCAATGTTGTAGTAGAGGGACATTGTGATGAAAGGGGTACAAGGGAATATAATCTAGCATTAGGTGAACGTCGTGCAAATTCTACTAAAAAGTTCCTCTGTGGACATATGGATAATTGCGACAGAGTGAGCACTGTAAGTTATGGTAAGGAAAGGCCAGAAGCACTAGGCCATGATCACGAAGCATGGGCACAAAACCGTCGTGCTGTGACAACAGTATCTGAATAAAATATCCTTGCTGTGCATTCAAGCACAGCATCTTATCACCAATGAGATATGACCGGCAGGTATCGCTATGGAGTTTTAGCTGAACGAATCGCAGCAGAATACATGGAGAGCAAGGGATTTAAGCTGCTATTTAATAGGTATAAAACTCGATATGGTGAATTAGACCTCATTGTTAATAATGCGAATAATATAGTCTTTGTTGAAGTTAAGGCTAGAAAGAAATTTTACAGTAGCGATTTGTCTGCTGTAATAACAACAAGACAAAAGGTGCGGAACTATAATGCTGCAGAATTTTTTCTATCCGAGTATGTGTGTTATCAACTACTTGAGTGCAGATTTGATTTGGTAGTAGTAAATGATGAAACTATTTTTAAGCATATTGAGAATATATATGCTTAGCATCAACATAACATCCATAATCTAACACATCATACCATATGCAGTACTACAATACTTTGCACCTGTGTTCTCCTTGTTATGATCTTTAATTTTTTTCACCTCTTCTTTCCATAGGGATATCATTGTTTTAGTAAAATCATCCATATCTTTGTTTTCGTTATATTTTTGTATGAAAATCTCTGCAAACGTATCATCAATCAAGTTTGCAACTTCCATACCAACGTTTTTTCTAAATGTGGACCAACATTCTTGTGCATTATTTGTCGAACTGATGACATCTTTAAGAATTAATATGCTCTTACATAACGGTATGCTGGTGTGCAGGTTCTGCATCACTTGTATAGCTCGAAGCATTCTCTTCGCCTCACATTTTAAAAAACAAGTCATTTTTACAATGATATTGCTTATATTATCTGAGTTCTTATTGCGTATATCGTATTCTTGTTTGAAGTTTATCTCAAACTCTTTACTATGGATTAATAACTTCATTACCTCACTATGTGCTGTCATTACAAATCTATCGTAACACTCTTGTGCACTGCTTGTATTGCATATTGCATCACGAAGAGCTTTTATAAGCTTGTATGTCGCAGTGTTATATTTTTTACGCATATGAAGTAAGTCCAGTTTTTGTTATTAGATCGAGAACACCATTGCGGTGACATTAATATTTATAAGTTCATTAATATTGTACATCCTTCTCATCACACACTTGATTCTCTAAAGGATAGAGAGTAGATTCTATTGTTTATAAATATAATGTACATTATACAAGCTTATAGTTAAATAGATGCACCAGAAATTTTTTCTTAAATCAATTGTATTGTGTTGTATTATAACCCTCACAGGCTGCGATATAATATCCGACCGCTTAGATGAAGTTGGTAGAGTGCCACAGTTAAGTGGCATGAATTTCTATGAGGAACAATTTCATCCAATACATGAGAGGATTGAGGTGGAATCCAGACTTGATGATCTTGGATATGAAAATGGTTACTCTTATCATGAGAATCGTGGTGCACATAAAACTATATCTTCTGATCATAGTAACCCAAACAGCATATGGAGAAGTGGCTCTAGATCGTTTTTTAAATCAAGGAGTGTTGGTGACGTTTTATCTGTGATAGTTGAGATACAGGATAAAGCTAAGCTTGACAATAAAACACAAAAATCCCGTAACAGTGGGAACGGTATAAAAGCACCATCAATTCTTGGGCTTGAAAACGTAGTTGATAAGGTCTTACCTGGTACTTCGCCTGCAAGTAATATGCTGAATCTGAACTCCACAGCATCAGCATCAGGTAATGGTAAAATAGATCGTAAAGAAACAGTTCAAACAACAATAGCAGCAACGGTTGTGAAGATATTACCAAGTGGCAATCTTATAATAAAGGGTTCGCAAGAGGTGCGTGTGAATTTTGATGTGAGGGAAATCACAGTGAGTGGTATAGTACGTCCTGAAGATATATCTAGCAACAATACAGTAAGACTTGAACAAATTGCTGAAGCTAGAGTTTCATATGGTGGTCGTGGACACATATTTGAATATCAACAAGCCCCATATGGGAAACAGGTTCTTGATATAGTATCACCCCTCTAGATTGCTAGACTAGTAGCCGTTATATGAGAAACATAGTTGTAAAAAAGTTTGGTGGTACTTCCGTCAGTAACCCTCAAAGGATCAAGCATGTAGCAAATCTTATAGCTAGAACATTCAATAGCGATATTGCATGTGTAGTTATAGTTTCAGCCATGGCAGGTGTTACAGATGATCTTGTATGTTATGCAAATGAGATATCTGCCATTTCAACACAGCATGAACTGAGGGAATATGATACAATCATAGCATCAGGGGAACAAATTACTACTGGATTATTATCGTTAGCACTCATATCCTTTGGTATCAAAGCAAAATCGTATCTTGGTTGGCAGCTCCCAATCGCAACAAATGATGATCATTCCAAAGCTAAAATACTTCAAGTTGAAACTAGAAAAATATTGCAAGATATAGATAATAATATAATACCAATTGTTGCTGGTTTTCAAGGTATATGCAATGATAGAATTACAACGTTAGGACGAGGTGGTTCTGACACAACAGCTGTTGCAGTTGCTGCTGCACTCAATGCAATACGCTGCGATATACATACAGATGTTGATGGGATATTCACAACTGATCCAAGAATTGTACCAAAGGCAAGAAAAATTGAAAATATTAGATATGATGAGATGCTTGAAATGGCTAGTGCTGGAGCAAAGGTTATACACCCCAGAGCTATAGAGATAGCAATGCATTACAACATACCAATTAGGGTACTGAACACATTCTCTAACAATATGGGTACCATTATTACACAAAAGCCCCACAGTATGGAAAGGATAAACATTACAGGTATAGTGAATAAAAATAATTTAGTTGTGATCACTATTAAGAAAGTTTCAATTGATAATATTAACCATATCATTGATGAGCTACTAAAAGTTGGAGTAATAATGGAATCTGTTGCACAAGAAAGTTTGTCATGCGCTGAAACAAATGTATTTTACAATTATACCATAACTGTATCAGTGGAATATGAAGATAGAATTATAAAGATATTAGAAAAAATGCCTATGGAAGTTCGAGATAACAACGGTATCAATATTGATGTGCTTCAGATAAAAAGAAATCTTAGCAGAATTACAGTGATTGGCATTGGTATCAAAAACGATTGCTCTGTCGTCAACGCAATTTTACATACACTGCAAGAAGTTGGCACATTCGCCAATGTGTTATCAACACTTGAAACACAAATTTCATTTCTAGTTGACCAAGTATGGACAGACCATATAATGCGAAATTTGCACACCAAATTTGGGCTTGATGTATAATCACTTGATATGATGATGATTATAATCACACTGCATATGATATGTTGAATCGTATTTTTCCACTGCTATTGTTGAATGAGCAATACTAAAATCATCCAGTAGAATCTTTTTGGCATCTGAAATTGCACTAAATGGATCAGTATTATGATGTAAAATCAGGTGTAAAGTTAGAAGTGTATAGCTATCTGTTAGAAGCCATAAATGTATGTGCTGTACATCAATTACACCATCGACCTGCATAAGAGATTTTTTTACATCATGTGGTGCTAACATAGCCGGTGTGCCTTCCATCAGTATATGCATTGAATCCCTTATGAGTCTATATGCTGAGTTTAGTATGAGACAACTAATAATAACCGATAGGATTGGATCTACCATATAAAAATTTGTCATTTTAATAATGAGTGCACCAACTGCCGCAGCAATAAAACCTAACAAATCTCCAAGGATATGTAAAATCGCTCCTCTTATATTTAAGTTTTTATCATCTGAAGAATGCAGCATAATCAATGTTATACTGTTTACAACTACCCCAACACATGCAGCTATCAACATGACATCTGACTTGATTTCAGGTGGCTCCATAAATCTAAAAATTGCCATAATTATTACAACTATGGATATACCGATTAAAGAAATGCCATTCACAAAAGATGCTATGATCTGCATCCTACCATAGCCATATGATTTCTGATTATCTGCTGGCTTGTTACTATACTTATGAGCTATTAGTGATAGCAGCAATGCAAGAAAGTCACTCAGCATGTGTCCAGCATCAGCCAGTAGTGCGAGTGAATTGGCGATAACGCCACAAATAACTTCAGTGATAAGAAACACTCCTATGATGCAAACAGATATTCGTAGAATCTTCTCATTACAAAGTTTTTTTTTCATTACTTAACGTGATGTTGTCCTATGGTTGTATTGATAATGCAATTATATATACTTTCCAGATACATGTAAAATACTTTATATAATCTCCACTCGCTTACATATTTATAATAAATTTAATTACTGTGGCTAATAGAGCACTTTGTCAATACAAAAAAACTTTTCAAGTATGCTTTATAATCTTGGGTTGTATAAATACAACTTATCGTTTAATATTAGTTATAGGGAGATAAACCAAGTGAAGAGGGATAGTGTATTTGTTTTTGAGATCTATATGATATATTGCAATGTACAGCTTATCGTTGTCGAATTTACTTCATCGATAGTGATATAACAATAACCATACATGCCATTATGTATAGAATAGAAAGCGATACACTAGGTGAAATACAAGTACCATCAAATAAATACTGGGGAGCACAAACTCAAAGATCTATAAAAAACTTTCATATAGGTATTGAACACATTCCAATAGAAGTTATTAATGCGCTTGTCTTAATCAAAAAAGCTGCTGCAATAGTAAACAACAAATTAGAACTATTGCCAGAAAAGATTAAAAAAGCAATAGTGCAGGCTGCAGATGAGATAGTTGCAGGTAAATTTGCTGATAACTTCCCTCTCGTTGTATGGCAAACAGGTTCTGGCACTCAATCAAACATGAATGTCAATGAAGTCATATCAAACAGAGCCATAGAACTATTAGGCGGAAAAGTTGGTAGTAAGGATCCTGTACATCCAAATGATCATGTAAACATGGGACAATCATCAAATGATACATTCCCAACAGCAATGCACATAGCAACCATTGGTGCAATCAAATCAAAGCTATTACCTGCTCTAGATAAAATACATACAGAATTTTTGACAAAGCAAAATGAGTTTGTGAACATAGTAAAAATAGGACGTACACATTTACAAGATGCTGTACCGATTACACTCGGGCAAGAATTTTCAGTTTATGTTACTCAGATAGAGTACAATATCGATAGACTCAAGGAAAGCCTCAATAGAATTAGTTATATTCCACAAGGAGGTAGTGCTGTGGGCACAGGAATAAATGTCCCAAAAGATTTTTCTAGGTTAGTAGCCTTAGAACTAAGTGAATATGTTGGACATCCTATTATGCCAGCAGAAAACAAGTTTGAAGGCATAGCTGCACATGATGTACTTGTGGAAATAAGTGGTACACTTAATGTATTGACTGTTAGTATGATGAAGATAGCAAACGACATTAGGTTACTTGCATCTGGACCACGCTGTGGATTTGGTGAACTAGTATTGCCTGCAAATGAACCTGGGTCATCCATAATGCCTGCAAAAGTGAATCCAACACAGTGTGAAGCTTTGACAATGGTGTGTACTCAGGTTATGGGTAATCATACAACGATCACAATTGCAGGATCAAATGGGCAGTTGCAATTAAACGCATTCAAACCTGTGATGATATATAATCTAATGCAGTCAATAAATTTATTATCTGCCTCCATCAAAAGTTTCACAGAAAACTGTCTTATAGGTATCAAGGCAAACACTAGTAGAATTGATGAACTATTAAACAAATCGTTAATGTTGGCAACAGCATTAACACCACATGTTGGGTATGATTCTGCTGCTAAAATCGCTAAGTATGCTCATGAAAATAATATTACACTTAGAGAAGCTGTGCTTGCTACAAACATTATCAAATTAGAAGATTTTGATGCTTGGACAGTGCCAGAAAAAATGGTATAAGCCAAATGTAATATGTTATAACAAATTGTAATAGAATTATATGAAGGATTTTATAAAGTGTTCTTTAAGTATTTTCTTAGCATTAACTGTCTGTTTTATGGCATCATATAGTGTGCAGGCAGATGAAATGGAACCAACCAAAAAAAAGTGTAGCTGTTTGAAAAGTAAAAAGGTTGCAGTCATAGCGCCAATGCAACATGCATCTATGGATGAAATAATCAATGGTTTGAAAAACACATTAAGAAATTCAACTAAGATGCCAGAAAACTATGCTGACAACAACATCGTTACATTCAATGGCATGGGAGATATGAGTAATATATATTCAATCATCACACAAGTTGCACAAAATGATGAATATGGTGTGATCATACCAATAGGTACATCACTGACAAGAATAACAATGCAAGTTACTAAGGAAAAACCAATTATCAGTCTAGCAAGCATCATAGATGAGAATGCAAGACAAAAACTTATAAAACAAGGACAACACAACATTACTAACATTCAGGATGAAATACCTATAGAAACAATACTGGCATTCATTGAGAAACTTAAGTTGCAAAACATACTGCTTGTATATAGTAGTGATGATAGGGTATATGAGCAAATCAATAAGATTGAAGACATAGCTGGTAAATATAACATCAATATCAGTAAGTTTGTTGCTGCTCAATCAATGGACTTACATAGCATTACAAATGCCATAAAAAATGATACTAGTGCACTGGTGGTTTTGAAGGACCATCTTATAGTCAATGCAATGGAACTACTGGTACAAACAGCACATAATAACGACATACCCATTATTGCATTGGATGAAGGGTCTGTAATTAGTGGTGCAGACTTAGCCATTGGTGTTGCAGAGAAATCAATAGGTGCAGCAGGAGCTCGTGCCTTAGAGGAAATAGTGATTGACAAAAAGAACATTGTTAATATGCCAGTTGCTGTACTGTCAGACATAAATGTATTTTATAACAAGAAAAATGATTTGATTGCTCGAGATATAGTGGAAAATAGTGCAGAACAATTAAAGTATAAGTTTTTATTAATGTAAGTAGAAAACTACTACATGGTGTTGATATTAGGATTGCCTGATTTTTTGGAAAGTTTTAAAAAACATATTATTATGATTGCAAGAATTAATTTAAAGTTAATTGGATTAACAGCAAATAATACTAATAAATTAGTTATGCTAAAATAGCAAAAGATTCCGATAAAGCATCCCAGTAGTTCAGCAACGATATTGTGTTCTGACAAGGCTCTTCCTAGAAGTGGTATTTTACTGGTTATATGCATACCAATTATCAGTGCTCCTATAGCAGTTATTGCCATGCCAAAACTCATATTCACATCTGCATATCCATATGTTTGTGACATTACTGAACCACAAAATGATGCAATGCTACCGCTTACTCCTAATCCTAGCATCCTGTAGCGTTCAGCCTGAAAACCAAGTTTTTGTAAGAGATTTTTATTTTCACCAAACGCTCTTAATGTCAACCCAACCGAGGAACGCATTATGACAATACATATATAAACCATCATTATTGCGATTGCTGATAGGAACACAAATTTTGTGTTACTGATGCCACTTTGTTGTAGTTTCATAGGAATGGTATCTGCACTCATCACCATCATATGAGGTTTCCCCATAATATTGAGATTGATACTATACAACATGAATGACATGAGTAGGCCTGCTATGATGTCATTGATGCTACCCTTGCGTTGAATCAATGCAACGATCATACCTGCAAGAAGGCCACACAACATTGCAATTATCATAGTTGTAACTGTGTTATACTTCAATGATAGTAATTTTGCAGTTATCGCAGCACCTAGAACGATAGTACCATCAACACTTATATCTGTGACTTTCAAAACAACATAACTGAAATAAACAGCACAGATCAATGGAAAAAAAAGAATAGATTGTTCCAATACATTATATAGATATGTAATAATATGCATACTCACTCGTTGTTGTTTCATAGGCGTGGTATAATGGCACTAGCTGAAGATGTTCATAACTTCAGTATTAAAAAACTCCATGAACCACAGTGTAATACCTGATACCGTCATTCCAAATAGAAGAATACCAATACCAATCTGCGCTGGCATCATAATGAAAAACACTTGCAATTGCGGCATTAGCTTTGCGAGCACACCTGCTCCTACCATTATTAAAATATTAATTAAAATGAATGGCATTGCCATTTGCATTCCAGCACTCCACATCTTACCAACTACTGTCAGCATCATTTGTATAAAGCTATTATAGTGCTGATTCAAACATCCTATCGGCATTATGTCGTAACTCTTACACATCATACTGATAATATATATGTAAATACCTGATTCGATTATCAGTAGCGTTACAATAAGAGATAGCATATTGCCAATCACTGTGTTATGTGTCTGATGTGTAGCATCAAATAACGAACCATTGCTTAAACCAATTTGCGCACCAATTGTAACACCAGCAACATGTACTGCTGTTACAAGCATCTTAACTATAACGCCCAAGCATATTCCAAGTGTAATTTCTAATATTATTGTTAATAGCAACGCAGCATCATTGTTACCAACACTTTGTACAACTGGTAATATTGATGGAGAAACCTGCTCACTAACCATCATACATATCATGAAAACAATTGGTATTTTTATCATTGGTTTAATATTCGGATCAGCGAAAGGAACCAGAAACAAAAACATAGTACCAATCCTGCATAATATTATGAAGTATAGTAGCAATTCCTGTGTTGGTATAGCAATTATATGATTACTCATCATCCATGTAGAGTTGTGCCTTATACAAGCTAAATTTATGCAGTATTACCTTTACCTTTTATCACATAGAATGGCAATGTAAAATATAGAATGGCAATGTAAAATATTATACAATGCAAAAATCAATGCTTACGATCACGCTTTTCTGACGAAACAGGATATGATGTGAGAACATAGAAACTATCATCCTCAGAACGCTTCAACACAACAACTGCAATTTTTGCTTCTACAGGCACAGTCATATTTTTTGCTAGTGATATACCTATTTTGTTATCAAACTTTTTACTGAAACTAATTTTTGCCTTTTTCCTATCATCATTTAACCATATTTTTATCTTCTCAATGTTATATTGCATTGCTTCTTTTATTGCATTGTTTGCTGTTTCAACATCAGTATAAGAACTAACAAACTTCATATCTTTGCAAGTTAATCGTCCTTCCAAATAATCTTTACTTTTACCAACATGTCTGTTTATAGTATGACTATCGAAAGTTTTATCATTGATTTCAATGTTAAATTTTTTGATGAAATTTTTTATTTGATCATGCACATTATTTGTAACAGAATCTGTTACAATCCTTGTACAATCCTTCGCATTGGCAAACACACTAGATATATCATTGAGATATAATGTCGATGTCAATAGTCCAAATGAGCAAATAGCGCGATATAATTGTTTTCTATATTGTAAGATATACATATATTATTATTTAATTACATTAGTTTGAGATTTGTTGCCACATTGCATCAAGATATACAGCTTGCCGTTTTTCATCCAGAACCCATATTGTCATACCATTGTTTGGAGGGATATAATGCCATTTATCAAGTAATTTTATTGCTATTTGATTTTTCTTGTTTTGCCACTCACCCGTAGCGTTATCAGGTATGACGTATTTGTCACTAGTTTTTGCATCATTGGGTGGTGTTGTGATTTGCCTTGATATGATTCCTTGATGTAGCATAGCGTCTATTATTAATAGATTTTCATTTATCAGTATTTCCTTGTGCAATTGATATGGATACAACATGTATAATTTGAGGTTGTGGGTTTTGCTTGCATTTGAACTGGTATGCATCTATTTCTGAGTGTTTTTATTACTGCCTATATTAATTGATTATAAACGACATCAAATGATGGTGGAATTACCAGATATAACTTTTATTTCAATGAAAAAACTATTGTTTTTTGACAACAATACATGCTATTGTATGTTTTTAGGAGTCAAAATTATGCTATGTTGTATGCTATCAACAAGCATCGTTAATTAATCTATGATTTATGCATTCACAATGCAACTTATACCAATAGTTATTGAACAGACATCTCGCGGTGAAAGATCGTTTGATATATATTCTAGACTTCTCAAAGAAAGAATTATCTTCATAACAGGGCAGATTGAGGACCATATGTCAGCACTAATTGTTGCGCAGTTATTGTTTCTTGAATCTGAAAGTCCTACGAAGGATATATGCATGTATATTAATTCTCCTGGTGGTGTGGTTACATCAGGCATGGCAATATATGATACGATGCAATATATAAAGCCAAATGTTGCAACATATTGTGTAGGACAAGCATGCTCAATGGGATCAGTGCTACTGACGGGTGGCAGTAAGGGGCTAAGATATGCATTACCAAATGCACGCATCATGATACACCAACCACTCGGTGGATATCAAGGACAAGCAACTGATATACAAATACATGCAAATGAAATACTGAAAATAAAGAATAAGATGTCTGAATTATATGTGAAGCATACTGGGCAAAAAATAGCAACAATTAAAAGGAGTTTGGAGAGGGATACATTCATGTCTGCAGATGAAGCAAAGGCTTTTGGGCTGATAGATCATGTTGTTGAAGAACGCTAACTAATAATAAGATATGCAATGCAAACTTATTGTTGTATAGCATTGGTAGTGCGTGATATAATTACTGTAGGAGAGTACAATCAATCAAACTACATATTGGAGTAATATCTAACATGCGTCATAACAGAAGAAATGCAATAATTCATTGCTCTTTTTGTAATAAAAACAAAAACCAAGTATATAAAATCATTGTAGGTAACAATGTATTCATATGTAATGAATGTGTTGCTCTATGTAATGATATTATACAAGCCGAACAAAGAATCAACGATATAGATATTAATACGATACCAAAACCAAGAGTAATATATGATATATTGGCTGAGTATGTGATAGGTCAAGACAATGCAAAAAAGATTTTATCAGTTGCTGTATATAACCATTACAAAAGGGTTCTCAGTACAACAAAAACAGACGGTGTAGAAATATCGAAATCAAATATTTTACTAATAGGTCCAACTGGCTGTGGCAAAACGCTTCTCGCACAAACTCTTGCAAGAACGCTGAATGTACCATTTGCAATTGCTGATGCAACATCATTGACAGAAAAAGGATACATTGGTGATGATATGGAGAGTGTAATACTCAAACTACTGCAAGCAACAAACTTTGATGTGGGCAGAGCTGAAATGGGAATAGTATATATAGACGAGATAGATAAGATTTCAAAGAAAAGCTCGAGCTCGTCATCAGGTAGGGATATATCTGGCGAGGGAGTACAACAAGGGTTGCTAAAATTGGTAGAGGGCACAATAGCAAATGTTCCACAAAATAACAGCAGGAAAAGTCTGAACCAAGAAAGTATAAAGGTTGATACTACAAAGATACTATTCATATGTGGTGGTGCATTTGATGGACTAGAAAACATCATTAAGGATAGGGTTGCGACTAAACATCTGGGTTTTGGTGCTGACATAGTCGATCATACTGAGATAAAAGTTGGTGAGCTTTTCAGTAGAGTTGAAAATCATGATCTTGTGAGATATGGTCTTATACCAGAATTTGTCGGACGTTTCCCTGTTGTTGCAACACTTGAGGATATGACACAAGATGCCTTTATAAGCATACTTACAGAGCCAAAGAATGCTATAGTGAAACAGTACAAAGCACTATTTGCAATGGATAATATAGACTTTGAAGTTACGAACATAGCTTTAGAAACGATAGCAAAACAAGCCATGGTAAAGAAAACTGGCGCAAGAGGATTGCGTGGCATAATGGAGGGTGTATTGCTTGATTCAATGTTTGAGGTGCATGAATCACCTGAGATAAAGAAGTTGGTTCTCGACAGTGATGGTGAGAACATTAGTGCATGTGCATACGATGCTGCAGATAACATCATACAGCATCATGATGATTTACAAGAAGCTGACAAAAGGGTCGTCGCTGCAGAGTAACACTCGTTTTATTTATTATTGTGCTCTGCCTTTGCGCGAGTTCTTGTTATTGCTTCAGTTAGTTTTTGTTGTTCTACTGCACCAACCAGTATTTCATCACCAATAACGTACGTTGGTGTGCCTTGTAGCTGTATATCCTTTGCTATCATACTGTTTTTCCTCATTCTTTCTTCAATTCTATCGATATCCTTATTCAATGACTGTTTCAATGCATTAGGATCAATCCCAACTTGTCTAGCTAGATCAATTAAACTATCCATGTCTTTTGGAGCTTGTGAACTAAACAATTTGATCTGAAATTGTAGATATTTACTATGATCAATCATACTAACAGCAGTTGCAACACGTGTTGCTTCAAAAGACTCTGGACCAAGCATTGGTAATTCTATAAAAACAAGCATAACATCAGGATTAGCTAACAGCAGTTCATTATTTACTTTAAGCATTTTGCTACAGAATTCACAAGAGTAGTCAAAAAACTCAAATACCTTGATTGGAGCATCCATTTTACCAGCAAAAGTCGTGAACATTCCATTATTAATATCATTTACAATTTCCTTAACATTATTTTCAATTGCGTTTTTTTGTGCAGCAATTGTCTTACTCCTATAAAAATCCTCAAGAGTTTTTGCTATTAGCTCTGGATTGTTCTGTATGAAATCATGTATAGCGTTGTATTGCTCAGGTGCGTTGTATATTCCATTACTATCATATGTTTTACTCTTCAATTCGTTTATTTGTTGCTGCAGATTAGTGATTTCCTTCTCGAGTGAACTCACAACGTTTTGACGCAACTTATCTGTCTCTAACTCTAGAGTACTATTACTATACTTCATATATGCAAATATTAAACATACAAAAAATCCCATTACTAAAAAGTAAGATAATATTATTTTGTGATTCATAGTGATATTATAAAAGGTATTCAATCAAGTGTGTTACAATAGCTATATACTCATTGATATAAAAATCATAGTGCAGTGATTCTTCAAACAACCCGAAGTAATAGATGCATGTTAAAGCTATTTTTTGTCATATATAAAAATATTCAAACAATATTACGCAATCTATTTGTTTTTGACAAGAATAGTTTTAATGGAAAAATACCCAATGCATAGCTGAAAAAACTGATATGTACATTCCTAGATTTTATTGATATACTTAAGCGCGATATCTCATGCAACAAATAACAACAAGTTTCATACAATGAATTTATTAGCACAATATAACGAAAAACACATTACACAACTTACTCAGAGCAAAACAATCCCAAGATTTAGAGCGGGTGATACATTGCGCGTACATACCAAAATCTTTGATGGCAACAACACTAGAATACAGATTTTTGAAGGACTATGTATATCTAGGAAAAATAATGGTTTGGCTTCAAGATTCACAGTTAGAAAAATTAGTCATGACGAGGGGGTTGAAAAAACACTACCTCTTTACTCACCAATTGTTGATAAGATAGACGTTATAAAACGTGGTAGGGTTCGCAGAGCTAAGCTCTATTATATAAGATCGTTACGTGGCAAAGCAATGAGAATTAAGGAAATAGGTGTGAATGGTTGATAACCAGAGATATGTTTTGTCTAAAACAGAGCATGTTAAGTGATGATGAAAGTACTTTTCAAGAGTGTGATGGATTTATTTTTTCTATTTCTTGCACCACAGGTGCAAATGCCAATGCAGCGGTTTTATCTGATAATAGAATGCCCTCCTTCCCATCACTGATTGTAAACCCAATGGTTTCATCATCAATGTGTTTTGCGTTTTCAAACAATACTGCTTTTATCATTCCGACTATTTTTTCCATTTCATCTTTGCTCACTGGAGTATCTTGCATGTTAGCAAAACTAGTTGCTATTGCTGTCATATATTCACAAAAACCATTAAAATTACGTATTTTAAAATTCATAACACTTTTCTTCTTATGGATGTCATATAGTTTATCCTTATAGTATGACTTGTTATGTTTGCCATCTACAACAAAATCAAACACTTTGCTGAAAACCATGAAGTTACCATTGTAATGGTGCCTAAAAAGGCCTTTGTCCATTCGTTCATTCCATGTTGCAATAGGTGGTGCTTCTTCATCATAAATCCATGAAATGGACTTAGATAGTTCAAAAACCATGTCAATATTTTTAAATGCGTTATTGATATCTGAAGTATTTGAATGTTTCGGAAAAATTTTATTTAACATGTCTTCACTCAAATTGACATCCATATCATGTATTTTCACAAGATATTGCGATACCATATGTTTCTCCTGATGATATGGATAATGACTTCTTTGTACTGTAGTAACATCTAAATCGATTGTTTTAAACACACATAATGTCATCGGGTTATTATTTGCTGTTTCCAGTACTACATCGTGTAGATGACTAACAACATTCATCACACATTTGTCTAACAGAAAATCACACAACTGCGCATCAAAAAGAATATCACGTGAGTTTCTAAGTCTAATGTCGTATTTCCGTTGCATTTGCAGCGCTTGTGCAATCATAGGACCAACACTTATTCTACCATCTATTACTTGCGGTATTTGTATGAGCATTTTCATATGCCAATCAATCTCCATACTACTTGTTATTTCCACTTTTGGTATGCTTATCCTCAATGCTACTTGTGATGCACCAGTTCTCAACTCAAAACCGTTTATAATACCATATATATCCCATGACTTAAAACCATTGAATTGCATATCATCATAATGCAGAGTAACGTCATGTTCGACTAACTTCGTTTTGATCATATTGATCTTTTGCTCAATACTATGGGTATGTATAAAGTACAGTATGGTATTTAGTAGCAGCGCTACTGAGCACAATAAAATACAACGCAAAAACCAGCGTATATTTCTAGTCATGTTTGTGTGTTAAGCACTATGTATGGTTATTTTTCGATTCATAATTTATAACAGATAATCAACTGTATATCAAATATCAAGTCAGCCGTCCCACCACATAGTAAAGCCATAATACTCGTTTTGACCCACATCAGTAAAGCATATTAGGGATTATACAACCACAAATATATATAATGAGATGTGTAGACTATATTCAACACCAACACAACAAAATCAGAACCAACTACGTAAACACGAATATCATCGTAAAATATATGTTATATAATGATTTATGTTACCAATGTTAGTTTAAAGGTTTGATATGATTTCTATTTCAGTTATTCACTTTTAGATTGCATTTGAGATTGTATGTCGCTTGGACATATAACACAAATAGTTGTGGGGAGGCAAAACTTTAACATATTAATTGTATATTATATGACAATAAGTATAAATGCTTCATCAACAACAGGAGTCAGAAATGCACTTGGTAGCAATATCCGCGACAACGCAAAGTCAGCAACAAAATTAGGTACAGGAGATGGTATAATAAATGCATATGAAGATCCTGCTGGTCTGGCAATAGGTACAAGTATGAGAGCATCATATGATGTGCTTTCGATTGTGAACAGAGGTATTCAACAAAGTCAATCAATGTTATATATAACTGAAGACGGTCTAAAGTCCGCGGTGGATACAGTGACAAAGATGCAAAAACTCCTAACAAATGCGAAACTAGGGTACGTGGATGATACAATGATTAAAAACACTCTATCCCCAGAATACGTGCAGTTGAAGGCGGAGTTTGGAAGAATAGCTGATGGTACAAAATTCAACAATCAAAAGTTACTTGATGCAACCAGTGGAACTGTATCACTTGGTACAGCTGCCACACTTGGTGATATGACTTATGACTACTCAGATGCAACAGTGTCATCAATGGGAACAATAGCGGGTTTGAGTACTAATACGGCTATCACAGTTGCGACGACAAATGGTGGTACAGCTGGTACCTCAGTTGGTGTTTCAGGCGGTACTATGACCGTTACAGGTGGCACAATAACTGACGATGATACTGATACAATAGTTACAGGTGCTACAATAACAATCACAGGTGCTACGATAACAGATAATCAGAGCTCCTCAGCTGTTGCGACAGTCGTTATACCTGGCGTTACTTTTAAGGTGGGTGGCATGGTAGGTGATGATGGTAGTGTAACTGGAGCAGTAACTGGTTTAGCCATTGGTGATGCTACAGCGATCACATTTACACTTACTGACACATCTGGCGGTATCACAGCCATCGCCTCACCTACTGCTATTACTGTGACTGGAACAGCAGCAGATACAACGGTCTCAGGTGTTACAGCATCAATTTCAACAACAGGTGGGGTTGGAGCTAAGAGTACATTTTCATTTGTGAGTGGCAATGACATAAGTAATGACAAAATCGAGGTTGATTTCTACAATGTTAGACTTGCTGATGCTAAGGCTGGACAGAAGGGCTTAATTAGCACAATGAACGTTACTTGGACAGGTTTACCAGGAGATCTACCAACCTCAGCACCAACAAATCTTACAGACCTTACAAATGAAGCTGATGCAAACATTGATATTCCATTAGTCAATGCATTGCTAGATCAACTCATAATATATCGTGATAATGTCGGTGCATATCAGTCCAGATTCAATAACGTGGTTAGTCAAATGGCTGGCGCTCTTGAACAACTTGATAATGCACAGGGTGCGATAATGAATAATGATATGGCAAAGGAAAATGAAAACTTCACCAGATCATCAGTAAAAATAAAGGTCGCTATTGCGATACTTAGCCAAATGAATGAACAGCTAAATAACTATGCTAGTATAGTCAGATAGACACTCATGAAGAAGTGAGGGAGGGGGGTAGTTATGCAGCAGCTCATCCAACTAATTTTGAGTAGGCTAAAAAATCAATGAGATAGGTCTAGCAGTGATTTCTATGCTTACATACTGTGATATCACTCGATTCATATTACTATACAATTATATACAGATATCTTCTATAATAAAATTTATTTGTTTGTTATCCATATTATTAACTTGCAGTGTTCCTAATAGTTTTACAATATGATGCTTATAATCATGTAGTAAGAAGATTTCCAGGTTTTTAGATGCACCAATAAAACATAAACATCTAAGTGATTTACCATCATTAAACGCATTGGTAACAGTAACAAACCACATACCACCTTTGGTCTTTGAAGTACTCTTTATTACAATATCATGTAGAATAAAAAGTGGTTTAGGATTATGCAAACCAAATGGTTCAATCTGTGATATCTCACTGAATAATTCTGGCGTTATACTATCAATCGATATAACAGCATCAGCTTTTACCTCCTTTGCAGCACTTAAAATGTTAGGGTTTGATTGCAGCATTATTGATACTCTGCTATTCACATAATCACAAAATGTTTCTATTTTTTTAGACTCCACTGAAAAGCCACCTGCCATAGCATGCCCTCCACCTTCTATTATCAAACTCATATCTTTAGCCTCCTGTATCAGTACAGCCACATCAACGCCGGGTATTGACCTAACGGATCCCTTACCTATGGATGTATTTACATCTATAGCAATTATGAAGGATGTCTTATGGTAATGTTCTTTAAGTCTACTGGCTATAATACCCAATACACCTGTATGCCATCCCTTGCCAATTGCAATCACTGTTGGTTTTTGACATGAAGTATCAACACTTTGTATTGCTTCATGTAGTACAAGCGCTTCAAGAGATTTTCTTTCATTATTTAATTCATCTAGCCTAAGCGCAATTCTTCTTGCTTCATCCATGTCTGGAGCAGTTAGCAGTTTAAACCCTAAACTGCTATCGTCAAGCCTACCACCAGCATTTATGCGCGGACCAATTGTATATCCCAAGTGATGGCTTTGAATAGGTAGTTTTATTTTTGCTAAATCTATAAGTGCTGAAATGCCATTGTTACTGCCTCGCGATATGTTTTTCAAACCATTTTTAACAAATGCTCTATTTAAAGGACTTAAAGACATTAAATCACATATAGTACCCAGCGCAACAACATCAAGTGACTGCATTAAATCTGGTTCTGCTAACTTATGAAACCACTTTTCTTCACGCAATTTTTTTCTCAATGCAACTAGAAACATGAATGTTACACCGACTGCAGCCATTGTTTTATGCGGGAATGCTTCATCATAGCGATTTGGGTTTAGCATTGCAACAGCTGGCGGTAGCGTCGTATCAGTGACATGATGATCTATAACTATAACATCTAATCCTATCTTTTTTGCATGCTCTAGTGGTTCAAATGCAACAGAACCACAATCAACAGTTATCACAAGCGTATTACCATTATATTTAATTTCATCAAATGCTTTGTTATTTGGCCCATACCCCTCAGAAAACCTATTTGGAATATAAACATCTATGTTTTCTCCTATATCAGCAAAAAACTTGTGCAACAGTGCAGAAGAAGTAGCACCATCAACATCGTAGTCTGCGAAGACGGTTATCTTTTCTTCATCATATAATGCTCTGATCACTCTCTGCACAGCCTTGTCCATATCAAGCATTGTATATGGATCTGGCATTATATCACGCAGTTTGGGGTTGAGAAATATCTTGGTATCATGTGCATTTTTCATACCACGATTTACCATAATACGCGCAGTAATCTCACTAATTTGCAACTTATTCATTAAGGATAATACAATCTTTTCATTGGCACGGTGTAATGACCAATATAATCCCTTGAGTGATTGTACATTTCCTTTATAAGATGGAAATGATTCCAATCTATCTACACTATTAATTTCAAGCATTACTATTCTATAACAAAAAATCTTTTCAAACATATAATTGTAATGATTTTAGACAATAAAAGAATTTTAGGCAAGATGTTTTCTTTGTATAACTCGTAATTACGATTGCGAGTCAATTAAATACTTTATCACTAACAACTGTTTTGATGTTAAAATATATCACATACAAGTCTGTGTGCTCCTGTGCTACTATAAATGAAATTAATCCATATATATTGATAGATGATGTTTGTTTTGCTTAATTTTATATACATTTTATGGTTACTACTAAGACATATGGTAGTTTTTTTATCTATTAAGGCATTCTATATTGGTAAGAAAAGTGATAGCTATAACATAACACTGCAGAAGCTAGGACAAAAACTATGTATAGTGTTACCAATTGCTGGTCCGGCATTTATAAAATTGGGACAATTTTTATCAGCAAGAGCAGATCTTGTTGATCACATCATATGCAATGAGCTTAAATCATTACATGATCAAGCCCCAAAGATAGCATTTAATAAAATAAAGAGTATTTTGATAAGTGAGTTGGGAGAAAAATTCACAAGTGGTATTATTACAGTAGATACACAACCAATCGCAGCAGCATCAATAGCACAGGTACATAAAGGAAAAATACTAGATGGTAATGGCGAAACAAGTGTGGCTGTCAAGATACTACGTCCTAATATAAAGAAGGATTTCAAATGTAACATTAATTTGATCAAAAGTGTTGCTAAGATCATTGATAAACTTATAACCCCTGCCAAGAGATTAAGGCTTCTAGAGGTTGTTGATGTCATAATAAATACAGTCAAAATCGAACTAGACATGAAACTAGAGGCAGCTGTAGCAGATAAGATGCGATATAATACTGCTAAACATCAATATGCATATATACCAAAGATTTTTTGGGAATATACTACGACACAAGTATTAGTAATGGAATGGATTGATGGCGTAAAAATAGATGCAAGTGAAATGTTAGAATGTTTTGATACAAAACGAATAGCAAAAGATTTAGCTTTTACAGTTTTTCAACAAACATACACGGATGGATTTTTTCATGCAGATATCCATCCAGGCAACATATTGATAACACCAGAAGGTAAAGTTGCATTAATAGATTTCGGTCTCGTAAGTTATTTACCTGAAAAGGACAGATTATTTATAGCAAAAATAATTTTTGCTCTGATAAAAAGAGATTATGAAAAGGTTGCAGAACTTCATTTCAAAGCAGGATATGTACCTACAAATAATAAACATCAAAATCCAATTGAAATGTTTGCTCTTGCTTGTAGAAGTCTCATTGAACCAATAATAAATAAACCACTGGCAGAAATATCAATTGGTAAGCTTTTACGGAGATTATTTGAGATCACATCAGAATTTAATATGCATACTCAACCACAATTGCTTCTTCTACAAAAAAATATGGTAACACTTGAAGGTACGCTTTTCACAATCGATCAAACAGTGAATATGTGGGAATTAACAGAACCATGGTTCACAGAATGGGCAAACGAACACCTTGGTACCATGGCAACCATAAAAAGACAATCTCATACTGCAATTAAAATCATAGAAAGACTCATTATATCTACCATTGATAAAAAGAATATTGATTGCAATTAAATTATATGATTTACCCTATTTGGTAGGCTCTTGGATCTTATCCTATTCCGTTTCCATCTCCCTGCAAATGGTATTCTTAGATTTATTACGTTCGTCTGTAACAAGAGCTTGCACCCCATCAGCAAGTTTCAGTGCATCTTATTCTTGTTTAAAGCGATCATCCAATTTTTTTGTTCATGGCATTTGTTTCTTGAGCAACAACATTGCTTGTATCTTTACTAATTTGCTCTGTTGCTGCGTTATTGGTTAGCTGTTCTACAGGCAGTGGTTTTTAAAGATGCGAACAGTATTGCGTCATCGATATTTGATTGCTCATTTTGTGTTTTTTTTGATGTTATGAGTGTGTTGTGTTTAGGATGAAATTGATTTTTCAATGCCCAACTTCTCCTACTTTGCTGCTGCCTACCAATGTCTATCGTGTTTGTTTGCTTTTCACTAGTATCTTGCTCTAATTGGTCTGGCACCTGCTTCTGTTGGTTTAGTATCCTATAAAGTTCCTGCCCATACGAATTATAAAAATTATATATGCCATACAATTTGAGAGCAGAATGTATTGGATACTTAATTAGTTCGTCTATCTTTATGTTTAAGTGCAAATGCTCTTTCAAAGCCATTTGCGCATCCTCACGTATGCTATACTGTTTCAATATTCGTGTGAATTGTTTTGCAAACTTTGGTATGTCCCCCACAAATTTAGTTGATTGTTATAATTTCATATTTTCAGACTTATTACTATGTTTCTCGTTATTCAGTCTCGCAGTCATCTCACCAACGCTTTGCTGTTCTTCTACAGTAGTCCTCTCAATTACAGCGTCAACCATCCTCAACACTTTTTCCTTATCATCTTGTGACATGTTGAGACATTCGATCTTCGTCTTCAAATCAATTAATTTAGATCTATCCTCCAACGTGTGAATCTGCATTTGCAGCTTCTCATCCGTCTCATTCTTCCCATTGCCATTTTCTTTCTCCATTGATGTTGCAATTTGTGTCAGCAATACTTGCATCTTTTCAATATCATCATGCATATGATCGTCTTTTTTCTCAACACTTTGCACATCATTGTGTATGCTATCTTCAAGCCTTTTCACATCATCAGACGTTGCATCATCAAGTGTTAACTTGAGTCCGTATCCTGTTAAGGAAAAACCAGGTAGTCCTAGAATGCGCTTCCCTTTATTTGCAATGAAAAATAATGCTAAAAATGATAGTAAACCAACAAGTCGTTTCTTATGTTGCTGCGTATTATTTGTTTTTTCTTCCTCATCATTGCGTGTGGTGAAGTTAGCATGGTTATACAGTGCACTTCTAACATAAGGATTACTAAGAAAAGAACGCACTTTCACTGTATCTTTTTTTGTTGAACAAAGTTTCTTCAAAAATGATCGATTTATCATATTTCCCCCTATTGGTTTTTAATTGACAGGAAACATGGTATCAGCAATATATTGTTGTTGTCAATAACACAACTTCGTATTGTTACATATTGTATCCACTTCTACCATATATATGTTTCTCCAACGATATAATCATTTTGCTCGCGATATCTTTACCAGTTGCACATTCTATACCTTCCAATCCTGGTGATGAATTTATTTCTAGTATCATTGGTCCTTTTTTTGACCTGATTATATCTACACCTGCAACTTTTAAACCAATCATTTTTGCTGCAATGACAGCTATATGTCGTTCTTCTGGTGTTATTTTTACCAACTTAACACTTGCCCCCAAATGAACATTGGCCCTAAACTCACCATTGGTTGACTTTCTCATCATACTTGCAACGACCTTGCCATCAATAACAAAACATCTAATATCTTCACCTTTTGATTCAGCTATAAACTCCTGTACAAGAATGTTTGCATTAGCACTATTGAATGCGCCTATGACATTTGTAGCAGCTGCAGCTGTATCAACCAATACAACACCTTTTCCTTGAGTGCCCTCCAGTAGTTTTATCACCAATGGAGCTCCACCAACTAGCTCTATCAATTTTTTACTTTCCCTTGGAGAATTTGCGAAACTTGTTGCCGGCATCGGAATGCCTTTACTTGCTAGTATCTGTAAACATTTTAATTTATCTCTTGAATTTGCTATTGCATTTGCATCATTGAGACAGAATTTACCCATTGTGTGAAATTGTCTTACAAGCGCACAACCATAGAAGGTTACAGATGGCTTAATTCTTGGTATAACAGCATCAATCTCATTTATATTATTATGTTTTATTCCTCTTGCGTGGATCGAAGCTATACCAGTTTGAATATCAATATAACAATGCGAAATGTTTATGAAAAACATGTTATGTCCACGTTTCCCACCAGCTTCTAATATTCTCATATTGGAATAGAGTTTATGATTAGACGCTAGCACAGCAATATTGAGTGGTTTATGCTGTGTTCCACTACAAATTTTTCTATAGTCTTCATCCTTCGTTATAACAAACTGTCTGTTTGGGTCAACTAACATGCCATCTGGTATGCCATCTCTTCCCAACAACATCCTATGATCCATATAATCTCTATTTGTCAATGTTACCTCTATATTATATAGAATGTCTCCCAAAAGAGCTTGTGTGACTATATAAGGGCGTTGTTCAAGTAACCCATTTGAACTTTTAATGCTTTTCCATCCAGCAAGTACAGCATGACATATCTTTATTGTGGTACGATCACCATGAACTGGATTCACACTGAACCTAACAACTTCCTTATCATTTTGGACCATGATCTTAATGTCAAACGCATGCAATGCCGAAAATGCGGCACCTGAATCTATCCTTGCTCTTATTGGTGATATGTTAAGTTCTGGAAGTTTAATCCATTCTATATTTCCTAGTATTTTCATTATTAGTATAGCGCTTTGATTATTTACTACTACTATAAATTATAGTGAGTGAAAGAGTCATTGATATCATAATGAAGTCGTATATTATATGTTATTTTATATCCGAGAAACAATTTATAAGTTGAACTAGTAAAAATGAACAAAGTAGCGATAACAGGAATAGGTTTAGTAACACCACTTGGCAGTGATACTGAAACGTCGTGGTGTAATATTATTGGAGCAAAATCAGGCATAAAGGCCATTCCTAAATCACTATTCGATGCTTCGGATTTAGCCTGCAGAATTGCTGGGTATATTCCGAATCGTGAAGAAGATAATAACAATGGTTTTTCAGCAACTGATTATATACCTGCACAATCTATTAGTAGTATGGATAGATTTATACATCTTGCCATAGCGGCCACAGAACAAGCAATAAATGATGCAGGATATAACACAATGTCTGAGGCTGATAAGGCAAGAACTGGTGTAGTGATTGGTGCAGGCATAGGTGGTCTCATTACAATAGAGAAGAATGCTAAAAGCCTTATAGAAAGTGGACCTCGTCGTGTTAACCCATTTTTCATACCTGCTAGTCTTATAAATCTAGCATCAGGACAAATATCAATCAGATATGGTTTTAAAGGTACGAATTTTGGAATTGTTAGTGCCTGTGCAACCGGAGCGCATTCTATAGGCGAGGGAGGTAAAATGATAGCACATGGGATTGCTGATATAATGATATGTGGAGGTGCTGAAGCTGCTATATGTCGTCTTGGTATAGCTGGTTTTGCTGCAGCAAGAGCACTATCAACGAAGCATAATGATAAGCCGGCATCAGCATCAAGACCATGGGATAAAAGTCGCGATGGTTTTGTAATGGGAGAAGGTGCAGGAATACTAGTATTGGAAAACATGGATAAAGCCATTGCTCGTGGTGCTAAAATCTATGGTGAATTGATAGGTTACGGTGCAACATCTGATGCACATCATATCACTGCTCCTGAGCCAAGTGGAGATGGAGCATATAGAGCAATGCAAAATGCAATTGACAATGCACAAATTTCACCAGAGCAGATAAATTATATTAATGCTCATGGGACATCAACACCATTAGGTGATATGGTCGAACTCAATGCTGTGAAGAGAATGTTTTCTGATAACAATATTGCACACAATAGCATTACCATGTCATCAACAAAATCTGCAACAGGACATTTACTTGGTGCTGCTGGTAGTGTTGAAGCAATATTTTGTTTGCTTGCTATGCGTGATAATGTTGTTCCGCCAACACTAAATTTAGATGAGCCAGAAGATGGTTGTGATATCAACCTCGTACCATACACTGCAATACAGAAGCAAGTCGATGTAACGATGTCAAATTCATTTGGTTTTGGCAGCACAAATGTTTCTCTATTGTTCAGAAGGGTGTAACATCACCTATGGAAAATCGCTATCATCGACAACGCATCACTCATTGTTTGAACTGCCTTATGTATGGTTTTATGAAAAAGGCCAAAAGCTGCTTGATGCCATTGTCTGCACCTTTTGGTTAATTTCTTCATAGCTGTACATATTCTCTGGCATTGCACCCAATACAACAAATGTGCAATCATTGTTGCAAATTTTATCATGCAACCAATCTTTCACCATTCGTGTATTTATTTGCTGTATTTGTGCATATATATCATCAATATCAGGCAGTTCACCTGTAGTAGCACTATACCATGTAACCTCATCAACATTACCACTATTAAAGATATTATCCATTGTATACTGCTTACATTGTTCTACAAAACCATCAGTTACATTGTTTTGTACAATTGAGTGTAATGAGTCTATAATAGTATCAATGACAAGATTTGTATTTTCTGGACATGTGAAGGTTTTTATCCACCACGTACCACTATCGTATACTGGTGCACTCATTGTATCAAGCACATATATGCAACCAATATCTTGTCTGATATCCCAAACGTCGAGACAGGAGCGTATAATTGTTACAGCAATCTCCTCAATTAGATTATCAAGACCATACTCTGTAGCACCTTTGAATCCAAGACCAAGATAGGTTATGTTATTGCTTTCTCTTGGGGCTTGAATAAAACCACCACAGTATTCTGATATTTCTATAGGAGGGGTTGGAGTTGTATCATCTCCTTGCCATGAACCAAGTGTTGTTTGAATCTCGCGCATCACTTGGTCTTCATTGAAAGAACCACTGAATGATATGATTGTGTTGTTTGGTATATAAAACTCATTAACAAATCGTAAAACATCATCACGAGTTATGCTATCTATATCTGCATATATTGCAGCGGCTGGATCATAAATATGCGCATTTCCATAACTACCTTTTGACATATACCATGAGAGCACTGAATCCATATCATTTTCCCAATGCCATACGTCCTCGCATTTAACAATAGTTTTTTCTTTCTTTATAATATCCTCCAAATATGTAGATTCTATTATCATATCTGATAACAGTTGCATTGCAGTCGAAATGTCATACGGATCTATTTTTAAACCATACATTGTTACATTTTCAGCTGTAAAAGCATCTTCGAAAGCATGTAGTTTGTTGTACATGTTTATAATTTCTGCATTTGTGAACTTATTTGTTCCACCAAATGTCATATGTTCAACAAAATGTGCTATTCCTTCAGGATAATCATTCTCACTGCTGTCGCCCGCCTTGATACAAAGTTTTATATCTAGTTTTGTAGCATCAGGCACCTGATTGAGAATAACAGTCAGACCATTTCGTAGCACAGTCTGTTTTGTTGTAATACTGCGAGTATCATCATAATATGTACGTGACATGTGTCCCCCCCCTTCTTGTAGTTGTTTAGACTCTCGCACACTAAATACAGCGTGCTGCCAATAATTCCTCCTTTAGGAACTACTATGTATAGTTAGTGCATACAATGATATATACTGTCAAGTGTTTTTTTCGAAACATTCCACATTAGATTGTTATATTAGTTGATACATCATATATCTATATCAATACGGATATGTGTTATATTTCGAATATTTCAATATCACTGAAGAAAAATGTTATTTCTTGTTTTGCATTCTCAATTGAGTCAGAGCCATGTATACAGTTAGCTTCTATATCACTTGCATACTCTCTTCTTATAGTACCAGGTGCAGCTTCGTTAGGATTTGTCGCACCCATAATATCACGATTCAATAATACTGCACCGATTCCTTCTAACACCTGCACTACTACTGGTCCGGAAGTCATAAATTCAATGAGGCTATTAAAAAATGGTCTTCCACTATGAATTGCATAAAATGCGCGTGCCTGTTCTTTCGTCATCCTTATCATCTTTTGCGCAACTATTTTTAGCCCTATGCCTTCTATTTTTGTATTTATAGCACCTATAAGTGATTTTTTAACTGCATCGGGCTTTATTATTGATAATGTTCTTTCTGTTGCCATATAGAAATCTGTGAATGACTGGCCTTTCATCATGGCAACTTGCATATTTTCCATGTATTAAAAGGTGAATAATTAATGATAGCATCATCAGTATATCACTGTATTTCTATTGGTACAAGAGCATAGATTATCCATGAATGCTTTGTATAAAGATGTGAGAAATGTTACAAGTGAAAAATGATAATTCCAATGAATATTTCAATTGATATGCAACTATATAACAAATGGATGACCAACGAACATCGCAATGGCATCGGCGCAATGATTTTTAATTCTGATAAGAAAATATTTGTTGCCAAGCGTGTCAATCTACTATCTGGACTGCAAATGCCGCAGGGAGGTATAGACAGTGGAGAATCATTAGAAGAAGCACTATATCGCGAATTAGAAGAAGAAATTGGTACAACAAAATTTGTTATATCCCATGTTTTACCATTTACAGTTTCATATGATTTCCCATATGATCTTGGAATGAAGATATACAAGGGCGAGTATGTTGGACAGAAACTTAAGTGGTTTTTACTGAGGTTTGATGGACAAGACAGTGATATTGTTATTCAGACGACACATCCAGAATTTGCAGAATGGCAGTGGATAAACATTGATGAAATAGTTGACAATACTGTATTCTTCAAAAAAACAATGTATAAAATCGTTATTGACTACTTTATGCCAATCCTACATTCACTTGAGTGACTGGTATTTTCAAACACTGCTGATATGCTGTTGTATAATTGCATACAGGTATAGTGCTTGTTGTATTGCAAACTGATCGTAATGTTGTTATTGATGTTATTATAACTCATAATTGTTATTATACTGATATCAACAGCAACCTTTCAAATCATGTCAAATCCAGTACATTACAGTAATTCACAACAACCAAAAAGAGTATTAGTGACAGGTGGCACCAGGGGGATAGGCAAAGCAATAGCATTGGCGTTTAAACAGTCTAAGCATGATGTTGCTGTTATGTATGTTGGTGATCAAAACTTAGCAGTGGAAATGGAAACAAAACATGATGTGCGATGTTTTCAATGTGATGTTAGTGACTTCGAACAGTGTAAAAAAACAATACTGCAAATAACAGAGAAACTTGGTGGTAATATACAAGTACTTGTAAATAATGCTGGTATTACAAGAGATGGTATGTTGCATAAACAGTCATATAAAAATTGGATGGATGTGATATCTGTAAATTTGACATCAATCTTCAATTTATCACACTTGGTTATAGGAGAAATGCGTAATGAAAAATATGGTCGCATTATAAATATTAGCTCTGTTAATGCCAATGGTGCTGTAGGTCAAACAAACTATGCTGCTGCAAAGGCTGGTATAGAGGGATTTACTAAATCCCTCGCATTAGAAGGAGCAAGAGCTGGCATAACAGTCAATGCTATAGCGCCTGGATATACCGATACTACCATGGTTAGAATGATACCAGCTGAAATTCTGAAGAGCATAGTTGATAAGGTGCCAATGCAGCGATTAGGATTGCCAGAGGAAATAGCAGATACAGCAGTGTTTCTTGCAAGCAACAGCGCAGCATTCATAACAGGTGCTGTGATTCCCATAAATGGTGGACTACATATGTAAAAACACATAAACGCACTACATTGCTCGCACTTGCCCATCAAAATATTGATTGAGACCTGGTGTGGACTTAATACATGGGTTATCATTTGTATCAAGGTATGGATGTTGTAAATATTCATTTGCAACACAAGGACTCTTTAAATCATAAAAGGATGGATCCTTTATACCACATCCAACCAAAACTACTGTTGTAGCAGTAATTGCACATGTTAGAATGAACTGCTTGAACTTTGCTTTCATTTATATCTGTTTAGCGTTTTATATACATCTTGTCATATGAATCATTCTACATCAATTGTTGTGTTTGAAACAGTACATAATTTATCATTATAATTTTGCTACAGTTGCAATAAAACACTATAAATATAGTCAAATAATTGAGCTTATAAAAATAGTACTGTTGAGTTTGATTATCAAAAATACATATGCTATCTTATCTTCCACTAACTGTTAGTTCCTAAAAAATATCTTTTACATGAGCAATCAAAAAGAACATAATACTGATATTAACAATATAACAATGGATAGTTATGATGCTAGTTCTATTCAAGTCTTAAAAGGATTAGAAGCTGTGAAAAAACGTCCTGGGATGTATATAGGAGATGTCAGTTCAATTGACGGTTTACATAGCATGCTCTATGAAGTTTTGGACAATGCAATAGATGAAGCACTTGCAGGATATTGCAATCATGTTGTTGTTACACTACATTGTGATGGTTCAGCGAGTGTTATTGATAATGGTCGTGGCATTCCTACAGATATACATCAAGAAGAAGGAATATCAGCTGCAGAGGTTATCATGACACAACTGCACGCTGGTGGGAAATTTGATCATGATTCATATAAGGTTTCAGGTGGCTTACACGGCGTTGGTGTATCAGTTGTCAATGCACTTTCAAGCTGGCTGGAAACACGTATATGGCGGAATGGCAAGGAACATTATATGTATTTTGAAAATGGAGATGTTAAGAAAAAACTTGAAGTAGTTGGTGATGCTCCAGATGGCAAACATGGTACAGAGGTTAGGTTTCTACCGTCATCAGAAGTATTTACGATACTAGATTTCGACTTTGATGTAATGGAAAGCAGAATTAGAGAATTAGCGTTCTTGAATTCAGGCACACATATAACATTAGTTGATGCAAGACATGGTGAAGAAAAAGTTGTAGATTTTAACTATGATGGTGGTATTACAGCTTTTATTAAATATCTCGATCGCACTAGAAAAGCAATGCACGATCCAATTGTGATGTATAGCAAGGAGGAAGATATAGCTGTAGAAATAGCAATACAATGGAGCGATAGCTATCATGAAAATGTCATATGTTTCACAAACAATATCAGACAAAGAGATGGAGGTACACATCTTGCAGGCTTCCGCTCAGGTATAACACGCACTATTAATAATTACTTTAATACTAATGAGTCACTTAAGAAGAAAAAAACCGATATAACATCAGAGGATATTAGAGAGGGCTTGACAGCTGTAATCTCAATAAAAATGGGTGACCCTAAATTCTCATCTCAAACAAAAGATAAGCTAGTTAGTGGTGAAGTGCGAAGTGTAGTAGAAAATGTTGTGAGTAGTGTACTCACAAGATGGTTTGAAGAAAAACCAAATGATGCAAAGCTAATATGCACAAAAATAATAGAGGCGTTTGTGGCCAGGGAGGCAGCACGCAAGGCACGTGAACTCAATAGACAAAAAAATAAAAATGAGATCAATACTCTTTCAGGCAAACTTGCTAGTTGTCAGGAAAAAAATCCAAAACTGACTGAGTTATTCCTCGTCGAGGGAATATCAGCAGGTGGTTCAGCAAAGCAGGCTAGAGATAGAAGAATACAAGCCATCTTGCCACTGGGTGGAAAAATATTAAATGTTGAAAAATCTAGATTCAATAAGGTGCTTGCGTCAGCTGAGATTGGAACCCTCATAACAGCACTGGGCACTGGTATAGGTGATGAAGAATTTGATTTATCAAAATTGAAGTACCATAAGATTGTGATTATGACTGATGCTGATATCGACGGAGCTCATATTAGAACACTTTTAATGACATTTTTCTATAGATATATGCCACAACTTATCGATGCTGGTCATCTGTACATTGCTCAACCACCTCTTTATAAAGTGCGCAAGGGTCAAAAGGATTTTTATATGAAGGATCATGAAGCACTGCAAGAGTATCTATTATCATCAGTTGCTGATGATATTGTTCTGTCTGCAAGTGGTGAAATTATTAACACAACAGATGATGTTATGTATTCACTAAGAAACTGTTTACAGTTCATAGAGATAGTTGAGAAACAACATATGATTCCAAGTGATCTATGCGAAGTAATTATGCTCAGTCCTCATTTCATGTGTAATGATAGCTTTGAAATAGAAGCAATTGCATCATGTGCTGCTGAAAGATTCAAGTCATGTTCCAAACTTGCTGACTCGGCAGAAAAGGGCTGGAATTATGTGGTTAGAGACCAATCGCATATCGATTTCATCAACATAGTTCATGATACAGAAATCAAGTATACAGTTGATGTTATAGCGCTATATCGTAGATTAAGTGAGAAGAATAAAGAGAACATTCTTGCTGCACAGCAAATGTTCACATCAGGCTCTGTACAAATTAATATGAATGATAATATAACTCTTCATAGCACACCATCTCAACTGGTTGATATAGTGATGGAACAAGCTAAGAAAAGAATTTATATACAACGTTTTAAGGGGTTGGGTGAGATGAACCCAGAACAGTTGTGGGAAACAACACTTGATCCACAAAATCGAGTGCTGTTGAAATTAAAAGTGCAGAATTGTCAGGTTGCGGAGGAGGTATTTTCAACACTAATGGGTGATATAGTTGAACCTCGTAAAGAGTTCATATATAAAAATGCTATTAGAGTGCAAAATGTTGATGCTTGAGTGTGAATCAATGCATGTCATGGTGTACCAACGTTGAAATAGCATAACTTTTACCAACTCTAGTGTTGTATTACCGCTAGTTGCTGCAAAACAAATGAAATCATATGTATTATAGTTCAACTGGTGCAACTTCATCAATTGTTGTATTAAGAAGCAACTCAGTACTAGACTCATCATTTAATGGCGTGACTATTGCGTAGTATATTGGCTGGGTACCACTAGAACACAAGTCAAGTGTTTTGTAGTATGCCGTATAGCACATACCAAACAACATAACAGGTAACGCTACACTAAGTGCTATGACTGCTGTTTTGTTATTTTTCATCATTTTCGTTATTATACGTACATCCGCACTACCATCTATACCTTCCCCCTCCGTTATTAAATATGACGCTGTATTTGCAGCAATCCGCATTATACCAGTTATTGTACTGGCAATACAATACCTTTCAAAGTTTGTTGTGTCAACATGTGGTTGTAATATAATTTGATTTCCTAACCCGTCTTCCAATGTTATTGGTTGTACAATCGCAGACTTTTGAGAATATATTTCATATAAATTATGTGCGTAGTAGAACATATATGGCATCATGCGCATACCATTGAAGAATGGCGTTAACAGTGGCATCAGACCTATTTTATAATTATGCAATGAATTATCAGAATGCGAATACATATGATCTATCGTATAATATGGTATGAATGCACATGCAAATTTAAGCCATGAAGAATTGTATGGCTCGTATACTTGTGGTAGTTGTTTGATTTGTTCCTGTATTGTTTGCATTTGTTTTCTCCCCCCTTTGTTATGTAATTCACAATCTCATAGTATATCAAATCAAATGTTAAGTTCATATTAACATGTAGTGCAAGTTTGCAAATTAACTTTAGTTTTTTGATAATAATAAATCACATATTTTCTAACAGCTCAGGATTCATGATCTGTTGGCATGATTATTTCGTAACTTATTGGCACTACATCATCAGAACATAAATCAGCTATTTTATAATAGCATACTGATGAAAACGATATTAGGCTAGCTATTTCTAAAGAGAGTTGGGTTATTGCATTATTATCAAATGCAGCTAGTGCACTATAACATGCAGTGAATGTTATATAATGCACCATTCCAGCAACGCAGTACTTTTCAAAGTTTGTTGTTTCAACACATGGCTGTACTTTGATTTGATTTCCCAACCCGTCTTCCAATGTTATTGGTTGTGTCAGTTGTGCAATTGCAGGTTTTTGAGAGTATATTTCATATAAATTATGAGCATAATAGAGCATCATTGGTGCATTAGATATAGTAATGAAAAACGGTTTTAGTACTTTACCTCTATCGTGATATTCATTATGCATCGGATTCTTAGAATGATAATATTTTTTATACATCACACTAGATAGTGCTGCAGCACCTAAAAATTCATACCATGAAGAATTGTATGGCTCATATACTTGTGGTAGTTGTTTGATTTGTTCTTGCATTGTTTGATAGTATTTTGTGTCTTGGTATTCAGACTGACAACCTATATCATATAGTAATAGAATGTTAAGAATTTTTTAACTTTTTTAGTTTTAAGCATCCATCTGCTTATTTTTTAATCAATATATATAGTATCATCATATTGGATATCACAATTACTCTGTCCTATAATATATTTGACATTACTGCACTGTCTGATATGAAAAACATTGTTGTTAAATGATTTTAACTTTTATGTTGGACATTCATAACTTACAAAGTAAAGTATTATATATATTACAAGTCATCATCTTTATTTACTGTTGAACCGCATGACAATTGAAAGTAAGTCGATATCAATCAAAGGTGCTAAGGAAAATAACCTCAGAAACATCAATATTAATATACCAAAAAATAAATTGGTTGTTATTACTGGTGTGAGTGGCTCAGGCAAATCTTCACTTGCGTTTGATACAATATATGCTGAAGGTAAACGTAGATACATGAATAGTTTATCTAGTTACACAAGGCATTTTGAAATGCAAAGTAGACCTGATATTGAGTCAATCGTAGGTCTATCACCAGCAATAGCAATCGAGCAAAAAAATAGCACCAAAAATCCCCGTTCTACTGTTGCTACTGTTACTGAAATATATGATTATCTTAGGGTGCTCTTTGCAAGGGTTGGCATTCCATATTCTCCTAGTACAGCCCAGCAAATTACTAAGCATACACCGGCAGAAATCATTAATAAAATATGTAATCTACCAACTAATACAAGAGCTTGCTTTGTTATTCCAGCACAAGATAATGAAAGAAGTGATCATTGTAAAATGATCATCCAATTGCGAAAGCATGGTTGCACACAGGTGATAGTAGACAATGTGTTATATGATGTTGAAGAACTACCCTTACTAGATGATGAATCATATATAATTGAGGGGGTAATGAAGGAAATTACAATAACACAAGAAGTTGAATGCAGGCAAAATGTTATAGCAAGTGTTTATAGAGGAATGAGTATAGGTAATGGAGTATTATATGTGGATTTGATTGAGTATGATAATAATGCCTTTGATGCTAAAAAAGACTACTATGCTGATGTTAGATGTATGGATTTAAAAACAAAAAAAAGGTTAATATTTTCGGAAAAATATTGTTGTCCTATATCTGACTTTCAAATAGATGAAATAGAACCAAAACTATTTTCTTTTAATAGTCCACACGGTGCATGTAAAGAGTGTGAAGGACTAGGTATAGAAAATGCATTCAATGCAAGCTTAATTGTACCAAATCCTAGCCTGAGCATTCAAGGTGGTGCAATAGCACCATGGGAAGAAGTATTAAGTAAAACAGCAACTCTTGCTAAAAAAAGAGCATATGATAAGACCTTTGAAAACTTAGCTCTATATTATGATTTCAGCCTCAGTACACCATTTATGAATCTTTCTTCCGAAATACAACGAATGATTCTTTACGGTCCAACAGAGTCAACTGCAGTAGAAAAAAATAAGAAGCAACCTTTTGAAGGCATCATTCCAATGTTGGAGAAGGAATTGGAAAACACTGCTGTTACGTATGTAATCGATGCATTGCATCATTACCAAACTCATAAGGAATGCTCAGGATGTAATGGTACGCGCCTCAAAGTGGAAGCACTGGCGGTGAAGATTGCAGAACACAACATAGGTACACTCTGTCGTCTGACAATAGGTGAAATGTATGATTGGTTCATTTCTCTTCCTGAGAAACTCACATCTAATCAACTTCAAATAGCAGATAAAATCACAAAGGAAGTCACAAAAAGACTAGGTTTTCTAATTGATATAGGTGTTGATTACCTAACGCTTAATAGAAGGTCAGCAACACTTTCTGGTGGTGAGAGTCAAAGGATAAAAATCGCTTCACAACTGGGTTGTGGTCTGGAAGGGCTGATATATGTACTGGATGAACCATCAATAGGCTTACATCAATCCGATAATGATAAGCTGCTCGCAATCATGCAGAACCTCCGTGATATGGGTAACACTCTTGTTGTTGTTGAGCATGATGAGGATACGATAAAAGCATCGGATTATCTAATCGATGTTGGTCCTGGTGCTGGTAAAAATGGTGGGGAAATTGTTGCATGTGGTACACCGCAAGAAGTTGCAGTAAATCCTGATAGCATCACAGGGCAGTATCTTTCAGGTAAATTGTCAATAGCAGTGCCATTACAACGTAGAAAATTGGATCCAGATAGATGTATTGAAGTATTGGGTGCGTCATCACATAATTTACAGAATATAGATGTGAAGTTGCCATTAGGATGCTTCATAGCAATCAGTGGGGTATCTGGCAGTGGTAAGTCAACGTTTGCGATACATACACTATACAAAGCATTAATAAACAATCATAAAGATACGACTGGTATTTATAGGCAAATCAATGGAATGGAGAATATAGATAAAGTGATACAGGTTGATCAATCACCAATAGGAAGAACACCTCGTTCAAACCCAATTACATATATCAATGTTTTCACAATGATAAGGGAATGCTTCGCATCACAACAAGAAGCTAAGAATCTAGGATTCAATGCAGGGTGCTTTTCTTTCAATGTAAAGGGGGGACGATGCGAATCCTGTGAAGGTGATGGGGTCATAAAGATTGAAATGCACTTTATGCCAGATGTTTATATAAACTGTGAAGCTTGCAACGGAATGAGATATAATGGTCAAATATTGCAGGTGAAATATAAAGACAAATCAATCGCTGATGTTTTAAGAATGACAACAGATGAGGCTGTTGAATTGTTTTGTGACGTGCCTTTCATACATGAAAAACTTGTTGCGCTACAAGAAGTTGGATTGGGATATTTGCAAGTAGGACAGTCTGCTACAACACTATCTGGTGGCGAAGCACAGCGCATTAAACTTGCAAAGGAACTCTCAAGACGTTCTGTAGGCAGTACCTTCTATATTTTAGATGAACCAACAACTGGTCTGCACTTGCATGATATCAAGAAACTCCTGAATGTGCTGCATAAACTTGTAGAAAGTGGCCATACAGTTGTAACAATAGAACATAATTTAGATGTTATTAAAAACGCCGATTATGTTGTAGATTTCGGGCCATATGGCGGGAATTTAGGTGGTAGAATCATTGCAGCTGGTACACCAGAAGACGTTGCTATGAATGAGAATAGCTTAACTGGTAAATATTTGAAACCATACTTAAAACTTTGAAAACATCTGGTTTCTAGATCACATGGTTTTGTATGGCTATTTAATATATACAAATGAGTTAATGTTGATGCTATAATCGGATGACAATGATTATAATTTGTACAACGCAAAAGATACAATGTCACATTCAGTTACTGTACGTGAAGCATTAAGGGATGCTATGGCGGAAGAAATGCGCAGAAATGGAGATGTTTTTATTATGGGAGAAGAGGTAGGATTTTATCAGGGAGCATATAAGGTCACACAAGGCTTACTTGAAGAGTTTGGTATAGAAAGGGTTATAGACGCTCCAATTAGTGAATATGGTTTCACTGGTATTTGCATTGGTGCTGCCTTTTCTGGTTTGCGCCCAGTAGTTGAATTCATGACATTCAATTTTGCGATGCAAGCAATTGATCATATCGTGAATTCCGCAGCTAAAACTCTATATATGTCTGGTGGCATGATGAAGTGCCCAATAGTTTTTCGTGGTCCAAATGGCGCGGCAGCACGTGTAGCTGCACAACATTCACAAAACTATGCAAGCTGGTATGGTCATGTACCAGGTTTGAAGGTGATAGCACCATGCTCAGCAGAGGATGCGAAGGGACTATTGAAGACTGCTATAAGAGATGACGGTCCTGTTGTGTTTTTAGAGAATGAAATACTCTATGGTGAAAGCGGAGTTGTTAATCAAGATGTTGATCATCTTATACCAATAGGTAAGGGGAGAATTTGTCGTAATGGTGATGATGTAACAATAGTAGCCTATTCACGCCAGGTGCATGATGCGTTGGTGGCAGCTGAAGAGTTACAGAGTGAATGTGATATCGATGCTGAGATTATAGATTTAAGAACAATCAGACCAATCGATATCAACATGATTATTGAGTCTATACAAAAGACAAACAGACTGGTAGTAGTAGATGAATGTTGGCCATTTTGCTCTGTTGCATCAGAGATATCAGCACAAATCATGGAAAAGGCATTTGATTACTTAGATGTACCTGTTATAAGAGTTAATGCAAAGGATGTTCCACTGCCATATGCAGGTAATCTTGAGAAATTAGCATTGCCATCTTGTGATGATATTGTGAAAGCTGCAAAGGCAGCATGTTATAAATAGTAATATAACTATGTCAAAGCATCAAAAAAGTTATCATCTCGATGCACTTGAAAAGCATAATAATGTGCATCAACATAACAATTATGTTAACAGTGCTACGGAAACGTTCCAGAGAGTATGCAGGTTAAGTTATAGATCAGCACAGAGACTTGTTATTCAAATGTTGTATGATAAGGATCAGCTATTGCATCTTAGTAACATATTACATAACTTACACAATAGTTTACAAAGATGTAAAAGGTGTAACAATATTGATGTTAATGATATATGTAGTATATGCATTGATAATACAAGAGATGAAAATATCATATGTGTTGTTGAAAGCATGGTTCATATGCTTGCAATAGAAAGAAGTGGATGTTTTTCAGGTAAATATCATATCATATTTGATAATATAAAACGACAGATAGCAATTGATACATCTGCTATTGATATACTTCTAGATAGATTACACGATATGAAGATACACGAGATTATAATAGGTTTGGATAGTTCGCTCAATGGTGAAGTAATAACACAATATATCCTTGATATGCTTCCACATAATATAAAGGTTACAAGACTTGCATTTGGTATACCAGTTGGTGCAAACATTGAGTATATGGACTCCGACACACTGGGTATTGCAATAAACACGAGACAGGAAATTATAAAAAAATAAATCCACTTATTTGACTCATGAGTAATGAAGTAAAAGTTGATGCACTATTCGTTGGTTTAACAAGACCACCAATGCTGTTAGGCGTAAGTTATAACTTTGTCGTTTTCAATGTATTCATATGCATGACATTGTACATAGAATTTGCAGAGTTTAAGTACTTTGCATTGATGTTACCAATGCATCTTATAGGCTATCACTTTTGCTCAAAGGAGCCGCTATTTATTGAACTTTTCAGGATTAAGTCAGCAAAATGTCCAAGACGTAGAAATACATTGTATCATAATGGAAACTCATATGATCCATCATAGATTGACAGATAATTAATGGTATATATGTCAAATATACTAGATGCTTTTAAATCTACTTTTACTGATCAAAGGATTTTTGATCTCGAATGCAATGCAAGTCATTTCATAGATGTGGTGTCACACTGGGGCAGCGATGCACTATTTACGTCAGATAATAGGATGATGCAAATCATAAAATTAGGAGGTTATTCATTTGAAACAGCTGATGATGAAGATTTGGATATCAAAAAGGATCTTAGGAATGGTTTGTTTAAAGGCATAGGTGATAGTGGCATAAGTTTATATTTTCATATTATTAGAAGGCAAAAATCTCCATATCCTGACGGCTATATAGACCCAGACATGCCATATGGTTTCACAGCTTATTTGGATAAGGTATGGGTAGAAAGATGTAATGTAAAGGAATCATTTGTAAATGAGCTGTATATAACTCTCATATGCAAGGCAAAATATAGCAATGACATTATTTCTAAAATCGGAAGAAAAATGTTGAAAAAATCAAATGATGAGGGAGCATGGCAAACAGCAATGAATGAAGCACACGAGAACTTGTTAGAAATAAGTTCGCGTATTAAAACTAGCTTGCGTGATTATGCTCCAGAAGTTTTATCACTTGAGAATATTGATGGCCTTACCTATTCCAAACCAGCAGAATTTCTAAGCAATATAGTAAACGGCATAGATGATAGAAGAATTCTATATGTACCAGATAATCTTGCAAGACATATAGTTAACTCACGCTTACATTTTGGCAGCAAGATCATAGAAATCAAACAACATGACGGTGAGCATAAATTTGCTGCAATGGTGAGTATAAAAGAATATGGCCCCAAAACATGGGCTGGCATACTTGACTCATTTCTTAGAATGCCATTTGAGTTTGTGGTATCACAATCCTATACCTTTTCCAATAGGCAGACAGCAATAAATAAAATGCAACTGCAACAGAATAGAATGATTCAGGCTGAGGATAAAGCTGTATCGCAGGTAGTTGAGATTAGTGAGGCACTTGATAAAGCAATGAGTGGTATCATAGGTTTTGGTGAACATCATATGACTGTTATGTGCGTTGCAAATGATAAGAAAAAACTTGAAAACTTCACATCAATGGCGCTTGTGGAAGTGCTTAATACTGGTGGTATTAGTGTGAGAGAAAAGGTGAACATGGAACCGGCATTTTGGGGACAAGTGCCTGGTAACTTTAATTTCCTTGTGCGGCGTGCAACAATTAACACAAATAATTTAGCCGCCTTCAATTCATTACATAATTATCCCCTCGGTAAACAACATGGTAATTTTTGGGGTGATGCTGTGACGGTCTTGGATACAACATCTGGCACTCCATACTATTTTAATTTTCACTTGAGAGATGTTGGACATACAACGATTATAGGACCAACTGGTAGTGGAAAAACAGTATTAATGAATTTTTTATGTGCCCAAGCTCAGAAGTTTAGGTGCAGACTATTCTTTTTTGATAAGGATCGTGGTGCTGAGATATTCATTAGAGCGATCATGGGACAATATACTATTATAGATCCAAGTAAAAAGTGTGGTTTTAACCCATTACAATTGGAAGACACAGGTGAAAACAGAACTTTTTTATTAGACTGGTTGAAGCAATTAGTATCAATATTAGGTGAAACTGTTTCAGCTGAAGACATTGCATTGCTCACAGCAGCAATCAATGGCAATTACAAACTTGATCCTAAAAATAGAAAACTGTCGAACATTGCACCATTTTTAGGACTAGAAGGTCCTGGAACCATTGCTGGTAGACTTGCAATGTGGCATACCAATGGTTCTCATGCAAGAATATTTGATAATGATGAAGATGTTATAGATTTCAGCAAATCTAGCATTTTTGGGTTTGAAATGGCTGAGTTGTTAAAGGATAAATTTTCTCTTGGCCCAGTATTGTTATATTTATTCCACAGAATAAATATGTCACTAGATGGCACACCAAGCATGATAGTGTTAGATGAAGCGTGGGCACTAATAGATAATCCTGTTTTTGCTCCGAAAATAAAAGATTGGTTGAAAGTTTTACGAAAACTTAATACATTTGTTGTGTTTGCTACACAGAGTGTTGAGGATGCGAGTAAAAGTGCAATCAGTGACACCCTTATACAGCAGACTGCAACACAAATATTTTTGCCGAATCTAAAAGCAACAGAGGTGTATAGAAGTGCTTTTATGTTAAGCGAGAGAGAGTATCATCTTATTAAGACAATAGACCCATCTAGCAGATATTTCTTGGTTAAACAGGGATTGGATGCTGTTGTAGCACGTGTTAATTTGCTTGGGATGGATGATGTTATTAGTATTCTATCAGGACGTGCAGATACCGTTCTAATACTAGATGAGGTAATAGAGCAATGTGGAGATGACCCAGAAGTATGGATACCGATGTTTAATCGTAGGATCAAGGAACAACGTTAAATTAAAACAATGCATGATATGACAACAGCTAAATGTGTATGTACTTTAAAGAAAATATTCTTGATATTATTGTTAGCAATAGGATTTGAGCTTGTCCACGATCTTAATTATAATGAGTGTCATGCACAGTATAACAGTTTAGCAGAGCGTGAGGAGGCCTTCAGTGGCAAGAGCATAGCTGATGTAGTTGGTAGTATAGTTGCAACTGTAATAAATTGCCTACTTGTTTCTGTAGTTGTTAATACTAGTCAGTTGGAGCAGGTATGTATTCCAAGAATGATTGCAGCAGATTTCGATGATTGTGAGGGGATTGATGTTAGTGTATCATTTGTACCAGGAGAAGCTGTTATAGTCGTAGCTGCACTTGTTGCTGCTGTAGTTTTATTTTTCACACCTCTTGCATATATTGTTTGGACAACATTGGCAGTCTATGCTGTGTTTGCTGTAGTTGCTTGTCTTGGCACATATGTCATGGCTCCTCATGAATATATTAGTAAAAAGCTTAAGGACAATAAGGCAAAGGTGAGCACAGACTTGACAGCAGCGGATGTTCCATTCTTTTACAATTGTCGTGATAACGCACAACCCACTGATATAGATGTTTTAAAGCGTGGGGATTTATTTAAAACTGAGTATGGCAACATGAATACCTCATCATCACCATATTGCGTTGGTGATGCGAAATATTATGCTACTGATCAAATATCAGGTATTGACGAAAGGGTAAAACCTGGCTCGGTTGTAGTTCATACAATTAAAATATTAGATATAATAACAGCAAAATCATATAATAAGAGGAATGATAAGGAATATATATTCACAGTTGATGATATTAGGAAGGGTAAGACATATGGTCAGATGAGAGGTTTTTATAGACTGCACAACAGCACAGTACAGTTGTGTGTTACGGCACTGACAATAGTATTGCCTGTAATCGGAGGTTGTACATACATTGCTCCACCAATTGAGATAACACAACATGGTGATAAATATTTCGAAGACACAAGATGCAAGTATTTTCTTTCATCAAGATCGGATTTAGCAGGTGTAGGTAATGCAATCCTTAACGGTAGTGCTGACTCTTATAAATCATCAGTTGGGTTGTTTTTGAGGAGTGATTTGCATATTATAAGCACTGTTGTTGGTTGCATCAAAGATGTTTTGAACAAGGTTGTGCTGGGTCAGTCTAGTGATGTAAGTAACACATCATTTTTATATAAAGTGCAAAGGGCATTAGAGCAGATAGTAAAAGTTGTATTAGTAATATACATATCTATTGTTGGTATTAAAATCATGAGTGCGCAACAAACACCACAAACTGGTGAGATCATGATGTATATTATTAAGTTTGTTTTTGTTTTTGTAATGGCTGGGTTGGCTGGTCGTAGTATATGGTACAGCAGTGAACAAGACAGTTACTTTGGCAAAAAGGGTTTATACCCCATGGCGCTTGAGGCTATGGAGACACTCGTGGACAATGTTTTACAAGCTGCAAACAGTACAACTGCTGTCAAGATGTGTTATCACGCTGATATAATGAATGCAGAACATAATGTTTTATCACAACACGATATTCCGGTGAGTAGTATAACGGGTAAGCATGTTGAACCGACCAAAGGCGCCGGCAATGTGGTTAAGATGACTACATGGGATTTTTTAGACTGCAAGCTTGTCAACTATCTGAATTTTGGTTCTTGCAATTATACGATAAGTGGTATGATTAGCTTATGGCTCCCAAGTGTGTGCATATTGTACCCATTTTCTTTCATTTTTGCTATTATAACACTCATTTATGTAGTATTTCTTCTCCTTACAATATTGCAGTTTGTGCAACTTGCTGTTGTGAGTATGTTTGCACTGACAATTCTTGTTTTAGTATCACCAATTATGGTTTGTTTCTTATTATTTGAGTATACAAAACAAACGTTTCAGTCATGGTTTAAAATGCTGTTGGGTTATATAATGTTCCCTGCATTGATATTCACATTTGTTGCTCTGATGATTAGCACATTTGATTCGATATTCTATGGACAGGTAATGGAGAAATGTGCTGATAGCACACAATGTACTATACAAGAGATATGTGGTATTAATGGTGAAACTCACAAGCAGCAAAGTAAATCATTATACTGTCAGTTTGCAGGTTTAGCTCTACAACAAAATACAGAATACGCTAATAATCCAACAATGTGTGGTATGAGAGCTGGTCATTTTGTAAATGTTTTAACTGAGATGCATGGTATACCTCCTAAACCATGGCCTTCCATATTTCACTTATACAGAATGACAAACGATGCTTTGGAGGCTTTATTACAACCACTGCTGAAGATGATGTTATTTACAATATTATTTTATTACTTGATAAGTGCAGTGTTGAACTTTATTGAAGCTCTATTGGGCGTGTATGGTATTTCTGGCACAACACCACAATACACTAACAGAGTAAGTGCTGCTGTTAGTACTGGTGTAAAACTAGCAAGTATGCAGGTAGGCCTTGCTAAAGATGCTGCAAAAGGGCTTATGAAGCGGATAAGCAGATAACATATGAAGTACTATCAAATGACTCGAAGCATTGCAAATTATTTATTTACTAGTTTAATACTTTGTATCGTTATCACCTATTACATACATGGTTGCAATGATACATATGGTAAATCATTACTTGATAGTAGTAATTGCATTGTTGGTAGGGCAACTAACGATATGCCACAAGTTATTACAGTAAGAACAATAAGTAATGAGTGCTATAACAAATGTCATAATTATTGTGCACAGTATTTCAAAATGAATGTTGAGCCCATTGAGCTTGATGCTGGTAGTGGTAGTAAGCAAAATGCTGATGAGAAAACAAATCTTCAACAAATTGTTGTTGACATTAAAGACGTAAATAAAGATCACATATCACAATGCCTCACGAGTTGTTATAGCAATGGTAAAGATAGTAATGGTAATCAGTTTAATGCTAATGTTAGAGTGCCAATGCAGAAAAAAAACAATGGCGATGTGGAAAACGATGATGGGAAAAAACCATATCCATGGTCATGCGAGATAGGACAAAACGATAATAGGTTGTTGAAGGCAAAAGATGCATCTGAACTCTCATGTGATGTGAATGATTCTAAGACTACATATCAAATAAGTGAAACACCATGTACTGCTCAACAATTACAAGATTCATTTTACGATGGTCTTGTATCTGTAGCAGCAAATGACAAAATATATATAAAACTAGCAAGCAGTGATAATTATCGTGACATAAGATATGATGTAATACCATCAAATGAAATATACATGTGTGGCTTTAAGACTGTTTTTTTCACCCCAGCATTTGTAGACATGTATAATAAGACTCATGGTGATGGCATTGATCCACGATCTAAAGTTAAGGTACCAACTGGCATATATATAAGAGATGGGGATTATCTCAATATACAATATACAGGTAGATATCATTCGAATTGCAGGCTTAGTACAAGTTTTGAATGCACTTATAATGCAAGTGACTACAATCTGCAATTTGGTACAGATAATGGAGAACTATTATATGATGTAAATCCAATGCCATATAGTAGTTACGATCAAACGAATGCGTGGTGGCGTGAGAACAGCGAGCGATTGGAAGAACAGCTAAAAAAAGAAGCTGATCTGGAACAACAATTGCTAAAAGACAACAAAGTGCATGGTTTAAGTACTACCTTAGCAAGAACACATTATCCCAAGATTTTCACTACGCAATTTATCCCAGATGGAAAACCAAATCCTGATTCTGATAATAGAATTAGAAGTTACGCTATTTCTGGTAATATTGAGGACTTTACATCAAAACGTAAACAACTCTTTCTTTGGTATCCTAATGCCAATAATAGCAGTGTAGGGGGATACTATGTGACAGTCACTTGGCGGGGATGTCGCTATCAGAATGGTGAGAGGTTGCAATATACAGTGTTCAATGATGCAATGCTTCAATCCAAGCACTTCAATAGTTATCTTGCTAATGATGCAATCTGGCTTGATGTTTGGGATGAAAAGAATTTCAGTTTACGGCCGAAAATGAGAGAGTTACGAGTTGGACAACTTGAAATACCAGAAAAGTGCAATGACGTAATAAATAAGAATAAAAAAAGGGGGAAAATATATTTTCGCATTAAGACTCTCTCAGAAGATGAGAAGGATAGTGCAAATGTTGATATAGTAAGATCCAATACAATTGGACAGTATGCATTACATGTATCGGTAGTACAAGAATCTCATGGCAGCTTGTTTGATAATGAAATAAATAAATTCTCAGGTCTTTTAAGTAGTATACCAAAACAAATATTTACAGGCCTTGTAGACAGTGATGGTACTAGAATTATAAGGGCATTACTCGTGTTATACATTGCCTTCACTGGATTAAGTTTCATGATAGGTTTAGCACCGATAACTCAACAGGAAGGAATGATGAGAATAATCAAAATTAGTATTGTATTAATGCTTACTAGTAATAACAGTTGGGAATTTTTTAATAAGTATTTGCTTGGGTTTTTCAATGAAAAGACAATGTTAGGTTTATCAAATATTTTTACAGAATTCTTATATGATACAAAAGATACATGTAGTAGCGATAACAATCGATACAGATTACTTTGTTTGATGGGTAATGATCTACAGAATACAATATTTTCAGAAACTTTTTGGTCAAGAATAGGTGGGCTTTTGCTTAGTGGTCTTTTTGTATATGCAATAGTGATAGTTGTAGGCATTATAATGTATGCAATTGTAATGGTGAAGATTGTGATTCTTTTTTGCCTCGCTATGCTAGGCATAACAATTGTGTTGTCACTTGCACCTATTTTTATATCATTGATTTTGTTTAAGTACACTAAAGGAATATTTGATGCATGGATAAAACAACTACTAGTATTTTTAATGCAACCAATATTTGTTTGTCTTGCCATATCGCTGTTTAGGAATATTTTTATATACTTAGTTGATGTAACAATGGGTTTTATGGCTTGTAAAATCTGTGTGTTTAAGTTGGAATTACCATTTTGGTCACATTGTTTTTGTAGCCTATATATGCCTGTGACACTAGCACATGCACCAAGTGTTTCATCATCTGTAATGGTACAACTTAGCAATATGCTTGGTATGCTTATTGTGGGATTTAGTATGTACAAATTTTATGATTTTGCAGCATCTATGGCACAGATGTTGATAAACTTTAAGTCCATGGGTGTCACTGATGGTGGGATGGGTAGTGTAATGAGTACATATTATGATGCTAAAAGTATGTACAATGTTATAACAGCGCCAATAGATGTATTAGCAATAGACGATGCAAGCAGAGCAGCACGAAAACAGGCAAGAGCAGAACGAAGAAAAAGGGATTAATGGAGGACTGTATGAAACAATGTGCACAGAACGATACGCAATATAAAATATTATCGAGATTACTATTATCTGTTGCACTGCTGTTACTCACAGGATGTTGTGGTTTGATGCAACCTATAGATGCTGATGACGTCGGAATTGGCAAAACGATTCATCTACCAACAAGACCAGAGAAAAATGATCTCTTTGTAGCTTCAGATAATAATGAACATTCAGCAGTTGCAAAATGGCGAGACACTGGCCTATATCTTATGGGGTCTGTAATTGATAGTGATGGCAAAGCTACAGGAGTAGGTATTAGCTTAAATATTGGTGGGAAATGGTATCCATGGGGCAAAGTAGGCGGGGTTGATAAATCATGTGCAATGGTGCAGTGCTCTGAATCGAATGATGATGGTTGTGCATTGATTGCTGATGAAGATGCTGCTGTGGTTGTAGCAAATACGTATAGTAACATTGGGTGTTATTTGTCAAATGGATATGGTATATATATACTCATATCAGCAAATAATAATGATCCAAACAACAGTGTTAGTGAAGCAATTAGCCCTCCAAGTGATAAAGGGTTTTATACAGCACATATCGGTGATTTCAGCGCAGGTAACACGATTTATATCGATAAATTTTATAGCTGCGCAAAAAAGAGTACAGAATATCATTGCGAACCATTTAATATTAATGACCTCATAGGTGGAAAAATTTATTTGAAGGTTCTTGATAGACATTATAATGATAATGAATCGGAGCGGAGTGATAATATTATTACTGTAAAGTTCAAGGAAGGCATATACCAACCAGGTTTTATCACAGCTGCATTGACTGCATTGAACGATACAACTAAAAATATTTCAAAGATCTTGAGAGAAAAGTTCACAGAGTATTTTAGTAATATAATGCGTGCTGTTGTATTCTTGTACTTCACCTTCACAGCCTTTGGTTTCTTGATTGGTATGATAAAAATCACGCAAACTGAAGCCATTGTAAGACTATTGAAGATTGGCATTGTTATAATGTTTGTTACACCATCATATACTACATTTATACAGGATAACTTTTTAGATTTCTATAGAGCATTAGGAAACTATCTCGCGAACAAGGTGTCAGCAATCATCTCAGGTACACAAATAGCAATTAAGGGCGAGACCACAAAAAGTGATTTTGGTGATCTTGGATACCTCATTCAATATGACAATATGATTAATAGCATTACATCACCTGTAATACATATAAAAATCTTTGCATTGCTGTTTACTACGAAATTTTTTTTCATTCCGTTGTTATATGTTCTAATTGTCATAATAGTAGTCATAATCTTGAGAGCAATTATATTGTATGTTGTTGCCTATTTACAAATTGCACTTTTAGAAGCTATATTACCAATTTTTGGTATGTTGCTATTGTTCAATGTAACATCATCAATTTTTCAAAACTGGCTCAGAGCCATCGCAAGCACTACAATAATGCTAGTTGTTGCAACACTTGGTATTGGACTAACGCTACATTTAATGTATGCAATGTTAAGTGATTTGATGTACTATTCTGTTTCATGTAAAAATTTCTTTTTATTCCTAGGATGGGTTATACCGGATGATATGAATATTGTACAAGAACATTTGAATGCATCAAAATATTTTTCAGCATTATTCATTGCCATAGTATTCTATAAATTTATGGCTGAGATACAAAAACTTGCTGACTCACTAAGTGATTCACAGTTGTCTCCAACAGCAAATGCATTTAATGCAACATGGGGGGGCGTTAATAGGTTATTTGGACAAGGCGTTAGTTCATTCAAGAAGTTTAATCAACAATATGGTGTTGGCAGACTATTGGACCAACGTTATAAACGAGATGGACAATATGTTGAGGATAAAGAGGGAAATAGAATATTAGATAAATGGAAAACTTTGCGTTTACGTGTTAATTACCTAATCGATAATAAATATACAAGACTTATAAACCCAAACACAAGTATGAATTCTGCACATGATATTAGTGCAAAATTAGATATCGCTCAATCAGCAGGATACGATCCTGAGACACTGATACAGCGGTATACAGATATGGTTGAGCAAAAAAGAGTCACATTGATAGATCAACTCAGTGAGGCTAACTTACGTGGAAATGCCGTTAATCAGGAGTATATTAATAAAGCAATCGACAAAATTGATAGTATTGATGTACAACTAAGTGATGTTAGACAACAACAATTGGATTCTGCAAAACTACATCAAAAATACATGCACTTGATTGAGCAAAAACGCACAGAATTAAATAATCAATTAAATGCAGCTGGTGGTAACCACCAAGAGCTACAAAACAGGCTGGCAGCACTTGATAATACTACAAATCAGTTAACCAGAAGAAGATAGGGTTTTTTATTGCATTGAAAGAAAAATTGTGTAATGTAAATACATGAGAGGACTTATTTAAACTACTCAGCCTTATGTCCCAAACCGATATTTATTGCAAATGATTCCGTCACTGCTTTTGAATGTGTTCTTAGGTAAACGGATACTTTTATACAAAAAGGGTGTGTGGTCTATCAGCTAAAGTTAAATCAGTTCTCTCATCTATTGACTAGGACATCATATTTCATTGTAAAAAGATTTAGCTCGCTATCTACTGATGTTGTTCTATTGAATTCCGACATTTGTCCAACAGCACAAAAATCACTGCTTATTGCTGTGACCTCTATGCTTTGTGGTACTACGATGCCATTTTCATGCAATGCGAAAATTCTTTTTTCACTAACAAAACATCTCTTATCATAACACATTGTTGCAGTAATCTGATTTTTTTTTATTGATATTGCATTGCCTATGAACCCCATTGTTAAGTAAAAACTATTTGGTTGCAGTAAAGTTGTTGTATCTGCTGATATTTTACATTTTTTTCCGTTTATCTGCTTTGCATCTATGAACACTGAAGTTATGGAATCACTACCAATTCTTTCATACATATCATCCTGTGTTGTATCGTTCTGATTGGTAACAAATCTACCTAGACTTATACCTTCAGCGAGAGAATGATTGCTACTTCTATATTTCCTACCTGTAATGAGATGGATGCTATTACCATCCTGATTGTGTCTTTTTATAGCAAATGAGTAGTCTTGAAATATTATTGGTACGAATGTTTCACTTGTATTATTAAACCATACAACAGACTGATATTTTCCTTGATGAACATCAGACCAAGTGATGGCAATGAAAATATTATTATCTACCTTTATTAGATCAAAGCCTTCAGTATTTTTATCTGTAGTGATGTGTGCATCAACAATATTTTTTTGTTCATGTGAATTCAAAGTGTTATGACTAGCCCTCAGTAGGTAATATGCGTAATAACCCAGCATTTCTAGGTACACATCGTATTTTTTTACATAATGCTCTGTGATTCTATAGTTTAAATCTGAATTCTCGATATTATTGCCGTATTTTTTTAATACATACTTAGCAGCATTAATATAGAAAGGTTTTAATAACCTACCATATTCCTCATTCAGTTGCGTTATTTTGGTTGTATAGTCGTCAGCAATGCATTTATAATGCAGCATTGCTTTTTCTATGTTGTTTGCTTCTAGCTCAGCTTCGGCTTGAATACTATGTTTATTTATTACCTTTGTATTTAAGTTTATTAAAGTGTGAATTTTTTGCATAGTTTCATCGTTAGTGCTATGCGTAATAAGAAAGTCATACATGCTTGTCAAAACACTTTCCAATGCAGTGACTCGCTTGTCATAAGTTAAGGTGTGATATATTGGCACCTTTTCAAGGTATACATCTGATATGGTTGGTTGTGGTAGCGCAATTTCTGTTGTGTTAGCAAAGGTAGAGTTTATTGACAATAACAGTATGAAGAAATAATATAACAGGATTTTAGGCTTGAAGAAATTTGTTTGATTATTTCTTTGCATATAGCAGGTTGCTTTATATCCGTATGTGTGTTTAGTAATATCATAACATTCTTTTTTAAGTTGTGAAATGAATAGTGTATAAAACAACTAAAAATAGCAAGTATGATCAAAAACATGTAACTCACATAGAATATTTATGGTTTGTTCATGAGCTAATGATAACAACCTAGATTTTTTGTAACAATTCAGTTAAATACTTTTATTAAAAAAAACATATTTCTTCCATCTATCAAATGTTATTCGGCACTGATGGTATCAGAGGTACAATTAATATGTATCCAATGACACCAAGCATTGTACTGAGATTCAGTATTGCTGTTGGTTTATTGTTGCAAAGGATTAGCGCAACAAGACATAGTAAAGGACACAAGGCAAAGGTTATTATAGCTAAGGATACCAGATTATCAGGTTATGTTATAGAGCCTGCACTGACATCGGGACTAGCATCAGTTGGCATAAATGTCATGCTTGTAGGGCCAATGCCAACACCTGCTGTGCCAATGTTAATCAAATCACTTAGAGCGGATCTGGGAATAATGATTACAGCTTCACATAACCCATTCCATGATAATGGATTGAAGATATTCGATGAAAATGGGTATAAATTATCTAGTGAGTATGAAAGGCAGTTACAACAAACTATTATAGAATATGATAGCCCTGAATACAATGGACTAGATCATAGCCTTGCCGCACCTGATGCACTTGGTAGAGTATCAAGACTAGATGATGCTCATGGTAGGTATATAGAGTACGTAAAGAGTTGCTTTCCAAAACATCTAACACTTGAAGGCATGAAAATAGTTGTTGATTGTGCTAATGGTGCTACGTATAGATTGGCGCCTAGTGCACTATGGGAATTAGGGGCTGATGTTATCACTGTCGGTACAGATCCAAATGGTATTAACATCAATGAAGGATGTGGTTCAATGCATCCATCTACACTTAGTACTAAGGTTATTGAGACTGGAAGTGATATAGGTATAGCACTTGATGGTGATGGTGATAGAGTGTTAATTTGTGATGAGATGGGCAATGTTATACATGGTGATCATGTTATTGGTTTGATTGCTGTAGCACTGCATAAAAATGGCAAATTGTGTGGTGATGGCGTCGTAACAACTCACGCATGCAATGGTGCTCTAGATAAATATTTGAGTAATGTAGGGCTAAAAACATATCGTACCAATATCGGTGACAAGTATGTATCGCAAGAGATGCGTCATAGAAAATGCAATTTTGGTGGCGAAACATCAGGACATATTATACTGGGCGACTATACCACTACAGGAGATGGTACAATCGCAGCATTGCAAATCACTGCAATATTAAAAGCTTCAGGTAAAAATGCAAGTGAGATTTTGCACGCATTTCCACTCAATCCACAGTCATCAATCAGCATTCCCATACCATCAAGAAAAAATCCTTTAGATGATGTGGAAGTGCAATTTGCTTTGGAAGAGATAAAACAGAAAAATAATGATATAAAAATAATAGTAAGAAAATCAGGCACAGAAAACGTTGTTAGAGTAACAGTTGAGGGACAAGATATGCAAAAAGTAGAGAGCATTGCATACCAAATACGAGCATCAATTACATCATCTCTAATTATAGTAGTTTTTGTAATATTTATAAATATGAATTTATAAATATAAATGTATACTTTCCAAAAAGAATATGTATAGAATGAGCATGAATTGTATAAACAAACTTACTTGAACAAAAAATCATGAGTAGTTTGCATGAAGGATTGCTGGATATATTGGTTTGTCCTATTTCAAGAGGGAAACTGATATATGATGAACAGAAATCATTGCTAATCTCAGTAAATGCTAAAAAAGCTTTTCCAGTGATTGATGGCACTCCAATACTTCTTATTAGCGAATCAATGCCATTGGAAGATAGTGATATAGATACTATCACAAAAAGACTAGCACAGAACACTCAGCACTCATAGTACTAACACTAGTGCAGCAGTGTTTTTACCTTGTGTGATCGTGGGAAAGACATTGTTTATTTCATCGAAATTGCTTTCAACATGTGTGAGTTGTACATTGTGTTGTTCAATGAAGGCAATTGCCTCATTGACTGTAAGTATTAGCTCACTTCTGATAGATTTGTAATGAGCCATTGATGGTGCAGTGAAGAACAATGACTTACTTGCAATGAGTGGTACCGCAACATTCTTCATAATATTGAGATGATCAACAATCACCCCCGAAAGCACCATTGCTTTGACAACATTTTCTAGTGGCTGTGCATCGATGCTGTTATAAAAAACATGCACCCCAGTTCCATTTGTTGCTTTAACTATTGCATCACTAATATTATCTGCGTTGTCCGGAATTACAATATCACATACTTCACTAGATACATCAGTTTTCTCTGATGTTACACCAACAACAAATGCCCCTCTTTGTTTTGCCATCAGAGCTATCATCATTGACGTTGGATTGTGTATACCCCATATTAATGCGTTGATGTTTTGCCTAATGATAAATGTTCTTACAGTGAGAGTATGTGCCAAACATGCTCTATATATTGTAGTAACAGCAGTTCTTGGATCGATATAATCAGGTATTTTAACGATACTACTTTGTGGGGCAATTCTATATTGCCTATATGCTCCTAGCATGGTTATATACATTACTTTATCACCCTTGTTAAAACCAACAACATCACTTCCCACTTGTTCTATTTCTCCGCAGGCTGTGTATCCAAGATTTGATATATTGCGATCCCTGGCATCAATAACATCAATGTCATTTATTCCAATTGCAATTTGTTTCAGTAAAACTGATTGTTCAGGTATAGCATCCAACTTTTCATTCTCTATTGAAAAACTATTTGTCTGGGCATTAAAAATTGCAACTTTACTTGATACCATGGATTTGATGTTATTAGATTATAGTCTATTTAACCTTATTAAACCTTCATTATTTCTTTGGATTTGACATCAAATATGTCATCAGCCTTTTTTGTATGAACATCAGTAGTCTTCTGTACTTTCTCACTGTAATGTTTCATCAAATCCTCGGATATTTTTTTATCCTTTTCCATTTTTTTAAACATATCCATTACCTCTCTTCTGATGCTTCTAATGGCAATTTTAGCATTTTCACAATATTCAGCTCCTTTCTTTACCATTTCTTTCCTTCTTTCTTCTGTTAAATCAGGTATTGGTACCCTTACCACAACACCTTCTGATGATGGATTTAATCCTAGATCTGAGTCACGAATTGCCTTCTCTACAGCTTTCAACAGATTTTTATCCCATACCTGTACAACTATAAGTCTTGCTTCAGGTACAGATATGTTTGCTACCTGGTTGATTGGTACAAGGGTACCATATGATTCAACCTTAACAGTGTCAAGTAGTGATGGACTGGCCCTACCAGTTCTCAAGCTATTAACGTTATGCTTGAGAGATTCCAAGCTTTTCACCATGCGTGTCTCTGTATTGAGTAGGATTTGTTGGATTTCTTGTTCTGATGTTTGACTGGACATACATTATTTTTTCAAAATTTTCTGTCTTTATTGTGATTATATTTATAAACAATCCCATTGTGTACTTCCATGATGTGAAAAATAAGTACAGAATAAAAATATAAGCTCAGATAGCTACAGGCAACAGCTGTATCACAACATTGTTTTTCACATAGAAGATATCACAATCAGCATCAAAGTGCATATCAGTTTCTGCTTTAATTTTCCATAAAATCAAATAATCAAAATTATGTTCAAGCTATTATCAAATATGGCACATGCTGTGAAGAATAGATCAATTGATATAAAACAGCATAAAACTGCACTGCATAATGCAAGCACAACATATTTCTATAGTCATGGCAAGCCAGTATGGATGGAGAAAAATTACGTTGAGTTTTCAAGTAGTGCGTATATTAATAATGTCATTGCTCATAGGGCGATCAACATGATTGCACATGCAGCAGCAAGCGTTCCATTGAAACTATACCAGATAATAGAAGGGAAGAGACATCTCATCACTCAACATCCGCTGCTGCAGTTGCTTAAACAGCCCAATCCAATGCAGAGTGGTAAAGAATTACTTGAGGCAATATATATATACAGACAGATATCAGGTAATGCTTATGTCCTCACAGTCAATAAACAAATAGCATGCACAAGTAGTCAATGTTTTGGTGGTAAGCATGGTAACGATCCAAACAATAGTATATATGAAAATGATACGACAGCTAGTGGCTTGATTAAAGCACCGCCTGAGCGTTATAAGAAATCATTTAATAACAGCATAGATGATGATGCACCAGCATATGAGCTGTATTGCTTGCGTCCAGATAGAGTGCAAGTGATAGCAGGGCATGATTTCATACCACTGGGTTATAGATATGCTGTTAATTCTCACTCAATTGATTATCATGTTGATCAGAAGACTGGCATATCACCAATATTACATATTAAAAATTTTCACCCATTGTCAGATTGGTATGGATTATCATCAATAGAAGCTGCATCTTATAGTATAGATCAGCACAATCAAGCAAGTGTGTGGAACCAATCATTATTACAAAGTGGAGGGCGTCCCAGTGGAGCAATCATAGTAAAGAACGCTGATGGTAGGCCTGCCTCACTAACTGACGAGCAATTTCAAAGGTTAAAACAGAGAATAGATGAAATTATATCAGGTCCAATGAATGCTGGTAGACCGCTACTTTTAGAGGGGGGGCTTGAATGGAAGGAAATGAGTCTTTCACCAAAGGATATGGATTATATTGAATCTAAAAACAATTCTGCAAGGGAAATAGCATTAGCTTTTGGAGTGCCACCACAGCTACTTGGTATTCCAGGTGATAATACGTATAGTAATTTAGCTGAAGCCCGCATTGCATTATGGGAACAAACAGTTCTACCAATGGTTGAAAGTACTTTGGATTACTTCAATAGGTGGCTTGTAAGTAGGTTTAGTAACGACCTAGAGTTACAACATGATGTTGATGGTATTAACGCTCTTTCACATAGAGTTAACAGTTTATGGGAAAGAATGGAAAAAAGCACATTTGTAACAACCGATGAAAAAAGAGCAGCTGTCGGATTGTCACCATTATAAAAAACTTACCCGATAGAGCTCACAGGGGTGCCTGTGAGTTATATTCTCTAAAGTGTCACTCTTAATCCGGCTGTCAGAGACTGGTCAAAGTATCTTTTAAGTTTAGCATTCTTAACTAGTATTGATGCAACTTCATCGATTTGTCCTGTACCACCACTTGCTGTTGGTGTACTAATTTTGAGCACACCAAGATTTGATATAACGTTGTATGCACCACCACTATTGACACCATATGTTAAATCGACATTTACATTATCAGATGCCTTGAATGAAAGACCGAAGCCAGCACCATAAGTAACGATCGTTTTAGCTTTCATATTGACTTTTGCAACCAAATCATTACTTGTTGGTATAACGCCTCCAGAACCAGTTTGACCATTAACCAGCATGTTACCATTACCATCAACCGCTACTAGTCCAATCACACTATTGGCGTCCATTTTGCAACCAATTGCTGAATCGCATTTAGGTTTTATTTTTGCTTTCACACTTGCTCCACCAAGGTCAGCAAAGATAAATGGTGTAACGGATGTGCTATTGTTGAAGTCATATAACACCTTTGCACTACCACCCAGTGAACGTGTTTCCATCTCAATGTTATGGAATGAACTTTTTATTTTTGGTTTGAAATCAAATGTGACCTCACCACGCATTGCATCGTTGAATGCATAACCCGCACCAACAGCGCCAGTAAGACCTCTACCTGTCTTTGTTAGCGGAAGACGGAAGGATTGTGTACTTGGGTTGTTTGCCATTATACTATCAAAACTAACGATATCAAGTTTCGAGTCACCTAGAATATTATATCCAACATCAGCTCTCACATAGGCCTTACAAGGTTCAGCAGCTGAGACGGATGTGATAAATGAAAGTGAGAGTGCACTTGCGATAAAAAACTTCAGTGTTTGTTCTTTTTTCATAGTAAGAATTTTTTGTTATTTGTTAATTCAACAAACTGTTGGAGTAAAAACTCACACAGTCAACATAGTATGTATTATTTTCGCAGTCAATCACGTTATACATACAATTTAGGGTTTTGAAATGGCAGTGAATAAACCAGTTGGGCATTCAACACACATACAAAATATTATATTGCATATCGTGGAACTCGAAGCAATAGTCAAGCTGATGAAAATATAAGATTCGAAACAACCTGTTGCATTTGTGCCACCAGTCAAAGTGTGCTTACAATGCAGCTAGTTGATGCAAGAAGGGCAGATAAACATGTTGTGTGAGGAGCGCAACATGTAAAGTTTTTTTTATGAATGCCTTAGAAACCAATCTTGATACCACCAAGAATGGTATGTTTCATAGGTGTTGTGATTTTAAGTCCAACATTGCTATTTTGCAATGCAGGAATATTTTTAAATTTACCCTCAACTTGATTACCAATTCTATAACCAACATCAAAAGCAATGCCTCGCATTAATTCGAATGATAGGCCAAAACCACCTTGGTATGCAAATGCAGTAGAATTTTTAGATTTAATAGTACCTGATATGATTGCACCACTACTATCTTTAACAACAACATTGTTAATTAACATTCCAGTGTTTGGTATAGTAATCTGTGTCTTTGTTCTGCCACCACCGATACCAGCAGTAATATATGGTGTAACTTTACTACCAGTGTTGAAACCATAGTAACCATTTAACATTGCTGAAATTGTATCGTGTTTTATCTCAGTTGCTATATTTTTGATTGCCGTATCACTTTTCTTTGTCTTAATACTGTTGAATGAAATCGTAAGATCAGACCAAACATCCTCTGTTGCAATGTATCCGAAACCAACCCCACCATTGAAGCCTTTCAAATTCTTAACTGTTATATTTGAATTGAGTGCACTTGTTTGTGAACCAGAACCACCTGTGCCTGATAAACCGTTTGTTTTAAATTTTGAGTCACCGATGCTGTATCCACCTTCTCCCTTGATGAAGAAAGATCCAGGTTCTGCAGCTGATGCAGTCGATAGCTGTAGTAGAATTGTTGATGCAGTAATTAATGCGAACGTTTTCTTATTTATTTTCATACCACCCTTGCGTATTTAGTTATGTTTTACAACCAGGCCGATAATACCAACCACAGCACTAGAACTATATAGCATGCTTGGTTTGTATAGGACATTGCGTTTTTTATATATAGACAACACTGCTGTAGGATATGTCATATAATTTTTTTATGCAAGAAGAATTTTCATATTCATACAATGTTTTCATCTCCAACAAGCGTCATATGATTTACTAATCCATAGTATACATATTCCCTCACAATATATTAACCCATAATAAGCACAATATATAGCATGAACATTACATCTAGTAAAAATAACGTCCTGCAAACATGCAATAGCATACACAATTATGTTATCATTGCAGGATATGCTAGTATTTTTGATAATATTGATAGAAACAAACATGTTATGTTAAGAGAAGCATTTACAAAGCATTCCTCCATACAACAAAACATACCGCTGTTATGGCAACATGATATGAAAAATCCCATTGGAAGTCTGTTGCATGCTAAAGTTGACAATATAGGTTTGTATGTAGAAGGATTTATAACTCTAAAAACTGACACTGGGAAATCCGTATATAACCTCATAAATGATGGTATAATAGATGGTTTGAGTGTTGGACTGCAAGTTGAAAAAAGTTTCCTTGATAAGCATCTCAATGCTCTAGTAATACAAAGAGCTCAACTGCTTGAAATCAGCATTGCATCAGTTCCAGTCAATCCAATGTGCAAGATATTGTTCCATGATGTCATTACAGATGTCGTATGATTGATATAAAACATATAAAAGCAGTATGACATTTCACTGGTGGGCGATAGTGGGCTCGAACCACCGACCTCTACGATGTCAACGTAGCGCTCTAACCACCTGAGCTAACCGCCCGATTCCAAACAATATCATTATCGTCTGCACTATGCAACCACATGATGGCCCAAAGATGACAGATTTTAAATTATTACTATAGGTAACTACTGGACTAGAGTCAGACGCTCGTATCCATTACTCTAATGACGCTTTTAACATCACTATAACTACATCACCATGTATTTCAAATCGTTTTATTTCTTGATGACATTGATTCATTCTGAACAATACATACACAAGTAACAACTATACTTTAATCAACACATAACATTGAAAAATATGACTACTACAGACCAAACTAGGATAGAACAAATAGCAAATAATTGGGAGAATTTTAAGCAGCAAAATGATGAGAGATTAAAACAGATCCAGAAAAATAATGCTGCTGATCCTATAACAATTCATCAATTATCAAAACTCAACAAGGCAATTGACAATTATCAAAACGTAGTTATGAACAGAGGTACACAATATCAAACTGCTAACTATAGACCAATGAGCGCAGAATCATGTCATGCAGTACAATATTTGAGTGGTTCATCACAAAATAAATATCAACAAGCATTTTGCAATTACATCAGAAAGGGTGTTGAAAATGAGATTTCAGATCAATGTCAGGATAACCTCAATGCCTGCAATATTGGTTCACAACAAGACTGCGGATATATAGTAACATCTAGAATGAATGACTATATTGGTGATATGATTGCACAGATTTCACCAATGAGAACAATAGCCAATGTCATTGAAATCTCTGGCGATATTTTTGATTTGGTTGGTTGTGACAAAAATAGCATTACCGCTGGATGGTCTGAAGATACTATCGCATACACTGATAGTGAAAAACCCCTTAACATCATTAAAAAATCTATCTCAACATATCAACTTTATGCACAGCCAAAAGCAACACAAAAGCTCGTTGATGATCCTCGCATAGACATAGAAATATGGCTTTCTGATGCACTTATAGAGGTGTTTGCAACACAAGAAAACAATGCATTTATTAATGGTGATGGTGTTGGTAAGCCAAAAGGTATTTTATCTGCATGCAATGATAGGAACAGCATCAATGCACAAAGGAGAAACAACGAACAAAATAAAAACATTAACGCCCAATATAATCAGTTGTATATTACAGATGATGATATCATAAGGCTTTTCTATAGCTTACCACATAATCATACGCACAACGCTAAGTTTTTACTCGGATACGATGCATTGCAGAACATCAGAATGTTAAAGGAAAAGAATAGTGGTAGATATATTTGGCAGCCTGATTTCAGTAGCAAGGGCATGAATACTATTCTTGGATGTGAAATTGTTGTTTCATCAGATATGCCGAAGGTCTCTGATATAACACCTTCTGTAGTGTTTGGTGACTTCAAAAAAGCATATCAGATCGTGGACAGGCATGGCATCAGAATACTTCGTGATCCTTTCACAAATAAACCATTTATAAAATTCTTCGCAACTAAAACAGTTGGAGGTGGAGTGATTGATGATAATGCCATCCGTTTCCTCAAGACATCTACTGTTTAATACGTCAGTTGATGCAGTACTATATTTAGTTATGTTGATGCTTAACCATCAACTGGGATAGGCTTAACTGAATAACATAACACATTTATACTGCATCAAGTACCCAACCACCAAATAACACATAAAAAAATGCTTAAAAAAAACAAAACTATATGGGATTTTATCTCAATAGATGAAATCAAAGAGTTTTTACGTGTTGATCACAGTGAGGATAATGCTTTGATTAAGACATTATTTGAGGCAGCAGTAGAAAAGCTGGAACAATATATCAACAAAACCATCATAAGAGATGATTATGAAATCATCATTGATAATCATAACTCTACATTCATTGAATTACCACATAAACCAGTTTCAGAAGTAAGATCTATTTCTATCATCAATGACACTTCCACACAGACAATTGCATACAGCTTGATTAGAGATGTGGTTATATTAGGTTTCATACCATATATGCCGTTAAAGATCATTTACACAGCTGGCATGATTTCTAGTGTTTTACCACCCTTATTAAAGGTTGTACTTTTTGAAATTACTTCACATTTTTATGAGAATGGAAATGATAAGGATATGTTATCTTCAATACTCACAAAGCTACACTTCTTCAGAGACTTCAAATTATAGGATAATATTATGCCACAAAAATTAATGCAGATTTTCACAGCACAGAGAGTTGGTTATATAGATGATGAAACTGGTGGTGTTACAAAATCATATTATGACATAGGTAAAATATATGGTGATATGCGAGAGAAATTCACACGTGATAGCATGCAGCAAAAAAGAAAAATACAATGTAAAAACCACGTTATCACAGTCAGTATGCAAACAGGTAAGAGTATTATGAAATATAAAAATAATGGTGAAGTAATAATTGTTTATAACGGTAAAAAACTTACAGTGAAGAGTATAATGTTCGACAAAAGGAGAGCACTAATTCAACTATAGTAATTACTTATGAGTGTTACATTGCAAATACAAAAACTGGTATATGACATCATTAAAAATGATAAATATCTGTCCGAAATAGAATGCAAGGCATATACATCTGTACCAGATACGGCACAACTACCGTATGTACATATTGATGCAATCAAACTGTCACAACTGCCATACGGTGGTAGTACAAAATACTATAAGAGCGTAGTAACTGTTACTGTACATGATACACAAAACTCAAACAAACAATGCATTGTCATTCTAGATCATCTTGAATCAATTCTAACAAGTACTACACAATATTACTATGTAGATTCCATTAGTATAATTAATATTAATGTTGCTGGAAAAACAATCACACAAGATCATAAGTTAAATTGGTATGGTAGTCTTGAACTATCAATTATATTCACAACATAACAAAATTACTAGTTTTCAATGGCAAACTATTCGAATATAAAATTAAAATTCTCAGTTATAGAATCTGGGACAATGAAAAATCAGAATATTCAATGTGAAAATGAGTTAAGTGGTGCAAGGATTATTAAGATGAACGTCAGTAATAGCTTTCATACTGATATGAATGTTATATCTAAAAATATTTCATTGATACCAAAAACAAACCAGAATTATATAGAACTCATTGTTGTTACAGCTGCGATTAATAGTGATGAAAGCATTAAGATCCGCAATGCAGCACTACGTAGCCTGCCTATCTACTGCCAGATATATCTTGACAAGACAACAGATAAAAACTCCGTAACAGGCTTATTTTTCATCATTAGTTACAGCGTTAATAACAACGAATTTGGAGTGCCTGAAATATCATTTAAATTACACAGTACAGGAGAATATTATTATGACACCAATAGCTGATACTTCATATGAGATTTGTAATAATACTATTTAGTAATAGTAATCCACTGTTTGTCACAGCGATGAACTCTCTATCACCTTCCTGGTATATTAATATCATTTTATTTTCTAATAGCTGATCTATAACTAATTTCTTATCAGCAACTAATTTATATTCAATTCCGTGTTTAGTACGTAATCCCATCATCATCATCTCCTCGCGTATTTCATCACTACACAACACACTTGTTTTCTCAACACCATGACCTTTTTCAAAAACACTTTTGATCCATAACTCAGGTTGTTTGATATCAACTGTTGCAATTTTTTCACTAGGGTTATCATCATAAAACCTACTATGTGCACCAGGACCAATCCCTATATAATCACCATACTGCCAATAATTCATATTATGTTTTGATTCATATCCTGTTTTAGCATGGTTTGAAACTTCATAGCGCATTAGCCCGTTTTCTTTAGTTATTTCATTAGTCATAATGAACATCTCTGCTGCAATGTTATCATCAATTTCATTCAATAATCCATGCTGCATTAATGCTCCAAACTTTGTATTTTGCTCTATAGTCAGCTGATACAGTGAAAGATGATTGCTATTGAAAGAAATTGCTTGTTTCAATTCTGACTGCCACTCATCAACAGTTTGATGTGGCAGGGCATAAATAAAATCTAATGAGTAATTTGAAAAGCATTTTGCAGCAATTTCTATTGCTTTTTTGGCTTCATCAACATTGTGATTTCTTCCTAAGAATGATAAATTGTTTTCATTTAGACTTTGTATTCCCAAGGAGATCCTGTTGATACCAGCATTTCTAAAACATAAAAATTTTTCCATTTCAACTGAAGTTGGGTTAGCTTCAAGAGTTATCTCGACATTACTAGTTACACCAGTAATGCTATATAGTGAGTCTATAATAGCATTAACTATGCTTGGTTGCATGAGTGATGGTGTACCACCACCAAAGAAAATACTTGAAATGATCCTATTTTGAAGCAACTCTTCATACTGATGCCTTATTACCTTTACATATGCTTCAGACCATCTGCTATAATTTGGGTTGTTATATACAAAACTATTGAAATCACAGTATGGACACTTTTTAGTGCAAAATGGCCAGTGTATATATATTGAAATGGGTTTTTTAGTGGATGTAGTACACATGTTGACATAAAAAATTATAAATATGTAAAACTATCATATTTATATCAATGAAGACAAGATACAATCCATTTACCAACGGTAGTTAGCTGCAATAAAACAATTGACTATATTTGTGCTTTGCTGATAGAATCGTGAGAGATTCTATGCTTTATACTAAAAACCTGTCAATGTATCAACCAAAACTATTACAGTTGGTAACAGAACCGGATCCTAGATTGCACCAACCATCTGACACAGTGAAAGAGGTTACAGATGGAATACATCATCTCATGGATGATATGCTTTTTACAATGTATGGTAGTGGTGGGGTAGGATTAGCTGCTGTACAGATTGGAGTGCACCTAAGGGTTGTTGTTATAGATATAGATCAGGTAAATAGAACTACCAATAAAAAACGTCGCACTCATGATGGTGAGTTGTTGCATAATGGTGAACCAATCCATATGATCAATCCAGAGATAGTATCAAAATCAGAAGAAACGATAGTATATTGTGAGGGATGTCTTTCATTTCCAAGTATTACAGCTGATATCACAAGATACACAAGTGTAACAGTCAAATATCTGGACTATTATGGAAATGAGCAAATTTGTGATTTCGATGGATTATTATCAATTTGTGCTCAGCATGAGATCGATCATACTAATGGTATAGTTTTCCTAGACCATCTGTCGAGACTCAAGAGAGAATATCTGATAAAGAAACTCATAAAATACAAAAAAACACTTGTATGAAAATCAATGCTAAGTAGCAAGGTACAGATACTAATGAATCAACGCGCTCATGATACCATACTCATATTCCTACTCTCTCGGTTTGTTGCTTCACCATCAATTGAATTGGCACGATTACGATCATCTTGTATCACACCAAGATCAAGTATTATATAAATTCTTTTCTGTTCATGACTAATATAAGAAGTGAAGAATATAATAGCACTTTTATAATGTGAATTGCTATTAAGACACATGTGAGACTGGAGTCATATGTTCCAGTCTTCAAATTTGATCGAATGGGAGACAAAATGAATTCCACAAATATCACAGTCTAGCAGATCCCCTGTATTCTCTGCGCTCTCTGTCAAAAGACAAGGCCTTACATTCAATACTTTCACCAACATTGATGTCTTGTAGAGCTTTCCCTTCTGGCAATTGATCTTGTTCAATATAAATCTGAATTTGTCCAATCATAACCTCAATTCCTTCGCGTTTTACAGCCTTTACGATACCAATTAATGATGGTGCACCAATCATTTTCTCAGCTTCAATTTCAGATGTATCCTCGTGCAGATTCCTAACACTTGCTGTCACTCTCTCATATTGTATATCAATATTTGTGATAATACATTCAATTTTATCGCCAACTTGATATGCTTTAAGAGCTTCATTACCACGCAATGTCCAAGTCAGTTCAGTTGATGGAATTAATATATTAACTGGATATTCTGCATCCTTTTCTTCTTCTCTAGCAACGAAAATCCCAAAGTCACATACTGTTCTCACAATTACATTAATCTTTGTACCAACAGGACATATTCTTTGCATCATTTCCCATGGATTTTCAGTACAACGTTTAATGCTCAGACTAATACGATGTTTTTCAATATCAACATCTATTACAACAACCTCCACTGCATCACCCATCTGTAGAAGTTTGCGTGGATGCACATTTTTTGCTGTCCAGCTGATTTCAGTGTGATAAACCAAACCATCAATATTAGGTGCAAGTGATATAAACACACCATAGTCAACCATCGCAACAACATTACCTTTACATCTTCTGCCTATATAATATTCGTCCTTTATGTTTTCCCAAGGGTTTGGAAGTAATTGCTTTAAACCAAGGGAAATACGTTGTGTCTCTGGATTGTAATGTACAACTTTCAGATCAAGTGTTTGTCCTATTGTGAAGATAGAAGAAGGATGTTCAACCTTCTCCCAAGCAATATCTGTTTTATGTAATAAACCATCTAATGGGCCGCGTTTCTCATCATCATCAACACAATGTATACTAACAAATGCACCATAATCAGTGATGTTCTTAATGGTTCCCTTGACCACCATACCTTGTTTTATCGTTGACAGTATTTCATTCCTTTCTTCTCTCAAAGATTCTTCCATAATAAGTTTTCTTGATACAACCAGATTGCCTTGTTTATCATCCATTTTCAATATTCTGAATGGTTGTGGTACATGCATTATTACAGAAAGATCACTTATTGGACGCACATCAATCTGGCTACCAGGTAGAAATGCAACGAGTCCACCTATATCAACTGCAAACCCTCCTTTGACTTTACCTATGATAGTACCTTCGATGTTCAAACCCTTTTCATATATATCTTTGAACTTATGCCATGCTTTATCCCTTATAGCTCTTTCTCTACTTAGAATTATTAATCCTGATCTTGTTTCGAAGCTTTCGATAAAAACATCTACTTCATCACCAACTGACACTGACTCATCACTGTTAAGTACCTTAAACTCACTCAGTTGTATTGTACCTTCACTTTTGAGACCAACATCTATTGTTACTATACCTTTTGTCTTATCAATTGCTGTAATTACACCTTTAATTATCGAGCCCTCTTTAATGTCATTGGATTCATGTTCCATTAATTCACCAAAATCTTCAGTAATTTTTATATCAGGTATTGATTGCCTCTTGAATTTATTGGAATGGATATTAGTTGACATAATTTAGTTTGTTGTTAATTTAAAATTGATTGTTTTGTTATCAACATGTTTTTGATTTCAAGCGGAAATTTATTTTTCGACTATCGACTTAGAATCATTTGTAACAAACTATGTATATATGTTTGGCAATGAGTTTGCAATATTTAGAAGTATATTATCAGTGCTATATTTTTCCTGATCTATGTCGCTCAACTATACAATAAATCATATGCTTTTTAAAAACATGCACAAATACTACCATGATGCATATCAACAATATCTCCACACTCAACAGAGTGACTGCAACCACAACAGATAGAAGTAATAGGGTCGTCGATATACAGCCAGAATTGCTTACACAACTTGTGGAATCACAATCTGTAATAGGTACTGTTGCGAAGGCAACCGGTGATGGGATTGTAGGTGTTGTAACCCAATATGGCAATATAGTTTTACAAATCAATGAGAGATTGATTGTCAATCAGAACATTAACATATCTATAATTAGAGGTGTTGAAACAAAAGAAGGTACAAATATATTACGCGTTACTGTGTTTGATGTTGCAGATGAGATATCAAACATACAAAATAACATTACATCAAACTATGGTAGTAATGCACATGGTGCAAAGTGTTTTAAGGATTGCATTCTTCCAAGCAATTTCCTAAATCAAAAAAATAATATGTACAATCCTACTGTTAATGACACTCTCGATGTTGAATCAAGAGCAGATGTAGATGATCAAGCAATAATAATACAAAAACATGGCACTCAAGATAAATTTGTACCATTAATACTCAACAGTGATTTAGACATCAACCAGATAAAAATACCACACCATGTAAGGGAATTTTTACTGATGCAACAGGGCTGTATATCATACATGCAACGTCAAATAATACCTAAAGGCACATTATTGAATGCAACAATTGATTTCAATGAGATTGATATACCGCGTGATATAAGAATAGACAATGGTAACATTATAATGCGAGGACAGGTGAATGTACAAAATAAGTTGTATAATGCATTTACTATAAATACTCCCTTTGGAGTATTTATTCTTGATAACAGTATGGTTCATGACATATCCGAGTTGATGCGCAATACTAATGTGCGTAACGTGACAATATCAATACACGAGATAAAGACCGATGCAATGCAAAACACACAGACATCAAATGACACTATTGATACAAGGTTCAGCATATGGACTGATAAGTTCAATGCATTGCTACAGAGTAAATTCTTCAGTGATAATAACAACGCCATATCGTTACAACAAAAGATGCTGCAGCTTCTAACAGCACTGCCAAGTACAAATACCAATAACATCGCAAAACAAAATATGAATATCCAAACCATTCAAAATATACCTATGCCACTTTATACATCATATTATGGCAATGGCTTAGAAATACACCAGATGTTATATAATTGCGCTGCAATAATACTACAGCAGGGAGGCCGTGAATTTAATAATGTCACGACACAAAAATGGCAACATTCCATTACTAATGATAACGAAGAGAATGAAACTTTAACACAAGAGTTTCTCTCACTTATAGACAATATAAAGTTGAAAAATCAGCAGGTGCAACCTGATGAATGGCAAACATTTCTTATTCCATTGGTTAATAAGCATAACATTGAAACAGTGAAGTTTTTCATCAAACCAGCAACAGTTAATAGTGCAACATATAGCAAAAGATTTGTAGTTGAAATCTCAAATGCTGAAGGTGTCAAGCATTGGATGGACTGTCTTTTCATAAAAAATAGTGACAGGAAAGAACTAAATATAATTATGAGAATGAGTAAACCATTACATAATGAAATACAAAATGGCATCACTGAAGTATTAAATGGAGTAACAAAAAGCATTGGTATAGATGGCAAAATATCCTTTGTACTACAAGATAGTGACTATGGCGTACAGATTACACAAAAAGCGGGATATTCCGTTCCTGTATGATTAGGGCATTGAAAGCGAAATCACACAAGAACAATCGTTATCTGAGATTCAACACAACCAACAATAACACACCTAGCGCAACAATTCAGATTGTGTCTTCAATTCGAGTGCCTCTACTCTCATCCTATCTGCAAATGAACTATTTTTCTTAATAATACTTGGTACTTTTATAACAGTTTTAATTTTATCTTCAGGGCATGATATTACGTCGCATATATAATTCACAAGTTCTATGCTTTTTTCCATAGTCCACCTTACTATTCTAGTAAGCCATCCAATAGCATTAGAATTCTGCTCTTCAATATAGTCATTGAACTGTTTTTGTATTTCTTTATCATACAGTGTAATCTTACCATCTACTACTGCAGCATTCATACTTTTAACAATGTCATTAACTGCATCGTTTAAATCATCAAAAACTTTGCCTTTAAGTGGATCATATTGCACATGCCCATCTCTATAAGAAATGCGTTTTGTAACAACATTCATCACATTTTTCACTGTTTGCTCCTTTTGTTCAAATGCGATTTTGTGGTCGATTGCAGAGCTCTGTGCTTCAAGAATTACTTCACGTGATTTATGTTTTACCTTTGTCTTCAGATCTTTTTTGTCACGCAATTGATTGAAAATACCACCTAATCCATTTCCACATTTACCTACTATATTTGGTAGTTTTTGCTGAAATGCACCAAATTTCTGTGATATTGTATTATAAAGCATTTTACCAGTTGATATAATCAAGGTATTGGGATCATTACCACTTAAAACCTGTAATAGTGCCAGTCTCTCTACATCAGCAATGATACTGCTAGTATTGTTCATCATATTAATGTCTAGTCTAATATAGTTGCATATAACACATATTAATCATAGTATGATTCAATGCTGTTGTCAAGCTTACTATCACATTAATTACATAAAAATAATTCCATGCATATCATAAATATACTAGAGAATTTAAATTCACTAATGCATCTTGATATGCACTAATTTATTCATATGTATTATTCAAAAGGCAAAATATAACCAATAATAACTCATGTAAAGATAAGATGTCAGCAGACTATTATACACTTCTGGGAGTCTCAAAAGATGCAGGTCAAGATGAGATAAAAAAAGCATTTAGGAAAAAAGCAATGCAGTACCATCCTGATCGCCATAAAGGAGACAAGGAAGCAGAAACAAAATTTAAGGAAATAAATGAAGCATATGAAGTTCTGAAGGATGAACAGAAAAAGGCTGCTTATGACAGATATGGACATGATGCCTTCAAAAATAATGGTGGTAGGCCATCAGGAGGTGGACATAGTGGTTTTTCAACGGGTGATTTTAACGACTTCTCTGATATATTTGGTAATATATTTGAAGATCTTATGGGTGGAGCAAGAAGACCACAATATGACAATACAAAAGGCTCTGATCTTCGTTATAACTTGAATATAACACTCGAGGAAGCTTATCATGGAAAACAGCAAAATATCAAATATCATACTGGTGTAGAGTGTGGCGATTGTCATGGTAAAGGTAGCGCAGATAAAGATAGTAAAATGAACTGCTTGAATTGTGGTGGTACTGGTAGATCAAGAATACAACAGGGTTTTTTCATGGTTGAAAAAACATGTGGTGCTTGTGGTGGTACTGGTAAAGTCATCAAAAACCCGTGTAGAACCTGTGGTGGACAAGGACGTGTCGAAAAACAAAAAAGCATCAACATTACAATACCAAAAGGTGTTGAGGATGGAATGAAAATTCGCATGCCAAACGAAGGAGAAGCTGGTGTGATAGGTGGTAAAGCAGGAGATTTATATATATTTATACATGTAAAGAAACATAATCTATATGCGCGTGATGGCAACAACCTGCACTGCGAAGTACCTATAAAGATGACAACTGCGGCATTGGGTGGAACAATAGAAATACCTGGACTTGATGGCAATATGGTAAAGGTAACTGTGCCACCTGGCACTCAAAATGATGCTAAATTACGTCTCAAAAATAAGGGAATGCCTATTATGAAGCGTGACGCGCATGGTGATCTCATGATACATGTAAGGGTTGAAGTACCTACAAAATTAACTAAAAAACAAATAGAATTGTTAGAACAATTCGAGAATGAATCTGATAATAGCAATCACCCGGAATCAGAAGGATTTTTCAAAAAAATGAGGAATTTCTGGACGGATATGACTAAATAGAAGAAATCATATGTATAAGATTGCAAATGAATTTGAAAGCAATATTATCAATATTTATGGAACAAGAGGCAAAACATGGCTACAAAATCTACCACAACTTGTAAAGGAAATTGCAAATGAATGGAACCTATCAAGATTAATACAACTTGAAAATCTCTCATATAACTATGTGATGTCTGGTTTTTATGATGCATATCCAGTCATTTTGAAAATAAGCCCTGATGAGATAGCATTAGAACGTGAAGCTATGGCCTTGCAACATTTCAAAGGTTTTGGTTGTATGAGAGTCTTTAGACGAAATACAACAGCCATTCTAATTGAAAAGGCAGTACCAGGATCATCATTGAAATTATCAAATGAAGATGAAGCAATAGAAATTGTTTGTAATATTATTAAAAAACTCACTTATACTCCTATTCCCAAAGATAGCATTTTCCCCTTTATTAAAGATTTACTAAGACAATTAGATAGCTATTGCAGTGTTGTATCTTCAAATGAAGTGTTATATTACTATTTGCAAAAAGCTATATCGACCAAAAACCAATTACTTACAACTACAGGTAAACAGTTTTTTTTACATGGTGACCTACATCATGACAATATTTTGCAGCATAATAACAAATGGTGTTTTATTGATCCGAAGGGAGTGATAGGAAATCTCGAATTTGATGTTGCAACATTTATCTACAATCCCATTCCTGGTCTACTAACAATGCAAGATGCTATAGGTCTCATTAACAAGAGAATTATTACCTTTGCAAAGCAGCTACAACTAGATCAAGATTGCATCAGACAATGGTGTTTTGTAAAATCCGTGCTTTGTTGGGTATGGGCTCATGAAGATGGTATTAACTGCCAATATTTTCAAAAAATTGCATATACATTTGATAATCTTATTTTTTCTTAATTGCTTAATATTTTCTTCATATTATATATCTACACTCGTGATCATGTCATGATATTGACATAAATAAAAATAACACAATTATGATATATATAGTATGAAGTTTCTAATTCTGCGTGCATTACCAAAGTTGGTTGATGTTGCATATAGATATCATTATCCTGATGAGGATAAAAAACAGAGGAATTTTTTTCAACAAATAGCTTATTTTTTCATAAAAGGCGCAATGAAATGCCGGCTTCTCTTTAAACTAGCATTATTAAAGGGTAATTCACTATCTGAATGCGAACGGAATGCTAACATACTAACGAATGAATTTGCCAAAATTCGAGAGGTTAATAAGAGTGTTAGCAATGAAAAACCAGTTTGTGCATATTTTGTAAGCAGCTATATTAGACCTATTGAAAAGTGGAGCGCTATACATGAATCTGTTATCTTTGGTGATAGCATTATTTATTATCATCTATATAAGATTGAGCAATTACAAAAACACTATGATGTCTATCCATATGTTGTGCAGAATTTTGAAACACTAAAAACAAAAATACAAGAGCATGATAAAATATCATTAATAGATATAGTTGCATGTGGGATTGGTAGCATAAAAGGAGGATCATTATCGATTCATGATGAACTTGATTTGCATAGAAAAGATACAGAGCAAAAATTACAAGTTATCATAGATTCTGGCGGCTATCATGGCAAAGGCCAAATAGCAGAAGAATTAGCACGAAATAATACTAATAGTACTGTTTTTGCAGCAAAGCATGGTGTGTTTTTTTCAACACCACAAATCAAAGTTAAAAACAATAAGCCGAAAGTTAAGAGTGTAGCACATGGCCCTTGTATTGTTACCCCATATTGGATGGATAAGATAAAATCTAAGAATGTCAACAATACCGAGCGTACAAGATAAAACCTGAGTATAACAACATTGGCATCAACATCTGAAGATATATAGGTTGATGGTGTAGGCGCTAACATTATATTTATAATTTGTTACTTTCACCATCATCCATAGATTATACCATATCATAATTCAGATTATAACCTAATCTATGAATGAAATGCAACGCCATTGCAGTTATCGCATCGCATCAGTATGACAATCTTTTACTAAAACAAGATCATTTTTTACTAAATCCATAAACTCACTAGAGAGCTCATTGCAATGCTTCAGATCAACCTTCACTGTAAGATCTGATTCTTCAAATTGCTCTTTTAAAGCATTCATATCAATATCACCTACTATATATAGATCTATATCAGAAAATCTTGTGTGATTACCCTTCACACGTGAGCCAAATGCATAGACTCTACAGTTGTATTCTAATAGAATGTCTATGAATATTGCCCAATCCTCATCATTGAGGAACAAGTGATTGTTCATTTTTGATATATTGAATCAATTCTGATAGTGCAACAGAAAAATCTTCAAAAACACTTATTATTTCTTGCATCACACTCTCATCATATGTGTGCACAGTTATATTTCTTTTCTCAATGAAAGAAAACCACATTTTAGGGTCAGATATCATACCAACTGATGCTGCTTCTCTAAAGCAATCACGTGGTGACCGAGCGTCTATGCCTTTTTTCTGTAGAATCCTCTTCATAGTTTTCCATGCAAGTTCATATGAAAATTCAAAAGCCTGAATTGCCCCAGCCTTTTCCTGATCTGTATTTAAATTTTTTCTGAACCTTTCAAAGGCATTTACAGCTTTAATGAAGGGTTTTATGTCTATATCATATAGAATCATAGTGATTGCAATGTCTGCATTTTATATCATATTCTTGCAAATATAATGATTTAGGCTAGAATAGCAAACCATACTACACATTTAATATGGTTTTATTTTCAGATGCAATGGTGTGAAAGTAATTCTATGATACGGAAATTCATAATATCATAATTACACTTCTTACCATAATTGAACTTCATAATAGCGTAAAGTTTTGTCTACCTATTGACATCATGATCAAAAAAAATAGTCAAGTAATCCATTTAGGATCTAAATCATCGAGATTTCCTCTTGATAAATAAGCTTCACCTTTATGAGATAATGCTAGTACATGTGTTGCTGCAGCATTAATAAAACTCCTATTGTGACTTATAAACATGATTGTACCTTCATAGCTAGACAATGCTTCACTGAGAATCTCAATGCTAAGAATATCAAGGTGGTTTGTAGGTTCATCCAGCAGTAAAAAGTTTGCATCTTGCACCAATAAACATGCTAGGCTCAGTCTACTTTTCTCTCCACCAGATAACACATGCACAGGCTTATATACATCATTACCTTTAAATAAAAATGATCCAAGCAGTGTGCGTGCTCCAGTTTCAGAGATGCAAGAATTAGCACATTTCAGGTTATCTAGAGCTGTACCATGAGTATCAAGGTATTCCAATTGATCTTGAGCATAGTAGGCTATTTTCACATTATGTCCCATCTTCATATCGCCTGCAAGGAATTGAACTCTTCCTATAATGCTTTTCATCAGAGTTGATTTACCTAATCCATTTGCACCAACAACAGCGATTTTCTGTCCTCTTAAGATACGCAGTGATACTGGTTTTTTTAAGAGTGGCTTCTCATTGTAACCTATGGAACACTCATGTAAATGCAGTACATCCTTCCCACTTTTTTGAGTGAGTGGGATTTTTATATTGATTTCCATATCAGCTCTCTCAACTTCAATTGTTGACATTTCGTTTTGGAGTTTTGCAATCGTTTTCATTCTACTTCTAGCTTGAGCTGCCTTTGTTGCCTTTGCTCCAAACTTATCAACAAATTTTTGTGCTCTATTTATTTGTCTTTCCATATTTTTTTTCTCTGCTATTTTTCCAGCTTCTCTTATCTCATATTGCTCTAGAAAATCATCATAATTGCCTTGATATTCCGTCAAGCTACCATTTTTAAGGTGTAAAATCGTCTTTGGCAACCTATTGAGCAATTCATGGTCGTGTGATACAAATAGTACTGTGCCACGAAATCTTTTAAGGTATGTTTCTAACCATGTGATTGTTGGCAGATCAAGGTGATTTGTTGGCTCATCTAGAATAAGAAAATCAGGTGCTTTGATAAGTAGTTTTGCAAGTTCTAATCTCATTCTCCAACCACCTGAAAGGGTTTGTGGATGTTGTGTTAGTGATGCTTCAGAAAAACCCAATCCAAATAATACTTTTGATGCGTTGTGTTCAAAAGAGTATCCATCCTTGCTGCGATATAGATCTTCTAAATGCTCAAACTTTTCATATGTCTCACTTGTGCTATTATTTTCAAGTTCTATTCCAATTTTCTCTAAATCCAATTGAATTTGATATAATTCTTCATTGCCCGACATACATTCAACTAAAATTGTATCTTTTGGATCAGGATTCGGCTCCTGTGGTAAATATCCTATCACTATAGATTTTGGTTTGCTTACTGAGCCCGCATCAGGTTCCTCGAGTCCACACAGTATATTAAGTAGAGTTGTTTTTCCTGCACCATTTACTCCAACAAGCGCAATTAAACCATTTGATGAGAAGTTATAGTTGATGTTTTTTAATATATATTTTCCACCGAAGCTCTTTGAGAGACCATTGATACACAACATTTTAATTAAAGATTTTATTTATTCTTGCTCATACATATATGCACAGATACTCGCAATTGTTGTAACATTAATAGCATTATCATTCAATAGTATCAACACCATATCAAACTTGGGATATGTGTTAGCCTAACAATAAAATCTCAACCAGTTTACAAAGATGTACATGTCATGTTAAACATTATATTTGTTATGATATATGCACTACTATCATATATGAAAGACTTTAAATAAAAATCATCATGTTACTATGTCTGCAATAATATTGAACAATAAACATGTAGCCAGGGAAACAGCATATGTGTTAATGGGTGTTGCTTTACTGTTTGCATCCTCACAATTATCAATCCCACTAGAGCCAGTACCAATAGTACTTGCAACTGTTGGTGTGATGCTAATAGCAATAACCTATAATATGTTCCGTGGAATGACCACTATTATTACATATGTTGCTATGGGAGCAATAGGAGCACCCTTCTTTGCAAACTATAGTGGTGGAATGCATGTATTATATGGTCCAACTGGGGGATATATCATTGGTTATATATTGTGTGTGTATGTAATGAATAAACTCAAAAGCATATTAGATCAAAAAACAAATATTGGAATTCTGTTAAATTGTTTGTGTGGTACAGTTGCTTTTTATGTGTGTGGTGTACCATGGTTAGCAACGCACATTGGAATCAAAATGGCGATCGTATCAGGATTTTTACCATTCATCATTCCAGGTCTTATTAAGGCAGTAATGCTTGTGTTTATTCTACGTTGTGTCGGATATGTTCAAATCATGTTGAAAACATAACATGCAATGCTTCAATTTCGCCCACATCATTTTATGTGCACGTTGAGTTTTAATGGATTTGGATATGACAAAAGGTTTGTGGAAAACTACTGGCAGATTGTCAAACAACTTGCTAGAAATCCACAAACGACAATTGCTGTCACATGTGGGAGTGATGCCATATGTTTAAAATGCCCTAATCTACAAAGATCCACATTGTGCAAATACCAATCTAAAGTTGAGCACATAGATCGTTTGCATATGGAGGCATTACATTTAAATGATGGGGACATCCTAAAATGGAATGAGGCTAAAACCATAATAAAAACTCATATCTCAATAGAAAGATTTCATATTATTTGTGCATCCTGTGAATGGAAAAGGTTTGGTATCTGCGAAAACGCTCTACATGAGCTAATTGATATGTGAATGAAACTATGGTATGATCACTGGCTGTATGTTCTAAATCAATACCTAGCATGATGATAGCATCATTCATTAGTCAGTACTGATAATTCCTGCTAATTTTCAGTAAAAACACTTAAACGACCATTAAAGTCATGCATTCTAGAAGAAAACTAATGCCATTTTTCATGTGGCTCTTTCCAATATTGTTTTTTGCATATCAATTTATATTGCGTTTATGGCCAAGTCTTATGATGCATAACATCATGCAACAATTTTCTATTGACGCAACTGTGTTTGGAGTGTTGGCATCTGTGTATTATTATGGATATGCTGGCATGCAGATTCCAATTGCTATTTTACTGGATCGTTTTAGTGCTCGTCATGTGATTTTTACTTGTGCTGTTGTATGTGGATTATCTATGTTACTTTTCAGTAACACTAGCAGCTGGTATTTAGCATTGCTAAGCCGTTTTCTAATAGGTGCTGGTTCTGCGGTTGGATTCCTTGGAACATCCAAAGTCATATCTGAGTGGTTTGCTAAGGATCAGTATTCAAGAATGGTAGGATTTTCTTTCACACTTGGTCTCATTGGAGCGATATATGGAGGAAAGCCTGTGAGTGAACTTGTAGAGGGCTATGGTGGGCAAAACGTTTCATTAGTACTTTCTCTGATATCAATTGGTATAGGTATATTAACATATCTTTTTTTACGTTCTCCTAAAAAATCAGTGAGCAACACTTCACAGGAAAAACTCAAATTAGCTGATCTTGCAAGTATATTATCATCGCCTGCAACATGGTTGCTTGCAATTGCAAATCTCCTCATGGTTGGAGCTCTCGAAGGTTTTGCTGATGTTTGGGGTGTATCATATCTTGTGAAGGCCTACTCATTAAGTAAAAGTGATGCAGCTGGACTAATATCATTTATTTTTATTGGTATGCTATTTGGTGGACCACTTTTGGCATTATTAAGTAAAAAGCTGGGTCATTATACTGTCATCAGCCTATGTGGCATTGGTATGACTGTTGCATTTATCCAATTATTATGCGTGTTCAATACTCAGCATAATTGGTATCTGTTAGCAGCATTATTTTTCTGCATAGGTATTATGTGTTGTTATCAAGTGATTATGTTTGCTGCTGGTGCTGATTTAGTTCTACCGCAGTTCTTAGGTGTCACAATTGCATTTTTGAATTGTATTAACATGCTTGGTGGATCGTTCTTTCATGGTTTGATTGGATATATGATGGATTTGTTTTGGGTAGGTGATATGTCAGCTGATAGCACTAGGGAGTATACTCTCAAATCCTATGAGCATGCACTCATGATAATACCAATATGTGCTGCATTGGGTGCTAGCATTGTTTGGTTTGTTAAATGTAAATTCTCAGTTAGATCAAAATAAGTACTTATTATTTTTTCATTGCTATTGTTAAACCTTCTGAGGTTGGTAACATGATAGAGATTAATTCTCTATCAAGTGCTATTACAGCATTAAAGCCATGTATTGATTGCCATATCTGTGCAAGTTTTTTATCCTTTATCTCATCAGTAGTGCTATATTCATATACTGTATCGAATAACAGTGTATTGTCAGCAATAATTATCCCACCTGGTCTCAAACACTTTTTAACATATGGTAAATAGTCAATGTAATCAGACTTTTTAGCATCTATAAATATTGCATCGAATAATGTCTTTGGGCCATAGTAGTTTAATGTCATATCTAACGGCTGCACTATGTCATCTCCTGCATAATATTTTAATATATGAATTGCATCACTATTAATAATATGCACTACCTCATCTAGCTTCGCATTGGTGATATTTTTCCTTGCAATTTCATAGTGTGCTAGAGACTTCTCTACAGATATCACAATAGGATTACTACCTGACAATCCGCCAGCAATCCATGCTGCCGAATATCCAACAAGAGTACCCAATTCAAGTACTTTATTAGCATTTATCATACACAAGAGAGTTTGAATGATTTTCCCTTCCATGGGACTAAGCTGCATGTGTTTTAGCTTTGCTGGGCAACTTGATGCAATATTTTGCATATGCTGTGTTTCTTGCGCATATAACTTTGTTATATATTTAACTCTTGAGTCATTTCCTCTTTCAGATCTTTTATTCATAAAATAAAAAGGTTAATAGTTAAAACAATATATGACTTGTAGTCAATACACAATGCATAGTTGCATACTAGTTTGCCTTGACAGGTATTAATTAGCATACTATGCTCATGTCTGTTACCTAAAATCAGTACACATTATAAACATGCAAAATCAAAACATAGAGTTTTTTAAAATTTATAATGAATGCCAAAAACATAGTAGAAAATTCTTTGATATGACACTATCCATAGTGCAGGAAAGAATCACACGCCCTACTCCTACATTACAAGATACATGTCTTAATTTATTAGCATCCTTTAAAGAGCTTGAGACAAACCTTACATCTTATAATGAACACTTTGATACAACACATGCGGAGAGCAAACGGATTATAATTGATACTATAAAACTAACTGTGCAATGTGTGGATAAGATATATAGCATAATACCTATATTAAAGAAACATGGTAGAGGCAATGTTAAGAAGCAATATATTAAAAGTTTTAATGCAATACCTAAAAAAAGTATTACTTCACTCAGTGAAACAGGTAATGCCTTCAAAGTGGAAGGAAAATATGATCTTGCTATAGAATGTTTTGAGGCTGCTATAGATATTGCGAAATTATGCAATGAAAAAAATGCTGAGGTAAGGCTTTATTCTGAGCTTGAAAAATGCAAAATAAAACAGGAAGAAGCAGTAAAGCAGGAAGAAACAAAAAATACTGTAAAAACTGAAGAGGAAAAATGCAACTGGACTGATTTTATAAAAAAAGAAGAAGATTGTGGACAAAACATAGGGCGTTGAAAGACAATTCAAGCAATAATTTACTAGACTAATTAAATTAAGTAAAAAATAACCATAACTATATGCAAAACAATTTTAACTATTTTTATGATATGAATAACATTGCAGCTAGAATCCATATAGAAAAAGGAGAATATGATCTTGGATTGCAGTGTCTCATTGATAATCTTGATTATTATAAAGAATGTCCGAGTTTACAGTATCTAGATAGAGCCATTGTTAACATGACTATGCAACTGATTGTGAAATGCAGTGATTATATTTGTAGCTCCGCACAACATGAGTTCTATGTAAGCACTCTTGCTATAATAGGAGAAAAATTTAAGACGGAAATGGACTATAGCTTGGCAATTAAATGTTTTGAAGTTGCTGAGGATATATCAACACAATGTAAGAGAAATGACATTAAGAAGTTTAGCTCTGAGATCGAGCAATGTAGGATGATGCTCCAAAAAGAGGATGTGAAACAACCTGCAGAAATCGAAGAACAAAAATATAGCTGGATGAATTTTATGCAGGAAATAGCAAAACACTCTGGTAGAGGCATATGATTATTTTTGCTATGTATAGTGATCGTACTTGATATTGTGTAGTAATACTGTTATACTGCTGTCAATGTGAGATCATAGATACTTAATAAATACTATATTAATATGAAAGATGATATATTCTCTTCGATAGATAATGAGAGTGTGAAATCGCTTGGCGGTGTGCCCAATAGTATGGGAAAGGACATACGAAAGCAAGTACTTATGGCGGAAAAACAGACAATTCTGCATAAAAGAAAATGGACTGATGATGGGGAAATACGTCAAAAAGTGAAAAAAGAAACCTATAATCACTTATAATTCCCTTGTGGCCAGCGTTTGTGAATCCAGAACCATTGTTCTGGTGAGGTTATGATTATCATCTCCATCTCATGATGAACTCTTTTCATGATATCAGATGGTGTACCATCAAGTGGTATTTCTTTAAAGTCAACTCGATATTTGACACCATTGACTCTCATCACACGCATCATTACAATTGGTGCGTTGTTTTGCTGTGCAAGCTTTGCAGGTAACATAACAGTCTGTGCATCTCTTTCAAAAAATGGTATGAACTCCCCATGTATATGCCTCTGGTCAACTAACATACCAAGTGTAAGGCCGCTATGGAATAACTTGATTGCGCTTTTGATGCCACCATTATCCTTTTTGACCAATGTTATACCTTTATCAGTTCTTATCTTTCTCAGTACAAAATCCATATACTTATTTTCCAACGAACGATATACTACTGCACATTTTATGTTAAGCAGTGACAATACGTGATTACATAACTCCCAGTTACCATAATGCCCCGATACTATTATTACTTTCTGTTTTGAATTACTAATTATGTTTTGCAGTTTACAATGTAATTCCTCAGATAACTCAATATAATTATACATTTTTTTCTTACGCATCATATACCAGTGAGGCATCTCAGCAAAAACCCTACCAAGATGATTCCACATTTTTGATACCACTACTTTTTTTTCAGTAACACTCATTTGTGGAAATGCTATATTTAGATTTGTCAGTGCTATACGGTTACGTTTTTTAAGACACATACCGATCATTTGAGCTATATATCCACCAATTGCTGACGCAATATTTATTGGTAGTATTGCAAAAACCATCAACACTGCATATAGTGCTACTGCTTCACAGATATATCTGACTTTTTTCATAGGTTACATATGTCAAAACTATTAATATAAGACCAATTAAAAACATGTTGTTTCTATATCCTTCATCAAACATATTTGCATGCAACGATTCACAGCTTCATGAACACCAACGGTTTTACTAATGTTTGTACTATCAGTATGACTACTCTCTATTGTGATCCTCTGCCTCACTTCAACTGTATTGTTTTCTATCGTTATCCTCCCAATTATAACTTGAACCGGTATGCCAATGAGATCCATCCTATTGAACTTCACACCAGAGCTGTCATGAGTATCATCATATAACGCTGTAATATTAGCATCCGAAAGCTCGGTGTAAATTTCTGTTGCTATAGTGTTACATTTCGCATCATCTGGTAATAGGTTTAGGATTATACACTTGAATGGAGCTACCTGCACTGGCCATACTATCCCAGCCGCATCATGATGGCACTCAATAATTGCACCAACTAATCTTGATATACCAATGCCATAACACCCCATCTTTGCAGCGATTTTTTCTCCATCATGAGTTTGTACGTGCGCTCCCATAGCAGCGCTATATTTATCATCCAAGTAAAATAGATGCCCCACCTCTATGCTTTTGCTTTGTTTGATGTTTGCAGCAATTTCTGAGATAGCATTTACATCATGTTTTTCTTCCTCTCGTGCATAGAATTGACTCAGTGACTCTATAGAAATATTGCTAGTATTAAGTGCAGGTATGATGTTCTCATCATAATAAATTGTGCTTTCACCTGTTTTTGCCAACACGTGCAGCTCATGACTATAATCACCGCCAATGTCACCACTGCTTGCAAGTACTGGTATTGCTGTGAGCTTCATTCTAGCATAAATTCGCAAATATGCATCAAGCATATTATCATACGTGATCAGAGCATCCTCTCTTGTTAAATCAAATGAGTATGCATCCTTCATTAAAAACTCTCTACTGCGCAAAACACCATAACGTGGCCTGACTTCATCACGAAATTTCCATCCAACTTGATATAGAGTCATGGGGAGGTTTTTATATGACTGTATATTATCCATAAACATATCACATATTGCTTCTTCCGCTGTTGGTGCAAATAAAAGTTTGTTATTGTGTCTATCAGACATTGTTAACATTTCAGATTGCAACTCACTCTCGCTGCTGCCATATCTTCCAGATTTTTCCCAAAGACTGATTGGTTGTATAGATGGTAGTAGAACTTCAATTGCTCCTTTTTTGTTCATTTCCTGACGCACTATTTCTGATACATTCTGTAATACTCTCAAACCAAGTGGTAACCATTCATATATTCCACTTGTAAGTCGTCTTATCATGCCAGCTCTAATCATGAGTTGATGTGATATTAATGCTGCATCTGATGGACTGTCCTTTAGTGTTGGTAAAAAGTACTTTGATAGAAACATTTTGGCAGTATGAAAAATGAATTTTTGTAAGAATAGCACTTCTACGAGTGATTTTTCAACGATAGATCCAATAGTCTACACTATATACGTTGAAATATATAGTCAAATTTCATAGGTGTGAGAATGCTTGTGCTGACTGTGGTCATGCTGCTGCAGATATATACTGACATGACACACATATGAGCATAGAAGTGTACAAGACACACATTACGGTTGATAATTTAACTTTGTGAAATAGCTGGTGTGAGTATGCAAGATGAATGCAAGAAGCAATTTGCACAACTTGTTGCATCGTTGAAGAAATTAAAAATTGATAGTGAAAAAAAATACGATGACTATGAAGACTATGAAAAATCCAGAGGTGCAATAGGTCAAACTATTGATTTTATAATTAATCTAATGAAAAGCATTGCTAATATGATCATTAGTGCAGTAGGTAGGAAAAGGTATACGTATTCACCTGAAAAGGAGAAAAGCACCTTTATTAATATGATTCAGAAGCAATCTGCATTTCAACTATCAATATGGTGAGGAAATTCAGCATCTCTGCGCTAGAACGTGCTGAGATGCATTAATACATCATTGTCCGTTCAAATCTTCTACCATTTTCTAACAGTTTATTTTTATTGAAATATAGTGCAGGATGGGTTTCGGTGGCATATTCAAACACAGATGTTTCAACTATTGCATCAACAGGACATGCTTCCTGACACAGACCACAGTATATACACTTTGTCATATCTATATCATAACGTGTTGTACGACGGCTACCATCTGCTCTTGCTTTTGCATTGATTGTAATTGCCTGTGCAGGACATACTGCTTCACACAGCTTGCAAGCTATACATCTTTCTTCGCCATTAGGATATAATCTCAATGCATGTTGACCTCTAAATCTTTTGCTTAGTGCCCCTTTCTCATGGGGATAATTGAGTGTTACTTTAGATTTAAACATATATAGGAGAGTTATATATAGTCCAATGACTATATCAAGAAACACAAAATATGATACAATGTACTTAAGCTTTTTCATATGGATGGCAAACTATAGTTAGGAGTCAATAATAATTGCATTCGCATTCCACCAGCAAAATACTTTCAGTATTTTTTAGTTTGACGAATTTTGTATCATTACATACTGGATATTATAATCAATATAACTAAGACACACAACAATGGGAGACGTTCTGGGATTAAAAAAAAGCACCGTTACACCAATGATGCAGCAATACCTGAGTATCAAAGCATATCATAAAGATTATTTATTGTTTTATCGAATGGGTGATTTTTATGAATTGTTTTTTAATGATGCAATAGTTGGTTCAAAGGAATTAGATATTACACTGACAAAACGTGGTAAACATATTGAGCAGGATATACCAATGTGTGGCGTGCCAATACATGCAAGCGAATTCTATCTCAATAAATTACTCAAGAAGGGGTATGCTGTTGCTATATGCGAGCAAATAGAATCGCCTGATGAGGCAAAAAAGAGAGATGGTTATAAAGCAGTTGTAAAGAGAGAAGTTGTCAGAATAGTAACACCTGGCACAATAATGGATGAAATACTACTTGAATCGAAGGAATCAAGCTATCTCACGGCGATCTTCAGAAGTAAGAAAAATATTGTGCTTGCAACAGCTGAAATTTCAGTTGGGGAATTTGCTGTGGAAACGGTGAATGAAGAAGCACTTGCGATGGAAATGATGAGAATCACACCGCGTGAAATAATTATGCCTGATACAATGGCATATGATGATGTGATATCCCCACAGTTAGAACACTATACAAGTTGTATTACAAAACGGGCAGATAGTATTTTTGATTATAATAGATGTCGTGACAAATTGCTGTGTTTTTACGGTGTAGAATTCATAGATGGTATAGGGAAATTTTCGCACGATGAAATCATAGCTGCTGGTTCACTAATAGAATATCTTATATACACACAAAAGAGTTCTATGCCAAAACTTCGTCCACTCAGCAGAATTTCCACCAAGAATTTCATGCAGATTGATCCATCAACGAGACATAGCCTCGAAATTCATAAGAGTATCAGGGGTGAGAGTAGCAATACATTGCTTTCTATATTTGACAGAACGATGACAGCATGTGGTGGCAGATTGTTATCAACATACATCACCTCTCCCCTCATTGATCCAACAGCAATTAACAGTAGGCTTGATAAGGTTGAAGCATTTTTGCATGCGCATGAAATTAGAAAAAATGTTAGAGCTTTATTGTCAAATTTTCCTGATATAGAAAGAGCTCTATCACGCATTAGTGCGAGGCGTAATAATATACGTGATTTATTCTACATAAGAGATGGACTCGAGATAATGTTACATATAGCTGATGCTATTTCCTCTAAAAATGCATCTCATAATTTGCAGCCGCTAGTACATGGTGTGCAAGCATTTGATGATCTCTTTGCTGAACTGAAGAGAGCTTTAGTACATGAAATGGTGACAGACGGTAGTAGTGCAATCAAAGCAGGGTATGATCCACAACTAGATAGATTATACCATTTGAAAAATAACACGCAAGAGAGGGTTGATATACTGCGTGATAAGTATAGAAACATTAGCTGTGTTAGCAGTTTAAAAATCACAAAAAACAATATTATGGGGTATTTCATTGAGGTATCTTCCTCCAATGCATCGAAGATGAATCATGAGATATTTAAACATAAACAGTCGCTTGGTACAGCAGTAAGATACAGTACAGTAGAGTTACAGACTCTGGAAGTAGATATAGTAATGTGTGATACGAAAATAGAAAGGCTAGAAAAAAGTATTTTGGAGGGATTATACAATAGAATTACGATCAATGCCGACCAAATTGCTTGTGTGGCCAATACCATAGCTGCGATAGATGTTTTCTCCTCCTTGGCAGAAATTGCTGATGAAAAGCGGCTTATACGACCAAATGTTGATGGTAGCACAATATTCAATATACAGGGTGGATATCATCCAATTGTTGAAAAAACTATTGGTGGTAAATTTGTACGAAACAACTGTAATCTTATGGATGATAACAACATATGGTTGATTACTGGTCCAAACATGGCAGGCAAAAGTACATTTTTGCGACAAAATGCTCTCATTTGTGTACTTGCACAAATTGGCAGTTTTGTGCCTGCAACATGTGCTCATATAGGAGTAGTAGACAAACTATTCAGTCGTATAGGTGCATCTGATAATATCGGTTATGGACAATCAACCTTCATGATTGAAATGCTAGAGACATCGTATATTGTTAACAATGCTACCAAATCATCAATGATCATTATGGATGAAGTTGGCAGAGGTACGTCAACATATGATGGTTTAGCAATAGCAAAAGCGGTTGTTGAATACATACATGCAAAGATATGTGCAAGAACACTGTTTGCCACTCATTATCATGAAATGTGCATGTTGGAAAATACACTTGACAGACTATCCTGTCATACAATGAAGGTTGTGGAATGGGAGAAACACATTACATTCATGCATGAAGTGATAGATGGTAAGGCTGATAAATCATATGGTGTGCATGTTGCACAACTTGCTGGCATGCCAAACATTATTTTACAACGAGCATATCAAATATTACAGCAGTTAGAAGGCAATGACATAACAACACATGCTGTCGATCGAACATATAGTGTCGTTAGTGATGATACTGATTTTTCAAGCCAAAGCAGTGAACATGAGTGTTTATTAAAAAAGTTGGATGCTATCGATGCAATCAGCACCATACTGAAAAGACTCGATATGAATACTATAACACCAAGAACTGCAGTAGATATATTATTTGATCTACATGATCTGATAAATGATATGGATAAATGATGTTAGTATTCATCATATTGCTGTTCCATCTTGCACGTGGCAACTTTGTTGCTATTTAGTGCTACGAGTGATACATCGGGTTCGTATCCTATCAATTGTACTACAGTCTGTCGCAACACTTTTGTTCTTGAATTGTCTGTAACAAAAAACTTTATAGAGTGCATATTACACTCACTTGGCTGCGTTGGAATGACATCAGTTAAGGCACGCATCACATTTTCCACAACAAAATATGCAGGATCTATCAGGGTTATATCTTGCTTCTTATATTTACATACTACATCTTTAATTATGTCTGCTATCAATGGATAGTGCGTACAACCATAAATCAGAGTATCAATATCAGATTGTATCAGAGTGTCAATATATTTTGATACCAGTGCATATCCATCAGCCGTGTTTTTCATACCCGATTCTATCCATGGCACTAAATCTGGACATGGTACTGAAATAATATGTGGTAATAACACATCATGCTTACTCGCTATTGTAACGAATGTCCTCTCATATGCCATACTCTTCACAGTTGCTGCTGTTGACATAATGCCAATTCTTTTCACATCTTGATATGTTTGTAAAACACCTAGCACTGTAGGCAATATTATGCGAATTATACCGTATTTAAATCTTTTGTTATAGCATATAAACTGCTCTTGCGATAACACAGCGTCACTTGTATTGCATGCTATAATCAGTATATCGACCTTTTGTAATATCATCAATTCTATTTTCATATCTATATATGATGCAATTTGTTCCTTGTTTTTGTCACCATACGGTAAATTAGCAGTATCTGCACAATATATAAATTCTGCGCACTTTGCCTGTGCTACAAGCCTTTTGAGAACCGTTATACCTCCAACACCACTATCAACAATACCTATTTTAATCATGCTGAGTTTTTCATACGTAAATCACATTTGCTATATGGTGATGTATTATAACTTACATACTCGTTTTATTAAAGCGTACAAACAGCAGTTGATACATAATTATTTATTCTAGTTGTTAACTATATATACCAGTTACAACAGCAGATGTATAACAAGCCAAATGCAAGAATATGATTGCTGATATGATTCGTCACAATACATCTAGCTTGACATTACACTTGTAAATGTTGTACCATCAACAGTTGTGTATTGTCAGAACGTGTACTAGTATAACATTAGAAAATATACCACTGGTAATCTCAGAAGCGTTTCTGTATACTTGCAACATCATCATATGAATTTTAAAGTAAAAAAGTGACATCTGCTGAATCATAGAACGGTAGTGAGTATAACTGTATGTCACAGCAAATTATTGTGAGTGCATTGCAAAAAAACATCGTTAAAGTCATTGGAATTGTGTTTTTCACAAGTGTGTTATTACTTGTTGTTTCAACATGTCTGATATGCTATGTCATTGACTGCACATCTATGGAGAGAGAGCAAGTGATTCTAATAAAAAAAGGCAGCACAACAATGCAAGTTGCTAAGATGCTTGCTGATGATAACATCATCAAAGACCCTATTGGGTTTTATATACTAGCAAAAATATACTGTAGACTTAACAACAAGCAAATCCTTGCAGGCGAATACCAATTAAAAACCATTCAAAATGCACTTGATATGATATGGATGTTCACTGAGGGAAAAATAATACAACACAAACTTACAATACCACAGGGTTTCACTATAAAACAGGCAATAGAAAGAATTCATAACTTAGAAAACATCAGACACTTTCCATCCATAGCAACACTTGCAGAAGGCTCAATACTTCCTGAAACATATTTCTATACACATAGCACTACTGATATTGAATTGATCAAAAGAATGCAAGATGCGATGCAAGAGTTTGTCATGACTGAGTGGGAAAAACGTGATATACGTATAGATAATATCATAGAATCACCAGAACAAGCCATAACACTAGCATCAATAGTCGAAAAGGAAACGTATATTGATAGTGAAAAACCATTGATCGCAGGAGTGTATCTTAACAGGTTGAAGAAAAAAATGCGGTTGCAAGCAGATCCAACAGTAATATATGGCTTGGAAATGATAGAAGACGAAAAATGGAATAACAGAAGAAGGGTATTGTATTCGCATTTGCGTCAGGATTCAGACTATAATACATACATACGCCATGGTTTACCACCAACACCAATATGTAATCCTGGCAGAAAATCAATTGTCGCAGTTCTGCATCCCAAGTGGACACAGGAGTTGTTTTTCGTTGCTAACAGCAATGGCGAACATGTTTTTGCAAGAAACTTTTCCCAGCATAAACTAAATGCCAGGAATATCAGATCTGTTAGATGAATTAACGTCTGTATGATTTTGCATATTTTTCTTCTTCTCAACCATATCTACAAATGTATTACTTTCCTCCTCCAAGGATAATGTATATTCCTCTATACCTAGAGCTCTCAAAAACATATTTACTACACTCTTAACAAAATCTGAAAAGAATGTATACTTTTGTAAATGCTCTTTATACTGATTATGATTTCTAATGTCGTTATCTTTCACGTATTTAACAATTTTCTCAAATTGTTTTTGCATCTGACCATTCTCATCAGATATATTACTACCATTGCAAAGCTGATTGAGCTTACCGCAAAGTTCTTCAAAGTTGTCTTCATCTTGTCTAAGAGCATGTTGCATCACAAGTGTATTGATTACTTGTGGCATTACATCATCAAAAAGTGGCTTATTTGCTTCAATAAGATCGCCTTTATCATTGTTAAGTGCTGCGGTTACAATCCTACTTGCTTCATAATATTGCTTTTCTTCTATCAATTTCCCTATCCACCGGTTTCCTTTAACAAGATCACCTTGATCATTGTTAAGGGCTGCAATTATAATATTACTTGCATACAAATATTCCTCTTTTTCCATCAATTTCTCTATCCACCCATCAATGTTTCCTTCAACAAGATCACCTTTACCATTGTTAAGTGCTTCAATTACAATCCTACTTGCACACAAATATTGCTTTTCTTCTATCAATTTCCCTATCCACCCTTTAAGGCCTTCTTCAACAAGATCACCTTGATCATTGTTAAGTGCTTTAATTACAATATCACTTGCACACAAATATTGCTTTTCTTTCATCAATTTCTCTATCCACCCATCAATGTTTTCTTTAACAAGATCACCTTGACCATTGTTAAGTGCTGCAGTTACAATATTACTTGCACACAAATATTTCTCTTCTTTCATCAATTCCTCTATCCACCCTTTAAGGTTTCCTTCAACAAGATAACCTCGATCCTTGTTAAGTGCTTTAATTACAATATCACTTGCATACAAATATTCCTCTTTTTCCATCAATTCCTCTATCCACCCTTTAAGGTTTCCTTCAACAAGATCACCTTGACCATTGTTAAGTGCTTTAATTACAATACCACTTGCATACCAATATCCCCCTTTTTCTATCAATTTCTCTATCCACCCATCAATGTTTTCTTTAACAAGATCACCTTGATCATTGTTAAGTGCTGCAATTATAATCTTACTTGCATGATCACAATAATATCCCCCTTTTTCTATCAATTTCCCTATCCACCCTTTAAGGTCTCCTTTAACAAGATCACCTTCACCATTGTTAAGTGCTGCAATTACAATATTACTTGCACACAAATGTCCCTCTTCTTTCATCAATTTCTTTATCCACACATTAATGTTTCCTTTAACAAGATCGCCTTGATCCTTGTTAAGTGCTTCAATTACAATCCTACTTGCTTCATAATATTGCTCTTCTTTCATCAATTTCTCTATCCACACATCAATGTTTCCTTTAACAAGATCACCTTGACCATCGTTAAGTGCTGCAATTACAATATTACTTGCATCACAATATTTCTTAGTGTTTATCAACTCATCTACTTGTTGTGATATTGTGTTTTGCATATCTCTAATTATAATAATTTATATTATCTATATCTATTATGGATTTTCCCAGTCACGTTGCAATACAACACACTTGAATATCTGATATGAATAACCATATTTGTATATCATTTATTAAACCTTTATTAACTGTGATGGTATACCTCCCTGCATATACACATGATGTTGTTTGCACTGACATACTGTGTTACATCTATGACTGTAGACAGCATTCAAGTTATATGCAATAAAAAAATCGATCAACTGCTAGAAATTAAATGCCAGGAATATCAGATCTGTTAGATGAATTAACGTCTGTATGATTGTATTTGCATACTTTTCTTCTTCTCAACCATATCTACAAATGTATTACTTTCCTTCTTCAAGGATAATGTATATTCCTCTATACCTAGAGCTCTCAAAAACATATTTACTACATTCTTAACAAAATCTGAAAAGAATGTATACTTTTGTAAATGCTCTTTATACTGATTATGATTTCTAATGTCGTTATCTTTCACGTATTTAACAATTTTTTCAAATTGTTTTTGCATCTGACCATTCTCATCAGATATATTACTACCATTGCAAAGCTGATTGAGCTTACCGCAAAGTTCTTCAAAGTTGTCTTCATCTTGTCTAAGAGCATGTTGCATCACAAGTGTATTGATTACTTGTGGTATTACATTATCAAAAAGTGGCTTATTTGCTTCAACAAGATCACCTTGATCATTGTTAAGTGCTGCAATTACAATCCCACTTGCTTCATAATATTTCTCTTCTTCCATCAATTTCCCTATCAACCCATTAATACTTCCTCCTTTAACAAGATCACCTTGATCATTGTTAAGTGCTTCAATTATAATCTTACTTGCTTCATAATATTTCTCTTCTTCCATCAATTTCCCTATCCACCCATTAATACTTCCTCCTTTAACAAGATCACCTTGACCCTTGTTAAGTGCTGCAGTTACAATATTACTTGCACACAAATATTTCTCTTCTTCCATCAATTTCCCTATCAACCCATCAATGTTTCCTTTAACAAGATCACCTTTACCCTTTTTAAGTGCTTCAATTATAATATCACTTGCACACAAATAATTCTCTTCTTCCATCAATTTCCCTATCAACCTACCAATGTTTTCTTCAACAAGATCACCTTGACCCTTGTTAAGTGCTTCAATTATAATATTACTTGCTTCATCGTAATATTCCTCTTTTTCCATCAATTTCCCTATCAACTCATCAATGTTTCCTTTAACAAGATCACCTTTACCATTGTGAAGTGCTTCAATTATAATCTCACTTGCTTCATAATATCTCCCTTCTTCCATCAATTTCCCTATCCACCCTTTAAGGTCTCCTTTAACAAGATCACTTTTACCATTGTGAAGTGCTGCAATTACAATCCTACTTGCTTCATAATATTGCTTTTCTTTCATCAATTTCTCTATCCACCCTTTAAGGTTTCCTTCAACAAGATCACCTTTACCATTTTTAAGTGCTGCAATTATAATATCACTTGCATGATCACAATGATATCCCCCTTCTTCCATCAATTTCCCTATCCACCCTTTAAGGTCTCCTTTAACAAGATCACTTTTACCATTGTTAAGTGCTGCAGTTACAATCCTACTTGCTTCATAATATTGCTTTTCTTTCATCAATTTCTCTATCCACCCTTTAAGGTTTCCTTCAACAAGATAACCTTGCTCATTGTGAAGTGCTACAATTATAATCCAACTTGCATCATAATATTGCTTAGTGTTTATCAACTCATTTACTTGTCGTGATATTGTGTTTTGCATATCTCTAATTATAATAATTTATATTATCTATATCTATTATGGATTTTCCCAGTCACGTTGCAATACAACACACTTGAATATCTGATATGAATAACCATATTTGTATATCGTTTGTTAAACTTTTATTAACTGTGATGGTATACCTCCCTGCATGTACACATGATGTTGTTTGCACTGACATACTGTGTTACATCTATGACTGTAGACAGCATTCAAGTTATATGCAATAAAAAAATCGATCAACTGCTAGAAATCTAATGTGGGATTATACCATTAATTGGTAGTAGAGGTAAAACTCTAGCACACAAGGAGATTGCAAAAACCCAGCATAAACTAAATGCCAGGAATATCAGATCTGTTAGATGAATTAACGTCTGTATGATTGTATTTGCATACTTTTCTTCTTCTCAACCATATCTACAAATGTATTACTTTCCTCCTCCAAGGATAATGTATATTCCTCTATACCTAGAGCTCTCAAAAACATATTTACTACACTCTTAACAAAATCTGAAAAGAATGTATACTTTTGTAAATGCTCTTTATACTGATTATAATCTTCAATGTCATTATCTTTCACGTATTTAACAATTTTTTCAAATTGTTTTTTCATCTGACCATTCTCATCAGATATATTACTACCATTGCAAAGCTGATTGAGCTTACCGCAAAGTTCTTCAAAGTTGTCTTCATCTTGTCTAAGAGCATGTTGCATCACAAGTGTATTGATTACTTGTGGTATTACATTATCAAAAAGTGGCTTATTTACTTCAACAAGATCACCTTGACCCTTGTTAAGTGCTGCAATTATAATATCACCTGCATAATCATAATGATATCTCCCTTTTTCTATCAATTTCTCTATCCACACATTAATGTTTCCTTTAACAAGATCACCTTGATCCTTGTTAAGTGCTGCAATTACAATCCCACTTGCTTCATAATATCTCCCTTCTTTCATCAATTTCCCTATCAACCCATTAATACTTCCTCCTTTAACAAGATCACCTTGACCATTGTTAAGTGCTGCAATTACAATCCCACTTGCTTCATAATATCTCCCTTCTTTCATCAATTTCCCTATCAACCCATTAATACTTCCTCCTTTAACAAGATCACCTTGATCATTGTTAAGTGCTTCAATTATAATCTTACTTGCACACAAATATTTCTCTTTTTCTATCAATTCCTCTATCCACACATCAATGTTTTTTTCAATAAGATAACCTTTACCATTGTTAAGTGCTGCAATTACAATATTACTTGCACACAAATATTTCTCTTTTTCTATCAATTTCTCTATCCACACATCAATGTTTTTTTCAATAAGATAACCTTTACCATTGTTAAGTGCTGCAATTATAATCTTACTTGCTTCATAATATTTCTCTTCTTCCATCAATTTCCCTATCAACCCATTAATACTTCCTCCTTTAACAAGATCACCTTTACCATTGTTAAATACTTTAATTATAATATCACTTGCATGATCACAATGATATCCCCCTTCTTCCGTCAATTTCCCTATCAACCCATTAATACTTCCTCCTTTAACAAGATCACCTTGATCCTTGTTAAGTGCTGCAATTACAATCCCACTTGCTTCATAATATCTCCCTTCTTTCATCAATTTCCCTATCAACCCATTAATACTTCCTCCTTTAACAAGATCACCTTGACCATTGTTAAGTGCTTCAATTATAATATTACCTGCTTCATAATATTTCTCTTCTTCCATCAATTTCTTTATCCACCCTTTAAGGTTTTCTTCAACAAGATCACCTTTACCCTTGTTAAGTGCTGCAATTACAATCCTACTTGCACTAAAATACCCCACTTTTTCTATCAATTTCCCTATCCACCCTTTAAGGTTTCCTTCAACAAGATCACCTTGACCCTTGTTAAGTGCTGCAATTATAATATCACCTGCATAATCACAATGATATCTCCCTTTTTCTATCAATTTCTCTATCCACACTTTAAGGTTTCCTTTAACAAGATCACCTTCACCATTGTTAAGTGCTGCAATTATAATATCACCTGCATAATCATAATGATATCTCCCTTTTTCTATCAATTTCTCTATCAACCCATTAATACTTCCTCCTTTAACAAGATCACCTTTACCATTTTTAAGTGCTGCAATTACAATATTACTTGCACTAAAATACCCCCCTTTTTCTATCAATTTCTCTATCAACCCATCAATGTTTCCTTTAACAAGATCACTTTTACCATTTTTAAGTGCTGCAATTACAATATTACTTGCACACAAATATTTCTCTTCTTTCATCAATTTCTCTATCCACACATCAATGTTTCCTTTAACAAGATCGCCTTCACCATCGTTAAGTGCTGCAGTTATAATCTTACTTGCATCACGATATTTCTTAGTGTTCATCAACTCATCTACTTGTTGTGGTATTGGGTTTTGCATATCTCTAATTATAATAATTTATATTATCTATATCTATTATGGATTTTCCCAGTCACGTTGCAATACAACACACTTGAATATCTGATATGAATAACCATATTTGTATATCGTTTGTTAAACTTTTATTAACTGTGATGGTATACCTCCCTGCATGTACACATGATGTTGTTTGCACTATATATGGATTGTTATATTACTGTTCAGAATTACACCATGATGGATAGTAGTACGAGTGCATAGCCCATGAGAGGATTGTACTTACTTAATATTTAGGAATTGTAATGATTAAGACTGATATGTTATACTAACTGCAGTGGTGAGTTCATAGTGCTGCTCATCCATCTGACTATTATTGTTTACTTCAATGAGTAGTAGAGCTATAATTCCCAGCATAAAATCAATGCTAGGAATATTAGATTAATTAGATAAGCCTACTTGTTGCTGTAGTTGTTGATTTATATTCTTTTCAACCATACTTACAAAGTTATTATGTTCCCTGCTGCATGAGTACATATACTCCTCTCTTCCTAAAGCCTTCAACACTATGTTTACTATATACTTAATACAGTCCTTTATATAATCAAGAACACTACCTCTAAGCTGGTCTTGAGTCGTAAGATTATGCTCCTTCATATATCCGACAAGTTTATTAAATCGCTGTTTAATTTCTCCCTTGAGGGTTTCATCTTGAATGTTGAGGTTATCACATAATTTTGTGCAGCAATCATCTGTGTTCATTGTACCATTTACTGCCGTAGTTGTATACCCAGCAAGTAGTTGAGATATACCTTTCCGCATTACCGAGCCATCTACACTAGCATGATACTCTGGCGCAGCAAGTACAAGCCTGACTTTGTGCATCTCCTCAACATCATTATTAAGTAATTCAGCAATTGCATCATTTGTAACTGCTTTTTTTGGCTCATCATCACCATGTTTAAGTACAGAGATTATCAGTTTTGCTTTTATTGTGTCGCTGACCTCATCACTACTAAGTAATGCAGCAATTGCATCATTTGTAACTGCTTTTTTTTGCTCATCATCACCATGTTCAAGTACAGAGGTTATCAGGTCTGCTTTGTTATAGTCTCTGACATCAGCACTACTAAGTAATTCAGCAATTGCATCATTTGTAACTGCTTTTTTTGGCTCATCATCACCATGTTTAAGTACAGAGATTATCAGGTCTGCTTTTGTTGTGTTGCTGACATCATCACTATTAAGTAATTCAGTAATTACATCATTTGTAACTGCTTTTTTTTGCTCATCATCACCATGTTCAAGTACAGAGGTTATCAGGTCTGCTTTGTTATAGTCTCTGACATCAGCACTACTAAGTAATTCAGCAATTGCATCATTTGTAACTGCTTTTTTTGGCTCATCATCACCATGTTTAAGTACAGAGATTATCAGGTCTGCTTTTGTTGTGTTGCTGACATCATCACTATTAAGTAATTCAGTAATTACATCATTTGTAACTGTTTCTTTGTGCTTATCATCACCATATATAAGTACAGAGGTTATCAGTCTTACTTTTTGTACGTTGTCGATATCACTAAGTAATGCAGTAATTTTCTTATTTTCAACTGCTTCTTTATGCTTAATCTTGCCATATTTAAGTACAGAGATTATCGCTCTTGCTTTTTGTACGTCGCTGACATCACCACTATCAAGTAATTCAGTAATTTCCTTATTTTTAACTGCTTTTTTTGGCTCACCATCACAATGTTCAAGTATAGAGATTATCAGTGTTGCTTTTATTGTGTTGCTGACATCAGCACTACTAAGTAATGCAGCAATTGCATCATTTGTAACTGCTTTTTTTGGCTCACCATCACAATGTTCAAGTACAGAGATTATCAGTGTTGCTTTTATTGTGTTGCTGACATCAGCACTACTAAGTAATGCAGCAATTGCATCATTTGTAACTGCTTTTTTTGGCTCACCATCACAATGTTCAAGTATAGAGATTATCAGGTCTGCTTTGTTGTAGTTTCTGACATCACCACTATCAAGTAATTCAGTAATTTCCTCATTTGTAACTGCTTCTCTTTGCTCATGACTACTAAGTCGATTTATCAAATCGTTTATCGTGTCTCGCATACTAAGCTCTCCCTTTTTATTATTTTAATTTCTGTCTTGAGTTATTCACAAAACAATAGAACTTATTATAACATATATCTATTATGGATTTTCCCATGAACAATAATATCTATTCAGTCACGTTGCAATACAACACACTTGAATATCTGATATGAATAACCATATTTGTATATCGTTTGTTAAACTTTTATTAACTGTGATGGTATACCTCCCTGCATGTACACATGATGTTGTTTGCACTATATATGGATTGTTATATTACTGTTCAGAATTACACCATGATGGATAGTAGTACGAGTGCATAGCCCATGAGAGGATTGTACTTACTTAATATTTAGGAATTGTAATGATTAAGACTGATATGTTATACTAACTGCAGTGGTGAGTTCATAGTGCCGCTCATCCATCTGACTATTATTGTTTACTTCAATGAGTAGTAGAGCTATAATTCCCAGCATAAAATCAATGCTAGGAATATTAGATTAATTAGATAAGCCTACTTGTTGCTGTGGTTATGGCTGTAGTTGTTGATTTTTATTCTTTTCAACCATACTTACAAAGTTATTAGATTCTCTGCTGTATGAGTACATATACTCCTCTCTTCCTAAAGCCTTCAACACTATGTTTACTATATACTTAATACAGTCCTTTATATAATCAAGAACACTACCTCTAAGCTGGTCTTGAGTCGTAAGATTATGCTCCTTCATATATCCGACAAGTTTATTAAATCGCTGTTTAATTTCTCCCTTGAGGGTTTCATCTTGAATGTTGAGGTTATCACATAATTTTGTGCAGCAATCATCTGTGTTCATTGTACCATTTACTGCCGTAGTTGTATACCCAGCAAGTAGTTGAGATATACCTTTCCGCATTACCGAGCCATCTACACTAGCATGATACTCTGGCGCAGCAAGTACAAGCCTGACTTTGTGCATCTCCTCAACATCATTATTAAGTAATTCAGCAATTGCATCATTTGTAACTGCTTTTTTTGGCTCATCATCACCATGTTTAAGTACAGAGATTATCAGTTTTGCTTTTATTGTGTCGCTGACCTCATCACTACTAAGTAATGCAGCAATTGCATCATTTGTAACTGCTTTTTTTTGCTCATCATCACCATGTTCAAGTACAGAGGTTATCAGGTCTGCTTTGTTATAGTCTCTGACATCAGCACTACTAAGTAATTCAGCAATTGCATCATTTGTAACTGCTTTTTTTGGCTCATCATCACCATGTTTAAGTACAGAGATTATCAGGTCTGCTTTTGTTGTGTTGCTGACATCATCACTATTAAGTAATTCAGTAATTACATCATTTGTAACTGTTTCTTTGTGCTTATCATCACCATATATAAGTACAGAGGTTATCAGTCTTACTTTTTGTACGTTGTCGATATCACTAAGTAATGCAGTAATTTTCTTATTTTCAACTGCTTCTTTATGCTTAATCTTGCCATATTTAAGTACAGAGATTATCGCTCTTGCTTTTTGTACGTCGCTGACATCACCACTATCAAGTAATTCAGTAATTTCCTTATTTTTAACTGTTTCTCTTTGCCCATGAATACTAAGTCGATTTATCAAATTCTTTATTGTGCCTCGCATACTAAGTTCCCCCTTTTTATTATTTTAATTTCTGTCTTGAGTTATTCACAAAACAATAGAACTTATTATAACATATTTATACCCGTGATGTAATACAACATCACTATAAATTTCCACTATAGGTAACAACATTAGTGTCACTTATTAAATTTTTATCAACTATAGTATGATGCCTTCATACGTACATATGATGTTATTTGCATTAATATGGATTGTTATAGCTGTAACTATAGATTCTGTTGAGATCACATGTAATAAAAAAATCAACCAATTGTTAGAAATATTGTGTATATTTTTCATAAACATCCAAATAAAATGCAATGATGTCAGAAAAGGTAATCACTAGATTTGCCCCTTCACCAACTGGTATGCTACATATAGGCAGTGCAAGAACAGCACTCTTCAACTGGCTATACGCTAGGCATTGTGGTGGTAAGTTTTTGTTGCGAATAGAAGATACAGATAAGGAACGCTCAACACAGAAAGCAACTGATCAAATACTATCAAGCCTCAAATGGTTAGGATTGGATTATGATGGCAAAGCTGTTATACAAAGTCAACGTATTGAAGAGCATAGAGCTATAGCATATGAGTTAGTAAAACGTGGAGCAGCATACTACTGTTATATGACTCAAGATGATATCGAAAGGGCAAAAGGTAACAATGGATTTGCAAAAATTGTCAGTCCATGGCGTGATGGTCAATCGCTTCCTATTCCACAGAATGTGAAACCAGTTATAAGAATGAAGATGCAGGAGCAAGGAGAAAGTTATTTTGAAGACATTGTACAAGGACGCATTGTGATCAACAACAGTGAGTTAAATGATATGATTATCTTGCGCTCTGATGACACTCCAACATATTTACTTGCTGTTGTTATTGATGATCATGATATGGGTGTAACTCATGTCATTCGAGGTGATGATCATATTATGAATACATTCAAGCAGATGGCAATATATAATGCTATGGGTTGGAAAATACCAAAACATACACATATACCACTGATACATGGACAAGATGGTCATAAATTATCAAAAAGGCATGGGGCATTGGGTGTTGATCACTACAGAGAGCATGGTTACCTATCTGAAGCGTTATGTAATTATCTCACAAGATTAGGATGGGGAGGTGATGGTCAACAGGAAATATTTGACATGCAAGCAGCAGCAGCAATGTTTGATGTAAAGGATATTAGCAAGGCACCTGCAAAATTTGATCTTGACAAATTGAACTATATCAATGCGCACTATATCAATGCCATTGATGACGACAGATTATTTGATATGCTAATGCCATTTTGGTATGATGAAAGCTGTAAATATCCTGATAAGGAAAAATATATATCAAAAGAATTTTTGCAAAAAATAAAACTATCTATTCCTCTGTTCAAAACACGCTGTAATACCTTGATTGATATGGTACGTATGTGCAGTATTTTAGTTGGTAGATGCGATCCACTCGATCACAAATCACATGAAATGATGTTATCACAATTGAACCTGAGTTTACTAATTGGTCTACAAGATGAATTGTGCAATATTACTGCATGGAACGTTATCTCAATCAAAGAAATTTGCAAGAATTTTGCCATTATAAACAACATAAAAGAAGCACTAGTGATGCAGTGTTTACGTGCTGCAGTCATAGGTACATTCAAATCACCTGGTATATATGAGATGATGTCTATTCTAGATAAGGATGATTGTATGAATAGGATTGATCAAAGTTTGTTAGAATTCCAGTAATGAACAATGTAACAACAATGGGAAATTTTTTCTTAAAAACATTAGTGTCAACCAAAAACTTCATCATGAGGCATTTTGTTGCTATAGTTATACTTCTTACTGTGATGACAATAACAGCATATGCAATCACAACCATTTGGATATTCTATTTTGTACCTGATGATTATCTTCAAGGGGAGCTAGTAAAGATTATGTATATACATGTACCATGTGCCTGGCTATCACTGGTGACTTATATACTGTTAGGTATTTTTGCAGTGTATTATCTTATATATAATAATGAATTATGTAATATAGCATCGAGTATCACACTTACTATATCACTACATACATCAGCTATAACTATAATTACTGGCTCAATATGGGGTAAAGCAGCATGGGGTACATGGTGGATATGGGATCCTCGTTTAAGTGCTGTTCTCATACAATTTTGCATATTAAGTGTATGCTATATGATGCAGCATATGCATTCAAATTATCACAGCAGTAACAACAAGATATTATACCAAAGTAGTGCATTACTAGCAGTCATAGGCCTCATTAATATTCCAATTATTAAATTTGCTGTGAATGCATGGAATAGCATTCATCAAAATAGCAGTGTTTTTCGTTTTGATGGTATAAAAATCCATGAAAGTCTTCTGTCTCCTCTGATCCTAGCATTTATTGCCATATCACTATTTTATCTTACAATTGGTATTGTAATGATGAGAAACACAATAAATAATATGAAAAGAAAGAGATACAATTATGTACCGTAGCATGAACTTTATACTATAACAGAGGAATAATAGCATGAAAGTTCTTTGCATAACAGATAGAAGGATTCTACATTGTAAGTGAATTTTCGTTCCCTTGAGATTTTTCTTCTTCTAACCTTTCAACATAGCCTCTTTGCTCTTTCTTGATTTTTTTCCTTGCTTCACTATCAATTAAATCGGCAAAACTAGCTTTTCTTTTCAATGTTGGTTCTGTATCTACTACTTGTTGTTCGCTATGATTTGCGTTTGCAGAATTATTATCATCATCCTGCATGGCTACTGCTAGTTCTTCTCCTGGTTCGATAGTATTAAACAGCTGTTCATTCATATGTTCAGTTTCAGAAAGATCAGAAATAAACACTGATAATATCTCGCCAGATTGACTTATTACCCGATTTGTCAGCTCATGATTATTCCGTATTAGCTCTCTTTGTGCTCTTTGATGTTCTCTTTGAGATTCTCTTCTCCTCTCTCTCATTTGAGTGTTTTGTACATCAGTATTTTGCATTGTTTGCTTGTTCCGTTGTTGTTATAATGTCAGTATTGATTATATCAATCGAGAGGTACTATATACTAACTTTTCCATTAATACAAGAGCTAGGCTGGATGATAGTTACAATAATCATAAATACTGATATTACATCTATATATCCTTTTTACTTCTATTTATTTTAATACTTGTAGATTTCAGCTGTCCACAAGCTGCCATGATATCTTGACCTCTTGTAACACGAACTGGGGATTTATAACCTGCTTTTTCTATAATACTTGCGAATTTTGCTATTCTCTCCTTAGATGAGCACTTAAATTCTGTATTGGGCCATGGATTGAAGGGAATTAGATTAACCTTTGCAGGTATGCCCTTTAATAATGTTACCAACTCCCTTGCATCAGCATCAGTATCATTGACACTATCTAGCATGACATATTCAAACGTTATTCTCTCCATATTAGTCAACAATGCATATTGTCTGCAAGCATCTAGAAGCTGCCTAATTGGGTATTTTTTATTGATTGGCACTAGATAATCACGCAATTCGTCTCTGACAGCATGGAGTGATATTGCTAATCTCACACCTAGCTCTTGTCCACATTTTTCAATTTGTGGTATGAAACCTGAGGTTGATATTGTGATGCGTTTTTTACTGAAATTCAATGCACTTGGATTCGTTAGAATAATAATAGCATTCTTGACAGCATCATAGTTTAGCATTGGTTCCCCCATACCCATGAAGACTATATTACTTAGCTTTCTGACAGATGATATTGCAGACCAATCATTTAGGTAATCCTTTACAAGCAACACCTGTGAAACAATTTCTCCAGCTGTAAGATTTCTTACAAGTGGTTGTGTGCCAGTATGACAAAATTTGCATGTGAGTGTGCATCCAACTTGGGATGATACACATATTGTACTACGAGTTTTCTCGGGTATGAAAACTGTTTCTATCTCATTACTATCCTCCATTCGTAACACCCATTTTGCAGTACCATCTCTTGACAAGAGCTCACAATTTATCCTTGGCCTATTTAATGAAAATATACCAGCAATTTTTTCCTTAAAAGAGGCAGTAAGATTTGTCATATCGCCAAAATTAGTACAACCTTTTTTATAAATCCAGTTAAATATTTGCTGTGCTCTAAATGGCTTTTCTGACAGCAGCATGACTGCATGCTGTAATGCGTCCATATTGACATCAGTTATATCTCGCATATAAACATTATTTGTACATTTACAATATTGGTTGCTTCAATTATACTGAAGCATATTAATAAAAACTACTTTCTTAATAAAAGCTAAATAAATATGAATCTTAACCTGCTGTATTATAACCACGAAATGTATATTATTACTTGTATGTATCATGTGTCACTAGTATTATCCATAGAATGTGGTTAATTTCTCTAAATTTATATTATCAAATAAAATCCAATGACAAAAAATAAAAAGATAGAAACAATAGGTATTTACAAACCATACAACTCATCGATGTTAAAAGGGTTTGTTTGCTGGTTACCATGTGTCGGTATATTGTATAAAGCTGTATTAAATCATGAAATCGTTAGTACGGTATTATGTGGCCTCAGTGCACTGAAGCCAGCACAAAGCGATAATAAGCCAAATACATTCAGCAACATTACATCATTCTTTGAACAAAAAGTTCAATTTATTGCATCAACAACGCTAATAGCATATGCTGTTCATAATATTTATGAATCATACACGCAAAAAAACACCCTTATAGATAGCTATACAAAAAAACAGCTCGTTGAAACGCAAGATGGTCAAGTACAATGGAAGATTATAGAGCCAAATATACCAATAGTATCTTTATTTGATCTTTATAATATTACGCTACTCCTCGCTAATGTATTAACAATAACCAATCTTCTGTTCACAAAGATTGATCATGCTGATGCCAATGAACAAAGTAAAGATTTCCTTGATAAGATGCAAAAATATGCATGGTATGGTGTCATAGGTACTAAAATCTTGCATTTACTTGCTGCTGAAGATGCTGAGACGCTATATGGCGGCGTAACATATATGCCATTTGACATACAAAACTATCAAACTATAGATCCACTGCTTATTGAAACAAACGATGACAATCAAAAAGATGAAAATTATGAATTCTCAACTGCACTGGGTGATGAGTGTGCTAGTGGCGTAGAATATCAATCTCAATTATTGCTCAACTAATGCTGTGAGCATTGTACCATAGTTTTCAATGAGTCCACTTATTACCAATTTATGTTTTAATCTTGAATAATCATTAATAAAGATATTTTTTTTCAGTATTAAGCTCCTAACAATTGATTGATATAATGGGCACTAAATATTTACTATTATGCGTTAGAATAGGGGGAAGTGAATGAATAAAACAAGTGAGTAGATCTACTCTAGCATAGTAAAAAACAACGAACAGCTACACAGCAAACATCATGAACTACTCCAATTAGCAATACTGCAGAACGAAAAAATTTATAGAGCGCAAGAACTCATAAACTCACTGTTATAAGTGGTATGATATACACATAAAATAAAACTATTGCTGATATATTGATCATATATATCTTTCCATTTGTAGTGTCATGCTGTAGATGGTTGTGTTATGGAATCAACATGATACACACATATGCCAATGCATAAAATATATCCTCAACGCTTTTTAGGAAAATATAGAACAATAAAAGACTTATGGGGAGTGTTCTTACTACTCATTTATATGTGTGGTGCCTGGGTACCATATCATAGAGGATATGATATGCCTAATCAAGCTATGCTTATAGATTTACCAGCAAGAAAGGCCTATCTATTTGGCATTATTATATGGCCAGACGAGTTATATTACTTAACTTTTACATTAATTCTATCTGCAATGGGATTATTTATAGTAACGTCTCTTTTTGGAAGAATATGGTGTGGTTATACTTGTCCTCATACTGTTATGACAGACTTATTTATGATGGTTGAAACACTATTACAGGGTGATAGGAATGCTAGGATGAAACTTGATGCAATGACAATGTCAGCAGATAAGTTCATAAGAAAGACTCTTACTCATTTAGTGTGGTTACTTTTCAGCTTTTTGTTTGCATTTGGCTGGGTTGGATATTTTTATGATGTAAAAAACTTACTATCTGATTTACTGCATGGATGTGTTAGTACGAATGGTGCACTATGGTTAGTAGTGCTAACCAGTACAACATATATGTTTGCTGGATTTTTACGTCAAAGAGTGTGCGTATATATGTGTCCCTATGGAAGATTCCAATCAGCAATGGTCGATAACGATACATTATTAGTAACATATAATGCATGGAGAGGAGAGCCACGTGGTCAAAACCATCATGATGATAATGTAAATTATGGTGATTGCATAGACTGTGAAAGGTGTGTAATTGCATGTCCAATGGGTATAGATATTAGAAATGGTTTGCAAATGCCATGCATTGGATGTGGATTGTGCATTGATGCTTGCGATTCTGTCATGGAAAAACTCAATAGACCCAAAGGACTAATTGAGTATATCAGTATGAATTCAGCAAAATATCTTGAAAAAAGATGGCATTCGACACAGTATAAAACAATACTATATCATCAGTTACCCCATACAATTCGAAAAATATTCTCTAGACCAAAAGTGTTAATGTATTGTTGTGTTTTTGCTATAGCAAGCTCCGTTTTTCTATATGCACTCATCAATAAGAGCTCTATAATTTTACAAGTTGATAAAATGCATTCTCCACTTTTTACACTTACTCCTGATAGAAGCATAAGAAACACTTACAGTATTAATATACTTAATAAGAGACCAATACCGCAAGACAATATGTGTTTAAGTGTTGATGGGCTTGAAGGTGCATTAATTGATATACAAGGTGTTAGTCAAGACTATGCACGGAAATCTTGTTTCAAACTACAACCTGGGCAAACGCTAGAAGCACAGATGATTGTTTTGTTACCATATAAAACTCTTAGAACACTAAAAACGAATGGTATAGCTGTATACCGTAAAATAGACTTCATACTGCAATCTGATGAAGGTAAAATCCTCGGTACAACAGAAGGAAGATTTTACATTAAGAATTGATCCTTATGTTTCTTCTTACTCTACCCAACCTCATGTTGGTTAGATGTTGGGATGCTGTGCCATATATTTACTTGTAGTTGCAATATATGGTTCGTAACACGTGATTAAATGCTATTCCCTCATTGTTCTACCAGCTCAGCCTCTTCTTCTTGCCATGGTATATCCTTGCATTGCCTTATCATATCCTGCCATGATATTGCCTGTATAGTTCAGACATCATATGTTGATGCTTCTCTTCATTAATGATTGCACATGTATTTCTTTGTTGCTGTTTTCGAATCCCTTTTGATATAGGCATCAGACGCTGTGCATTTATCTTATCTTTATTTTTTTGATTACACTTGTGTAGTTCATCTTCACGTTTCTGATAATTTGATGATAAACTCCCCTTGAGATTTTCTTGTTTGATTTGCATTTGCAATCACATTGTTAATGTTTACTATGGCATCATGGCATCAGGAATGCCAATGATATTCCGTGTATCATACTTGACTATTAATAGCAACTAATACCTACTTACATCAATGACCTATAATATTTATTTAGTTGATAGCCATTGTCACTTGAATTATGATAGACTCTCTGAAAGAATAGATGATATCGTATCAAGAGCTACAGATGCTGGTGTTGGTATCATGCAAACAATATGCACTAGGATGAATGAAGTGTCACAGATACGTGATATTGCATACAAATACGAGAACGTTTTCTACTCTGTTGGCATTCATCCGCTTAATGTTCACGGAGCTCCTATTGTAGATGCACAGCAATTAATATCAATGGCGGATAACGATCCTAAAGTTACAGGATTTGGAGAAACTGGACTGGATTATTATAGAACAAATGATTCAGAGATAATATCAATGCAGCAAAAGAGCTTTGAACAACATATCATTGCATCACAACAGACTGCTATACCAGTTATAATCCATACTAGAGAAGCAGAAGATGATACATTAAGTATTATCAATAAACAAATGAAAGTAAGACAATTCGCAGGAGTATTACACTGTTTTACTGGTAGTTATGAATTTGCTGCCAAATGTGTAGATATGGGTTTGTTCGTATCAGCATCTGGTATCATAACATTTAAAAACGCTGAAGCAGTTCGTGATGTTTTCATAAAACTACCATTAGAATCAATACTAATAGAAACAGATGCTCCATTCCTTGCTCCAGTACCATATCGTAGCAAAACCAATGAGCCATCTTATATTGTTGAAGTTGTAAAAACCATTGCTAGTATAAGAAAAATCTCATATGAGGCCGTTGCAACTGCAACGACAGAAAATTTTTTACGACTTTTTAAAAGAGTAAAGTTAATTTCCTAAGATATTATCAATCCATCCACAGTATATATGTTAGTGATGAGCATATTATCGTACTCGATATTATCTTCAAATTTCATGTCCATATCATCAAATTGCAATACTGATATTGGTTGGATACTTAGAAGATCACTAGCAAATTGTATTGCGATATTCAATGTAAGAGCAAAAACCGTACCAGGCATTATACTGTTCTGTATTTGTTTGTGTGTTATGCAATATGCAATTGGCAGTGCACATTGCACTAATTTGCATAGCACATCTGTGCCATCAAATAACTTGATTGTTCCATTATACTCAACGAGAACACTGTTTTGTGACACATCATTATCTTCATCATCGAGCACTTTTGTGAATGTGCACTTAACTTCTTTTTTCGATGTATACCCATTGTAAAAATCAGTTCCTAATGAGATACAATTTGCTATTGTTATCCCCCAAAATCCAGCAAGAAAATTATTTTCACATACCAATTGTTTTGCTATAGCATACTGTCCATCAATTGTATGTTGGTATCTTATATCTTCACCATGGAATCGTTCATTGGCTTGTGTATGATCCATACTGTATAATGTGGCAAGACAATATCCACTTGCAAGCCCCAGTACTGTGCTACTAAACCATCGCATCTGATAGCCAAATATTTTTTTGTTTTGTTGATAAACACTACCATTGATAGTAGTAAACAATATATTAAAATTTAATTAAGAAATCTAACATACTATTGATCAATTAATGCACACATTTTAGCTAATTAAAAACAAATATAGATTTGCTATTAGTTGTAGCAATGCACTATATTGTCACTCAAAAACTTGATCAATAGAAATCAAACTAATATAATAATACCATTAGTCTAAATATTGGTATTGTGCTAAAAATAAACATACAGTAAAAATAACTGATTGAATCAAAGTAAAATAAATCACAAGATCAAAACAATGCTAAACGGAAAAAAAGGATTGATCATGGGTATTGCAAATGAGATGTCCATAGCTTGGTATATTGCAAATGCGTGTAGTGTAAATGGCGCAGAATTATATTTATCATACCCTAATGATATGATAAAGCAGAGAGTTATACAACTAGGACAAAAAATCAATTGCAATAATTTTGTTGAGTGTGACGTTAGCAACACTACTTCAATCAAGAGAATGGCTGATATGATTGCAACAAAGTGGCATAGTCTGGACTTCATTGTACATGCTGTAGCTTTCTCAGATAAAAATGAATTGCGTGGCAGATATGTTGACACATCTTTAGATAACTTTCTCAATACAATGAACGTCTCATGCTATTCTCTAACAGCAGTCGCACAATATTTATCTCCATTGATGAGGAAACAAACAACTAATACTAGATCTAGTAGTAGTATGATAACACTCAGTTACTATGGAGCTGAAAAGGCAATACCAAATTACAACGTAATGGGTGTAGCAAAGGCAGCATTGGAAACAAGTGTGAAGTATTTAGCACTTGATTTGGGATGTGATGGCATAAGAGTGAATACAATATCAGCTGGTCCCATAAAAACCCTTGCAGCTTCTGGTATTGCTGACTTTAGAAAGATGCTCAATTGGTATGAGAAAAACACCCCACTATATCGCAATGTTACAGGAGAAGAGATTGCTAATACTGCAGTATTCCTACTGAGTGATATGAGCACTGGTATCACTGGTGAAACAATCCATGTTGATAGTGGATACCATGCTGTTGGTATGAAGCTAACTGATGAGTAACAACATTAATATCAACAGCAGTTATTGAACACTTATTTTTACATTCCTATCCCTTGGTTTGCATTGTTGTTAGGCTGATTATGATTTATCGATTGACCAGCTAGTATGTTATTTATACTGTCTGGCAATCTATCCTGTAGTACTTCTCGTTGCTGTATCATTGCAGCAAATAAATCATGCCTTATGTATTGAGGTATGCTTGCATCATTCATAAGCGCTATATATCGTTGTAACTGTTCTGATGTTGCGCTTACAAATATCTTTTTTGCTATTTTCCTCACAGAGAACTTTGGTGGTCGTTTTGTATCACTCAAAATTGCTAGAAGACATTTTTCTGAAAGTCGTACTATTGCATCTTGTGACAATTTATCTATTGTCGCATATTTGAATGATGTTGCTATGGTGTTGTTTGCGTTATCAAAATGTAAAAGGCGCATAATGCGATATTCCATCGCTAGTTTGGAAAATATAGGCGGCTGATTGAACAGCAGATCTATGACTCTGTTAATTGCCGGTTCTTGTATTGTTGTGATGCTCACGTCAACGATGTGTGGTTCTGCAAGCAAGGCAATACACTGCAACTTACGATTCTCTGATTCCTTGATAAAATAACGACAGTACGCTTTTTGTTCCTCTGTGCCATATGATAACAGTGCGGAAATGCATGGATAGCATGCGGATGCTGAAGCAAGAGAGCTCTTCGGCAATATATCATGTATATGTTTACATGAAATATATTGGATTTGTTCAGGTGTGCCTTTGTAAAATATAAGTTCCATTAGCAAAGCTCGTGTCTCCCATGTGTTATCATCTAACATTGTTTCAAGACGCGCTTGTGTTATAAGATGACAGTGTACACCATATATCAACATGCCTATCATATTTATTATTTTAAGGCCGTTAACTGGCACATTAGCAGTTGGTACTATAGTATTACTATCAAGGTCTCTTATGATATGCTCTTCCGTTATTAAATTGGCGTGACCATATAACATCATAGCGTGTATAGCACTGTTAAGCTGATTGCCATCAGTAAGTATTTTAGACCAAACGTTTTGTTGTATCGATCTTATAGTCTGTCCGTATATGGCAATGTTATGACGTCGTTCTAGCAGGACTATACGAGCGATTATGTTATGTGTGCTTATTGGAGATGCAGCATCGAGTGCATCCAAAATCTGCTCTTGTGTGAACATAAAACGTTGTGCGAATGGATCTTTCTGTTGTCCCACTAATCTCATCAATGGATCCTTACATTGTGCTGCTAAAATTGCAGACATTACAGCACTTCTACTAATTTTCAAATTATTACCCATCTCATTTCTCTCATCTATTTTAGTAAATATACCTCGAATATGGTGTGGCTGAACTAATGAAGCATAATCTGTGCTTCTAAGTAGTCTAAGAATAAATGTACAAAAAGCTTCTTGGCTACTGACAATATCATAACCTTCTTCAGCAAATGTCATTCCAACTTCAGAGATTTGTTTCTGCATGGCACTCTGAATACGATTCCTTGTAACAATCGCTTTCTGATCCTGCGTTCCGCTATACAAGATATATGTTAGTAGGATTTGTCTCTGGCTACATCTAATATTTTCATTATCTAATAATGTTGCAAGGATTGTTGCTGGTATAGCTTTTGCTATTTCGTATGATTTTAAGCCAAAACTGCAAAGGCTATCCACTAATAATTGGAGACGATGTTCTTTAAGATAATCCAAAAGTGTTTTGCTGATGGGTGAGTGAAGTAAAATTGGCGTTATATCATTCACATTAAGTTTTCGTATGATAGACGGATGGTGTTCTATAATATACTTGCAAAGTTCTTCCGCATAATTGGTTCTACACATTAGTTTACTAAAATCATTTGCAGACAAGTCTCGAATGTCGGTATCATAGCTCTCGATGTCAAGATTGCCGTTTTCTATATTACTTAATATTGTTACATATTTTGGTTGCATAACTGGTTTCATTATATTATTGCTATTGGATAGGACGATCAATCTTATATCATGACACACTATGTTTGTCAATATTGATGAATAATAAATAAATAAGTTAATTTTCAAGCATTAATATGGCAACCTATATGGTATAAGATTTTAGGAAAGATACTCAATTGGTATGAGAAAAAATCTTTTCACAAAAAATTCAATCAAATCAGTGATAGTAACATGTTGATGTATGTGAATAAGTGTATATTACGGTACAGACAGAAAGCTATATTCTGTCTTACAGAACAAATATCAGTATGCAGGACAAATGAATAATGAGACGATATATGCTCTTTCAACTATAAGAGGAAAATCTGGAATTGCGGTAATAAGAATCAGTGGCACAAAATCATATGCTGTATTGACAGCATTGACAAATAAAGAACACATTAAACCGAGGAAGGCAACGTGCTGTATCATAAAATCTCCCTACACAGGAGAAGTGCTTGATAAGGCAATGGTGATATTCTTTACATCACCAAATAGTTTTACAGGTGAAGATGTTGTTGAATTCCATTTGCATGGGAGTATTGCAGTAATAAATGACGTAATAGATGTATTAGGTAAAATGGATGGCCTGCGCATGGCAGAACCAGGTGAATTCACAAGAATTGCATTTGAAAATGGCAAAATGGATTTGATAGCCGTTGAAGCATTAGGTGATTTGATACATGCTGAAACCTCAATACAGAGACGTAATGCTATCAATCAGATGTCAGGGCAACTGCAAAACTTATATAATACTTGGAAAGATATTATGATTGGTGTGATGGCACAAATTGAGGCGTATATAGATTTTCCAGATGACGACATACCAGATGTAGCATTAGAACAGGCAAAAGCTAGTATCAAACAGCTTATATGTGATATGCAGCAGCATCTCATGATTAGCAATAAGGCAACAATCGTATCAAATGGTTTGCATATTGCTATTATTGGTGCTCCAAACGTTGGTAAATCCACACTGATGAATCTGTTGACACAACAAGAGATAGCAATAGTATCGGATATAGCTGGCACTACGAGGGACATTATACAAGTCAATATGCAAATAAACGGCATTGGTGTTACACTCTATGACACTGCTGGCATACGTGATATTACTATGACAGATGATATAATCGAGCAAGAAGGTATTAGACGTGCAAAAAATAGGTTGAAGTCTGCCAACATAAGAATCTATGTTGTTGATGTAAATGATATAATGAATAAAATGAGGGGAGAAGATATAGATATGGCAGTATATCATTTTACTATGCAGTATCTGATATCTAATGATGTTACGTTGTTGGAGAATTCAGTAGTCTTGCTGAATAAATACGACATCTGTAGTAAGATAATATCTTACGATATGATTAGTGGATCATTATCAACCATAGTACCATTCTCAGCGAATACAGGATACAATGTCCAAATCCTGATGCAAAAGTTAGAAGAAATAATAGTTGATAAATATAGTATTGCAAATGACATGGTTGTTACAACCCAGCACAGACAAAAGCAAAAACTCTTAGAATGCATATCTCACCTGGAAAACTTTAGCACTGATAAGCCAATGGAAATCGCAGCACAGGATGTGAGGTTAGCAGCTATAGCAATACAATCAATCACAGGAGAAATAACATTAGATGAGGTGTTGGATAAGATTTTTAGCACTTTCTGCATTGGGAAATAGCAATATTGTTTACCTTATATCATTACTACCATATTTACTATATACGGATGTAACGATTGTTTTAAAAGATAAACTGCACTGATAGAAAAAATACAGTGCAGAATTGATGGTTTATATTTGAGGACCTTGATCTTTGTCGTGATCTCTTCTTTCTAGTTCTTTTGACACAAATGTTTCTGTTTGAGTCTTTTGGCCAGAAAGGCTTAATTTTTCCTGTATATCACTGATATATCGTATGATTTCGTCTTTTTGTTCTGCACTTCCATACTCCATCGTACGTCTTATAACAGCAATCTTTTCAGGGTTACTAACACCATCGCTATTAAGTAGCTTACTGATATGTGCTGGTGTGATTGCTTTTTTTTGTTCTGCACTTCCATTCTCCATCATATATACTATAATAGTAGTCTTTTTATCGTTGCTAACATCCTGTCTATCCAGTACATTACTGATATCATCTTGTGATATGATTGCTCCTTTTTGTTCTACACTTCCATACTCACTCACACTTTTTATAACAGCAATCTTTTCAGGGTTACTAACACCATCGCTATTAAGTAGCTTACTGATATGTACTGGTGTGATTGCTTTTTTTTGCTCTACACTTCCCTTCACCATCATATATACTATAATAGTAGCCTTGTCATCGTTGATAACATTATTGCTATTAAGTATAGCACTGATATATTGTGTGATTGCGTCTTTTTGTGCTGCACTTCCATGCTCACTCACACTTTTTATAACAAAAACCTTGTTATAATAAAAAATCCTGTTATCACTAAAATCCCTGTCTGTCTTAAAAAAAGGCTGGCCATCAAGTATATTATTGATATGTGCTGGTGTGATTGCTCCTTTTTGTTCTGCACTTCCATACTCCATCGTACGCCTTATAACATCAGCTTTTGCATGGTTAATAGCATCTTTATCAAGTACATCACTGATATGTTGTGATGTGATTACTGCTTTTTGTTCTACACTGCCATACTCCATCACACTGTTTATAATACCAGCTTTGTCATTAATATACTCTTCATGGCTACTAAGCGCATCACTGATATGTTGTGATGTGATTAGTACTTTTTGTTCTACACTGCCATACTCCATCATACTTTTTATAATCCTAGCCTTGTTAATCTCCTTTTCATGGCTACTAAGCATATTACTGATTTGTGATGCGATTAGTGCTTTTTGTTCTACACTGCCATACTTCATTATACTTTTTACAATACCAGCCTTTCCCCTGTCAATACCATGGCTACTAAGCGTATCACTGATATGTTGTGGTGTGATTAGTGCTTTTTGTTCTACACTGCCATACTCCATCACACTGTTCATAATATCAGCACTAATATTAGCACTAATACCATAGCTATTAAACGCATTATTGATATGTTGTGATGTGATTAGTGCTCTTTGTGCTACACTTCCCTTCATCATCATATCTATTATAATATAAGCTTTTTTATCATTCCCAACATTATTGCTATTAAGTACACCATTGAGATCTTGTTGTTTGATTTCTTGCGCTCTACGCCCAATCGAAAGCATAATAGCCAGAGCCTTTGCATTATTGTTCTGGCTATTAGGTTTGTATATGTATTTGTCTGGTTGTACTGTACCATCCTTCACGTTTGCTATAACAGTAGCCTTTCTATCGTTGCTAACATGCCGGCTATCAAGTACCTTACTGATATGTTGTTGTGTAATTGCGTCTTTTTGTTCTGCACTTTCACCCACCATCACATATGCTATAACAGCAGCCTTTTTATCATCACTAACATCCAGGCTATTAAGTACCTTACTGATATGTTGTTGTGTAATTGCGTCTTTTTGTTCTGCACTTCCCTTCACCATCACATCTGTTATAATAGTAGCCTTTTTATCGTTGCTAACATACTTGTCATCAAGTACCTTATTGATATCTTGTGGTGTGATTGCTTCTTTTTGTTCTGCACTTCCATTCTCCATCACATCTGCTATAATAGTAGCCTTTTTATCGTTGCTAACATACTTGTCATCAAGTACCTTATTGATATCTTGTGGTGTGATTGCTTCTTTTTGTTCTGCACTTCCATCCACCATCACATTTACTATAACAACAGCCTTTTTATCATCACTAACATCATTGCTATCAAGTACCTTATTGATATCTTGTGGTGTGATTACTTCTTTTTGTTCTGCACTTCCCTTCATCATCACATTTCCTATAACAGCAGCTTTTCTATTATCACTAACATCCTGTCTATTAAGTACATTACTGATATGTTGTAATGTGATTACTGCTCTTTGTTCTGCACTTCCACCCACCATCACATTTACTATAACAGCAGCTTTTCTATTATCACTAACATCATTGCTATTAAGTACATTACTGATATGTTGTGATGTGATTACTGCTCTTTGTTCTGCACTTCCATTCTCCATCACATCTATTATAGCAAGAGCTATCTTAGCATCGTTATTACTTAACATACTATTATTTATATTTGTTTTTATTTATTATATTTGATCAGCGATCAATATAACAACAACTATATATCAAATGTTAGGGCATATGTCAATAGCAACCATAATTCACTTGTTACTTATTAAGAAGTTTTGCTATTTCTCTTATATGTCTTATTTGGTATACACATATATCATCACTATCACATTTACTATATACAGATGTCACAATTGTTTTAAATCCAAGCTTTTTACATTCTTTCACCCTAACATCAATATGAGAGACGCTTCTTAACTCACCTAACAATCCCACTTCACCAAAAAATGCTGTATCATGGCTGATTATGATGTTTTTATATGCTGAGACAAGCGCTACTGCTACTGCCAGGTCTAACCCTGGATCATTGATTTTCATACCCCCAGCAACATTTAAGTACACTTCTTTATCCATCATATTAACTCCCATTCTCGCATTGAGAATAGCAATCATCATCGATAATCTATTATTGTCCCAACCAATTGCTGCACGTCTTGGTGTTGGAAGAAATGATGGCACTACAAGTGCCTGCACTTCAACTAAAATACCACGTGTTCCTTCAATACCAGCAAACACACAAGAACCACTAATGTTTTGCCTATTTTCAGGCATAAATATTCTTGATGGATTGGTAACCTCCAGCAGTCCAGTATTTGACATTTCAAATATCCCAACCTCATTTGTTGAACCATAGCGGTTTTTGATACCTCTTATCAATCTATATTGTTTTGTATTATCAGCCTCAAATAGAAGCACAACATCAACCATATGCTCTAAAAGTTTTGGTCCAGCAATTTGCCCTTCCTTGTTAATATGTCCAACCAATATAAGGCAAATCCCTAGTGTTTTAGCAGTATTAACTAGTTCTAGTGTACAAGCTTTGACTTGGGATATAGTACCTGGCATACCACCAACATCATCAGTTACAACCGTTTGAATTGAATCTATAACAACAACACCAGGAGCTTTCATATTATTTATTATCAGTATAATCTCATCGAGTGATGTTGTTGTAATGAGCTTTACATTTGAATTCACTATATTCATCCTGTTAGCTCTCACCTTTATTTGCCCAGTTGATTCTTCACCACTGATATAGCATGTTGAGAGATTGTCTGATGCCATTGCATTACATAACTGTAGTAAAAGTGTTGACTTGCCTATTCCAGGCTCTCCAGCAATCAACACTGTTGTGCCACATACAAATCCACCACCAAGTACTCTGTCAAGTTCTGATATTGTTGTTACATACCTTCCCGCACTATGTGTAAATGCTGTATCATTTTGTTCGTCATTAGTTTTACCAAGAGTATCAAACGACAGTGAGTTGATTTGTGATGTATTACGCTCCTTCATTGTTAAATAACTCAGCTTCTTAACATTACTTAGCTCATTGACAATTGTTTCTACTGTATTCCATTCATTACACGTACTGCATTTACCAACCCATTGCTTGTACTTTTGTTGGCAGTTCATACATATGTATTCCTTTTTTATTGCACTCATTGCAAATGTTAGTTTTTATATGAGAATATGTAAATGGGTCAGTGTTAGATGATTATATTATTTAAATATACCTCTAATGCTATTAACTATCGATTGTTTTCCCATAATATATATATTTTGTTTTTCTATAAAAAAGTTTGAACCATAACATTCTGTGACGAGGAATTGTGCCGTTCGAAGCAGATATGGTGTGGAAATCTTATGATATATACATATATCAACCTTGTTCTCGAGCAGTCTTGCGATATCATATAAAACACTACCAGATGATAAAAATGATATGCTTCTTTTAGCAAGATGTTGATATATTGCAAGATCATCACCTGGGATGTTGTCTAAAATATTTAAGTCTGTAGCAATCATAATTTGAGGTACTCCAATATTGATAGAACTATTCATAACTACTTTATCACCACTTATGGATCCAGATGAAATGAAAACACCATGTTCTGATTCTGTGAAAATGATTTTTTGCATTGTTGGTAAACACATGCATGCAACTACAATATTATATGTACTAATATCTTCAAGATTGAATTCCCGACCCTCTTCAAGCTGCATCAACGATATTGAAAATGCTACCTCCGCATTACCATGTGTAAAATTGTCCCACCCATCAATTTCAGTGATGAACCAATACATACTTTTATCACCAAATGCTCTCTTGTCCACTCCATCACTTAACCTATCAAGGTGTTGTAAGCTACGGATAGCGCCATCGGATTCACACAGAACCATCTTGCTTTCAGTGATAGTGCTTAGTTCTGACGCTATATTCCTTTCAAACCAAATCTTTGACTTACCAACAAAATCCTTCAAATTACGAGAACTTTGTAAACATCCGATTTCAATTACATCACGGCTAAGACTTGCAATTACTTTCTCACATGCTTTCAGCATTGCCTTCACATACCTATTCTTATTGAACATATTTCTCATATGTCTTGTTTACAATTGTTAGTGGGTTTATTAGTAATGATAGATTATACAGTCATTTAATAATAAATACAAACTCATGCAAAAACATAAGGTTGGCATAACTGGATGTACAGGAAGGATTGGTAGAGCACTATGTAACAGATTTTTATCAGGTGATAATACATTCTTTACTCTAACAGCATTATATTCAAGAAGTGTAGTTGATGCTATAGGGACATCGCATGAGCAAAGCAGCAATATAATATGTACTGATGATTTCAATGACCTCATAACAGCTTGTGATGTTATTATAGACTTCACACGTCCTGTATCATCACTATTGCTACTAGAAGCCTGTGCAAACAGTAGAAAAAAAATAGCAGTAGTATGTGGCACAACAGGGTTTTCAGCTGCGGAGATGGAGAAAATATCAGAGTATGCAAATATGATACCAATTTTTTATTCCGCAAATATGTCTTTAGGTGTTTCAATATTATCAGACATTGCAAGGACTGCTATTGCGGCATTTCACAGAAATTGTGTTGATGTTGATGTGTCAATTCTAGAAAAACATCATAAAATGAAGGCTGATAAGCCATCAGGCACAGCAAAGATGCTAAAGAGTGATATTTTAGCAACTAATATGGTGGAGAAGATTGAAGTAGCATCACTCAGATATGGTAAAATTGCAGGAGATCATGATGTTATTATATCAACGAATACAGAAGTCCTCACTCTTTCTCATCACGTAATGAACAGGGGAGTTTTTGCAAATGGTGCAATCACTGCTGCTGAGTATATATTAAAACAAATACCTGGTAAGATATATAATATGAGTGATATGCCTATACAATAGGCTTTAAAGTTGTATATGGGAGGGTTATTTGCCGATCTGTCCACATTTATAAGCTGTATATACCACCTTCATCTATTGGCAATGAGATTTTTGACTACGCACGCAGTATTATCAGGATTGTGTGCAAGAGCACAAAGACACGTTATCAACTTTTGGAAAAGAAAGTCAATGAAATTGCAATATATTCAATATAAAATCAGGGATGATATAACAAATCATGTTATACTTTCAATTATATAGCAATTTTCATCACGTGATCAACAATGGTACTACATAACATAAATAACCTGAGTGGAGATGTACTAGCAAGGATGATATGTAACAATGATGACAAACAATTTCTTGAACAAAATGCATTATCGGAAGATATAATAAAAAAATTTGATCAATTTGATTTAGTTACTATCATAACAAACAAAGCTGTTGGGCAGCACTTCCTTCAAATGTGTCAAAATAACCCATTACTCAGAACTGTCATAGAACAACTCGATCAAGATAGACTGAAAGATGTTATATATAAAAATCAGCTTCTTGATTATTGTAGTGAGAAACAGTCACTACAATGTATTATAGAGAAATTGGATGGAAGTGATTTAGCAAACATGTTATGTGTTTTAGAAAGAGGTTATGATGCTGATGCAATGAGAAATGTAAGTAAAAAACTTTTCTACTCTTGTAGAGATAACGAATTGCTGAAGGAAATTATAGAGAAATTAGGACAAACTCATATATCACTTGTATTAACTGATAAGCATCTAGGGCAAGAGTTTTTCAATGCATGTTGTGAAAGTGGATTGATAGCAGTCCTTGCACGTAATGTTAATGCAAATCTTCTTGCAACTTCATCGCTGCTAAATGAAATGTGTGAAAAATTGCCTGATGATAGTTACATGGAGATGATTTTTAATACAAAAAATGTGTTGGATTATATGGTGCGGAAAACAGATCAGGAATTATATGATAATATTGTTAGTTTTAAAGAGCTTCTCCATAAGAATAATATAAATACTCCACAACAACTAAGTGCATACATTAAAACAGAACCAAATGTGTGGCTCGAAATAAAGGACTTATTGAAACAAGCAATAAATGTTGTTTTAAGAAAAGACAACTGCTACATCACACACAATACGGCAAAAGAACAAGTCAAGAGATTCACTGACAGTGTTAAACATGAAATAAAACAACGAAGCCGTTGATAAGTAGTTGATGATATCTGAGCTCAATGATGGAATTACAGCATGTGGGTGCTCACTATTAATCCTGATCTGTGCATACCACAAAATATATGCACAGTAATATTGTAACTCCAATAATGGTTATGCTATAATCAAAAGTGGATACATGGCACTAGTTCAGCGTTGTTGCAGTGCACAACCAAGTAGTGATACTAACAGTCCTACTTGTGTCGATTGTAATAACTAATACAAATCTCACAACATCATTGAAATGAATAATAAGAAAGAAACACTGCAGGCAGTTTTTAATCAAATAGAGAAAGCGTATGGTAAGGGATCAATAATGAGACTAGGTAGTAAACCAAAACACGATGTTGTAGTTATTCCTAGTGGTTCTGTTGGTTTAGATATAGGATTGGGCGTTGGTGGATATCCACGTGGTAGAATCATAGAAATTTTTGGCCCTGAAAGCTCTGGTAAAACAACTTTAACACTGCATGCAATAGCAGAAGCACAGAAACAAGGTGGAGAAGCTGCATTCATAGATGCAGAGCATGCTCTTGACCCAGTTTATGCAAAAAAACTTGGTGTAAATATAGACAACTTGTTTGTATCACAACCGGATAATGGTGAGCAGGCACTTGATATTACTGATACACTTGTACGCTCTGGAGCTTTTGATATAATAGTTGTTGATAGTGTTGCAGCTCTTGTGCCAAAGGCTGAGATAGAGGGTGATATGGGTGATAGCCATATGGGTCTACAGGCAAGACTGATGAGCCAAGCATTGAGGAAACTGACAGCAAATATTTCTCGTTCTAACTGTGTGTTGATATTCATCAACCAAATCAGGATGAAAATAGGTGTGATGTTTGGTAGTCCAGAAACAACTACTGGTGGTAATGCATTGAAATTCTATGCCTCAGTGAGACTCGATATAAGACGTACTGGATCAATAAAAGATAAGGATGAGATACTAGGTAATGAGACGCGTGTAAAGGTTATAAAAAACAAGGTTGCACCACCATTTAAAGTAGTTGATTTCGATATCATGTATGGTGAGGGCATATCAAAGGTTGGTGAGCTGATCAACATAGGTGTTGCAAACAATATTATAGAGAAATCCGGCGCATGGTTTTCATATAATGATCAGAAAATAGGACAGGGAAAAGAAAATGCCAAAAGATATTTGAAAGAGAATCACACAATTGCACAAGAGATAGAGGAAAAAATCAAAAAGCTATCTAGCATTGCAGTTGCTCCTGAGATGGTTACGTCACATGTCAGTTTTGATATGGCTGAGCAGCGAGAAGAAAACGAAGGATAAAAACCATCCTATAACATCCTATAATTAAGCACATATCATTTACAGCAAGTTTACATGTTGATCAATGCAGTGAAATTTGTCACAACTTGCTTGTCTATATTATCGTCGGTTGTATATCATGCAGTACCACAATGTGAAGTGGTGATATGAAATATCGAATTTTTTATTAAATTACATGTTGATCAATGCAGTGAAATATAGTATGGAGGGAGATGGTGGTATTTGGTTTGAAAACCTGATCAAAAATGCATCATGATTTAAATGCTTGCAAATATGTTTCTTGGGAGATAACTAATAATATAAAAAACACTGTAATTAGTATCGTGTGAGAAGTGGATAAAATAACAAAACAAACATACTTTTTTTCACCTCAGGTCAAATTAAATGCTTCAAACATTGTAACAATGCTTGATGTAATGCTCTTGGGGGGCAAGGGCAAAAATCTTGCAGAGATGTGCACAATAGGCATTCCAATACCTCCTGGTTTTATTTTAACAACAGCAGCGTGTAAGCAGTATTATGATATTGGTTATGTTTTGAGTGACGAGATGGTTAGTGCAATATCAAATGATATGACTAAACTTGAGCTAGAGACAAAAAAAATATTTGGTTCTGATACAAACCCACTCCTAGTGTCAGTAAGATCTGGTGCACCAGTATCAATGCCAGGTATGATGGATACAATTTTAAACATAGGTTTGAATGATAAAACTGTTGTTGCTTTGGCAACAGCAACGGGCGATGAATTTTTTGCATATGACAGCTATCGCAGACTTATACAGATGTATGGCAATGTTGTCTTGAACATTGATATTGTATTGTTTGAGAAGATTTTGCATGATTGCACTGAAGTAAACAATATGCATGACCATCTAATGATGGAAATCATAAGCAAATATAAAGAGCTGGTATTTGAAGAAACTGGTAGTGAATTTCCTCAGGATATAAAACTACAGTTGCACTCAAGTATAGAGGCTGTCTTCAAATCTTGGCATGGCGAAAGAGCGAGAGTCTATCGCAATAGGAATGGTATATCACACGATCTATACACAGCAGCCAACATTCAATCAATGGTTTTTGGTAATGCAGGTAAAGATAGCTTGACTGGTGTTCTGTTTACTAGGAATCCAATTGACGGTGAAAATGCAATATTTGGTGAGTTTTTACCAAATGCCCAAGGTGAAGATGTAGTATCAGGATTTCATAATACATATCCTTTGACTAAAGCAGATGCAATAAGAGTTGGTGCTGAAGTTGATGTCTCAATGGAGGTTTCAATGCCAGATGTTTTTGGGCAATTAAAGGTGATTGCTAAGAAGCTTGAACGCCATTACTGTGATATGCAAGATATAGAGTTCACTGTTGAAAAGGGTAGTCTCTGGATCCTGCAAACAAGGAATGGGAAGCGCAGCGGCAATGCTGCTGCCAAGGTTGCAGTAGATATGGTCAATGAAGGATTTGTCACAGAAGAACAAGCGCTGCACAACATTGATAGTCATACTCTAGAGCAGATTTTATATCCACAACTTGATGCAACAAGGTCTGATGTACCGATAGCAAGCGGACTTGCAGCATCGCCTGGTGCTGCAAGTGGTGCAATAGTGTTTACACCACAAAAGGCTGAAACCCTTGCAAAGCATACTAAGGTGATTTTAGTGCGCAATGAAACAAGCCCAGAGGATATAGCAGGTATGTATGCAGCACAGGGTATAGTGACTGGTAGAGGTGGTGTGACATCACATGCTGCCGTTGTAGCACGTGGTATGGGAAAACCGTGTGTCTGCAGTGTAAGAAATATGGTTATAGTAGATGGTCAAACTGTATTAATAGGTAATCAGCAATTTAATGAGGGTGATATTATAACGATCAATGGTACAACAGGTGAAATTTTCATTGGTGCAATACCAATGACTACATCACAAGTTTCGCCAGAATTAGAAATGTTATTCTCCTGGATGGACAAATACGCAAGAATGGCAGTTTTTGCCAATGCTGAAACAGAACATGATGTGCGCGCTGCCATTGAGCTTGGTGCTGCAGGCATAGGTCTATGTAGAACAGAACATATGTTCTTTGCACCTGAAAGAATCAATGATGTGAGACAGATGATACTAGCTGATGACCTCTCAGTAAGGGAAAAAATACTTGAGAAACTATCTAAGTATCAACAAATGGATTTTGAAAAGCTATTTGATATACTTAATGGTAAACCAATTTGCATAAGATTATTAGATCCTCCTTTGCACGAGTTTTTACCCCACAGTGATGCGGATATTAAGAATTTCTGCCATAACACAAATGTTGGTGTTGAAAAAATAAAAACAGAAATAGCTAGATTAGAGGAATACAATCCAATGCTTGGACATAGAGGTTGCAGGCTTGCTGTTACTTATCCTGAAATATATGTAGCGCAATCTAATGCTATATTTAGTGCAATGGCTGAGAGCATTGTTAAAGATACTAACATACCATGTGTTGAAATTATGGTACCACTTGTGATGACATGTGGTGAAATAAGTTTTGTTAAGAACATTGTTGAAAACTCGAGAACTGTAACAGCATCTAAGTATGGCATAGAAAGTGATGTATTGCAGTATAAATTCGGCACTATGATAGAATTACCAAGAGCGATTATGATTGCAGATAAGATTGCTACTCTTGTAGACTTTATAAGTTTTGGCACAAATGATTTAACTCAAACAACACTAGGTCTATCACGTGATGACAGTAGTAAATTTTTACCTGAATATGTTATAACTGGACTACTCGATAGTGATCCTTTTGTAACAATAGATAAAGATGGGGTTGGAGTGTTGATCAAAGAAGCTGTACATAAAATACGTAAGGTTAATAAACTGATAAAAATTGGAGTATGTGGCGAGCATGGTGGTGATCCGAAGTCAATAGAATTTTTTCATGAGATAGGAGTAGATTATGTTTCCTGCTCACCATATAGGATACCTGTTGCAAGGCTTGTTGTTACATGAAACTATGTAAGAAAACAACATCATGTTGATGATTGAATATAAAAGGTTTTCATTGAAGTGAATTTAAAGCTAAACTTGATTTTATGAAGATATTATTAAAATATATATAACAAACAACTGCATTAAACATTTTCTAATATAACAATGTCACTTTCATTTGATCCTAATAGTGAACTCAACCCTAAAATTAGCGTTTTTGGTGTTGGAGGTGCAGGTAGTAATGCCGTGAACAACATGATAAACTCAGGCCTCGAAGGTGTTGAATTCTGGGTTGCAAACACAGATGCGCAAGCATTGAGAACATCAATGTCACATAATAAGATTCAGCTTGGTGTAACTTCCACAAAAGGTTTGGGGGCTGGTTCAAACCCTGAAGTCGGTTGCATAGCAGCTGAAGAATCAATAGAACAAATCTTATCTGCACTTGAAGGCTGCCACATGGTTTTTATCACTGCAGGTATGGGAGGTGGCACAGGTACGGGTGCTGCCCCTGTTATAACACGACTAGCAAAAGAAAAAGGTATTTTAACAGTTGGAGTTGTAACAAAGCCATTTCATTTTGAGGGAGCAAGAAGAATGAAGATAGGAGAACTTGGTTTAGAAGAAATGTCTAGAAATATTGATACACTAATAGTAATTCCAAACCAGAATTTATTTCATATTGCAAATGAGAGGACAACATTTGCTGATGCTTTTAAAATGGCTGATGCAGTACTTGATTCCGGCATTAGAGGTATTACAGATCTCATTACAATGCCAGGAGTTATAAATCTTGATTTTGCAGATATTCGAGCTGTTATGAGTGAAATGGGTAAGGCTATGATGGGTACAGGTGAGGCAGAAGGTGAAAACAGAGCCACTAAGGCTGCTGAGGCTGCAATATCGAATCCATTGCTGGATAACTCTTCAATGAGGGGGGCAAGGGGTGTATTGATAAATATTACTGGTTCGATGGATATGACATTATATGAAGTTGATGAAGCTGCAAACAGAATCAAGGAAGAAGTGGATCCGAATGCGAATATAATATTTGGCTCAGCATTCAACCCTGATTTGGCTGGAAGGATTAGGGTATCAGTTGTTGCTACTGGTATAGAAGGTTGTAATAGAATACGTCATGAGAACGCATCAAGTGCATCTGAAACACTGCAACAGCAAGCACATGAATGGCCACACAGCTACCGCCAACCACAGCAGAATCCATATGTATTATCAACTCAACATCGCAATACACAACATAATACAAGTCATTTTGGCGCAATACAAACACAACAAACAAATTCACAGTGGAATGATAACAATGTAAATGAACAGACAGCACAATCAACAACTCAGCTAAATATACGTGATATGCATCACGTTGATCCTAAAAGGAAAGAAAAACAACTAGTAAACAAAGATAGTTTACATGATATTACCAAAAAAGGTGGTTTTGTTCCACCTGCAGCATATGAAGTTAATGAATATGATGTGCAGCAGGATTCTGCAAAACCTCAAATTGCTATAGGGCAAAATGAACAAACATCGGAAAATAAAGGATTATTCAGCAGGATGACAGCAAACTTCTCAAGAATTACAACTTCTGATGAACAGAAGCGTGATTTCATAGACATTCCAGCCATTTTACGTAGAAACGACAGCAAAAATGAAAAATAGCATTATCTTTTAACACAATTTTTTGTCAGTGTGTTTGTAAAATCACGCAGCTGTTCTGCTAGTTTGGGAGTGCATTTGTGTAGCATTGTGTATATTTCTTCTGCTTTTTTCTCGTTTGGTTTGACAAGTGTTTGTATATTTATCATTAGATCACGTATCTGCAGGAATCTACTTGTGATTTCTTTAGTATTGTTATCTCCAATCTCAAATCGTTTTAGGATTACCTCAAGTGTTGATTGCGTTACTCTACCTTGATCAATGGCTGTTGTATCATTACATACTGCAGACCTTCTTATAGGTTCAACAATTGTATATAATAATGTATAAACATACACTAGAGCATCATAATCAAAATTTTTTCCAACTAACCAATTTTTCCAGGTGCTAGTTGGACTTTGTTTCGATCTCTTCTGCGTTGCATGTTTTTTTCCAGGAGAGGTGCTGAAGCTTTTTATAAAGCCACTTATCGCACCACTTGGAGATAACTGTTCATTATCATCTTTGATTTTATTGGCCATCTCATGTATTTTAGCTCTTGTTTCAAAAGACATTCTGCGCAACTTTTCGTATTGCTCATTACAGCCTGGTCCTTTAACAATCATCTTATGTAACTGTAATGCAAGAGCGTTTATGTTATCTTTAATAACTGGTTTAGCATCTGCATACACATGTAATACCTCCTTCAACGAAACACAATTATCTGTTTTTTTATCATCATAATTTGCATGTTTAGAAATAGCAATATATGCTGTTGTGATGAGTTTTTTTAATTCACAATTGTTATCACTTGTGTGTAACTTGTAATGTTGTTTAATTTCATCAAAAATAGTCTGTACAGTGGTCTCCATGTTTTTTGCTATTTTATCTTCATCAACTATAACATGATATATTTTATAATAGAGTGATGCAGCTAGAGGCACTAGCATTTGCTGTTCTAATTGTTCATTTTTATCTTTGTTTACTCCCCCCTTTTCACTAACCAAGCGATTCCAGGCTTTAATATTATTACTTGTGGAATATATTATTGATGTGATATTGTTTGCAAAATTCCTTGCATCAGCATCCAACGGAGTGTTATATATGTGATGAGCAGCTAATGTCACGAGATCATCTATGGTGTTTTCAATTCTCTCTGTATCATGTTTCCATTTATTATGGTCTCCTACTATCCATTCATTTGCACATATACATATGGAGTTTATTATCTGTTTTTGTTCTACATCCTTCAGTTTACTAAGAAGTGTTTTTAAAGCTGTATATTGCGGACTATTCCTTATGTATTCTTCGAGTTTACTATTACTCATTATTCCACTATATGGTGGTTGAATATCTTTATACTTTGCCCTGACCTCTTTTAAGTATTGTTCTTTTATATGTATTAGAAGTTGCACCACATATCCTTTGATATTTTCATATCTAATATACTCGATAATGTCGTAGTAGTCTTTTGGTTTTTTTTGCAGTTGCGATAATCTTATGACAAAGCGATATAACTGCTTCTGTAACTTGTCATCATCCAAAAAGATTTTGATTTTGTGATATGAATGGTATTGTTTTGCAATTATAAGAAATGATTCAATACTAGATATTTTTATATTATTATCAGCTATAATTTTATTATAGTCGCATAAATATATTAAAAAGGCAGCAATATTATATACAGACTCTTGGTTTCTTTGTAGCATCTCAGACAACACATGTATTTCAGAAACTATTCCATGAAATGCCGGAAATACTACACTTTTATTTACGTCCTGATATAGTGTGATAAGTTGATTTGTATCACACGTTATATTTGAACTACTGGGTAACTCATAAAATGATGAACACATCTTTTTAGAGATGTTAGATAATACGGCATAACAATCATTATAGAATTTACTATGTTGTAGAATTTCAAATTTTGTACATATGCCACATACTATGGTATCAATTCCATTATTCATACTGCGTCTATCACGTTGTAATGTTACATTTGCATATATAGCATTATATATATGTATTGGAACACTATCATATTCATTCTCGGATAGCATGTTACCTACCTATTGATTGATAATAGAAAACTTATGAGCCCATGTTGTAATATTACCTGCACCCATAAATAATAATACATCATCTTTTTTTATTACATTTCTTAATAATGTAAATAGAGACTCTTTGTCAGCAGCAAAATAACATAAGTTGATGTTATTTTGCAGTAGTGATGCTTCACTATGTGAGATTCTATCATTAATTACCTCATATAATTGCTTACCAGTAACATTATCAATTGGTTCTTCGCCTGCTGAATATACATCTGTTATTATGACAACATCTACCTGATCAAGTGATGTAGAAAATTCATGCATAAACATTTGTAACCTCGTATAACGGTGTGGTTGTAGTATTGCTATAATACGCTTGTCATAAAATACTTCAGTGGCAGTAGTCACTGTTGCTCTTACCTCACTTGGATGATGTGCATAGTCATCAATAATTGTTATTTCTCTCTGAGATAGAATGTTAAATCTCCTTGCTACTCCTTGGAAATTCTTCATAGCATCTGATATGGATGACATAAAGGTACACTTGAGTTTTGCATGAAAATCATTCCTTTCTGACACATAGAATAAAACTGCTAAAAATGCACTCATACCATTAAGAATGTTATGGATACCATGTGCTTTGAGCATGATATTCTTCACAAGAACGCTATTATTGTCTATATGTGTTATCATTATATTATCCCAGCATTCAAAAAGATGTAGTAGTGCTATATTTTTCACAAGATAATTATTTTGGATTACTATATCAAATGATGTGCCATAATGTGTTTTTACAATATTTTGAGGATATGCATCATTGCTTTTATCAAAACCATATTTTAGCACCAAATGTGATGTATTAATTTGATCAAGCATCTTTCTCACTCCCATATCATCACCACAAACTATCAGTGTTTTAACAGTCTCTCCTGTGGCGAATTTAACACAACTTCTAAGTAGAGCATCAAAGTCTTTATAATATTCAACATGCTCAAACTCAATGTTTGTTATAATAGCAATATCTGTCTTAATTGCACAAAATGTGCCATCTGATTCATCAGCCTCCACTACAATCAATTCATCATTACAACCACGATGGAAATTATTGTTGTTAAAGCCCATTATACCACCTGATATTATTGTTGGGTCATAACCAACATCATATAAAAAGTTACCAATCATTGTTGTAGTAGTGGTTTTGCCATGAGCACCAGTGATGCTAATGGTTGTATCATGCTGTTTTGTTATGTATGCAAGCACTTCAGCTCTGCTGAAAAGCGGAATGCCGAGCTTTTTTGCAGCAATGATTTCAACATTATTTGCCTTCACAGCTGTCGAGTAAACTAACATCCCAACATTAGATGTAATATTGTTGGCGTTATTACCACCTGTAAATATTCTTATACCAAGATCGTTTAACGTCTGATGTATTACTGCGTTGAAAGAAGCATCACTACCCTGCACCTCAGCTATACCATATAAATACTGTGCTATAGCACTCATGCCAATACCATATATGCCACATATATGAACTTTTTTGTTTGAGGAAATTATATCCGATATTTGTTGCATTGATGCTAATACTATTAATTTATTGATGCTATAAAAATTTTTTTATACAACTAATGTGTTTTGATTGCAAAATATCTCTGTACAAAAAACTGCTGTGAAAATAGTGTAAGTATATAAGGGTGAGTGCAACTAATTAAAACTAAAATATGAGAAGGGATCTGTTTAGTACTAGACTTAACAGTGCTAAGCCATCAACAACACTCATGATGAGCAGCAAGGCATCAGCAATGAAGAGAGATGGATTGCCTGTTATCAATCTTGCAGTTGGTGAGCCTGATTATGATACACCAGATATTATAAAAACAAGTGCACACAAAGCAATAGATGATGGCAAAACAAAATACACAGACGTTACTGGAATCAAGTTATTGAGAGAAGCAATATGCGCTAAGTTCTTAAGGGAAAATCATCTCGAATATGAACCGAAGCAAATTATAGTTTCGAGTGGTGCAAAACAAACACTTTTCATAGGACTATTTGCAACTATAAATGATGGAGACGAGGTTATAATACCAGCACCATATTGGCTATCATACATTGATATGGTGATGTTGACAGGAGGTAATCCTGTCATTATAGAATGTAAGGTGGAAAATAAGTTCAAGATGACGCCTAAGCAGCTACAACAAGCCATTACATCAAGGACCAAGTGGTTGATCATAAATTCTCCAAATAATCCTACAGGTATAGTATATTCACATGATGAACTGAAAGCCATAGGGGATGTATTGTTACAAAACCCACATGTCTATATAATATCAGACGATATATATGAACATATGATATACGATGATCTTGCATTTAATACAATTGCACAGGTTGTACCAACACTCAAAGATCGTACCCTTACAGTGAATGGTGTATCGAAATCATACTCTATGACAGGATGGCGCTTGGGATATGGTGCGGGACCAGATGAGTTAATCAATGCAATGGCATTGGTGCAGTCCCATAGTACATCACATCCCTCATCTATTTCACAGTATGCTGTAGTTGATGCACTCAATGGCAAGCAGGATTTTCTGTTGGACAATAAGAAGCTCTTGCAACACCGTCGTGATCTGTTTTTGCAGCATACGTATAATATGCCACTTTTGCATTGTAATAAACCTACTGGGGCATTTTACATGTGGGTTGATTGCAATGAAGCAATAAAAAAATCTGGTTGTAAGAATAGCAACGAATTCTGCATGTATTTACTTGAAAAGGCTATGGTGATGGGTGCTCCTGGTGATGCATTTGGTGTTGATGGCTATATGAGATTTTCTTATACCGTGTGTGATGAAGATATAATTGAAGCATGTAGTAGAGTAAGAAAAGTTTGTGAGATGTTAAATTAAACCAACTCAATAATGATAGAAAATTCTATACGTGTGATGTACAATTGCAGCTGCTGTGATTGATATGACAACAAAAATGAATAACACTTGTGGATAATACAATTTACAATTTGATAGCGTCTCAGGTAGGTACATTTAATAATCTTACAACGCTTTCTAACAATATAGCAAATGCCAACACACAGGGATACAAGGCTGATAATATGGTATTTGAAAGGTATCTTACTGAAGATGTAAATGGTAATAATACCATGCCACAAGATCGTGCTACGATTATAGATATGAAGGCTGGTCCAATCAAAGTCACTAACAGACAGCTTGATTTTGCAATATCAGGTGATGCATTTTTTATGATTCAAACCCCACTTGGAGTTAGGTATACTAGAAATGGGATATTTACGATTAATAATAACTATGAGGTTGTGACAGCTGATGGTCATCATTTGTTATCACAAAACGGTGATGTCATTACCCTCAACCAAAATGATATTGATATTATGGTGAATGGTAGTGGAGTATTTTTTGCACGCAGTAATAACGGTGAAAACTATCAGGAAAGAGCAACGATTGGCATAGCATCATTTCCTGATCTTAGACTGTTACGTAAGGCAGGTGATGGTAATTTTATGATTGAGAATGATGCAGAAATTGCAGTAATAGCTAATCCAAATAACTATAAAATTGTGCAGGGAGCGATAGAAGAGTCAAACGTTGTACCAATAAATGAGATCACAAGAATGATAGAGGTACAAAGAAAAACCGATACTACATCATCTATGATAAGTGGGGTGTATGCTGTTCATAAAAATGCGTATCGTACTATAGCAAAGCAACAGTAGCACTGCTGGTTTAAGTTTATAACATATTCAACATGTTGTTGGAAGTACTCATGTTACATCAACTAAATATGTGGAGTTTTATACACTATCCTTGTGAACTCATCCATTTCCTTCATTTCACGCTTCTCTGCTTCCTTTATCTCATTTGCTATAACCTGTTCCAACAGGAACTCATACTGCTTCTTTTCTGTGTTCAACTGTGATATCTCTTGTGTTAGATCATCAACTTGCTTTTGTAGTTTCAACATGTCAGCTTTAATATTATTTTGCTTATCAAGTTCTTTTTTAGAGAACGAAGCAAAGTCGTAGTAGCATGTGATATTGACATTCAAATTAGCATTCATGTTATCATCTATTATAATTGCTGTTACCTTGTTGAGTTCAGCATCAAATGCTTCTTTGATATGTTTTAGTGTGTTTTCCAGTACACTGATGTCATGTACGAGATTTGACTTGTGAATTAAGGCCTTTTCAATATTTTTCTGAATAATGTGTGTTATCTTGCGTAGTGTTGACTTACTAGTCATTGTTGATGTTTTCTCAGAAGATTTTAGCTGTATAAATAGTTGCTCATATGGTATCATTTTGCTATGTATTTTCCTAGATGGACTTAATTATTTTTATTACTAATAATGTTTACAATCTTTGTAGGCAGATTGCTGTTCGCATTTATGTTCATTACTGCAACACCTTTCATATTAAATGATGCAGTTGCAGCACAAATGAGAGTGGTAGATGAGACTAGGTTTATAGATGTATTGAATGAGGATAAGCATCAATATAAAATATTGTTTTTTTTCACATCATGGTGTCCACACTGCAAAAGGATGATGAGTGAAATGTTGCATCAAGAGCATATAACACAAAGCAAATTGTTCTTCATATCACTTGATAGAGATTATAAAAAGATATCTGCCATGGCAGCAGATATGGTGAATGAGATAGATGTATATTATATTAAGGATGCAAAATGTATTATAAAACTGTTTCAAAGATTGAATATTCATTATGAAAATGCAATACCACATATCGCAGTATTGAATCAGCAAAACCAGATTATTAGTGAAGGCATGGATATAAGAGGAATTAGCAAATTTATTTCATAACAAAGTGTTTATTTCTCCTAATGAAATATTTTTAATTGCTATAATAATGTTTGTCGTATTAAAGCCAGATGAAATAGTCAAGATAATACAACTAACTAGCGTGTATATGAGAAGAGCGATTGATAAATACAACATGCTAAAAGGAGAGATAGTAAAATGGTGGATGAACAGAAAATAATAATTTATTGCTAGTTGATTCTGACATAATGAAGCAGGTTGACAATAAAAATCGTTGCAATCAAGCAAAAAGTGAAGAACTAGAGAAACTAACATTTGAAGAGCATATTAGTGAGCTCAAAATTAGAGTGATCAAATGTGTTGTATTTTTTCTAATGGCGTGTGGTGTAGCAATGTTTTTCTCGGATGAGATATATAATTTTTTGGCAAGACCACTCATCAATATAATTGTAGAACAATCGCAAGCACATACTGACAGGAAATTAATCTTTACTGGTTTGACGGAAGGTTTTATGACGCATATGCGTTTGGGAATATATACTGCTCTCATGCTATCATTCCCATGCATAGCATGGCAAGTGTATGCATTTTTGGCGCCAGGTTTGTATAAAAAGGAAAGGAAGTTGATATTACCAATGGTTTTATTCTCGGCTATCCTATTTTTTTGTGGGATAGTTATGGCGTACTATCTTGTGATACCACTGGCCTGTCGTTTTTTCATCAGTTTCGAAGGTGTTATTACTGTAAATAACAACAATATTCCAATTGTTTTAGAAGCTAAGATCAGTGAGTATTTAAGTACAATCATGCAACTTTTCCTAAGTTTTGGTATTGTACTACAATTACCTGTAGCATTGGCAATTATGGCAAAATTTGGTTTCGTTAATGCTCAATCGCTAAGAAAATATAGAAGGCATGCAATAGTAGTGAATTTTGTTATTGCAGCAATCCTTACACCCCCAGATGTTATCAGTCAAATATTATTAGCTGTGCCCATGATGATACTCTACGAGCTATCAATCTTACTATGTAGTAGAATTACCAAAATGTCATGAGTTCTCCAACCATTGTAACTACACCAAACACAAAACATAAGTATAGTATTGTTATATTAATACTATCCAGACCATAGTCACTATGCGAATTCAATTGTAAACAAATCAAACAAGGTATTATAATTGCTATTATCATCAGTGCCATGCCAGCCAATCCTAAAGCTTGAATAAAGATGGTTGGATTAGTTAAAACTAAAATTGTTGGCAATAAAAATGTTGCTAGTGCAGCTGTTACTCTATGCTTCATGTTGTTACTGTCATACCCCATAACTTCAAGCACGAAATCGAAAAGCCCTGCAGCCACTCCTAATAATGATGTGACTATTGCTAATACAACAAAAGTATTGATAAAGCTTCGTAGTATGTCAGACTTTACTATTACGCATAAAGATGATATAAAAATACTTAGATCATCATTTGCAGACCAAATTGATATAAAGCTATTAGCGCCATCATAGGGTATCGTTCCAATTGTCAGCACGATCCATACCATGTACACTATTGCAACAAGTATATTACCATACGCTATGGCTTTATTATATGATGAGGCGTCTCTATCTAAATATTTGTATATGAATGGAATGCTTGCATGAAAACCAAATGATGTTGCAACAATAGAAAAAAGTGCTAGAAGATTGGAATGTTCATGTACAAGTTCCATAGCATTGCTATATGATGTGAGGAGTTTTTCAACTGAGACATTTGGCAATAAAATTACAGTTATTGCTATAAATACCATAGATTTAAGTGTGAAAAACAATCTATTGCTGTAATCTAATGCTCTAGTTGGCAATATCAGATTCATAGTACAAAGACAAAATAAGACAGATACAATATTGCGTTTATTACTCAGTACCGTACCATTAAAGATGACATATCCTGATATAATATTCGATAATCCAGCTAGGTATGCTGTAATCAGTGCATATAACAATGCACATATTGCACATGATGTCATTATTTGATACTGCTTTCCTAAGACATAACCAGCAATTTTAGCAATTGTTGCATCAGTGTTCAAATGCTGATATAGTGATGATACAATTCTTGCAGCATATGTCATTATAAAACATATGAACAACAACATTGCTACTCCCAGTGCAAATCCTACCTTTGCCATTGCCAACGGCATTGCTAGCATTGCTGCACCTATTGATGTTCCAGCAACAATTAATGTTCCACCAATTAACTTTTCATGTCGCATCTTGTTCAGTTATTAGTTCTTGTTGATCCTTGAAATGCAAAGTGAACTCCGTATATTCACCCTGCTGTGAGTTGCAAGTAATTTGTCCTTTGATTTCGTCCATGACAAATTTGCAGAACGCTAATCCTATACCACTACCATTGCCTTTTGTATAGAAGGAATCAAATACCTTCTCTATTGATGCTTCATCTATTCCCACACCATTATCTCTTATAGCTATAGTTTTAGTCTTTTTATCTATGCAAATATTGATATTATACCCACCATGTTTTATAGCATTTTTCAGTATGTTATAGATCACATGCTTCATTAATTGCTGCGAACAATATATCTCAAAATCATCATTCACACTGCATGTTATGTTTTTACCCACATGATTCAGATGTGCAGCCATCTTCACAGCGTCATCTACGATACTAGTGACTTTGTGATAGGAATATTGCTTGGTATATCTATCACGCAAGGCAGTCAAGAGCATTTCCACTATTTGTAGTGCATCATTAGATGACTGCTTTAATCCAGGATTAATAGTTTGAGTCAACATCTGATAATCCATTTCATCTAATGTAACATGTACCTTTTTTCCATCAGTCTTCCGAACCTCTATATCAATCAAGATCATATTAAGACTTTCAGATAACATCTTTATAGCGGCCAACGGACCATTAACTTCATGTGCTATTGCTCCACTAAATACTTCCATAAAGTCAAATTTCTTTGCTTGTATCTTTTCTTTACTTCTCATGAAAAGAGCAATTGACAAAAACATAAATGATATCAAGTACGAGAGCGCATATAATTTCTTTGATGAGTGTGTAAAATTGACATCATAGAAGCCTGTAAATAAGAAAAATATGTATCCACTAAGTAACCCAACCACAGATATAGATACGAAAAATAACCAATTAACAACTATAGAAAGCAGTAAGAGCGAAGATGATAAATTTAAAACCAAGTATTTTTTCCCATTTGTAATGAAAACCGCATAACTAGGTAAAAAGCCCAATGCTAAAAATACTGCAATAAACCATATTATTGGGAAGAGTTTATACCTTATCTTTGGCATAAGGAGATACACTATCACGCTAGCTAGTACGAAGCCAAACACTATAAATGCTACCAATAATAATATAGCTTGATTTAACAACGGATACTCATTAAGATATACAATAACAAAGACTATGTTGATCAACACTGCAATCAGTGGGAACACATCCATCTGTACACAGTGTTTCATAATGGCCTTGTTAGTCTTATCTATGATGTTAGTTAGTATAGTGTAATAATTACGCAAATGCATTATGATGGATATGGAGTGTCATTTACTTGAATAACGTTTGTTAAGTTATATACACATTTTATTCGGCAATAGCAACAACGCTATTTGTTATTTTAGCTTTGGAAAAATCAGTGTTTGAGAACTGTGAAACAGCTAAAAAAACATTTTCTATATTTGTATTATCTAAATTTGCAGATATTAATAGAACATTTTTCATTATTGACGAGCTTAAGTTCGCTCCTGCTAGATTAGCATCATGTAGATTTACTGCATTTAAAACACATCGTGAAATGTTGGCATTGCTTAAGTCTGATTGTTTAAAGGATGCACCAGTTAATATACTACCCTCAAGATTTGCACCTTTAAACTGACAACTAGTAAAATCCGCTCCCTCAGCATATATGAATCGCATATTTGCATTTAAAAAGATAGCATTTCTACATTTACTACCAAACATAATAGTGTTTGAAAGCGTAGAATTGGAAAAATCAGCATCTTCACAATTTGCTCCTTGCATTTTGACACCTGAGAAATCACCATTTTTGGCATCAGCATGCCTTATATCAGCTAGATTAAAGTTCCCATTGTTTGCTTTCACATTTTGAAAATTTGCATTTTGGAGATCAGTGCGATACATTACAGCACCTGTCAATGTAGCACCATTGAAACTTGCTCTTTTCATATGCGCTTTTTTAGCATAAACATTTTGCATGTTAGCATTGATGAAATCAACATCATTTGCAGTAACACCATCAAAATGAGCACTACTGAGATTTGCTTCACTAAAAGTTGTTCCAGTGAGGCTTGCGTTAGTAAATTTAGTATCAACTGCATGAACACGACGCATATCAGCATCCTCAAGAAATGCACCATGAAATGTGCTACCTGATATGTCTGTTCCTACCATTACTACGCCTCCCATTACAGCATCACTAAAGTCTAATCCTGATAAGTTCAGTCCTGATAAATTAGCACCTAGATCCCCAGCTATATTCACTGTAGCATTATTTACACGTTGGTATGTGATGTAATGCACAATATCAGATCTTTGAAGTGTTGATTCTGCTACTGTCAATACGTCGGGCAATTTTTTATGTTTGGAAGTATCCTGTTTTACAATTTTTCTTGCAATAATTTCCAGATCAATAAGTGTATCATCACCAGATCCACCTTTATTTTTATCAAATGCATGAGTAGTGCTAAGAAGAAATGTAGTGACAATGAGAAGCGTTGTAGTCAGTATGATTGCAATTGTTTTTAGCATTGTAGTAATAATATGCGGGTTTATTTTAGATCACCATTGTAATATAATCAAAATACAACAAAAATACTTGAATATCACTTGAATATATATTTCTTCAATGTTACACTCACAATTGTAGCAGAAGGTACCTATGAATTCAGGCAGACATTCCAATATAGTGATGAGTTGATGGGAAATAATGCATAAATATCATGTACTACTTGATATGAATACACGTTTGACAACAAAAACACAATATGCTGTTGCAGCAATGTTGGAACTAGCAAGGGCAGCAATTGATAACAATGACACATTGTCAATTGCAACAATATCAGCAAATCAATCAATTGATACTTGCTATTTGAGTACTATTTTTGCAGAACTGAGAAGACAACAGCTGGTGCTATCAACAAGGGGGATACATGGTGGGTATAAGCTAGCACGTCCAATTGAGCACATAGTTGTGTCGGAAATCATGAATGCTGTTGGTGAAAGGATAAAAATTACACGATGTCGCAATGGAGACATTAGTTGCACTGGCAAGGGAAAACAATGCTCAGCACATAAGATGTGGAAAACACTTGAAGAAAATATAGAACGATATTTTGCATCTATAACACTGTATGATTTAGTGATGGAAAGTGACAAGTTTAATAACATGATGTTAGAGAGTATAGTATGGTGATATACTTTGATCATAACGCTACAACATGCCCTGTCACAGCTGTAGTACATGGCATGAGTGAGGTGCTACACATACCATTCAATGCTTCATCCATTCATAAGAATGGCAGGGAAGCACGCAACATAGTTGAGAATGCTAGAACGAAGGTAAGGCAGACTTTTAATGTCCCAAAAAATTATAGAGTGATGTTTACATGTTCTGCAACGGAAGCAAATAATACAGTTATTAAGAGTGCAAGAACGGCATGTTATAAGATATATGCATCAGCAATAGAACATCCGTCCGTGATGCAAATGAAGCCTGATGTTTTACTACCAATCAATGCTGCAGGTGAGCTGTGTTTGACTGGCTTGGAAAGGTGCTGTGACAACTCGGTAACAGACAACATGATGTTATCTGTCATGATGGCCAACAATGAAACAGGAGTTATACAACCGATCGATGATGTTGTAAGAGTAGCTAAGAGGTATGGTGCCTTGTTACACGTTGATGCTGCACAAGCACCCGGCAAGATTGACCTTGATATTACGAAACTGGAAGCAGATGTTGTTACGATCAGTGCACACAAATTTGGTGGACCACAGGGAGTTGGATGCATTATCTACAACACAGATACTTTCAAGATAGCACCACTGATCACTGGGGGGGGGCAAGAGTATGGTTTGCGGTCGGGCACGGAAAACATTGCAGCAATACATGGTTTGAGTGTGGCTTGTGATTTTGTTGTGGAGAACATAAAAATAATGCAAAACAAAATCGCACAAATACGCAATTATATCGAAGAACAAATTGTTAGAAGATGTCATCGTGTGATCATATTTGGTGGCGACGCTAGAAATAGACTGCCAAATACGATTTCGATTATGATGCCATATGTTAAATCCGAAGTGCAAGTGGCATATTTTGATGCTAATGGTGTGGCTGTGAGTGCTGGCTCCGCTTGCTCTGCTGGTAGAGTAGAAAATCCATATGTTCAAATGGCAATGGGGTATTCATATGATGAAAGCAGCTGTGCATTGCGCGTTAGCCTTGGCATTGACAATACATCTGATGAGGCAAAGTTTTTTATTGAAAAATGGATAGCATTGTATGCAAGAGCACAACATTAAAACTAATTAAGTGTAACAAAATACTTCAAAAGACTATGGTACAACAAAACAATGTATGCGTAAAAACAAACCATCGCACTGAAGCGCAAGAACAACACAGACCAATATATATGGACTATCAATCTACTACTCCCATGGATCCTCTGGTGTTGGAAAAAATGATGCCATATTTCAATGTGAAATTTGGTAACCCGCATTCTCGTACTCATGCTTTTGGTTGGGAGGCTGAAGATGCTGTAGAGAATGCTAGAAACAAGGTTGCATCACTGATCAATGCTGATCCGAAGGAAATTATATTTACATCTGGCGCGACTGAGGCGAACAATATAGCTTTGAAGGGAGTAGCACGCTTTTATAAAAGCGATACTAGAAACCATATTATTACTATTGCTACAGAACACAAATGTGTTTTGGATTCATGCAGGCATCTTGAGCAGGAAGGTTTTAAAATCACATATCTAAAGGTTAACAATGAAGGTTTGATATCACTTGATGATTTAAAATCTTCCATCACTGAAGCCACAATACTTGTTTCAGTCATGACTGTGAACAATGAAATAGGTGTAATACAGCCAATAGCTGAAATAGGAGAGATATGCAGAGATGCTGGTGTGTTCTTCCATACTGATGCAGCACAGGCCTTTGGAAAAATACCACTAGACGTTAAGAGGATGAAAATTGACCTGATGAGCATATCAGGCCATAAAATATATGGTCCAAAGGGAGTTGGAGCACTCTACATTTGCCGTAAACCGAAGGTCAGATTGCATCCATTAGTCAGTGGTGGTGGGCAAGAAAGAGGGATACGTTCTGGCACAACCCCGACACCATTGGTGGTAGGATTGGGTGCAGCAGCTGAGATTGCAATGAAATGTATGGCAGAAGAACATGAGAGCATAAAGAAGCTCGGTGATATATTTATTGATGGAATGATGCAAATACCATATGTCTATATGAATGGCAGTAGAGTGCACAGGTATCCAGGATGTATGAACTTTAGTTTTGCGTGCATAGAGGGGGAATCAATGATAGGAGCAATAAAACAGATAGCTGTATCTTCAGGCTCTGCTTGCACTTCATCATCATTGGAACCATCATATGTTTTGAAGGCACTAGGTGTTGATGAAGAGCTAGCACATACTTCAATCAGATTCGGCATCGGTAGGTTTTCGACAGAAGATGAAATACAAACAGCGCTTGCTGCCGTCAAGACAGCAGTGCAGAAACTCCGTGATTTGAGTCCATTGTGGGACATGATGGTTGCTGGCATAGACTTAAAAACAATTCAATGGTCAAATGACCATCACTGATTTTTTAACAAAAAACAATAATTGATATGGCATACAGTACAAAAGTTATAGACCACTATGAAAATCCAAGAAATGTTGGAAAATTTACAGAGGGTGAACAAAACATAGGCACAGGTCTTGTTGGTGCTCCAGCCTGTGGTGATGTAATGCAGTTGCAAATAAAGGTTAATCCAAATACTGGTATAATTGAGGATGCTAAGTTCAAAACATTTGGTTGTTTATCAGCAATTGCTGCGAGTTCATTGGCAACTGAGAAGATCAAGGGCAAAACAATACATGATGCGTTGAATCTGAAAAATACAGATCTTGCTGAAGAGTTATCATTACCACCAGTGAAAATACACTGTTCAGTCCTAGCAGAAGGAGCAATTAAAAAGGCTGTGCAGAATTTTAAAGAAAACTATACTGATGGCTGCGACAGCAATACAGCTGATGCTGTAGCGTGATAGCATCCTCACTGAAATATATATACTTCGTTAATAGCACATAAAAACATACTGTTTATGGCAAAGACAATTATTACAGAAAAAAATACATGTTCACCACCATCATCTGAAATGCCACAACCACCGGCAACCAGCAAACAACGCTCTAAACAGATTATCAGCGTCACCGACGCTGCAGCAAATAGAATTAATATTCTATTGGCTAGAAGACACAGGCAGGCACTGGGTGTTAGGATTGGTGTGAAGTCAAGTGGTTGTACAGGTCTAGGTTATACATTTGAATATGCTGATGATGTCAAGTTATCAGATGAATGTGTGCAAGAAAAGGGAGTTAATATCTATATTGATTCTAAAGCAGTATTATACCTGATCGGTACCAAACTAGATTATGTCGAAAGCGAACTGCAATCAGGTTTCATTTTCATCAATCCAAATGCCAAGGGGCAATGCGGATGTGGCGAATCATTTTACGTATAAAACGTGCTGCATTAGCAGCATGTCAAGCCCCCCAAATGTTAATTTATCAGTCGTATCAGGTGCTTTTGCATCTATACTATCAAAACATTATATGATATAATCATTGCATCTATCACAACTATAGAGTGTGATGATATGGATGTGTTTATCCAACGAATTTTATTGACAGTATGAAATACTTATATATGATAGAACGTCATGAGGCTGATATTTCCTCATCCATTGTTTTAAAACTATAAATACATAACCATGAGAAGCAATAGTGAACTAAACACGGAACATATCGTTAGTAGAACTGATGCAGTACTCAGACAGGCAGAGAGCCTATCGGAATCTAATGCAGAGTTGCATGATAGAATCGTGAGTGTACGCAAGCAACTGAATGAAGCATCAGGTTTGCATATTACTGAGGGAGGAGGCAAAAAATGGTGGTTGCATACGATCATAGATGAACTGAAGGTTATGACTGTGCAATTTCTTAGTGGTAACAAGGAACAGACATTACAGGTATGTAATGAACTGGATGCAATATCACAATTAATGGTACAGCAAAACAAGGAAGTAGCAGCAATATCTGCTAGCGCTAGGGAAATGTGTGGTTATGTGAAAATGATGGCTGAAGGTATGGATGAGTTAAAGGAGCAAAATGTACAAAATAGGGCTGCACTAGCTGCAAGCATGAAAGAAATGGCTAATAGGGATGCAAAAAATCAGAAGGAAGCAGCTGAAAGGGATGCAAAAAATCAGAAGGAAATAGCTGAACTGCGTGAAACGATGAATAGAATGTTACAACATTTTAAAGAAGGAAAAAAATCTACTGGTAGAGGATTATGAAGAATTACCTAAGAACAGTAATAGGAGGGAAGAGTAAATACATAGTATTGAGTGTAGCAATACTATGTTTATTCATAGGGCAATGGTGGATATTACTGGTTGCTACTGCAGGAGTATTAGGAAAAAAAACCTACGATTATAAAAAAGAACAATCAACAAGAGGTAAAGAAATGTATTCAGGACAAGAAGAAGAGAAGAAAGAAGAGCACAAGCAAGAAAAAGGTTGGTATGATAAAGCGAGGGAAGGATTGAGTGATCTTTTTGGTAAGAAGCAAAACTCTCAAAGTAACCCATTGCATGTAAGTAAGGAAGAATTACAACAGGTACGTGGTGGTAAAAAGCAGTTTGAGAGGGCTTTATCGCAGCATCAGCAAGATGAAGTAGTACGAAAATTTGGAGTACTACAAGAAGATGCACAAAAATATGTTTCGTGTGTGATGGAGAAATATAAATGTGGGAACTTAGCAGAAGCAATGATATTAGCATGTGCTTTAGCACCAATGTATGAAATAAAGGGTATATTAATAGATGGCAAAAAAGCAAGAAGGGAATTGATGAATGCACAGCAAGAACTAAAACAATATCTTGATGTTATAAATAATGGGATTAAAGAATTGAAAGTTGGTTATGATGAAATGGGTGCACAATTACATGCGATGAGAGAGGGAATGCTGGCTAGAGATGAAGAGAGACAAAAGGAAATGCTGGCTAGAAATGAAGAGAGACAAAAGGAAATGCTGGCTAGAGATGAAGAGAGACAAAAGTGGATAAGGGGAATGCATGATGATGCTAATCAGTTATTGAGATATCTTGAAAAGAAAGAAGCTCAGGAAGAACAACAGATTAGTGAAAGGCGTAATTCTTTCCAAGAAATGGTTGGAGGTGGAACACAGTATACATCATATAATTTCAATGATAACCAAACTGGTGAAAGGCGCAATTCTTTCCAAGAAATGGTTGGAGAACCTCAATATGGTAATGATTACTTTCAAAGGATGGTGCATGGCAATAGACGTGCATCACAAGAAAGACCATCACAATTCAATATGAATAGTGTTGATTAATTGCATCTAATATCGTCTGGATTATGAAGAACTACCTAAGAACAGTAATAGGAGGGAAGGCCAAGTATATACTACTGTGCATAGCAGTGGTGCGCTTTACCTCCACAGAGAAAAGTATTGCATGTGCAAGTGGCTAATTAACCTCATATATATTAATTACACCACCGCAACCCTTATAACATTCATCATACATATTACCACAGTTATCACTACAACCAGAGTAGTAATTATCACATTCGTATGTTTGATTCTGTTGTTGGAAATTGTTTAGATTATTTGAACTTAAAGTGTTATTGCTAGCATTGATATTGCTAGTATTCATACCATGTGTATTCACATTGCTAGTATTTATATTATTCATATTGAGTGTTAAGTTTGCAATGCTGTCATTTTTGGAGATAGCACTTGAGATGCAATTAGCCTTGGATGATTGACATCTTTCAGTACAATTCCACTTTCTATTCATGCACTGCTGTATACACAGTTTGCCTTCTTCAGTTTGTGGTGGTATGTATTCATAGCGATATGATGTGCACCCCATTAACATTGTCATAATTATGATGAGTCCTAATATATTTATTCTTTTCATCCTACTTGTTATGACGTTATGTTGTGTTATAATAAATCAACTGATATTGTCCTGTATTCCGTACATTAAGTCAACCTCTTGTTATTCATATAAATGCTAATAGCTTTTTCTGCGGGTGTTGCACTATCTATCGTTTTTGGATTATTAATAGGCAACTATGCAACAACACTTCTATACAGATTGCCACGTGGAATTAGCATATGTGGCATTAATGTGAAGTATAGTCAACCACCATGTTGTTCTACCTGTGGACATTTACTAAAATTTTATGAATATCTTCCATTACTGAGTTGGTTTTCAACATTTGGAAAATGTAATTATTGTGGTGCAAGAGTTAATCGCCATTATTTTATACTGGAAGTATTAACAGCAATTGTTGCAGTTATTGCTTTTTTCATGTTTGGATACACAGACTTATATATTTTTATTGTTTTTCTCACTGCAACTTCAGTATTATCAGTGTTGTTATATATTGAAAACAATGGCTTAATCATCAACTCAATAACAGCAGGTATTGTATTACTTGGTGCCTTTTACCGCACTGTATGTGACCGTTCAGTGATTCCATGGTTATTTGATTTATTAACCTGTATGGTGGTTATCATAGGACTATTGAAATATGAAAAAATGTACAATAGTCAGCTCAGGAAAGAAATGGTAAGTGTGTTATTACCTGTTGCAGCATGGCTTGGCAGCAACTCATACATAACATGGCTGCCATATTACATCTTAACAATTGGTTTGGCATATATTTATAATTATATATTGCATTTTATAAGTAGAAAGCATCAATATAATGTAATTTTTCCCGCAGCAATGATAATCTTTTGCTGTTGCATGTTAATCCACTTTTGCATACACTATTAAATGATAGATAGTAAAAGCAGCAAACAAATATGGATAGACAAGTTGATATTGTAAGGATGCAAAGGTCATTCCCACATTTAAACTATAATAATATGAAGGTATATCAAGAAGGCAAGGTTATAATGCAGGATGGTATAGAAAATGGGAGAAAGCAACTAAGTGCAATGCAGCAAAATGAACAGTTGCAGCAAGTCACAACATCAAATATTGAATCAACAGTCACGTAAACAAATCATAATGGGAGAGGATAAGAAATGTCAAAACAAGCAAAGTGTGGTATGTTGTTATGCATTTATATCACTGGTATTGTAATGGCAACGTTTGCAATACTAGTACTTGCATTGACACATCGTCACATTCATCAACATCCAATTATATTATGTATTGCTACATTATGTAGTTTGGTGATAAGTGGGATAATATGTATTGAGAGTATTTTTGATCAAAAAATGCAAATCGATGATGAAACAATTGAAAGCACAATAAATAAAAGCATTAGAATCGAAGGTAGTTTCAACAAATACTGATCAGTCACTTTGCTAACATTTGTTGTTGATTTCCGTGCTAGGAATGCAACAAGATATGGCTGTTGCAAAAAACATTTTCATATAGTAGCATTCCAACTTCTTAATTTTACATATAATACTGTGAATATGCAAAGTAAAACAGCATTGGTTTTTCCAGGACAAGGATCACAACTGATTGGAATGGGGATGGATTTCTATGATAATTTTTCAGTAGCAAAGAATGTGTATCATGAAGTTAATGATACATTAGCTTTTAATCTATCTGAGTTGATATTTAATGGTGATATATCTGAGTTGAATCTTACAATTAATGCACAGCCAGCAATAATGACAACATCAATTGCGATATATAGAGTTTTGATGCATGAAGCTGGTAAACAAAATATTACAGAAATATGCAGTGTTGCTGCAGGGCATTCTCTCGGAGAATATAGTGCTTTATGTGCTGCAGATTCAATAACACTAGGTGATACTGCTAGATTGCTCAAAATAAGAGGTAATGCAATGCAAGAAGCAGTACCAGTTGGTCAAGGTGCTATGTCTGCTCTACTCGGTGTTGATATTGATGGTGCTACAGCACTTGTAACCAAAGCATCAGAACATGGTATATGTGCAATTGCAAATGATAATTGTATTGGACAAATAGTCATCAGTGGTCATTACGAAGCAATAAAATATGCTGAAAGTATTGCTGTTGAATATGGATGTAAAAAGGCCATTAGATTACCAGTAAGTGCCCCATTTCATTGTCCTCTAATGGAACCTGCAGCTATAACCATGGCAAATGCATTCTCAAAAGTCAATATAATGTCTTCCTCTGTGCCAGTAGTAGCAAACTATACAGCTCAACTAAATAATGATAGCAAAAACATTACAAATTTACTTGTGAAACAAATATCAGCAATGGTTAGATGGCGTGAAACAATTGAAAATATGTTCACAAAGCAAAACATTGAACTTTTTATTGAAATTGGCCCTGGCAAGGTCCTATCAGGACTTATAAAAAGAATAGCACCAGGTGCTGCTAAGTGCATGAACGTACAAAACATTAATGATCTAGAAAACGTTTTGAGTGTGATATAGCACTGGAAAACAGTGGCATATTATGCCACTGCCACACGCACCTGTTCAACTAGTTTGTTAAAATCATTTGGATTATGTATTGAAATCTCAGCAAGCATCTTTCTATTTAATTTCACTCCAGTCTTTTTTAAACCATGCATAAATTCCGAATAAACCATCCCCTGCTCTCTTACTGCAGCATTAATCCTCAGTATCCATATGCTTCTGAAATCACGTTTTTTATTGCGACGATCACGATATGCATATTGCAATGCCTTTTCAACCTTTTCTATTGCAACTCTAATGCAGCTTTTGGCACGACCACGATAGCCTTTGGCCATTTTCAATATTTTTTTGTGTCTAGCTCTGGTAGTGACACCTCTCTTTACTCTAGCCATCTTTTATTAGTTATTGTTTGGTGTTTTTGACTCTTTTATGCTGCATATGGCAGGTATGATAATACCCTTGCTGTTTCGACATCATTTAGAAAAACAGTACCACGTTGGTTTCTTAACTGTCTCTTGCTCCTTTTACGCATGTTGTGTTGTTTATTTGCTTGAGGTGCCTTGACTCCACCATTTGCTGTGATTTTGAAGCGTTTCTTTGCACTACTGTTTGTTTTCAACTTTGGCATTCAGTTTACATAACATTGAATTATATATTGAACGATACTGGATTCTACATGTATAGCAGCTAAAATGCAAGCACCTTTTCCGAGTTATCAGATCAATAACATATAACAGATCATTGTTTATCTGCTCCCAAATGATTTATTTGCAGTATTTTTTGATTCTCATACTTTGCCGTGTTAAAGATAACAAAGATAATGAAAATGTATCGACATCAAAATCATGAGCAAAATAATACCAAAAACGAGCTATATCCTGACGAACAATAAAGATAGCACTAAAAAACAATTGAAAATAATATTAATTGGCAGACCAAATGTTGGTAAATCAACATTTTTCAACAGATTATGTAATAAAAAAATAGCAATAGTTGATGATATGCCAGGTGTTACACGTGATGCAAAACTACATAGCGCACAGCTTGGTGATTTACATTTTTTAGCTGTTGATACTGCTGGTTGGACAGCAGCAAACGTCAATGATATCCAACTACAACATCTAACAAATGAAAACACTGCAAGAAATGTTAATATTGCTGATATTATATTCTTTATGGTTGATGGGATGAGTGGTATTAATCAGGATGATATGGACTTTGCTGAGCAAATAAGAAAAACATCAAAACTAGCCATTTTATTAGTGAATAAAAGTGAAGCTGGAGAGTTAAAATCTAAAGCAAACCAAAATGATCTGTACAAACTTGGATTTGGTGATCCGATATATATTTCAGCAATGCACTCTCTTGGTCTTAACGATCTATATATCAGAGTATCAGAAATAGTTGATACAATGGATCACTTTAGTAATGAAGCTGATATTTCAACTGAGGCTGAGGAAAACACTGATATTATGAAGGTTGCAATAGTTGGAAGGCCAAACGTTGGAAAATCAACATTGTTTAATTATATACTTGGAAAGCAAAGATCGATAGTTAGTGAGATATCAGGCACTACAAGGGATGCTATAAGTGATGATGTAGAAGTGATCATACAGCAGCAAGATGGAATACAAGATGTTATGAAGGCAATACTCATAGACACAGCTGGTATGCGCAAAAAAAACAAGGTTGACAATGATATAGAAAGCAGATCATTAGGTCAAAGCATTACGGCAATAAGACGTAGTCATGTTGTTATAGTTGTTATGGACGCAATGATGCCATTTGAAAAACAGGATTTGGCTATAGCAAAAATTGCAATAAATGAGGGAAAAGGGCTTATATTTGCTGTGAACAAAATTGACTTAATGGATGATGAAATCAAACAACATATCGCAAAAAAACTTGAGGAAATATCGTATGATAATTTAGAGTCAATAGAACAGATACCATTAGTATATTTATCAGCACTACAGGGCAAATATGTGCACTTTTTATTTAAAAATGCCATGGATGTCTTTACAAAGTGGAATGAACAACTTAGCACTAGCAGGTTAAATAAATGGTTGCAAGATATTACCACTAGTTGCCCACCCCCTCTGTTAAAATCGCGAAAAGTACCTATAAATATCAAATATATCACACAAAAATCCTCCAGACCTCCAACATTTTTGCTTTTTGCAAACACAACCAAGATTCCTATCAATTACATTAAGTTTCTCAAAAAATCATTAACGCGTAAGTTTGGAATTACGGGTATAACAACACGCTTTATCATTAAAACTACTAACAATCCTTATATAAGAACGTGAAAACTGTCACATAATATTAATAAAACTTTTTTTTCTAAGCTGGTTAAGCAAGACAGCACCATACAATGCAGATTGTTTTTGCATCAACATCTCATTTGCCTTTTGGGCATACGATAGTTTCAAATAATCTGCATTTGCTTGATGTGTTATAACTCCTGCATTTTTGATATCAATAATCTTCATAAACATCAATTGTCCGTTAGCAATCAGTGGTGCACTTACGGATCCTACTTTCGTGTTTTTCACAATGCTACTATATTCCACAGACATTTCACTCAACTTTAACCAACCTATGATGCCATCAGTAGAAGGAAGTATTACGTAATTAGGAAACTTTTGTGCTATTGTTTTGAAATCAATGCCAGAATAGACCAATTTAATAATTACATCAATTTTCTTCTTATCAGCTATTGATACAATCATCTCAGCAACCTTAAATTCCGTATTGTCTTTTAGTTTATAAGTCTTCATCTCTGATGCAGCTATTTTGTCGTTGTACTTTATTTTTGCATGCACCGATGGAGCTTGCATATACAGTTTTTTAATTCTCCTATCATCATCAGAGAGTTTTTGTATTTCGTTCCGCATTATTTCATTCCATATGATTTGACCATTAACGTGTTTTCTGAAATGTGCGTTATCTATACCATGTTCATCTAACAATTTGATGAGATGTATTGCTGTGACTTTATTTTCTGATGCTATGCTGGATATAGCACTGCTAATATCTTCATCAGATATATTGATCTTATGCTCTTTCGCGAAGTCAATCACAATCATTTCATCTATCAGCGTATGTAACATACTATCACGCATTAGTATGTAATCACCTTGTACTCCTGCAAAAGAGTGAATCAGAAATTTTTGTTGTATATCATATTCTGTGATTGGTACTCCATTAACTGTTGCAACTGTGTTTAAGAGTTGTTGATTTTTTCTGTGTTCCACACAGTATGCCTGTCTTAATTGTATGTTAAATGTTATGAATATTATAATAAAAACTGGAAAAATTCTTTGCATAGTATTTATTTGAATGAATTGTTACTTCATATCTGGTATTTTGAAATACATTTTATAGCTGGTTGATAGCTTATCATCTCTTCTACTGAAGTAACGTTTGAGAGTGAAACCTATTATTGCACAATCATTTACATATTCTACCTTCATTTTCATATCTCTTAATTTCCCTATTAACTCATGCATTTCATTTGTGCCAAATTTAGCACCATATCCCAATGATAATGACCAATTTGAGTTCACATTATAACTCAAACCTGCTTTAACAAGGTTATTATATACTTGCTTCTTTTGGTAAAAATGTGTTGTTTTATTAAAGTATAAATGTTTTAAATCCAGTGTCACTTTTCTGAAGTTTTTATTTAGATATAACTCATTATTATCAAGCATAGGTTTTTCACTGTTCACAAACCATGTTCTATTTTGCAACAGCAAGCCATTTGCCTCCCAACTAAGTTGCATAACATATTTCTGTATATATTGTTTCTGTGATCTAGCAATACTAAGGTTAGTTCGCTTAATTCTATTATTATTATATATGGTCTTTAAAAATGCATTGTCATCATTGAAATCAGTATTGATATCATATTTGCCAGCAACTATACAGGTGAGCTTTTTATCAACACTACATTTACCTATATTTTTATCTGAATCAGTGCACTTTGTATTATAGTAACCCATCATGAAGCCATAGTATAACGAATTACTTGGTGTATTTACACTTCTAATATCGGTATCATATAAACCATTCGAAAAAACGCTATTTGGGTTGAGTGAATCCGTTGTTGGGCGCAAATTCAATGATGTGATGACATCATCAATGTCATCATAATAATGCAACTTTGACTTGAGTTTTAACATAAGCTGTGGCTCAAAGATCATTGACCATCTTGATAAATCCTTATTGCCTGAAATATTTGTGTTTAGCAGTGGCCATGACAGTTTCATATCGATTTTTGGTTGTATTTTTTGGTACGATTGATTGTTGCTAGTAAAATTATCTCTACGTTGTGTTGCTTGCCTCATTGCATACATCAAAATCCCAGGTTTGTAAGAGAACTTATAACCATATGGCAATATCATTTCTGTCAGCATTCCTATTTCTGCTGCAATATCATTGATAGAGTTGGAGAAATCATCATCATATAGATTATTTATTGTTATATGCGTGACTAGTTTTGTGTTGTTTTGGTTAAGTAACGATTTAATATACGGCGATACAGTAACTGGTGCAATACGATATATATCAATTGTTGGTGCGACAATTATTTTTGTTGTTCTTTTAAGATTATGCAAATACATCATTTTGCTTGAAATGAAATTTTCATCATATACAGCATTTCCATATACCTGTCCTATTAGAATGCTTTTATTTTTTTCATCCCGTTGACTAAGTAAAAATAGTGCATCACCAAATGCGATATTACCTTGAGTACCAAACTCGTAAGCACGTAACTTGTTTTTAGGCAATAATGTATTCTTCTTTGAACACTTTTGTGCAATGTTCTCACTATTACCATAATAGAAATTACTACTGATATTAACACTCATTGGATGAGTTTTCAGCTGTTGTAAAATATGTTGCTTGCTTAATTTGGGTAGCTGCATTACACCGATTGAAAAATCATATCCCCCACTACTAGTTTTATACCGCATGTTAAGGTGATATGTTGGTCTTTTACCAACTGACTGTGTAAAAACAAGATCAAAATTATCTCTCACTTTCCAATAGAATGGTATGGTAGCACTGGTTTCAAACCTGTTGTTGTATTTCAAACCTGGCATGAGAAAACCAGTTTTACCATTACTATTGATTCCTGGTGTGACAAGATATGGTAGGAAAAACACTTGTTTATTCCATATATCAAGATATATGTTTTTAAACTTTATATTATCATCACTATCAGTTATGATTTCCATTTCTTTAGCTCTAAGTTGCCATAAGGGTGTAGTGTTACCATTGTTGCATGCATTACAGAGAGATGCTGTAATCATTTCAGCATTATATGTTTTGCCATTGCTTGAACTGATTTTTTTAGCTGAAAAGTATCCCTTATGCATTATCTGTCCTATTACATTTTGCATCTCTATACTATTACTTTTTAATGAGATGATAGCCTTATCTGCATGATATAACCCTTTGCCCGTCTTATCATTCATAGTAATCTCACCATTGAGTGTTATCGTGTTTTCAAGGCGATCATATGATGTATATTGTGTAGTTATGTGATACTGATCATTTTCAATTACAACATGCCCATAAGCAATAGTACGTCTTACAGTATGCACTACAGCATCAGCTTCTATTTTCAGTGGAAGGCTGTTTTCATACAACTTTTCAGTTGTCACTATACTATGGTTACTACCATCTGCGATAACATATTCAGTTTTAGCTATTAATGCTAGAATAACAATAACAAATAACACAACAAAAGATAAACAGTTGATAGCATCTCGCAAAAATTTCCACTTACAATTAAACACTAGTACTAATGAATACAAAAGTAATTATCTGTTTTACTATGAGAAAAATATAAGATATATTCAGACTGAAAGAAGATACAAATGTCTTTTATCTATCAGAAAAATTGATGTTTTCATAGTTCAACAAAATCACCGAATTAACTATGCCAATAAAAATATTGATGCCTGCACTTTCACCTACCATGACAGAAGGAACACTTGCAAGGTGGTTGAAAGCTGAAGGTGATAAAATTGAACCTGGCCAAGTGATAGCAGAGATAGAAACAGACAAGGCAACAATGGAAGTTGAGGCGGTTGATGAAGGTATATTAGCTAAAATCGTAGTACAGGGTGGAGTTCATGGAGTCAAGGTCAATTCGTTAATAGGTATTATAGCAGTTGAAGGTGAGAATGTTGAGACGGCTACACAGGCTTGTATGGAAGAAGAAAGGCAGGTGGTATTCGCAGCACCACAAACAAAAATTATGAATGATAGTGTTGAAAAACATCATATTGAAGAAAGAACGACCGATAGAGTTTTTATCTCACCAGTTGCAAGAAAAATAGCAAAGCAAGAAAATATTGATATTTCTACATTAAGTGGTAGTGGGCCATATGGCAGAATAATCAAGCGGGATATTATAGCAGCAATTGATAAATCTAGTGCTGCTAGCGAAACTACGGTACAAACATCAACTCCTGTAGCGGCAACAGTGAATGATAAGCAGATCACTCTGAGCACAATGAGAAGGGTAATAGGGCAAAGACTTCTTGAGTCTAAAACTACTATTCCACACTTCTATCTATCTGTTGAATGTAATGTAACCAAGCTACTGGAATTACGTAATGAAATAAATAAAACATTCACCGCTTTAGAGAGTACAACCAAAATATCAGTGAACGATATGATAGTAAAGGCTGCATCATATGCATTACAAGATATTCCGGAAGTCAATGCATCGTGGGCTGGAGATAGCATTATACAATATGGTTCAATTGATATATCAATTGCCGTGGCATTAGACGATGGCCTCATTACACCAATTGTACGCAATGCAAATATAAAATCATTGAGCAGCATATCAAGTGAGGTGAAAAAACTTGTAAAAAAGGCACGTGATGGAAAGCTCATGGCAGAAGAATTCCAAGGTGGTGGATTTAGCATATCAAACCTTGGAATGTATAACATACATAATTTTTTCGCCATTATCAATCCTCCACAATCTTGCATTCTAGCAGTTGGATGTGTTGTTGAAAAACCAATTATTGTTGATGGGCAGATATCAATTGGTAGTGTGATGTCACTCAGTATTTCATGTGATCATAGGGTTATAGATGGCGCAATAGCTGCAAAATTTCTTAGTAAACTAGGTGATTATCTTGAAAATCCATTATTACTTTGTTGTTAATTGGTAGCATGTATATTCTATCATATAACGCACATGACTTTAGTTTTGCATCGTTAGTTATTTGTAAGAACATATGCCACACAACAGCTTTCACTATTTGTAATGCTAGTATTTACTTCCTTATAAAGTCTTTTTCTCATTAGTATTTCGCTATTTCTTTTGTTATACTGAAGATAAAAAATTTCATTTATATAAGCATAAATGTTTGATTTTCTCATTATAGGTGCTGGGCCAGGTGGGTATGTTGCAGCAATAAGAGCAGCACAGCTTGGATATAAAACATGTCTGATCGAAAGAGAAAAACTAGGGGGAGTTTGTCTGAACTGGGGATGTATTCCTACGAAGGCCTTATTGAGATCAGCAGAAGTGTACCATTTGATAAAAAACAGTGAAGAGTACGGCATTAAAATTGATGGTAAGATATCAGTTGACTTCAGCAAAGTTATAGCAAGATCAAGGAATGTTGCTCAACGGCTGAGTGATGGCATAAAAACTCTAATGAAACGTAATAAAGTTGAAGTGATATATGGACATGCAACCCTACTTGGCAGGGGAATGGTGAACGTCATTGCACAGCAAACCAACAGCAAGTTGTCAGCAAAACACATAATTTTAGCAACAGGAGCAAAACCAAGAGAAGTACCAATTCTGCCAATAGATAACAAACTCATATGGAACTATAAAGATGCGATGGTTGCAGATGTCATTCCACGAAGGCTTCTTGTAGTTGGTGCTGGAGCAATAGGGATTGAATATGCTAGTTTTTACAATGAGATTAGTAGTGATGTTACGGTTGTTGAAGTGGGACAAAGGATATTACCAACAGAGGACGAAGAGATTGCAGTTTTTGCACATAACGAGTTTAAAAAATCAGGCATTAAGATAATGACAAATGCACAACTGCTAGGAGTATCAAAAAAATCAGATGAATCAGTTATTGCAAACATAAAAGATAGTACAGGAAAAAAATACTCAATGGAGTTTGATAGGATTATATCAGCGGTAGGTGTCATGCCAAACACTGAGGATATAGGGATAGAAAATACGAAGGTAAAATTAACAAAATCAGGACACATTATAACAAATGAATGGATGGAAACGGATGAGAAAGATTTATATGCAATAGGAGACATCACACAACCACCTTTCCTAGCACATAAGGCAAGTCATGAAGCAGTAGTTTGTATTGAAAAGATCGCTGATGTTGCTGGTGTACATGCTATTAACAAACACAATATACCAGGTTGTGTTTATTCATCACCTCAAATTGCAAGTGTTGGTATGACTGAAAAGGATGCAGTTGAAGCTGGATATAAAGTTAATATTGGAAAATTTCCATTTATAGGCAATGGAAAAGCAATTGCAATGGGGAATAGCAATGGTATGATAAAAACAATATTCGACAGTGCAACAGGTGAAATAATAGGTGTACATATGGTTGGTTGTGAGGTAACAGAACTCATAAACAGCTACACAGTTGCTAAAACCGGAGAACTTACAGATCAAGACATAATAAACAGTATTTTTCCACATCCGACACTATCTGAGATGTTACACGAATCAGCACTTGCATCTCTTAGTCGTGCAATACACATATAACTATTGATGACATGTTTGACCAAAATATAGTAAATTATATCCAACTGTCTATTCAATGAAGTATCACCTATGTGATCTGTTATCGAGTGAAACAATAGTTCATGAGTCAACATATGGATATCAGTATGCTATAGCTCTGGGGAATTTTGATGGAATGCATCTGGGCCATCAAAATGTTATAGCTACAGCAGTGAACAACGCAATGCACCTTAATTGCAGGAGTGCAGTTATAACATTTTATCCGCATCCAGGCAGCATACTTCACAATCACCCATCAAGACGTATATCTGATGCTGATGTTATGACATCATTCCATGAAATATTATCATTGGATGAAAAAACTGCATTAATGAAGCAACTTGGTGTCGATGATATATTTGTTATAAAGTTCACATATGAGTTTTCCATGCTATCTCCAGATGAATTTATATCATTGTTATGCAAGCACTTTAAAATTACATATATCACCACTGGATATAATTTCAGATTTGGACATTGTAGAAGCGGTAATATAAATACAATGTATGCTTTGGGGTATAAATATGATTTTAAGTTCAATGTTTTGCATAGAATGTGTGTGAATGGTTATCATGTTTCATCATCATGGTTGCGTCATATACTCAAAACTGGCTGTGTTCAATTTTTCAACGAGCTTGTTGGTAGAAGTTATACAATACAAGTAAAAGTTGAAAAAAATCATAAAATATGCATTGGCAATGTTATATATACAATGAATGCTGGATACACAAATATTAGTTTCCTATTGCCATTTGGTGCATATGTTTGCTATGTTACACCAGCAAATGAAAGAAGAAAATTATATTTGTTATTTTTTACTAATGAACAATTTATTGTTAGCTTCTTACAAAAGGAGTTCGTGGATGCACAACATGGCAATGCTTTCGTATTGATAGATACTGATGACGATGTTGATATGTCATCAAAAGGATTAACAGTGACACTTCATGCATTTATCATGCCATGCTGTAACTCTCGTGATTATGATGAAATTAAAACATGGGTTGATAATTGTGTGAAAGCAGTACAATATTTTGCACGTAACGATACAAATTGAATTGTTCTAATTGCAAACATTGAAATATCATATGAGATATGTTACATTTCTAGTGCTATGTTATTTGTTTAATGTGCCAGAAGTTTATGGCATACAACAGTATAAGATTATAAAGAAGAATACCAAAACAAGTAAGAATTTTGTAAATCAGCACAGGACACACTTACAAAGATTCTATAGAAAAAACTATTATAAATACCTAAATGCAGATGGATATAATGCAGAGGGAAGGATTTCTATTTACGCAAACAAATTCCAAGGCAAGAGAACTGCAAGTGGTATGAGATATATGAAAAATGCTTACACAGCGGCAAGTATCAAACTACCACTGATGTCAGTATTGCAAGTAACAAATTTGAATAATAATAAGAAATTGTATATTGTAGTAAATGATAGGGGGCCATACACAGGTGGCCATATGCTCGATTTGTCTTTTGGTGCTGCAAAGGAGTTAGGTTTAGTAAAGTCAAAACATAGGTACGTACATGTTGAATTTGATCTTGAAAGAACACTCAGGGTGTTACAAGGCGATAAAAGGATATATCAGGAATTAAAACTCAGTATATGATCGTTTTTTCCATCAGCTACTTGTTGATGTAAAAACATTTCTGTATGATCTGATTGAGCTATGTGGATTGCATCGACATGTAAACTCTCCATTACAATATAGAGTATTATCATTGCAGGCTGTGTAGTGTTAATACAAATTTCAGGCAGTTTAGGGTATTTGATTGTAATTTCATTGTGACTGATACCAGCTAGCGATTTTATAATACTGTATATATCTTCTTTTGTTACAATTTCCTTATTGATTCCAAGTTGCTGTCTTAATCCAAGGTTGAATAGCAAACTATCTCCTATTAAAACTGGTTTATTGGCTATTATAAAATGTTGCAATTCTTTGTCTTGTATTATAGGTTTTCCTATTATATTTCTCGTGTATTCTATTGCGGCATTTAAATTTTCTTCATCGATTGTTGTGATTGATCGGTCATTACAGAAATGTTTTTTATGATGTAGTATTTCCTGCAATATTTGATGATATTCTTCATCCTCACTATTTTTGGTATCACCCATCAATATTATTTTGTTGTGTGCCTTAATACATTTCACATCATGTGCTGATAAGAATTCTTTTTGCAATAGGTATGTAAAATTATCTGTACCATATATGCCATGATATTGATGTGGTTTTTCGTGATCCATCCAACCAAGCTGAAAACTAGCACCACCTATGTCAAAGACTATGAAGTGATGTTTGTCTTTTGCATTAAGTTCACTAATTGTCTTTTTCATGGCACGTAGCTTGATTTCCCCTTCATACATTTGTGATGCAACTGTTGGTTTGATATTTATCTTTTTTGCAGCACCAATCCAATCTTGAATATTTTTTGTATTACGCGCCCAAGCTGTAACCACAGCATAACATTCTGCATCACCTTTACATGTCACGCCAAAATGTGATTTGATGGATTTCATTACTTCTATTCCTTCAATAATGCATCTCTTTGGCATTATTCCTTGCTCTTTACTGTCATTAAGACAAGATTGGTATGGATAGTTACGATTGAAAACTTGTTTGGAAATTAATTTATTGCCATTGCATTTGTCTTTTTGATAGAAGATGCCTTTTGTGGTGCTTGAACCAACATCAAAAACTAAATATTTAATGATACAGGAAGATGCAATATCTTCACTTGCAGGGTATGCATTTGCAATTTCTGATTGGAGAATGATGAGGAAACAACATGTTGCAATTGTTCCAAGGTAACTGTTACTTAGGAATTTTATTAATGTGTATTTGTATTGCAAGATCAATTTTATTGTTCTACTCATTAATACCTATTATAAATAATGATGTCGCTATAGTATGAACTGCTACACTCTCTACCCAAGCAATGTCAACACTAGTTAGCACGATGCTAAGACATGTCATATCTGTAGTATAACACATGTTGTATAAGAAACAATAGTCACGATAATAAAAAGATAAAATTTCTACTCTAATGCGTATTATATCTGGTAAACATAAAGGAAGAAAAATTTATACTTCACAAAGCAAAAAACATCAGTATAGACCAACAACCAGCAAGGTGAGGGCTGCCATTTTCAATATGATATATACAAAATTGCATCTTAACGAACATTGTGTTGAACAATATGCATTTCTAGATATGTGTTGTGGTAGTGGAAGTTGTGGATTAGAAGCCCTTTCTATGGGATTCAAAAGTGTATGTTTCATTGATAAAAACAGACATGCAGTAGAAACTGTTAAACAAAATGTTGAAAGATTAGGGGAAATATCGAAATGTAGCTTTTTTGTTGCTGATGCTAGACATTTCTTTGTAAATCCAACTGTAACTCAATATGATGTAGTGTATATTGACCCACCATATGAAATTGCAGTAAATATTGTAAGTTGTGCATTACAATCACTCATACAACATAAGTGGTTATCAAATGATGCTCTAGTGTTCATAGAACTACCGCACTACCATGTAAAAAGCTGTATTTCACAACTAACAGCTGAAAGCTGTACTGCTAATTTACAACAATATACTATATATGATGTCAAGCATTATGGTGGTATATGTTTATTGTGTTGTGAGTATAAAACGATTTAGAGCATGTGTGAGTTCTATTTTCATAAAGTAGTAATTTTCTTATGCTAGTCAAAACCATCTCAATTGACGATTAGAACTTGCGCATTTGACACTGTATTTTACCAGTGATATACTGACAGTAATAAGAAGAGGGTAAATATAGTATAACACTAAAATACAATGATAAGAACAAACAAGAAAAGCATTGTAATCACTGCACTACAAAACCTCAGGAGTGCATATGCAAATGATCACGAACTGAATTCGGAAATAAAAAACGTCTTGGTTGCAACCTTTGATAATTTGGTGTCTGCAGTGTATCTATGTAAAGATGACGAGATAAATGAGTTATTAAACACCTCTTCTATGTTTTCAGAAAAAGATAAAAACAATCCAGAGTTCATTAAAGGTATGAATGCCTATATAGAAGTAATTGAAGATTGTGTTACAAACAAACGTGATGCCGACACTTGTGTAGAGCATCTTATTGGGACTCATACTGCGATCACAAAGCAGATATTTATGTTGTGTGATTCTTTATCATCATGGATACTACTGCCAGTAGAAGTGTTAAAACAAAACATATTACTTGAATATATACAAGCCATATATGGGCAGGATATAACAAAACGTTGCATTAGTAGTTTTGTAATGCAATCCTACAACGGGCAAAAGGACAATGAAATGTTGCAAACAGTAGTAGAACCAATCAATGCATTGTTAGATAAGCTCAAGAGTGGTAAATTGAAAAAAGAACAGATTCCATATTTAAGCGATGATGCAACGTTAGAATGTCTGGAAAAATGCAGTACAACTATCGATGTGTTTTTGCGCAATGGCTCTGATAGTCTTACAGAAGATCAAAAACAATTGTTAAGCGAGTTACAAGGGTTTTCAAGGGAAGTTTTAGATCATCAAGGATGCCATGGTAATATAATACTACGCATTGCGGCACTTGAGACTGCTACCGAAGCATTAAAGAAAGAGACAGATAAAGTGAGGATGGTTGCATTATATGAATATATAATACATCAATATAATGAACTGGATAAAGTTACTGAAAAGGAAAAAGCTCGGTTAAATGATGGGGCATTTAAAGATGGTATAACAAGACAATACCATGAAAGAATCATAGATAAAGCAGATAATGCTGTTGAAAAATTTCAACAAGCAAAGGTGTTGTCGCGTATACTTGATAATAGTAATATACTCTCAAATCATACGGGTAAAATAGTATTCTATGCATGTAAACAACTCAAGAAACAAGGCAAACTTGCAAGTGCAGCAAGTATTGATATATCACAAATTACAGAAAATATACACGACGGTGAAATCAAAGCTAATGTAACAAATATTATGCGAAAAATTCAAGAAAAAGCTGGAATGGTGCAGCCAAATAAAAGCATTACAACAACAACTGTAACTGATGTTTTATATGCAATAATTTATGCAATACAATGCATTTTTATAAAGAGTGATATCGATAAAGTAACATCATTTACAAGTTTTCTAGTTCAGCAAGAACCTACTGGACATGTGCGATAAAGCTACTGATCATCTAATAGATTAGGTGGGGTTGAGTTTGTCTTATGAGTTACTTCTTCTGAGATATTATATTTGTTCTCAAAGTTATCGAGTTTGTTTTTTAGTAGCCTTGATCTGTTTTCAGCATCACCAATTACACTGCCAGCCTGTTCCAGCTTTGTGCGTGTTTTGCTAAGCAAATCTGCAAACTTGAGAAATTCACGCCGTACCACATCTAGTACTCTCCAAACTTCGCTTGAGCGTTTTTCTATGGCAAGAGTACGGAATCCCATTTGTAAACTGCTAATTATTGCACTCAATGTTGTTGGCCCTGTGATGATTACCTTGTATTCCTTTTGGATATTTTCAATCAAACCTGGTTTACGCAATATCTCTGCGTACAATCCTTCTATTGGTAAAAACATCAATGCGAAATCACTCGTGATAGGTGGATGAATGTATTTATCTGCTATAGTTTTTGCAGATTTTTTTATTGTACTCTCAAGTGCTTTACTCTCAATATCTATTGTTTCCTTATCACATCTTTCCTGCGCGTCAACTAGCCTTTGATAGTTGGCAAGAGGAAACTTAGCATCTATTGGTAATAGAAGTTTTTGTTGTTGTATATCCTTACCTGGAAGGTTAACAGCAAACTCCACTCTATCTTGCGATCCTTGTTTGATTGCAACATTCTCACTATACTGTTCTGGAATGAGGAATTGCTCGAGAATATTGCCAAGTTGCACCTCTCCTAGTATGCCTCGTGTTTTTACATTTGTTAGAACCTTCTTTAGATCACCAACACCTGTTGCAAGGTTGCGCATCTCGCCAAGTCCTTGATAGACCATTTCCAATCTATCACTCACTATTTTGAATGAATGTCCAAGTCTTTTTTCCAATGTATCATGTAATTTCTCTTCTACTGTAAGTCTAATTTTCTCTAATTTTTCTTCACTATCCTTTTGAATACTTGTGAGCTTCTGTTCAACTATTGATCTTAAATTTTCCATTTTATTCTCATTGCCTGTAGTCATTTGCACAATTTGTTTGCTTAATACGTCTAAACCATTTTGCTGACCTAATAATATTGATTGGATGTTTTGACTAACAGTTTGTGTGATGGAGTTCTCAAGTTGTGTTGCAGATGTATTGATAGATGTTTGCAGACTTGAAATACTTTGCATTATCATATCCATTCTGCTGGAGATTGTGGTAATAGTATTCGTTATTTCATTAGTATTAATAAATATACTCCTACTTCTCATCAGAAGTATGATCGTCATAGTTGCACACAGCAATGACACACACAGTATTAATAGTGGAACTAATGTCATCATATATATTGAAGATTTATAAGACAGAAACTACTGAGCAAAACAATGCAAGCTAACCCATCAGTTTATTACGATATCGGCTTGCTGTTACAGTTTCTTAAGCTGCGGCTGCAGTAGAACTGACATTTTCTGACTCAATCAAGCCAGTAGTACGCATACGATTAATGATTGTTGTATAACCACCATAATTTTCATGAAATAAGAAACGTGCAACACGTGTGATTGTTGCTATACTTACTCCTGTCTTCTCATGAATCTCTCTGTAAGAGTACTTACCACTAGTTAGCATTATTGCAACGTCTAACCTTTCATTCATGGATTTCATTTCAGCAGGCGTACAGAGATCGTGTAAAAAATTATACATCTCTTCTGCAGTTGTTGCTTGCAACAGTGCATTGTAAAGTTGCAGTTCTCCTGCACTGATATTTTTAGAGTTAAAGGACATTATATTTACTCCCTAATTATTTTGTTTGTTCTTAGTTGAAAAAACAACGACGCAAAGTCATTCTAACTTAGAGTTGATATCATTGCAAGTTCAAATATAAGCTATAGCATAACTTTTTTGTCACTGTTTATATGTTGTTAGTATTAATTGAGTTTGTAGATCAATCAATCCTAACAACTTTTAATAGTATCATACCTGTTGAAGACTGTATACAGATATTTTATATATACATGTGAGTATACATGTAAATACCGACATAATCACATATTTTAACAACCATAATAATTATGTTTTATATCTAAAGTACAACTACTAGTTATACAATCTTTCAAAAAGCATGATACGCATACCAAATATACAACAATATATATATAGTGACAGCATCACATATATGCATGTTGTATTTCATATGCGATAAACTTATCGTCACATAAGTTTTTCAAGTTAAAGTATACTACCAAACCTGAAGATATAATATATATGCTGGTCAACCAATGTTAGTAATGACTAGCTGCAGTTTAATAACCACAAGTTAATATAATAAATCACCTTCTTACGTCTTGCAAGTTTTTTTTAGACTAATAAGATTTCTGGTATTATAAATTAATAGTTTGAGTGACGTACACATGTCCTGACATTATTTGTTAGTAATATAGACATGTTTACATACAAACATATAAGAAGTTCACACTATGTTTATTACTTGTCAAGTATAATGTACATATGACATACGAACTGTGCACTATTAAAGATTTATAGATACTATTGTTTTGCAAGTATGAGTTGATCAATTATAGTTCTTATATAATACGACTGTAACGCTCGACTACTTGCAATGAATACAAAGAAGTACTATATTCATAATGTGACAAAAAATAACACATGCAAATAATAATTTTATGGAACTTGTTTATCTGAAATATATAGGTGTTGGTCTTAGCGCAATGGGAATGCTTGGTGCTGCAATAGGAGTTGGCAATATATTCTCTTCACTTTTGAGTGCAATAGCGAGAAATCCATCAGCAGAGCCACAAATGGTAAAGAGCGCATTTATTGGTGCAGGTCTTGCTGAGGCAATGGGATTGTTCTCATTTCTGCTTGCAATACTATTGCTCTTTGTGATTTGAAGTTTATTCAATATAGAGTATGGAATCACTTAAAACTTCAGTTCAGTAAATGTTTAAGTTCTCAATATAACTAGAAATAACTATATGCCACATTTCAATGTTTCAACATTTTCTTCCCAGCTTTTTTGGCTTTTTGTAATTACACTTGGCAGCTATATCTTTAACAAGTATTTTTTTATACCACATATATGTAGTATGGTAAACAAGAGAAATAATATAATCAAACAATATCTTGAAGAAGCTAGTGGTATGACACAGCATATATCATCACTCCGTGCTGAAATGAGTGCCATAAATGATCAGTCAAAACACAAGGCGCATTTGATAAGGGAGAATGCATTAATGGATGCACATAAATTATTATCCGAATATACTAGTCAGCTGAACAAAATGTTTTCAGAAAAGACAATGAGATATGACGTCAGAATGAAGGAGCAATATGAAACCTTACTTAGTCAAACACATACCATTGTTGACGAAGTGAAAGAAAAGGTAAAGCATTACATCATAGCACCATATCGTCAATAGAAAATAAACAAATATACAATATGCAATTTTTATCAAATGAAACTTTTTGGATATCAGTAGCATTTTTTGCATTCTTTGGTATGGCATTTGGTTTTATCAGGAGCTCTGTTTTACAATCAGTTGATGGTAGAATAAAATTAATACATCAGGTTGTAAGTGATGCACAATGTATGAGAAATAAAGCACATGCTGAACTCATACAAATGAAGAATGAATACCAACAAGCTTTGGAACGCAATGATCGTATGATAAAGGCAGCGAAGCTCGATGCAGAAGCAATTGTAAGAACAACAGAGGAACAAATTGCGCAGGCAAATGCAAATACGGAAGAGCTGCTGCAAAAATATTATAAACAAGCTGAAAATAAGATGATAGAGAGCTTAAAGAATGATGTGATAGTGACTGTTATCAGCATTATAGAGGCAGAGATGTTGGAAGAACGAAAACATGTCAAACACACTGATTATCTAGCGGAAAGCAAAAAACTGTTGAAAAAAGTTTGGAATTAAAAAATTAAAAAGACAAGATATAGCAGCTGATAGAACAATATTTTTATATAAGGCGTTTTGTTATATCATCTTATGGTATTCAATGCTAACTAGAAGATTTTTGAGAGATGGAGAGAAAGTGACTCGCCAGAGAAGATCTTGGACGAAGATATCGAGTATATAATCAAGCGATGACATAAGATGTGCGCCTGTAGGAAATGTTAGCCTTCGGATATCTAGAGAGCATTTATATTGCTCATAGTTTGATGTTTTCGTTGGTATGCGCATTATAATATTTGCATACGCTATTTAGTATACACTCACCACAAAGTGGTTTTTTAGCTTTACATATATATCTGCCATGCAATACAAGCCAATGATGAGCATATCGCTTCCATTTTTCAGGTACAATTGCATGCAATGCAATTTCAGTTGCCGTTGGATTACATGTTTTACATAAACCAAGTCTATTGCTAACTCTGAAAACATGAGTATCTACAGCAATTGTCGGATGGTTATGTGCAGTGTTTAAAATCACATTTGCTGATTTCCGTCCAACACCTGGTAATGATACTAATGCATCAAATGATTCAGGAACTTCACCATGGTACTTCTCAATGAGTATTTTACTCATTGCAACGATGTTTTTAGCCTTGTTGTTATAGTAGTTGATGGATTTTATATACAGCTTAAGATTATCCTCCCCAAGCTCACACATTTTTGCCGGAGTGTTAGCAATAGAAAATAGTACGGAAGTGATCTTATTAACCATTTTATCTGTCGACTGTGCAGACAACATAACGGCAACTAGTAGTGTATAATTTGACGTATAATTCAGTTCTATTTCAGGCTTATGATTTGCTGTAGATAGTGCATCAAATACAAAATTTATTTCCTTTGTTGACAAAAATGTGTTTTTATCAGTCATAAATGTTTTTATTTTCTATACAAGATGTACGTGTAGAAATACTTGATAACACAATTGCTGCATAATGAACATGTCATTTCATGTGATAATGCTGTGTTTTTAATAATACAACAAAATAAAAATATTATTGACTATATGAAAATGCAGTGTAACAAATTTATGCAGGAATGTTTAAAACACTTGGCATGTAGGGAGTTTTGCCTAGATTGAAAAGGATACGACAACGTTCTCGCAGTTTGGTAGTCATTACTGGAGGTATTGCAAGTGGAAAATCATTCATATCACGACTCATGCAAAAACTTGGTTTTGCAGTGTTTCAAACTGATGCTATTGCAACACAAGTGATGTACAGTGATGCTTTTATGCATGGGTTAGATGATGTAGTGATCAGTAAAATAGCTGGTGATGATAAAAAAATTGACAGAAAAGCACTGTTACGAGCATTTATTGAAAAGCAAGATGTGTTTGAAGTTGTTGAAAAGGCTTTGCATCCAATTGTTCAAAGCATAAGAAGTGCATGGACACATGATCAGCTCTATATTCATGGAAGGAGTGCAGTGTTAGAAATACCACTTTTTTTTGAAAAAACATTGCAATTGAGGCCTCATGAGTATACTAATGCAATTGTGATTGCATCAGTATGTGGCATGGAAATGCAAAGAAAACGTGCTCGAACGAGAGCAAATTTTGTATCTGAAGAAGTAATACATCATATTCTTATGAGGCAATGTAATGATGATACAAGGATGGGACGAAGTAATGTGACAATACATACATGTGGGAATAAATTATATGTGAAAGATACAATAAAAAAATTAATATATTATGGTACGAAATACAGGTCCTTTCAGAGAAATAGTACTTGATACTGAAACAACGGGTTTAGATATAAAAAAAGGACATAGAGTGATAGAAATTGGATGCGTTGAACTAATTGATAGAAAAAAGAGTGGTAATACATTTCATACATACGTGAACCCACAAAGATCTGTAGACATCGATGCAATAAAGGTCCATGGTATAAAGAACAGCTTTTTACGTGATAAACCAATTTTTTCAAAGGTAGCAAATGCTCTCATTGCATTCATAGGTACTAGTAATATTATAATGCACAACGCGCCATTTGATACAAAGTTTCTCAACCATGAATTCGTACTATGTGGCAAACAAACACTTGAAAAGCATCGTATCGTCGACTCACTTACTATAGCTAGAAAAAAGTTTCCAGGTAGTCCTGCAAGTTTGGATGCTTTATGTAAGAGATTCAAGATTAGTCTTGATGATCGTACGAAACATAGTGCATTGCTGGATGCTGAGCTTTTAGCTTCAGTTTACCTGCTAATGCAAGGCAAAGTTCAAACTCAAATCGCACTTGACGTGTGGCAGAAACAATCACATGCAAATGATAAGCTTGAAATGCTATCGTATAATAAAAGGACATTTTATTTGTCTGAATCAGATATGTGCTTACACAAACAAATGTTGCAGAAAATTCATAATCCAATTTGGTTGGCATCAAAAACAGATGATAAATAAAATACTAATGTGTTATCACTAAGGCGACAACAATAACTTAAAAAAAATAATAGCATCAAAGAGATATGAGTTTAAAACGAGACATACTAATTGTTGATGATAACTACGAAATATGTGAGTTTGTAAAAGATGTTTTAGATGAGGAAGGATATAATGTTGCAGTAGCTTATAATACGAAAATGGCTCTCGAGTCAGTTGTTAAGATGTGTCCTGATTTGATCATACTGGATATGTGGTTAGAAGGCAACCATATGGATGGCATTGGTTTATTGAAAAAACTAAAACAAATGTTTCCAGATGTGCCAATAATAATGATTAGTGGTCATGCTAATGTTGAACTTGCTGCTTCAACAATGAAATTAGGGGCATATGATTTCATAGAGAAACCATTCAAGACAGAAAAGTTGCTTATTGTCGTCAAAAGAGCAATAGAAACAAGTGATTTGCTTGAGGTCAATAGTTACCTGCAACAGAATGCTGGTGGCTCAATGCAAAAGGTATGTTTAGGAAGTTCAAAAAATGCACAGAAGCTACGTCATGAGATAAGGTCAGTTGCAGATTCAAACTGCAGACTTATCATCACTGGTGAATATGGATCGCAGCTTTCACAGGTTGCTAAAGAAATACATGATGCATCGCATAGGGCAAGCAAACCCTTTATAAGCCTTAATACATTTTGTACAAACAGTAATAATATATATGAAGCAATCAATGGAAGTGATGATGTGCAGTCAATTTTTGAAAGAGCAAATGGTGGTACAATCGTGTTAGAAAATCTTCATACAATACCATTGATGTTGCAGAATAAAATACTTGATGTTCTACAGAAAGAAAGCATTACAAGAGCAGGTAAAAATATCAAACTTGATGTGCGTCTCATAGGTGCTTTTGAGTTGAATGATGAAATAGATGATATTGAACAATTAGTATCACATAAATTACTTAATGAAGTTCTATATCATAGACTGAATATAAAAAGAATATCAGTACCACCTCTACGTCAAAGAATTGATGATATTATGGTGTTATTTACACATGGAATTAACATATTAAACAATCATTTGGCACCTATAACTATTCATGATAAGTTACATCACATCCTTATATCGTATGATTGGCCGGGTAATACATATGAACTCTATCATGTTGCAGAGTATATGGTAATGATGGCAAGACTTAACAAATCAACTGTTGTGTCAATGGATACTTTACCGCAACATATACTCAACCAAATCAAAGAAGATTTTGGTGCACTAGACAATATAACTAAATTTTTAGATAAAGATTACAAGAGTGCAAGGAAGCATTTCGATATGGAATACATCAATGCACAACTGAGAAAGTTTTCCAACAACGTTGCACGCACTGCAAGATTCATGGGTGTTGATAGAGCAGCATTGTACAGAAAAATACGTGCATTATCAGTGCAGAAGATCAATAAATCATTACGAAAACGTATGGCTAAAAAGGTCTACATTGTAAATAGCAAAGAAAATATCCATGAGGAGAACAATTCTGATGTGTAGTGACAAACACATCATTAATGCTGCTCACTCTCTGGATCAACTATCTCTTTACCCTTTCTCATTGAAAAATATAGCTGTGGTTTAGTGGCTTTACCAGATTTACCAACTTTTGCAATCGCTTGTCCCTTGTTAACTTCATCACCCTTTTTGACTAGTAATTGGTTGTTATGTGCATATGCAGTAAGATAATTATTGGAATGTTTTATGATAATTAAATTACCATATTCTCCTTTATCATTTTCTGCAAATATAACCTTCCCACTTCCAGCTGCGCGCACAGTAGTATTAAGTTGAGCAAAAATTGTTATCCCCTCATGCTTTTCATCTCTCGATATTGTACCATTCAAAGGCCATATAAATTGTGGTAAGTTGAGAGGAGTTGATACAGCAAACAATGCACCAGTTGTATCGCTTTCCAGTTCATCAATCACAGCATCATTGTTACCATCACCTAATGTCTTGCGCAAATCATTGTCAAGATCAACTTGTTGTGCATCATTTGTTATTTTTTTATGCTGTGTAGTTTCAACAGCTTTATTATTCTTATTTTCTGCATCAAATTGTTTGTCGGTAGCTTGTGTGTTTTCAATTACATCATCAACCTCCTCTAATTCTATCACGTCATAGTTTTTGGTTGGTTGGTAGTTTGTTTTATTACCACGCTCTACATGTTGTGATATATTTTCTATGCGATCAGGTATTATTAACATTGTACCAGGCTTAATCTGCTGTGTTACTGGTATATGCATCATACCATTAGCATCCATCAACTGCATGATGTCAGCACTATATTCCCTTGCAATACCTCTAAGTGTATCACCATGTTTTGTTTTATGATACCTATGTTTTGGTACGAGTAAACTTCTTGTATCATATATATGATAGGGATAAGACAAATGGTTTGCAGCTGCTATCATTTCTACTGGAACATTATGCTTTTTTGCAATGCTCTCTATTGTGTCACTAGGATATATCCTCACTAACTCCATCGGTCCATTTCTACCAAAAATCATATGTTGTCTATCATCAATTTGTGCCGGTTTTGATTTTGACGCACATCCAGTTGCTGATAAAGCAATAGATAGAATGAGTGCAAATCGCAAATTAGTTATATTTGTATTCTTTTTCATATAACTTAAAATAGCTACTGTATGAATATAGAAATATTTACAATGGAAAAACATGATGAGCAAACCAATTAATATCTTCAATGATGTAAAATTTTTATTTGGAGCAAATAAGTATACAGATCTTCCAAATAATGACAATCGTGTCGAATTTGCATTTTGGGGCAGATCGAACGTTGGTAAATCAAGTACAATTAACTCTATTGCGAACAATAGTTCAATAGCACGTATTTCGCAAAAACCAGGTTGTACGAGACAAATTAATATATTTGCCATGGGTGATGGGCAAACAACACTTGCTGATCTACCGGGTTATGGTTATGCTGCTGTTTCGAAAACTATAGCAAGCAATTTATACCAACTATGTTATGATTATTTGTGTAAGCGTCATATTGCTGTAATATTCCTACTGATAGATGCACGCAGAGGTATTATGCAGTCAGATGCAGAGGTGATAGATGCTATTAAAGATTTAAATCATAATATCTGTGTTATTTTTACAAAGATTGATAAGTTGAAAACCAACTATATTGATGTTCTAAAAAATAATGTCATCACTCTGAGTAAACGGTGGATAAATATCACAGCTATAAATGCTATGAGATCCAAAAATTTTCATTATGCATTCATTAGTAACAAAGAAAAACAAGGCATTGATCGAATTAGGGAAAGAATGATTTGGTATCTGCAAAATCACTGAAAGAATCCTTTTATGCGGTATATTTCATGTTAGAATCATCTAAAAGACAAAAAAACAGCTAAGCTATGCAAAAAAAACAAGTCAAGATTACAAATCTATCAAAGTCATTTGGTAATCAGAATGTACTGCATAATGTTAATCTTACAATCAATAGCGGTGAGTCAGTGGCAATAGTTGGAGCATCAGGTTGTGGTAAGTCAGTATTGCTGAAGTGCATAGCAGGTCTTATGATACCAGACAGTAGTAGCTCAATAACAATCAATGGTATTGAATGTGGCAACAGAGACATATCTCATAGACATATTGACATTAAGAGAATAATAGGCATGTTATTTCAAGGCAATGCTCTGTTTGATGGCATGAAAGTATCAGAAAATATAACATTTGGTAATTACATGCAAAAGGCCTGTTGTGGTTTCATTAGCAAACAGGATAAAGTTGTACTTCAAACTATAGCAAAACAGCAACTGGAGATGGTCGATTTACCATCATCGAGTATTAATAAGTATCCACATGAATTATCCGGTGGCATGCAGAAGAGAGTTGCTATGGCAAGGGTGATGAGTACAAATCCTGAAATAATGCTCTTAGACGAACCAACCACTGGCCTAGATCCAGTAACAACTGGCAATATCAGTAAACTTATATCGGAAATACATCAAAAGTTTGGTGCTACCATCATTACAATCACTCACGACCCAATCTGTGCAAAAATAATAGCAGATAGGATAGTTCTGATAGACAATGGGACAATATCATGGGATGGTATTATAACTGATATCGCAAATGCATCAAGTCCTTATATGGATGCATTCAGATCTACACTCCAAATATAATAATCCAAAATGCAATGAACAAATACAAAATATATCAAACATTAATATGAAGATAATTTTCATGGGAACATCAGCCTTTGCAGTACCAGTACTGCAAGGCTTAATAAATTCACAACACGATGTTGTTGCTGTATATACCAAGGCTCCGAGCAAACAATCACGTGGCATGAAGGCACACAAGTCATTAACGCATAATTTGGCAGAACAACATGGAATACCCGTTGTCACACCTACAACATTGAAGGGACACGAAGCACTTGATGTGCTTAATAGCTTCGAAGCTGATGTGATAGTAGTTGCTGCATATGGTTTGATAATTCCTCAACAGATTTTAGATAGCTGCAAGTATGGTTGTATCAATGTGCATCCGTCTGACCTTCCAAGATGGCGTGGAGCAGCACCAATACAGAGAAGCATGATGTCATGTGATGAGAACACAGCAATATGCATCATGCAAATGGATGCTGGTATTGATACAGGACCAATCTTCATGAAAGAAGTAATACCACTGGATCAAGATAAGGATATTCATCAACTCACAAGGAAGTATGCAGAAATTGGCACTAAGATGTTATTAAAAACTTTAGATGACATCTCAAAATGTATTGCAATTGCTATACCACAAAGCCTAGAAGGGATAACATATGCACACAAGATCACAACAGATGAGGAGAAAATTGATTGGTATAACACAGCAACAGTTATTCATGCTAAAATCAGAGCTCTTACACCCAATGCATACTGCATCCATAACAACATGCGTATCAAGGTTGTTGAAGCTATCGTTGTTGATGTAAATAATCCTACATATGTTAATGCAGTACCTGGTACAGTTTTTGAAAAAAATCTTAGTGTGTTGTGTGGGGGTAGTACTGCTATACAAATTACGAAACTGCAAAGATCAGGTGGGAAAATACTTAATACAAAGGATTTTTTGTGTGGTTATAAGATTGTATTAGGAGATACTTTCCTATAAAAAAATCTGTACATTGTGAGTCATTGTGATTGACAATCAAATGTTGATCACTGTATTCGATTACTGTATCCTTATCTCAGTTGCAACATGTACATTTGTTGGTATAATACTGACAGTAGATATATTTAGAGATAAGAGACATAAATGCACATGACAAAACCACCACCGTTATGGCTGATGATAATAATAGTTGGTCTACCCCTATTATCGGAAACAGCCTATACTCCATCACTCCCACAAATAGCAATAGCACTAAGTACAAGTGGTGTACTTGTTGAACATACACTGACGATCTATCTATTTGGTTTTGCGATCGGAACGCTGTTTTGGGGCAGAATATCAGATTCCTATGGTAGGAAAAGTTGTATGATATTTGGCTTCATCTGCTATGTCATAGGCTGCATAGGATGTTATCTCTCACAGTCAATTGATAGTTTAATGATATATCGCTTCGTGCAGGGTACAGGTGGTGCTGTTGGTTCTGTGCTAGCGCAATCTGTATCAAGAGATGCATTTGAAGGTCCAACACTAGGTAAAATGTTTTCAGCAGTTGGATCAGCATTGCCAATCTTCGCTGGCATCGGACCGGTTTTAGGTGGATTTATATCACATTACCTTGGTTACAGAAGTATATTCATACTTCTTGCGATTTGTGGCGTAATGGTAACAGCATTGGTATCATTCATACTACCTGAAACGCATCATAAAAATAAGAGAGTAAAGATTGATGCTTTATCACTATTTTTACGTATGGCAAGAGATAAACACGTCATACGGTGTAGTTTTATTGTTGGTGCCATTAATGGCATAATCTTCAGCTACCATGCAGAAGGACCGTTTTTCATGATAAAAGCATTGGGGTTATTTCCTGCACATTATGGTTTTATTTCAATATTTACGTCATGTGCAAGCGTATGTGGTGGTTTGATGTCACGGTATTTACACAATACAAAAGATGTCATAACCATATTAGGATATGGTACGAAGATGTTACTGATCAGTACAGCCATCTTTTTAATGATGATTATAGTTGCAAAGGCTTTATGTTTTACAAATATTGCTATTGTATTGTTAACGACGTTCAGCATGATGTTAATAATGTGTAGCATATCAATGATTGGTGCAAACACATTGCAGATAGCATTAACAGAGTATAAGCATGGGATAGGGACAGCCTCATCAATACTTGGTTTCAGCTATTATGCATTGGTTTCAATTTTTACTTATATTACTGGATTGTTACATAATGGTACATTGTGGCCCATGCCAGTATATTTTGTGTTTTTTGCTGCATCAGTGTTTTTTGCATCTAACAAGCTATCCTATGTGAAAAATCAACAATAACATGTAGCTTTATAAGCATACCAGCTAAGAATTTGCAAGAACAATGTTCACTTGATTGCGTTATGTTATTGGCATCCAAGTTAGAATTATTAACAACTCGAAAACAAATTACAAATGTAAGTGTTGGAATAATGAACAATGTTTTTCGTTTTTTAATTGAAGATTTTTACTATGTGCTTGTTTCACGAGAAAAACATGATATGAAAAAGTTGCAAATTATTTTTTGGTCAAGTATAAGGCAATCATCAAAACACTATTAGTTTAATGGAGTATATTTGCAATAACTTGATCTTGAAAAACAAGAAATAATAACATCTTGTGCAACGCAAGGTTATATGCTAACCTTATAACGGTATAAATCAGTAACTTAAATCTTTTATTATTTAATATGTCGCAAAACGGATCTGCAGAGACGCAACCCAAAAGAAAATGGTTTCCAATAGAAAAACATGAAGCACCAAAATTCATTTGGACATCCTTCCTTATGATGCTAACAATATATGTATATAGCATTCTTCGTGGTACAAAGGATGCAATGCTTATATCTCAAATGGGAGCAGAGCTTATTAGTACAGTGAAACTTTGGGGAGTAACAGGGTCAGCAATTATATTTATGCTTGTATATACAAAAGTTGTTGATATGTTCAAGCGTACAACACTGTATCATATAGTAAATTGGTTTTTCATGATATTTTTTATCATGTTCTTGCTTGTATTGTATCCAAATATTGATAGTATTTGTCCCGACACATCAAATATGATAACAGCCTTACCATACTTGAAGTATTTTTTCTTGATGGTATCGGGCTGGCCATATGCACTTTTTTATATATTTTCAGAGTTATGGGGGAGTGTTATGTTATCACTTACCTTCTGGCAATTAGCTAACCAAATCACAGCTATTCCTGAAGCAAAACGTTTTTATCCATTGTTTGGTTTTTTTGCGCAATTTGGTTTAGGGCTTGCAGGAATGCTCTCAAGTCATATAAGTGGATATGATGATTGGGATGTATCACTTACATATATAACTATTACTGTTGTGTTAGCAGGCATACTGATATCGACTTCAGTTGAAGTACTTGGTAAAATTGTTGGTAAAGAGACAATAAATGGTGAAAAAAAATCCTCTGGAAAAACAAAAGTGAAACTTAGTTTTGGTGAAAGTATAAGGTATGTTTTTTCATCAAAATATATAGGCCTTATTACATTACTAATTGTATGCTACGGCATTTCTATCAATCTTGTTGAAGGATTGTGGAAAAAATCAATGAACATATATTTACCTGATCCTAGCAGCTATATGAAGTTTAATGGATATGTACAAACAGCCACTGCTATTGCTACGGGACTAGCGATGTTAGGTGGAGCATATTTTCTCAAAGTTATGAGCTGGCGAGCTGCAGCAATGCTAACACCAATCATGATATTAGCAACTGGCGTACCATTTTTCATATTCATGGTAATGCGTGAGGGACTTGATAGTATGCTCATGGTATATGGTATGACTGCTATTGCTGCAGCCGTAATATTTGGTGCAGTGCAAAACGTCCTAAGCAAGGCAACCAAGTACTCGTTTTTTGATCCTACAAAGGAAATGTCGTATATTCCTTTGGATAATGATCTAAGGTCAAAGGGTAAGGCTGCAGCTGATGTGATAGGTGGACGATTTGGTAAATCAGGTGGAGCATTAATTCAATTTGTACTACTTTCATTAATGCCAGGAGCTAATCTCTTAAGCCTTGCACCAAGTATGTTTGCAATATTTGTTGTTATAATGATTGTTTGGATATTTGCTGCATGCGGTCTTGCAAAGGAATTTAAAGCTAAGACGGAGGAAAGTAATAAGACAGCTGCATCATAAGTTACAGTATTTAAGTAGTGTGTTTGTTAATCATGCTATAATTTGAGGTCATTATACTTCAATGTGTGTACTTCCACCAGTATAAGTATGAATGTTATGCTGAATTATATACAGTAATTCAACAGCAGTAAAACATGGCAACACTTGTATTAGGTGGTATAGGTTCAGCAATAGGAGGCTCTCTCACAAGTACAATATTAGGTGCTACAGCAGGTAAATTCATTGGTAGTACAATCGGTAAGTCAATAGATGGTTCTATTTTCGGTAGCAGTAGACGCTACACATCTGACAAACCACTGCGTGACATATATATACAAGGAACGGAACATGGTAGTGTTATACCTATAGTATTAGGCACAGTCAAAATCGCAGGCAATATTATATGGACATCTAAGTTAAAAAAACACATTACAACACATAATACACGAACAGGTAGTAAAATTCGCAGAATAAAGCAAAGTCATACTTCATACATCTATACAATTTCGCTTGCAATAGGAATATGCAATGGTCCAATATCATCAGTAGCACAAATATGGGCTAATGACATATTATTGCATGATCAACACAATATTAGAATCTATCTTGGAGATGAAGATCAACAACCAGATCCGATCATTGAAGCAATACATGGCTCTAGAAATGCTCCAGCGTATAGAGGACTAGCATATGTTGTTATACAAGATTTAAACATAACAGAGTTTGGAAATCGTATTCCAAATTTCACATTTGAAGTGTGTAAATATGGATCAAATGCTGTGGAAAGACTCATCGAATCTATTATCATAATACCTGGCAGTGGTGAATTTGTGTATGACACTAGAGTGCAAGCAACGAGTAATTCACGTGGTTTAGTAGCATTAAATCAGCATCATACACCTAATAAAGCGAATGCTGTTGTTGCACTCGATCAAATGAGAACGGTATTACCTAATATCAAATGGATTGCACCAACAGTTGCATGGTTTGCAACTGATTTTGATGCTGGTAAATGCGAAATATTACCAGGTATAGAAAGTCATTTGATTGTGACATCGCCAGACGACTGGAAAGTAAGTGATTATATCAGGGAAACAGCACACCTAATATCTACACATGACAAGATGCTAAACTATGGAGGTACAACTAATGACGCAAGCGTAGTCAGATACCTTCATGAGCTCAAAGAAAGGCGATATAGCATTATGTTTTATCCAATGTTGATGGTGGATCTACAGGGAAAACCTTGGCGTGGAAAAATCAGTGGCACACCTTACGACATCAAACAATTCTTTAATGGAAAACATGGATACAACAGATTTATACTTCATTATGCAAATCTTGTTAGTGGATTAGTTGATGCATTCATTATAGGCTCTGAGATGGTATCACTCACAAGCGTGAGAGCAGACGATGGATCATTTCCTGCTGTTGATGAATTGATAAGCTTGGCAAGTGAAGTGAAAAAAATCCTTGGTCCAAATACAAAGGTGTCGTATGCAGCAAACTGGAGTGAATATCATCACACTGAGGGAGGTTGGTATAATATGGACAAACTATGGGCATCAGCCAACATTGATTTTGTAGGAATAGATGCATACTTTCCACTCACGAATGTTGCGCAATCAGAATATGATATAGCAAGTGTGATGGATGGATGGAAGCAAAACGATGAACCTGCTCCAGAATCTTGTATAAAGAACATTGTATGGTGGTGGAGAAATCACCATGTAAATCCTGATGGCCAACAAACGCAATGGCAACCAATGATGAAAAAGATATGGTTCACCGAATATGGCTTCCCATCCATATCATGTGCAACAAATCAGCCAAATATTTTCCCTGATGATACAAGCATTGAATCTGGTTTTCCGAAGTATTCTGATGGTACAACTGATATCCTGGCACAAAGAGTTGCAATACAAGCCACTGAGATGTATTGGAAAAATTCTAATATGGTTGAAAGAATATTTCTATGGACATGGGATGCTAGGCCTTATCCAACATGGCCTCATAGAACGGATGTATGGAGTGACGCTAAAAATTGGGCGAAGGGACACTGGGTGAATGGAAAATTTGGTCTTGTTGAATTAAAGGATGTAGTGAGAGTGATATGTTTGCGTGCTGGATTGAGTGGGACAGATATAGATGTTAGTGAATTGCATGGGATAGTGCATGGCATTGTATTATCTCAAAGTGGGACTGTTAGGAATGTGATGGAAATGTTACAACAAGTGTATTTGTTTGATGTTGTTGAGGATGGTGATAAGTTAAAATTCATATCGCATCATAATAACATTAAATGTGAAAAAATTAGTTATGACGAGATAATACAAATTGATCATTTTCTAGATAAAATCGATACAGGTAACATCAATGCACCGTTCAGCATTGATATTGAGAGAGCGGTTGATATACCATCAAATTTTTCTATCAACTGTATTTCTAAAACTAAGGATTATGATTTGATCACCTATGACCTACATATGGATGCAGAATCACTAAGTAAGAAGTCAGTTGAGATTGATTTACCAATAGTTATGGGAGAAAAGGATGCTCATAATATAATTATAACAATGCTTTCTGAAGCTTGGGCAACAAGATTGAAATATGATTTTCACCTTCCACTACAGTGTAGTACAAAACTATTACCTGGGAATGTTATATCAATTGAAACTGATGGCATAGAACACAAAATTAAAATAACTGCTATTAATATAAAAAGTAATATGTTATTGCATGTTAGTGGACAATCACTACATCAACACTTGCAGCCAATGCATAGTGGTCTTAATTTTATTTCACACATACAAAATAACCATAGTGTAGTTGAACATATTATACTTAGCACAAACGTTGAAATTCTTGATATACCAGCACTTTCACATGAAGATCAAAACAGTGGTAGAATTATCATTGCCGCTACAGGCAGCAGCAAAAAATGGTTTGGCTGCACGATAAGATATAAAAGCGAGCATTCATCACAATGGAGTTTGCCAATAACGATCATTACACGTGCAGCAATTGGCATGGCAACCCAGATTACAGAGCTAACAGATCATATAGATACAATTGCTAAAAATCTCATTATTGATACACAAACACAATTTATAGTACGACTCAATCATGGCAAGTTATACAGCATCAGTAGTGAGAAGTTATTTGATGTCAATCATCAAAATGTTGCCATAATAGGTGATGAAATAATAAAATTTGCCAATGCTGAACTGCAGGAAGATGGGTCATATATCATTAGCAATCTATTGCGTGGTTTATATGGTACTGCTGTCACAAAGCAGCAGAACATGCGATTTGTACCACTTGATCTTAATAATTTGACGACAGTACACATCCCTAAGGAATTAAATAATTTGAAGATTTATTATGAGATACAAACCATGCTTGATCATGCTGGTATTAACACAACAACAGATATTGATGATAAAAAAGTTCAGAGTTTTAAATATCAATCTAATAATTTAAAACCACTTGCACCTATAAATCTAATTTTTGTAAGAGAAAATGCAACATATAGACTACAATGGACTTCCAGGACGTTATCTAATGATTTATTTGTAATTGAAGATAAGCAATTATTTTTTATCAGAATTATCGATGAGATGCAGAATCTACTATATGAGGATGTTACAAGAGTGACGTATCATAGTATACCAACAGCTATATCAGACAAATGGCGGAAACTTGGCATAGATGAAATCACCGTATATATCATTGCACAATGTGATGAGAATATAAGCAATGAAACAAAAAGCACATGCTACTTATTTCAAATAACTCAATAGTTTGTGCATGTTGTGGTGGAAGGAAAGGGATTCGAACCCTTGTTACTCTTATATGGAGTAAACATGCTTTCCAGGCATGCGCCTTCGTCCACTCGGCCATCCTTCCATATAGATGTTTATATACCTTTTCCTTCATTTCTTACAACATGTAATATTATAGGAGCTATAACATCATGATGTAACCTGATAGTAATGTCATCATATGTTCTAACTTCCTTAATACGTGTTGGAATCATTATTGTATTATGATCAACCTCTACACTAGAAACATCATATATTGCATGGGCTATATCACGTTGTGTAATAGAGCCATATAGTTTCATATCATCACTTGCTTCACCATAAATTGTGATGTTAAGATCACACAGCTTACTTGCAAGTTTCTGTGCAGCTTCCAACAGTTTTTGGTTCTCTAGTTCAATCTCATGACGTCTTTTTTCAAACTCTTGTTTGTTTGCTGCTGTTGCCCTTAGTGCTTTGCCCTTTGGCAACAAATGGTTTCTAGCAAAACCATCCTTTACCTGCACGGTGTCGCCTATGCCACCAAAACGGGATTTTTCTAATAGTATTACTTCCATGTTCAAATTTTATTTAATTTGTTATTCATGCTGAGAATGGCAACAGAGCAAGTATCCTAGCTCTTTTTATGCACTGTGCTAGTTTTCTCTGCTTTTTTCTCGAAATATTTGTAATCCGAGATGGAAGAATTCTGCCACCAGTTGTGATATATGTTTTCAAGAGCTCTACATTTTTATAATCTAAAACCGGGGCATCTTTACCAGACAAAGGGCATTTCTTTTTTCCACCTGCTGTACCACTTGTTTTATTGAACAACATCACACTTGGTATGTATGTATCTTCGTTGTTTATTGTCATAGTTCTTGTATAAGAATTAAATATTTACTACTCATTGTGCTCGAGTGCTTTGACTATCATCTGTAGCACTACCTTCAACCATCCCATGTGTAGCAGCTACATCACCATGTGAGCCTTTGCTACTAATTCTTTCAAAGTGCTTCCTATTTTCTTCAGCTTTGGCCTGCATTATAAATGATGGTTCTTGATCTATCTTATCAACACGAATGGTTAGGAACCTTATAACACTTTCTTTTATCTTATAATTCCTTTCAAGTTCCTTTACTGCAGCATGTGAAGCTTGAATGCCTAGCATCACATAATGTCCCCGTTTATTCTTCTTTATCATATATGCAAGCTGACGAAACCCCCAATATTCATGTTTCACAATCCTTGCTCCCATGGTTTGCAATATTGCTGTGAATTCTTTGGTTATTGCTTTCACATCATGCATTGATGTATCTTGTCTTAAGATAAATGTTGTTTCGTAAAAATTGTATGCTGTCATTTCTATTATTATTACAACTGAGGTTTTATATAATAGGTCTGTAAGGAAACAGATCCACCTCGTGGACTATGAGTTGTATTTCATATAGCTCACGATTCTACATTGCTTAGAACCAACTGGCTCAGTACGAATTGAATCATACAATACAAGTTATCTCATTACAAGGAGTTTTCACAAAATAACATCACATCAACATACTCTTAGGTAATATGAAGCAGGGCAACTAATATGGTGATGTGATGGCAGTAACAACTATCTTTTCATATGATCACAACAGAAAGTATGGTAAAATACCAACAATAAATAATCTGTTGAACAAAACAAATTTAGTAATACTTGAATGGCAGTAGAAGTTATAACATTTGGTTGTAGATTAAACACGTATGAAAGTAGTATAATTAGGGACAAGGCAACCACAGCTGGACTTACAAATACATTTATAATCAATAGCTGCGCGGTGACAAGTGAAGCTGAAAGACAATTGAGACAAAGTATTAGGAGAATCAAAAAGAATCACCCTGATGCTAAGATTGTTGTTACTGGCTGTGCTGCACAAGTCAATGCTGATAAATATGCTAGTTTGTCCGAAGTTGATGTTGTGATTGGTAATACTGAGAAACTCAGTGATGAAGCTTATAAAATGATAGTTGAGGCAGAAATCAATCCATCATTAACAGCAAGAGTACAAGGGGCTGTTATGGTGACTGATATAATGCAAAATAATACAATTGTAACATCGACAGTACAGTGGGTTACAGGCAGGGCTCGAGGATACTTGCAGGTACAAACTGGATGCAATCACAGATGTACATTCTGCATTATACCGTACGGTAGAGGGAACAGTAAGAGTGCACCATTTGGGGCAATTTTATCTCAAGCAAAATTTCTCATGGCACAGGGGTATAATGAACTGGTAATAACAGGTGTTGATATTACTGATTATGGTTTGGATATGCCTGGCAAACCATCGCTAGGACAACTTGTGAAGAGATTGTTTAGAAATTTACCAAACCTACAACGTTTGAGACTATCATCGGTTGATGTTGCAGAAATTGATGATGATCTACTTGATGTTATAGTTAACGAACAGAGATTGATGCCACATCTTCATCTGAGCTTGCAGTCAGGTGATAACATGATCCTAAAACGCATGAAAAGACGTCATACAAGAGAACAAGTTATAGAATTCTGTCAAAATGTTATGTCTGCACGTCCTGATATCGTTTTTGGTGCTGATATCATTGCAGGATTTCCAACTGAAACAGATAGCATGTTTGAGAATACATATAAGTTGTTAGAGGAAGTACAAAAAATAATACATCTACATGTCTTTCCATATTCAGAAAGACACGGAACGCCAGCAGCAAGAATGCCACAAGTTGAAAGAGATATAAGAAAAAAAAGAGCACTATGCCTTAGGAAACTGGGAGATCAATTATTACATGCGCACATGCAACAACAAATTGGAAAGGGTGTCAAAATAGTGCTTGAAGGTGATAACATTGGTAGGGCTGAAGACTTTTGTGTTGTCAAGATCGACACTGAAACTTTTATGGGTGAACGCGGAAAAATATATGAATGTACTATCAAAAGTGTAGAGGATGATAAAATGATTGCTAGTTGCTTGTGATAAATCAAAAAATTACATAGAACAATCTGGACGACAACAATACGAAATGCTATAAGTTTATTATTTCCTATCAATTAATACAATTAGATCACAACATCCATGAATGAAATTAATGCTAATCTCGTGAAAGAGTTAAGGGAATCTACAGGTGCTGGTATGATGAACTGCAAAAAAGCCCTTTCTGAGTCAAATGGTGATATTGAAAAAGCCAAGGAATGGTTGCGCAAACAAGGTCTCAGCAGTGCAAATAAAAAGATGGATAGAACAACATCAGAGGGTGTAATAGCTATAGCATCAAATGCAAATACCGCTACGCTGATAGAATTGAATTCAGAAACAGACTTTGTAGCAAAAAATGAGAAGTTTATATCATTGGCAAATGCGATAGCAGAAGCAGGCCTAGCAAATGATAGTGCTGATATTGAGTCCCTGCAAGATTGCAAGATCACTGGTAGCAATGCTACCGTAAATGACGCCATTGTCGAGAGCATAGCAACACTAGGTGAAAATATACGTTTAACAAGAATTGGTTCCGTATCTATCATGAATGGAGTGATTGAATATTATATACATAATGCAATACCTGGAAGTACAACATGTGGCAAAATAGGTGTTGTTGTTGCAATGGAAACGCCATCTACAGTTGTTGATGTGGCAAAACTCAGGACAACTGCAAAACAGATAGCAATGCATATCGCTGCAGCAAAACCTGAAGCACTCAATGTTGAGAGCTTGCACCCAGCACGTTTACAAAAGGAAAAGGAAATCTTATCAGAAACAGCTAGACAATCAGGTAAACCTGAAAATGTTATAGAAAAGATGATTGAAGGGCGAATTCGTAAGTTCTATGAAGAGGTTATATTAATGGAACAGTTCTTCATAATGCAGCCTGATCAAAAGATATCACATGTATTAGAAGCTCTAAGTAAAGATATTGGCAATGAAGTTAAATTGTCAGGATATATAAGGTTTTCTGTTGGTGAAGTGTAAAAAACATATCTTCATCCTATTTGGCACATATTATAAACTAACATTTAGTCAAAGTTATTACTTGACAAGTATTATGTCTTAGTGTATACCACTAGCATTGTGGTATAATTCAGATATTCTAACTTAACTAAATTTACTATTAACATGCCAGAACTAACAGAAACAGGAAAACGCATACTACACAATCTAAAGAACAATAACTTGGATTTTGAGAGCTATGATAATAATATAAGTGTATTAGATAAGAAGGTATATGATTATGATGGGCATCAAGATAATCATGGTGCTACATATGATTTCATGCATATTCTATATTTTTACAGTTCCAGACAAGATTTGATAAACATAACCAAATTCTTTAATTATGTCGTGGATGAACATTTCGATCTAATACAGAGATTGAATCCATATGATATAGAGAGGATCTTCACTACAAGTGCCCTACCTCAAGAAACACTTGATGGGTTTTTTACAAAAATCATAGCAAAATCTCCTGATATAATAGGAAGATTGAATAGCGAGCATTTCTTAACAATTGTGTGTTCTCCTAAGTCAAGTGAAAAAACTGCCATGACAATCCTTAGGTACGCCATGTTATATCATCCTCACATCATAAAAGATGCAACTTACAATGATATTAGGAGTACAATGCAGAGGCTTATTATTGGAAGGTCCTATGATGAAGCGCATTGTCTAAATAATATGGGGGATCGCATATTATTTATTAATTATATTATTCGAGAACAACCTCATCTTGCTCACATAGTGTTGGATAGTATTGTATTTTATTCAAAGTTTCCTGAATTTGATGTAGTTGACCAGAAAACCCTGGGTAAGCTTATTTCTACAGTGATTGCAGTAAATATTGTAGATAATAAAACGATCATTAACAATGTAATGGATATATTACTGCAAAATAGGGCGCAAGGCTTTTTATGCAGTTTTATGCAAGAAATAGATGGTGCAGTTCTAAGACAAATATTGCCTGGTCTTGTGACAGTACTCAGGAAAAATGGTATTGAAAAATTTGAGGATCTTGAAAAATATGCGAATGACATGAGTCAATGTAGCAAACGTCTGAAGGAGCCGTTGAAGAGATTCAGTAACTTATTTTATTCAAAAAATAATCGTTGGATAACTCATACTGAAGCTCGTAGCATATTGCAAAATGTTGATAAGAGATTTACTACTATTATCGAAAATCAGCGCCAAGGAATGCAGCAACAACAGATGCAACGTTAGCAGATAATAATTATTGTCTTATAAACCTACTATTGCGCATGTTGTTTTTATCTTGAAACCATGGATTGTGAAATGTTTGTTTAAACATCTCATTTGTTGGATCATTGGTGCGTAGTGGATTTATATCTACACCTCCACGTCTCGTATAACATGCCATAACAGTCAAATATTTCGGTCTGCAATGGAACATAAGATCATAATATATATTCTCAACACAGTGTTCATGAAAGCCATGATGGTTCCTATATGACACTATGTATTTGAGAAAACCTGCGTGATCAATCTTTGTTCCATTATAACTGATAACAACTGTCCCCCAGTCTGGTTGTCCTGTTACAGGACAATTTGATCTCAACAGATTTGAATGAAAAACTTCTGATGTGCAGTCACTTGAAATACCACTTTTAAGAAATTGGCATCTTTTTTCAAAATTATGCTCATCCATCGAAAAATCAATGTCATCTATGCACTCACCATGTGGTTTTATTATGCTAGCCCTTGCACTTTCAGATGTGAGCAAAAACAATTCAACTAATATTTCTGTTTCCAATGCTGTTGTCAGGTCATGTTTTATTGTTTCAGCAACAACATTGCTACTACTAAATGTAGAATTATTGAACGAATTGAGATACAATTTCAGTGATTTTGATTCAATCAACTTTGGAGAAGTGCAATCATAAACGATTCTACCAATAGCAACACATGGTTTGTTGTCTGGTGTCAACCATGATAACTCATACATATTCCATAGATCATACCCATGCATTGGAATTTCGTTGTTATAATGTGCTTGCATCTTTTCTATGAAGGGAACAGTTATAATATCTTTTTTACGTGAACGTGGCAGTGGATATAGAAGTGTTGCATCGTATTTATCTGAATAATAGCTTTTCCTTCCCAATGGGGAAGATGATATATCTGTCATATGTAGGCTTTAACACTATTGGATGGATAAATGTATATTGATTCTACAATGAAAAGAAGAATGAGCTACAAAATTTGTAGAAACTTGATTGTATTGGTTGTTACCTACAGTATTATTGCTCCTGCATACAGCTCTGATATGGTAGTTTACTCGGTTGACAGCAGTGTGCCGACACCAAATCGTTCGATAGTTAATATAACACCTGAGTATGTTAATAATAAAACGATCTTGTCAAGGAATGTTGATCCACAACTGTTATGTTTTGTAGCATCCAGTTTTTATGAGAAGAAATATAACATGCCAAAGCATATTTTGCATTCCATATCAATAGCTGAGTCTGGTAGATGGAACAGAGAACACAAAATACAATTGGCTTGGCCATGGGTTATTGGTATAGATGGTAAAGGTAGGTTTTTCGATACATATGCTGAGGCTGCTGTATTCTTACGCAAGTCTATTGCAGCTGGTGAAAATGTCGACATAGGATGTCATCAAGTGAATTGGAAACATCATGGGCATAACTTTAAAAATCCTGAAGCACTGCTGCATCCAAAGCATAATGCTGCATATGCTGCATATTTCTTAACACAGAATTTTAATGAAACAAAGGATTGGAGGAAGGCAATATCGCATTATCACTCTCGTACACCAACACTTGGCAATGTATACCTCAAGAAGGTGCAAGCAATATGGAATGATATGAGAGGTGATAAGGGTGTACAATATCACGAATACGTAAAAATAAAATCAGCAGAAATAAAAAGAGTTAGTAATGGCAAAAAACTATATTATACGAAGTATCATCACCTCAACAGTGGTAGTAACAACAGCAAAACCCTTTCAGTAGAGAAAAGCGCACATTCCAATAACTTCAAATATGGTAAGAGAATGAATAACGATATGGTAGTTTTCTCAGAAAAAGCATCACTGCCTACTAACACGAAACTGGTCAACTGATCTGTGCTGAATCCAAATCAACACAGCAAATCAACGCAGAGGCATGGGCCTTGGTGTCAGCCCACATAGCCAAACTTCACCGCGTCAGTGACATAGACAACTTGACCAGGATTGCCTGGTAACGATCCTTTGATTACTATGACAGATAATTCTTGATCTATCTCGACTATCTGTAGATTTTGTTTGGTAACTCTCTTGTTGCCCATTTGACCAGGCATTTTTTTGCCCTTGAACACCTTGCCTGGGTCCTGCCTTTGGCCTGTTGAACCTATTGCTCTATGTCCCAATGAGACACCATGTGATGCTTCCAAACCAGCAAAACCGTATTTCTTCATACCACCTGCAAAGCCCTTACCTATGCTCACACTGCTAACATCAACAATTTGTCCAGCTCTAAAGTGTGTTGTACCAATGATCGCTCCAACCTCCATCATATGCTCATCAGACACTCTAAATTCTTTTGAACAAAAGAATGATTCAACACCAGCGCCATTTGCAATTGCCTGTTGTGGTTTCCTCATTTTTTTGCGCTTGCCGTATCCTATCTGAAGTGCTTGATAGCCATGCTTTTCCATGCTCTTCACTGATAAGACAACATTTCTATCAACTCTCAGCAGCGTCACTGGTATCGCCACACCATTCTGCTGAAATATCTGTGACATTCCTATTTTGGTTGCTATAACTCCTGTGCGTAAATTTGTCATACTATACCTCCTTCTGGTACTTTAATTTCTACTTCAACTCCTGATGCTAATTCCAGTTTCATCAAGGCATCGATTGTATGTTCTGAAGGATCAATTATCATATTGCGCCTGAATGTACGCATTTCAAATTGTTCTCTTGCCTCTTTATCAACATGTGTTGATCTGTTGACGGTAATGCGTTCAATCCTGCGAGGCATTGGGATTGGCCCGATCACGACAGCACCAGTTTTTTGTACTGTATCAACAACGCGTGTCACTTCTCTATCGAGAATACGATGGTCAAATGCTCTAAATTTTAGTGTTATTTTTTTACTCTTTGACATAAGAACCTCTATTGAATGATATCTGCAACAACCCCAGCACCAACTGTTCTACCACCCTCACGAATAGCAAATCTTAGTCCTTTATCCATAGCAATTGGTGCAATCAGTTCAACTGTAATTTCAGCATTATCTCCTGGCATGACCATTTCAACACCTTCTTTCAAGGCTATACTGCCTGTAACATCGGTTGTTCTGAAATAAAATTGTGGTCTGTAGTTAGAGAAGAATGGTGTATGCCTCCCCCCCTCGTTTTGTGTAAGTACATATATTTCAGCTCTAAACTTGGTGTGCGGCTTCACGCTGCTTGGTTTAGCAAGTACTTGCCCACGCTCCACATCATCCTTACCAATACCACGCAACAGCACACCTACGTTATCACCAGCCATACCGCTATCAAGTTCCTTCCTGAACATTTCAACACCAGTGCATGTTGTCTTGGTGTTTGGTTTTATTCCAACTATTTCTATTTCTTCACCAACTTTGATTGTACCCTGCTCAATACGCCCTGTGACAACAGTACCACGACCTGGTATTGAGAATACATCTTCAATTGGCATAAGAAATGGACGATCTATAGGACGATCAGGTATAGGTATATATTCATCAACAGCTTTAAGAAGTTCTCTGATGGCATTTTCACCTATTTCTGGATTGTTGCCTTCGAGAGCCGCTAATGCTGAGCCTTTGATGAAAGGTATTTCATCACCAGAAAACTTGTTTTTATTAAGCAGCTCACGCACTTCCATCTCAACTAGTTCAACCAACTCTGGATCGTCAACCATATCAACCTTATTAAGAAATACTACAATGTTTTTAACTCCAACTTGACTTGCAAGGAGAACGTGCTCACGAGTCTGTGGCATTGGACCATCAGCAGCACTCACTACTAAAATTGCTCCATCCATTTGAGCAGCACCAGTTATCATGTTTTTAACATAGTCAGCGTGTCCAGGGCAGTCAACATGACCATAGTGTCTTGTTTCCGTTTCATATTCGACATGTGCTGTATTGATGGTAATGCCACGTTCTCTTTCCTCTGGAGCCTTGTCTATTTCACCATACTCTATATATTTACCAAAAAACTTTGTTATTGCTGCTGTAAGTGTTGTCTTACCATGATCAACATGTCCTATTGTACCTATATTGACGTGTGGCTTGGTACGTTCATATTTTTGTTTCATACGTTTTTATATTTTTTTATATTGGTTGATAATTTTTTCCATTAACAGATTTTCCTTCACACGGGCGCCATGTGTTCATGATTCGGCGAACACTGTTCACAACGAAGGAGGTTTTCCTCCAATTTAAAAACATGATCACTCACTGCAACACATGCAGCATCAGTTATATCAGTATAACTAACCTAAAAGTTTCAATTTCACAATAGATTAATGTCATTTGTACACATAAATAATTCGCATATGAACAAATCAATGTGGATACAATGCTCACACTGTAACTACTTTGATTTCTCTATAATGACATCTGCTATTTGTTGTGGTACCTGCTCATAATGTGAAAAGTGCATTGTATACTGTGCGCGTCCTTGTGTCATTGAACGCAATGCATTCACATATCCAAACATCGTCCCAAGAGGAACATTAGCATTGATCACCTGAGCATTGCCTCTTTGTTCCATACCAAGAATTTGCCCTCTAATGCTGTTGAGATGTCCCATTACATCCCCCATAAAGTCCTCTGGTGTAATAACCTCTACCTTCATCATTGGTTCTAACACCTTTGGCGCAGCCTTAAGTGCTCCTTCCCTGAATGCAGCCTTTGCTGCTATCTCAAATGCCAGAGCACTTGAATCAACATCATGGTATGCCCCGTCAACCAATGTTGCTTTGAAGTTGATCAATGGATATCCAGCTAGCACCCCATTTTTTGATGCTTCCTCTATTCCTTTTTCAACCGCTGGTATGTATTCCTTTGGTACATTTCCACCAACAATTTTACTCTCAAACTGGTATCCAGCCCCCATTTCAAGTGGTTCGAACACTACCTTGATGCGAGCATACTGCCCAGCACCACCAGTTTGTTTCTTATGTGTGTAGTCAATCTCATATCGTTTTGTAATGGTTTCACGATATGCAACCTGGGGTTCACCTATATTTGCTTCGACTTTGAATTCTCGCCTCATTCTATCAACTATGATTTCAAGGTGTAATTCCCCCATGCCAGCCAATACGGTTTGATTTGTTTCATGATCTATCTTGACGCGCAATGATGGATCCTCCGCAACAAGACGTGATATTGCAATTGACATTTTCTCTTGGTCAGCAGTCGTTTTTGGTTCGATTGCCACTTCTATGACCGGTTCAGGGAACTCCATCTTTTCAAGCAGTATGGGAACGCCCTCCTCACATAGAGTATCGCCAGTGGTTGTTTTTTTGAGACCAGCAACAGCAACAATATCACCAGCCAAAACTTCTTTTATATCCTCTCTGTTGTTAGCGTGCATCAGAAGCAATCTACCTATCCTTTCCTTTTCTCCCTTTGTAGTGTTTACAATCGTAGTACCGGATCGCAACGTACCTCTATATATCCTAACAAATGTCAGCGAACCCACAAATGGATCGTTCATAACCTTGAATGCCAAACCAACAAGTTTGCCATCATCTTCCGGTTTTACCTCAACATCACCTAATACGTCACCCAGACGTGATACTTCCACGCCCTTTGCAGGTGGTATGTCGATGGGACTGGGCAGGTAATCTATAACTGCATCAAGTAATGTTTGCACTCCTTTGTTTTTGAAAGCACTACCACAAAGGACAGGTATGGCACCACCACTGATCGCTCCTTTTCGTATACATAATTTCAACTGCTCATCTGTTACCTCCTCTCCATTAAGATATGCTTCCAACACATTGTCATCAAACATTGCGACTGTTTCGATCAATTCAGCACGTGCAATCTCTGCATTCTCCTTTAAGTTATCTGGTATATCAAGATATTCATAGTTGGCCCCCAAATCATCACCACTCCATACAACTGCCTTCATCTTCACAAGATCAATGACTCCTTTAAATGTATCTTCAATGCCTACTGGCAACTGAATCACAGCCGGTGTTGCCCCCAATCTGCTTTTTATCATGCTAACACAGCGTTCAAAGCTCGCGCCAGTACGGTCTAGCTTGTTCACAAAGCATATGCGTGGAACATTATATTTGTCTGCCTGACGCCATACCGTTTCAGATTGTGGTTCAACCCCTGCAACCCCATCAAATACTGCTACTGCACCGTCCAACACCCTTAGTGATCTCTCGACTTCAATTGTAAAGTCAACATGCCCTGGAGTGTCAATGATGTTAATTCTATGCTCTTTTTTACTCGCCCCCTTCCAAAAACATGTTGTAGCAGCTGATGTTATCGTGATGCCACGCTCTTGCTCTTGTTCCATCCAGTCCATTGTAGCACTGCCTTCATGCACCTCACCTATTTTATGTGATTTACCCGTATAATATAATATCCTTTCTGTTGTTGTAGTCTTACCAGCATCTATATGTGCCATAATGCCTATATTCCGATACAATTCAATCGGTGTCATTCTTGATATTGTCATAACTTGCCTATATACTATTTTTCATTCTGGTGGTTCTATTAATCAGTTAGTACAGTTGGTGCACTGTATGTACTGTGCACCGTTTAACATGTTAACTACCCCCACCAACAAACCGGAAGTGTGCAAATGCACGGTTTGCCTCAGCCATTTTATGAGTATCCTCACGTTTTTTAGATGCTGCACCTTTATTGTGATAAGCTTCTGTAAGCTCATCAGATAACTTCTCACTCATACTTCTACCTGACCTTTTGCGCGCAGCATCAATAATCCAACGTATTGCAAGCGCAACACTGCGTTCTGGACGCACTTCCATCGGCACTTGATATGTGGCACCACCAACACGACGTGATCTCACTTCGACCATTGGTTTTACATTACCTATTACTTTTCCGAAGACTTCAACTGGTTCTACACCAAGTTTTAATGCTGATCTATCAATTGCTACATAAAATGTTTTTTCAGCTATTGATTTTTCACCTTTTAGCATCAGACAATTAATGAATTTTGACATTACTGGATGCCCATATCTAGGATCAGGTATTGTCACTCTTTTTTCAGCTTTTTTTCTACGAGACATTTATTTAATTGTTTTGTACATTAGTCGTTTGAAATTAATTCATCAAAACATGTCACTTAGGCTTCTTAGCGCCATATTTTGAACGTCCTTGTTTGCGATTCTTCACTCCTTGCGTATCCAGCACACCCCGCACCGTATGATATTTTACACCTGGTAAGTCCTTCACCCTACCACCACGCACTAAAACTTTCGAGTGTTGTTGTAGATTATGTCCCTCACCAGGAATATAGCTAATGATTTCATACCCATTTACAAGGCGTACTGTTGCCACTTTTCTCAAGGCTGAGTTTGGCTTCTTTGGTGTTGTTGTAAAAACACGAGTCGCAACACCAGATTTCATTGGATTACCCTCCAAAGCTGGGGCTTTTGTTTTGTAATTCTTCGGTTGTCTAGGTTTCCTTATTAGTTGGTTAAGTGTTGGCATTAGTATTTTTCATCTGTTTTTTATGTTAGGCTTATGGCTGTTTTGTGATGCTAATGTTGCATATTACAAATTTGTATTATACTAGAATTTTTTGTTTTTGGTAGTACTATTGTTGTGTGAAAATCTTGTGTTATATGTGTTATTGTTTGCCGAGCGAGTGATCCACAACTTCAAATTTTATTTCTAACCGGTTGCATACCAATAAAGTGAATGGTATTTTGTTATTGTAAACTTGCCTCTAACAAATGAAACCTTTAGTGACATGCATGATATAAAACACATCAGAAGCTTCCCAAATTTGTTTAATATTGCGATGCGTAGACGCAACATCGATGTTACAGCTGAAACCATACTAGCAACCGATGATGAGATTAGAAATGCAAAAACACAGTTACAGCTTTTACGTGAGCAAGTGAATGTGTACTCTAAAAGGATAGGACAGTCAAAAAATTCACAAGCTGAAGACGATATTGTTGCTTTAATGCAGAGTGTTGAATCACTCAAGCATAGCATTCAATCAATTGAAAATAATTTAAAACAGAATGAGTCGGTCTTGCATGGTTATCTTATGACAATACCTAATGTTCTTGCTGATGAAGTTCCTGATGGTAATAGTGATGCAGATAACGTTTGCATTAGAATTGTTGGTGAAGCAAGGAATTTTAGCTTTACACCAAAACAACATTTTGATCTTGGAGAAAATCTAGCAATGCTAGATTTCCAACAAACAGCAAAGATTTCAGGTAGTCGTTTTGTGACATTAAAATCGCATCTTGCTAAACTTGAAAGAGCCATGGCAAATTTTATGCTCGATATACATACAAAAGAGTTTGGATATACTGAAATGTCAACACCATTGCTTGTACGTGAAAATACAATGCTAGGCATTGGACAATTACCAAAATTTGCCGAAGATTCATTTATTGTTAATGGTGGTGATTACAGACTTATACCAACATCAGAGGTGACATTGGCGAGCATGGTTGCTGATATGATAGTATCAGAAAATGAATTACCAATGAGATTCACAGCATGGACTCAGTGTTTCCGTTCGGAAGCTGGAAGTGCTGGACGTGACACTAGAGGGATGATTAGACTACATCAGTTTTCAAAGGTTGAACTTGTTAGCATCACAACACCAGAGGCATCAGCAACAGAACATGAGAGAATGTTAAATGCAGCTGAAACAATTCTTAAGAAGCTAGAACTTCCATATAGGGTTGTTGTACTATGTAGTGGTGATACTGGTTTTTGTGCTACCAAAACGTATGATATAGAAGTATGGTTGCCAGGACAAAATACATATAGAGAAATATCAAGTTGCTCAAACTGCATTGCATTTCAAGCTAGAAGGATGAAGGCACGTTATAAGAAATCTTTAACTAATACGAATGAGTTTGTGCACACATTGAATGGTTCAGGTTTGCCAATAGGCAGAACGATGGTTGCTATAATGGAGAACTATCAAGCAGCTGATGGTTCAATAATTATACCTGATGTATTGGTTCCATACATGGATGGATTGAAGTCAATCGTAGCTTGAAATTATCAGTCAGATGATATTTGTAATATAATACTGTTTTACTCGAATGTTTGTAGATATAATAAAATATTCCTTGTGTTTGACAGGAGCAACGGGTAATAATATATCATGAAATTGAATTATGAAGTGTGGAGATGTATATAGTGCTTGCTGCACACAACATGTTGTTATTTCAAATGAATACTATGAATAGGATATTTAAATTGTTTACAGAAGTTAGGTCAGAGTTGTTACTCATATCATGGCCATCGAGAAAGGAAGTTTTAATATCGCTTGGTGTTGTATGCATTGCTGTTATGATATCAAGTATATTCTTCTTTGCAGCTGATTATTTTTTATATAAGGCTGTACAATTTTTTATAAAATCATGAGGTTGGAAACATGTCGGAAGAGAACATCTCAATGAATGATGAGCAGGACTCAGGAGATTTGCACAAATGGTATGTTATAAATGCCATAGTGGGTCAGGAAAGAAAAGTTGCAAAAACTCTACAGCATGAAATAGAACATCGTTGCATGGAATCATTAATATCAGAAATAATAGTTCCTGCTGAGAAGGTAACTGAAATCAGGAGAAGTAAAAAGGTTTCTGTTGAAAGAAAAGCATGTCCTGGTTACATTATAGTTCGCATGGAAATGAATGATAAGACATGGCAATTAATCAGAAGCATTTCAGGTGTTACAAAGTTTTTAGAAAAAGACAAAAAACCCATGCCTGTACCAACACATGAGATTCAGAGAATGTTAGATTATCTCAATGAAGTTAGTGTCAGTAACCAAAATATTGTTGATAGCATTGCATATATTCCTGGTGATGTTGTGGAAATCATAGATGGTGCATTTGAAGGATTTTCTGCAGTGGTTGAATCAGTAGATAATGAAAGATCACGAATGAAGGTTTCAGTATCAATATTTGGACGTGAAACACCGATTGAACTTGATTTTAAACAAGCAAGCAAATCATGAAATGTTGGTTGTTATAGGGTGAATATTGCGTTACGTATTGATATTAGTTTGACCAGAGATTAAGTGTGATGTATAACATACATTGTTATATCTGATTCGTTTCAATAAGAAAAATAAGATAACAAGTTATTTAATATAATGTCAGCACCTAAAAAAAGAGTAACAGGAGTAGTGAAACTTGCAATAGGCGCAGGTAAAGCCAATCCAGCACCACCAGTCGGTACAGCGCTTGGACCAAAGGGCGTGAACATTCCAGCGTTCTGCACTGAGTTCAATAATAAAACCAAGCATTTAGAAGTTGGAGCACCAACACCAATTGAGATTACAATCTATCATGATAAGAGTTTTTCATTTATAATAAAGAATCCTCCAACTTCATATTTGATCCGCAAGGGAGCTGAAGTTGTTCCAGACAAGGGATCATCAACACCAGGCAAGGAGATGGTTGGAAAGATAAAAAGTAGTAAGATAGCTGAGATAGCAAAAATCAAAATGGAAGACATGGGGGTACACAGCATAGAAGCAGCGGAAACAACCGTGAGAGGCACTGCTATATCAATGGGTATAGAAGTGATAGAGGGATGAATAGCCACATAAAGATATTATGATCGTGGTAGCATAATAAAATTACTATAAGTAAATGTTAAAATGTCCAAAAAAATAGGGAAAAGAATAAAAAAAGCTAGAACTGAAATACAATCAGGTTATCTTGCAGTTGAAGATGCTCTCATGGCACTACATGCTTACAAGCAGTATGGTGCAAAATTTGATGAGGCTGTGGAGGTTGTATTCAAATTGGGTATTGATCCGCGACAATCGAGCCAAATTGTGAGAGGTAGTGTTGTCATGCCAAGAGGCCTAGGAAAATCAAAGCGCATTGCTGTGTTTACACAGCCTGAGCGTTTCAAAGAAGCAACAACGGCTGGTGCTGAGATTGTTGGATGTGAGGATTTAATTGAACAAGTTAAAAATGGTAAGGATGATTTTGATGTGTGCATAGCAACACCAGATATGATGGCAAAGATAGGGGTAATAGGAAAAGCACTTGGTACTAAGGGTAAAATGCCAAATCCAAAACTTGGTACAGTAACAAATGACCTTGCATCAGCAATACAACAAGCAAAACGTGGTATGGTTGAATTCAGAGCTGAGAAGGGAGCACTTATACATGCAAGCATTGGTAGATTGAGTTTTTCAGTAGAGGATTTGAAGACGAATATCCAAGCTTTGTATAATGCACTTGTCGCAGCTAAACCCAATGATAGCAAAGGTATATATATGCAGAAAGCATATCTATCAACATCCCAAGGACCATCTGTGAAGGTTGACATCGCTACAATAGTTGCTACTTAACAAATGAATTAACTAAAAAACATAAATGGATAGATCGACAAAACAAGATGTTGTTGCAGAACTGAAGGATGTTTTCATCTCGGCATCGATTGTTATTATAGGACACAATGGTGGTATTACTGTTGCGCAATCTAACACATTACGTCGTGCAATAAGAGCAGCAGGGGGCAGTGCTTCAGTGGTAAAAAACAATTTAGCAAAGATAGCTATATCCCAGTCACCATATGAGCATATGATTGGGATGTTCAAAGGTCCAATTTTAATGATGCATTCTCTTGGTGATCTCGTTGCAATCGCGAAGGCAGTTGTTAATTTCACTAAAGAAAATGAGAAGTTAAAAGTTGTCGGTGCTGCAATGATGGAAAAATCACTTGACACAAATGCACTTAAAACACTTGCTGAGTTACCATCTTTGGAGGAACTACGTGGTATTATGATCGGTTTGATACAGGCGCCTGCTGGCAAACTTGCTAGAGTGATTCAAACCCCTACGCAACAAATAGCAAGGGTTATCAATGCATACGCCACCAAGTAGAGTGATAAAAAACATTGCCCTCAACATATAAATCATGTATGAGTATAGTTGGGTCGGATTTCAATGGGAACATTAATATTTGTACCAGTCTTGCTTCTCTTGTGTCAAACAAGTGACTGAATGCAATGGAAAATCTGCAAAGGCAAACACTTACAATTAAGTGAGTGGGTTCTCCAAATGTGTACAACGTTTGGTTAGGAAATAAAACATAATAGAATAAAATAGTATCATGTCAGAAGGCAAATTACAGGAAATCGTTACAAAACTATCATCACTCACAGTGCTGGAAGCTGCTGAATTAGCAAAAATGCTTGAAGAACAATGGGGTGTCAGTGCAGCGGCTCCAGTTGCTATCGCTGCTGCTCCTGCTGCTGTGCAGACGGAAGAAAAGATTGAATTTGATGTTGTACTGGTAGAAGCAGGGGCAAAGAAACTCGACGTTATAAAAAGAGTGAGAGAACTTTGTCCTCAGCTCACACTACCTGAAGCCAAAGCTTTAGTGGAAAGCTTACCTAAACCTATCAAGCAAGGTGTATCCAAAGACGAAGCTGCGAAGGCAAAACAGCTTCTAGAAGGTGATGGAGCAAAAGTCGAAGTAAAATAATAAAAACTCAAGCACATTTTGTCATGTGCTTTGTTCGTTTTATGTCTAATTCTCCATACTGGGGTTTGAAAATTAACATATTTTTAACATGGCCATTGCTTTATCATTCCATATATGATATTGGTTTTCTTTTGCTTATGTACCTTATTGATAAACTATACATATTATCTACATATGTTTTTTTCAAACTCTATCTCTGTTATGAGTATCATCATAACAACACTAAAATATCGATCTCGATAGAGTCACTGCAATCTGAGTACATCCCTTTCGTGCAAACACTGACGTTGTCATATATGCATGTAGTGTGTTCATATGTGCTATGTAATGGTGAAAATTTGTATAACTATTAAAAAATAAATTCATAAGATTACGAGGTTACAGTGATTTCCAAAGTTAATAATGAGTGTTTGCACTCGACAAAAGTAGAGCTTAGAAGAAAAAATTTTGGAAGGATAACTACAACGACACGGATACCAAATCTAATACAAACCCAAAAAGATTCATACAACTCATTTTTGCAACTTGATGTTAACCCTGCAAAAAGAGCGGATAAAGGGTTAGAAGCCATATTCAAGTTTATTTTCCCACTCTCTGATTTTGAAAATAAGGCAACGCTAGAATATGTGAAGTATAATATATTCAGGCCAAAGTATGATTTAAATGAATGCATGCAAAGAGGTGTCAACTACTCTGCATCGCTCTCAATCACTGTTAGATTGATTGTATGGGATAACGTGGATGAAGAAACAAGAGAGATAAAAAGTATAAAGGAACAGGATGTATTCATGGGTGAAATACCTCTTATGACTGAAAGTGGTACTTTCATGATCAATGGTGCACAGAGAGTGATTGTTTCACAGATGCACAGGTCACCAGGTGTTTTCTATACACACGATGGTGGAAAACATAATAGCTCTGGCAAATATCTTTATTCTGCAAGCATAATACCATATAGGGGCTCTTGGCTTGACTTTGAGTTTGATAATAAAGATATCATTAATTTCCGCATAGATAGAAAGAGAAAATTGCCTGCCACAGCGCTGCTTAAGGCAATGGGCTATACCAGTGATGAAATTCTGCAGATGTTCTACAAAACAATCAAATATGAATACAAAAATGGAAGATGGATAAAACAACTTGATCTCACAAGACTGAAGGGGATGAAACTCGATTGTGATGATTATATTGATGCAGAAACTGGCGAGATACTAGTACCAACGGGCGTGAAAATAACGCCAAAAACAATAAAAGAATATGCAAAATCACATGGTCGTTATTATGTTGTAAATAAAGATGAAATAATAGGGAGGTACATATCAAAATCAGTTTTTGATGTGAGTTCTGGGGAGTTGATACTTGCTGGTGGTAAGGAAATCACATCAGGTGTTCTTGATTACATTTTGCATCATTTAGGACACGATACTGTTGAAGTGCTGGATATAGATCACATAACTGCAGGTGCGTATATTCACAATACATTAATGGCAGATAAGAGTGCTTCCAGAGAAGATGCACTACATGAAATATTTATGATATTAAAGAATGGTGAGCCACCATCAATTGAAGCTGCAGAATTATTACTACATAATAGATTTTTTGACAAGGCAAGATATGATTTGTCAATCGTTGGTAGAATGAAAATGAATATGAAGCATGACCTTAAAACATCGCATGACATTACGTGGCTGACTAATGAAGATATAATAGCAATATTGAAATACTTAGTGGATTTGAGGGATAACAAATGTGATATTGATGATATAGATAGTCTTAGTAATAGAAGGGTCAGACCAGTTGGTGAACTCATTGAGAATCAGTTCAGACTTGGACTTGTAAGAATAGAAAGATCAATTCTTGAGAGAATGAACAGTGCTGATCTGGATTCAGTCATGCCAAATGATCTTATAAACTCCAAGGCTCTTACATCTATAATACATGAATTTTTTGGCACATCTCAGTTGTCACAATTTATGGATCAAACAAATCCATTGTCAGAGGTTACGCATAAGCGCAGAGTGTCAGCATTGGGTCCTGGTGGTTTAGCAAGGGACAGAGCGGGATTGGCAGTACGTGATGTACACTTGACACATTATGGTAGGATATGTCCTATTGAAACACCGGAAGGACAGAATACTGGTTTGATTAACTCACTTGCTACCTATGCCAGCATTGATATGTATGGTTTCATTGATACGCCATATTATAAGGTAGAAAATGGCTGTGTAACAAATGAAGTGCATAGATTGTCTGCAATAGTAGAAAGCAAATTTATCATTGCTCAAGCGAATGCAAGTGTTGATGAACATGGTCGTTTGATGGATCAATTGGTGATATGTCGTAGGTATGGTGAGTTCAGTACAGCCACACCGTCCGAAGTACAATATATTGATGTTTCACCAAAACAGTTGGTATCCGTTGCTGCCGCACTTGTACCATTCCTAGAGAATGATGATGCAAACCGCGCTTTAATGGGAGCAAACATGCAGAGACAGGCTGTGCCGCTCATTACAAACAAAGCTCCCATTGTTGGTACTGGTATGGAAAAAATCGTGGCATTTGATTCTGGTGCCTTGGTGATAGCAAAGAGATCGGGTACTGTGATTCAGGTTGACGCCAATAACATTGTTATTCGACATGATGTTGAGCATTTAGATGAATCCTTTGGTATTGATATGTATAAATTGACAAAATACAAGAGGTCGAACAAGGGTACATGTATCAACCAAAGACCTATAGTTGGTGTTGGTGATGTTGTAAAGGTTGGAGATGTGCTTGCTGATGGAGCATCGACCGACAATGGTGAGTTAGCACTTGGTAAGGATGTGTTGGTTGCATTCATGCCATGGAATGGTTATAACTTTGAGGATTCAATATTAGTGTCACAAAAGCTTGTACAGGATGATGTCTTTACATCAATCCATATACAGGATTATGAAGTTGTGGCGAGGGATACAAGGTTGGGACCAGAAGAAATTACCAGACAGATTCCAGGTGTTGGACTTGAATCACTGTTTAATTTAGATGAGGATGGAATTATAACTGTTGGTTCGAAAGTTGAGGCAGGTGATATACTAGTTGGTAAGATCACACCTAAAACGGAATCAATCCTAACGCCTGAGGAGAAACTGCTAAGAGCGATTTTTGGTGAAAAGGCTGCTGAGGTACGTGACTCTTCGTTGAGAGTGCCACCAGGTGAGTCAGGTACAGTTATAGGTATAAGGGTTTTCACCAGAAGGGGTATGGAAAAAAATGAGAGGGCGATACTAATAGAGAAAGATGAGATGGATCAATTATCTGATGATCATGCAAAGCATTTAGCAATAATAGAAAATATTGTAAGGGAAAAGCTGTATCAGCTTATTGATGGACAGCAACTAACGAAAAAGCATGGAGTGTTAGATTGCGGTCATACAGTAAATAAATTGTTTTTGGATGATTTACAACTCAATGATTTATGGGACATACCAGTCTGTGAGCATACTGATGAGATAAAGTCTTTGCAAGTATTGTATGAAACGACCAAACAACACCTATCAGATGCGTTGAAGCATAAAATGGAAAAGGTGCAAAGTGGTGACCACTTCCCTCAAGGGGCATTGACGATTGTGAAGGTATACGTTGCTACAAAACTCAGACTACAACCTGGCGATAAGATGGCTGGTAGACATGGTAATAAAGGTGTTGTATCAAAGGTTGTACCTGTTGAGGATATGCCATTTCTTGAAGATGGCACACCAATTGATATAGTATTAAATCCTCTTGGCGTTCCTTCAAGAATGAATATTGGACAAATATTAGAAACACATCTTGGATGGGCAGCAAAAAATCTCGGTTACAAAATAGGTGATATTATTGATAGAGTGAAGAACATTGAGGAGCAATCAGATGTGCTGCGCACAACACTGCTTCAAATATATGATGGGCAAAACGCTGCGGATTGTGATATGAGGCACACATTGAACAAGATGTCTGCAGACCAAATCATCGAATATGCTAGTTCGCTGAGAGATGGAGTATCAATCACGACACCAGTGTTCGATGGTGCAAGAGAGGAGGAAATATCAAAAATGTTGCAGTATGCTGGCCTTGATGCTTCTGGACAGACAAAGTTGATTGATGGTCGCACTGGAGAATACTTTGATAGAAGAATTACAGTAGGTTATATACACATGCTGAAGCTTGATCATCTTGTAGCAAACAAAATACATGCTCGCTCAACTGGTCCATATAATCTTGTAACACAACAGCCACTTGGTGGAAAACAACATTTTGGTGGCCAAAGGTTTGGTGAAATGGAATGTTGGGCACTGCAAGCATATGGTGCTGCATATACATTGCAAGAAATATTGACAGTGAAATCTGATGATGTTGCGGGACGTGTCAAGATATATGAAAACATTATTAGAAATGATTTAGATTTTGAATATGGTACTCCTGAGTCATTCAATGTGATGGTGAAAGAAATCAGGTCATTATGTCTTAATGTTGATTTGATTGATAGCAAAGACAATGGGGCAGAAGATATATGATCCTGCAGAATATGTGTTGAAAAATGTGAATACAACAAGCTAAATTACATAACATATAATGGTATGAGTGGATTTTCTAACTATTTCGATGCAACGAATGGGCCTTTTGATGCTGTCAAGATATCGCTAGCATCTCCAGAGACGATACTGTCATGGTCATATGGTGAGGTAAAGCGTCCTGATACTGTCAATTATAGAACAACTAAACCTGAGAATTCAGGGTTGTTCTGTGCTAAAATCTTTGGTCCAATTAAGGACTATGAATGCATGTGTGGTAAGTACAAACGCATGAAACATCGTGGAATTGTGTGTGAAAAATGCGGTGTTGAAGTTACAACTTCAAAAGTTCGTAGGGAAAGGATGGGACATATAGCACTTGCAACACCTGTTGTACATACATGGTTTTTATACGGACCAACATCACGTATTAGTACACTACTTGATCTCCCACTTAAAGAGGTAGAAAAGGTCTTACAATTCGAATACTATATAGTATATGACAGCGGTGTATCATCATTCAAAAATGGACAGTTGATCACAGAAGGTGAATATTATTATGCCAAGCATGAGATGGGTGATGAGGCATTTGATGCTGGTACTGGTGCGGAGGGTGTGAGAAGCATGCTTGCAAGCATCAATTTAGAGGATGAAAGGTTGAGGTTACATGAGGCTCTTATTACGAGCACATCAGAGGTAAAGAGAAAGAAAAGCGTCAAGAGGTTAAAAATAATAGAAGATCTAATAGAATCAGATAGCAGACCTGAATATATGATTCTTGAAGTTCTACCGGTAATGCCACCTGATCTTCGCCCACTTGTGATGTTGGATGGTGGTAGATTTGCCACCTCTGATTTAAATGAGTTATATCGTAGGGTTATCAATCGTAATAATAGATTAAAGAGATTGATAGAATTACGTGCGCCAGATATTATAGTACGCAATGAGAAGCGTATGCTGCAAGAATCAGTTGATGCTTTGTTTGATAATGGTAGAAAGTCAAAGGCTGTACGTGCTTCAAATAAAAGACCGTATAAGTCTTTAGCAGATATGTTAAAGGGTAAGCAAGGGCGTTTCAGACAAAATCTGCTTGGTAAACGCGTTGATTACTCTGGACGTTCTGTGATCGTTGTAGGTCCTGAACTCAAATTGCACCAATGTGGGTTGCCAAAAAAAATGGCAATGGAGCTCTTTAAACCATTTGTGTTCGCAAGACTAGAAGTCACAGGCACTGCTGCAACACTCAGGGCTGCAAAAAAGATGGTTGAATCAAATCGTCCTGAAGCATGGCATGCACTGGAGCATGTTGTAAGAGAGCATCCAGTACTGCTAAATAGAGCACCAACACTACATAGACTTGGTATACAAGCATTTGAACCACTGTTGATAGAAGGACAAGCAATACAGCTGCACCCACTTGTTTGTGCAGCCTTCAATGCTGACTTTGATGGTGATCAAATGGCTGTGCATGTGCCGCTTTCGATTGAGGCACAACTGGAAGCGAGAGTATTGATGATGTCAACAAATAATATACTTAGTCCTGCAAATGGTAAACCCGTTATAGTGCCATCCCAAGATATTATCCTGGGTGTGTATTATCTCAGCTTAGAACTAGATAACCAATTGGGTGAGGGGATGTTTTTTTCTAGCATTGCCGAGGTTGAACATGCATTGCATAATAAGGTCGTATCACCACATGCAAGAATAAAGTGTAGATGCAAAGTAATGGGAGTTGATGGGAAAATGATGACATATTTACTGGACACGACACCAGGTAGAGTTTTAATATCAGAGTTGTTACCACAAGATAGTAGAATAAGCTTTGATGCTATCAATAAAGTTTTAAATAAAAAAGAGATATCCTCACTTATAGACACAGTATATCGTCATTGTGGGCAAAAACAAGCTGTTATATTTGCTGATAAGATAATGCAGTTAGGCTTCAGTTATGCTTGCAAATCTGGTATATCAATAGGTAAAGATGATATGATTGTGCCACAACTAAAAGAGCTGCATATAAGTGCAGCAATGGCTGAAGTGCAACAATATGAAGCGCAGTATGCTGAAGGGTTAATAACAACTGGTGAAAAATATAATAAGGTTGTTGATACATGGTCTAGATGTACTGATCAGATAGGTAGTGATGCAATGAAAATAATTTCAGGACAGAATAGTACAAAGATTGGTGTAGAACAGGACAGTTTGAACAGCATATATATAATGGCTGATTCCGGTGCTCGTGGTAGTGCAGCACAAATAAAACAGCTTGTTGGTATGCGTGGTTTGATGTCTAAACCATCAGGTGAGATCATTGAAACACCAATAAAATCCAATTTTAAGGAAGGTCTGACAGTATTAGAATATTTCACATCAACACATGGTGCTAGGAAAGGGTTAGCTGATACAGCACTTAAAACTGCAAACTCAGGCTACCTAACGCGTAAGCTGGTTGATGTCGCCCAAGATTGCATCGTTGTTGAGCATGATTGCGGAACGGAAGATGGCATTGCAGCACGTCCTGTTATAGATAACGGTGAGATCACAACAATGCTTGGTGAAATAATACTAGGACGTATTGCAGCACAAAAAATATATAATCCCGTTTCAAATGAGTTAATTGTCGATAATGGGGGCATGATAAATGAGAGAGATGTAGAGATGATAGAAGAAGCAGGCATAGATGTGGTGAAAATCAGATCAATACTAACATGTAAAACTCAAACAGGAATTTGTGCAAAATGCTATGGACGTGATTTAGCAACAGGTGAGATGGTAAACCTAGGTGAAGCCGTTGGTGTTATAGCTGCACAATCAATAGGTGAGCCGGGTACGCAGTTAACCATGAGAACATTCCATATAGGTGGTGCAGCACAGAAGACTAGCATCCAATCAAGTGCTATAGCTTCACATAGTGGTAACATCAAGTTCTTACATAAAAATAGTGTGATTGATAGCAAGGGAAGAATGATTGTAATGAGCCGCAACTGCGAAGCTGTAATATATGATAATCATGGATATGAAAAAGCAAGGTATAAAATACCATATGGTGCAAGGTTGTTCTTTACAGATGGTACAATGGTGGAAGCCACGCAGAAGATTGCCGAGTGGGATCCGTTCACACTGCCTATCATAACTGCTAAATCTGGTGTTGCACATTTTGTAGATCTAGTGGATAGACTATCAATGCAGGAGGTACAGGATGAAATCACAGGCATTGTTAATAGAACTATAATTGACAGCAAACAGAGATCTCGTGGTAGTGCTGACCTACGCCCTCGCATCGTTGTGTGTGATATGGATGACAATACCATAGCATCAGCTGATAGTGCTGACATACGTTATTTTCTGCCGATTGATGCTATTTTGAGCGTTAATGATAGGCAAGAAGTACATGCTGGTGATATCATAGCAAGAATACCAAAAGAATCGTCTAAAAATAAAGATATCACAGGTGGTCTACCGCGCATTGTCGAGCTGTTCGAAGCAAGACAACCTAAAGATCATTCCGTTGTTAGTGAGTCAAGTGGCTTTGTTGAATTCGGTAAGGATTATAAATCAAAACGCCGCATTATAGTGCGTGATACTGCAGATCCTGAAATATATAAGGAATACTTCGTACCTAGAGGCAGACATATAACAGTTGCTGAAGGGGATTATGTCAAAACGGGTGATATGTTGATGGAAGGCACTCCTTCACCACATGACATTCTGCATGTAATGGGAGTGGAAGCGCTTGCAAACTATATCGTGAGGGAAGTACAACAAGTGTACAAATTGCAGGGCGAAACAATAAATGATAAGCATATAGAAATCATCATCAAACACATGTTGAGCAAGGTTGAGGTAACAGATCCAGGCGGTACAACCTTCCTTGTTGGAGAGCAAATTGATAAGAAGGAGTTTGAACGCGTCAATAAGAGAACTGCAAAACTAGGGTATCAGATGGCTACTGCTGTAAACATCTTGCAAGGTGTCACCAAAGCATCACTACAAACACATTCGTTCTTTTCTGCAGCATCATTCCAAGAGACAACAAAAGTCCTAATAGAGGCAGCAATGGCAGGAAAAGTAGATCATTTGACAGGATTAAAAGAAAATATCATGGTTGGTAGGTTGATACCTGCCGGTACAGGTTTTTATCAACACAGAATGAAACAGGAGGCCATGGCATTGAGGAAACGCAATGAGATCGCAGAAGCAAGTGAAATGACGACTACTTGCAAATGAAGTGTAATTTTTACACTATGAAGTCCACAGTATTTATAGCATTGTTACCTAGGTATATGTTAAGTCTCTGCTTAATCAGAGATTTATACATTTGTATTTCTACCATATGTGCATGATTTTGTACCTTCAGTACTATCCTATATCCCTTCAATCCATCATTTAACATCGCATGTGGTCTTACAATGTTTCCCATTTCATCACCAATGATTTGGTGCCATATTTTACTTACTCTATATAAAAGCACGTTATTGCTGCTACTCTTGGCCAACGATGTGAGAATCACTCTCTCCGTTAAATCGCTAATTTTTTTGTATCCCAATGCTTGAAATTTTCTATTGGATTAAGACTTTTACTCTATTGTCATCATTTAGTGATTTCGTTTTCTGTCCGATGACAGATAACTGTTGTTGAGCGATGCTATAACTCATTTTACTGCCAGAAATTGTATTACTACCATCATTCACAGTTGCATTACTTATAGTTAACTCCTGTTTTGCAAAGTCAAATATGACTTTTTCGCATGTTATTTCATACTTCATATCATCCTTTAGCAAAATCATGATTTTCACGTTTTTATTATATTTTTGTGCTGAAAGGAATTTGATTTCATCAGATTTCATCTGTGTCATTTTTCCAATGATGCTAAGTTTAGCATCTGTGTTGTTGTTGCGTTCAATATGTTTATTATCGTAGATGATATTCAAGAGATCAGCATCTAGATGAAGTAAATCACTCCGTAATGTAACATTACCACTAAAATTTGCATGCCCTTGTGATGCGTTGATTTCCAATTTATCAGCCTCGAGTTTCAAGTTTTTTAGTATTGATTTCTCGATGTTTTGTATGGTGTTATCGCCATTACAGTAACAATACTGAATGCCAGTAGTGAGCATTAGAACAATACATATTGCAAATGAGATCACAAAACATTTTTTCATACTATATTTTTTGATTAGCCATACGTCTTATTTTTTGCTGCAATAAAAAGCAACCATATATGAGAGCTTCTGCACTTGGTGGACAACCTGGTACATAGACATCAACTGGTATGATTCTATCACAACCTCGTACGACGGAATAGGAATAGTGATAGTAACCACCTCCATTGGCACAACTGCCCATTGATATCACCCAACGTGGTTCTGGCATTTGGTCATACACAAGTCTCAAGGGCTTTGCCATCTTGTTTGTCAAAGTGCCTGCAACAATCATAACATCTGACTGGCGTGGACTAGGACGAAACAACATACCAAATCTATCCATATCATATCTACTTGCTGCAGCCTGCATCATTTCAACCGCACAGCATGCAAGTCCAAATGTCATTGGCCAAAGTGAGTTGCTTCTAGCCCATGCTACAATATCATTGAGTTTTGTGATTAAAAAGCCTTTTTGTTGCATGTCATGTGTTGCTTGTTGCAGAACTTCTCTGCTATGGCGACTATATATTTGCATAACATTCATTGATTTTATGTAACATTCCATAACCAATACTATACCAATTTTTATTCTTATTGTTGAGAGCATTTGATTCATTCTAATTTCACTTGTATATTCATAGTAACTAGTATGTTTTAAATAGTAAGTGTGTGAAGAACTGATAAAATAATGATATTGTGACTCTTTCAAATATATTAATTTTCTATATTATAAATATGATGCCAGCGTTTGTACTATTTAGAGATACGAATGATGTGAGTGAAATAAGAGTTTATAGTATGGATCAAATCCCTCACAATAGTAATGAAAGGTAATAGTGTCAGCATTTTTATATCAACTGATATGGCAAAGCAACAAAGAGGCATTGCAAAATCAAGAGATAAAACAATCGATATGTAGCCACTTGTTAGTTCTTAATTTGTATATTAATATAGCAGTTGCTTTGTAAAAAAACACTTATTGAAAAATATGACATTTGATTCTTTCAAGGAAGATACAAAACACAAAATCGCAACTACGTTTAAAATTGTAAATATCACCACATTTGCTATTTGCTCACTCATTTGGAAATTAAAATTACCAAATTTACCAAGTGAGCAACAATATTTTTTACAAGCAATCATTGCTGCGGCTCTATTGCTTTTAATGATGTTCATATTCAAGCCACAAGATCTGAGGTTTTCACAATGCTTCAAGGTGCATTCGTTCAAATCATATTTTTACAGGGCTGCAATCAATTTCTTCGGATTATTAGCCTGGACTAAAGCATTAAAACTAATAGGTATGAATGAGGCAATGATCATCACATATCTCACACCAGTTCTCACTGCATTTATGGCTGTATTATTTTTTAAAGAACATGTGCGTGCAAGTTGGATAGTTGCTTTAACATTTGGACTAATCGGAATATCAGTGATGTTATATAATGATAATGCTGCAAGTACCATACAGAATAGTTCTGCTGACAACATTCAAGGTATTGCTCTTGCTATTTTTACAGCTGTTGCCTTCAGCATATATAATCTCATATGTAAGCAACAAGGCAATCAGAACGACGGTTATTTCATCCAAGCCTTCTATTGCTTCGCCCTTGGTACCGTTTTCTCTTTGCCATTAGTATTATATATGCAGCAACCAATCACACAATATGATGTCACCTGGTCGGCTGTAGTTGGTATAATAGGAGTTCTAAGTGTTGTAACACTATTTCTATCCTATAAACTATCATCTGTAACAAAAATAGCTCCTCACAGCTATTTCAGAATTATTATCACAGCTATGACAATGTATTTTGTGAAGGATGAAATACCATCAACATCACTAGTAATAGCAATGCTCTTCATACTACTTGGTAACTTTTGTGTTGTATTTGAACCAACTTTTTATAAATTGATATACAAATTCAGTCGCAATACAACAAGCTCTGTAAAATGCGATCCTGAGTCATCTAGTACAGTATAATTATCCGTGTTGAATCCCTTCGACTTTATTTGACGAACTCATTTTTTATTTTATCAGTGAGTTTTTGTGTGCCTTCTGAAGCTTTCATCGTCACATGAGCTTGTTCTAAAGCAAATTTTTCCACTTTAACTTGTTTCATAGATGGTTGTGACTGTAATTTGGCTATTATTAGCCTCAGTGCACTAACAGTGTTGCTTTTCTCACAACGATCATTTCCTGTGAGTTTTTTATACCATGCAGCAAGTACACAAAAAGCATTGACTTTGAAAGTATGCAAAACCCAACACCACAGCGCACATCACGATTTCTTATATCATTCTCATTTTTCTCTTCAATCGTGTTTCTTTTTCCTTCTGTGTTATTAATCCATCACCATTCAAATCTGTATTTCAGCTGAGTGAGTGTTCTAGACAGAATTAGTTCTACCTTTTGGTTGTTGTTTTGATTTAGATTCTTGCAACTCTTCTTGAGAAGGATGTTGTGTCAGACCACTTACAACACCTTGTAGGTGCTTTAGATCATGCACGTTTACATTTTGTTCTCGCTTTTTGTCAACTGTTGATTGTCTATTTGTTGCATTTTCTGCAATGTTTTGACTATTCTCACGATTGCTCACATATTTTTTTGCAGCATAAGCACTACCCCCCCCACACTAATCCAATTGCTGCTGCAATTAGTGGTGCTGCTCCAAATATAAAGGATATAACCGCAACTGCTAGGCCCATGCCAAGCATTAATTTCTTTGTACCAACTCCCTTCAATCGTTCTGCTGTTGTTCTGCGATCCTTCTTACTGTTTATAGCTTTGTTACCTAAAAAAACTGCTGGTGCTATCACTACCAACATAACTGGAGCAAAAATCACTGCTGCGACTGCGGAAACCACACTAAGACTGAAAAGTATTTTTTTCCCCAAACCCATGCCTTTCGACTTTTCATCTTGTCGTTGTGATCCTTCAAAGGCCTTATCAGAAGTGCGTTTTGCTGAAGCATATGCCTTGACTCCTACTCCAATGCCTGCCGCCACTACACCTAATGTTGCAATCGTTCCACCAATGATTGGTACCACAAATGGCGCTACAAACGATGCAATGGTCACTGTAAGCCATACTGCACCTCCTGTGACTGCTGCAATTCCTACACCATTTGCAATCCTACGTGAAACACTCCTATTTGAATCTAGTAATGATTTAGGCAAAATACTTTTGAAACCGTTCATCACTCTGGATGATAAGCTGTTGGAAACACTTTTTTGTTGCATACTCCCCCTCCTTTTTGTTTGAACAACTATGGAAGGTTAGCACTTACAATTTTTTATGCAAATAAAAATTTCTATGAAGTTATATGAAAATTGAAGATTACTACACACATAGTGCAAATGCTGATCACACATGTTGTGCACAGCATGCATTTGCTCATCCGATTGAATTTGCTCTCCCTCTCTGTGCGCTCTTCTTCAGTGATTTTTCTAACTCATCTTTAGCAAAACTTTTATTTTGCACAGTGTTTCGTGCTTTCTTCTTGGTCTGATTGAGTTTTATCTCATATCCTTTAGATTGACTGATATTATTGTCTTTTTGTTGTGATGTGTTATCTGATGTATTTGTTATATTGTCTGTCTTGTTTTTATTATTTTTACGGTTATCCATATATTTTTTTGTAGCACAACCACCAATGGATAACACTCCTGCAATCAATGCAAAAACCGGTCCTCCAAGCAATAGGCCTATAATTGCAGCTGCTGCACCAATACCAAGTATCTTTTTTTTACTCATGCCTTTGCCTTTTGACTTTGCTGACTGCTTTGATTGGTTTTCACCCTGTGTACTTTTATTTTGTGCCGTGTTCGCTTCATTTTGATGTTTGTTAAAGGTTTTGTCGGAACGACGTTTCAAGGCAGCATATGCTCCACCAACAGCTCCCACTGTAGCTAAAGCTGCTATCGTACCACCAATGATTGGTGCAAAGAGTCCTATGACTGGTCCTGCTATCATTGCAGCAACTGCTATCGCTGCACCAAACAATAAACCCTTTCCAACACCCTTGGCAGCTTCTAAAAATCCACGTTTTTTATTTCCCTGCTTGAAATTCTCTACACTTTTTGAAAAGTTGTTAACCATGCTTTTTGGTAAAATAGCATTTGCTACTTTTTTCAATAAGCCAGGTTTTTTTTCTTCTATATCATTTTCGTTTTTGTATTTATCATCAAGCATATACTAGTATCATGTTTATGTTTGTTGGTGAAGCTATAACCCATACTGGGTCTAGCAACTTTGTTTCTCTTTAATTCAGGATACCAACTTATAAGGGATATAGTCAACAGTTTTGTATATCTGAAATAGTATTGTGCATATAAAAACAAGCAAAATCAACCATGATTATGCTTCACAGTGCGATCTCACGAAAAGTTACAATCACGAGTGATATATGATATAAACACATTAGGAAATAGAAAATCGTTTTAGATACAAAGTTATTGAGTTCTAATGATGTCAAAACAACCAACTCAGATTGTAACTGATTTAGCTATAGTGGGTGCAGGACCAGTAGGATTGTTCGCAGCATTCCAAGCTGGTATGTTAAAAATGGATTGTATTATCATAGATGCGTTGGATGTAGTAGGAGGACAATGCTCTATTTTATATCCAGATAAGCCAATATATGATATACCAGCATATCCTGTGATTTCTGCAGGAGACTTGGTATCAAAACTATATGAACAAATAAAACCATTCCATCAAAAAATAATCCTACAACATCAAGTTAAAGATATTGTTCCAAACGTTGACAATGGCAATACAACATATCTTTTGAAACTTAATCAGCAAAAGACTCAAGATATAACATATGTAGAAGCAAAAAGTGTTATTATAGCAACTGGTGGTGGTACATTCATACCAAATAGACCACCACTTGAAAACATAGATACATTTGAAGGTAAAAGTGTTTTTTATAGTGTGCATGACAAGAGAAAGTTTGTTGGTAAAAAAATAGTCATAGCTGGCGGGGGGGATTCTGCGGTTGACTGGGCTATATCCCTATCTGATGTAGCAAAGCAAGTGTATCTAATTCATAGAAGAGAGAAGTTTCGAGCAAGTCCTAATAGCCTAGATGTTTTACATTGTATTGCTCAGAGTGGCAAGGTTGAAATGATCATACCATATCAATTATCACATATTGAGGGACATAATGGCATTTTACAAGGTGTATTTGTAAGCAATATAGATGGTAACAACATTAAGAGGCTTAATGCTGATATTTTGTTGCCATTTTTTGGTCTTGCGATGCAGCATGATGATGTGCTCAGATGGGGTGTTCATATGACAAATGACAATAAGCATATATCAGTTGATGCTAGCACAATGAGTACTAATATCAGTGGTGTCTTCGCAATAGGTGATATTGCTGATTATCATGGGAAATTAAAATTAATTCTTACTGGTTTTGCCGAAGCTGCACTTGCATGTCATAGCGCATACAAGGTAATAAATCCAAATATGGCATTGCATTTCGAACACTCAACCACAAAGGGCCTGCCAGTATAGAAGGTCTTGCAGCACAAAGGTTAGGTCTCAACAATTTCACCACATAAACTATTTTGTGTGGCTGATGTGATTTTTGTATTCACAATATTACCTGCAAGCCCTAAATTCTCTGTCCCATTCACTACAACTGACTGCATGTATGGTGATTTACCAATAAGCTGATCATCATGTTTTCCCTTTCTTTCCAGCAGCACAGAAGTTGTTGAATTGACTTTATTTTGATTGAAAGCAGTCTGCTGTTTTGATAATAGTTGCTGCAATCTCTGAAGCCGATCGTTCTTCTCATCATCAGAAACCTGATTTTGTAATGCTGCAGCGGGTGTACCAGGACGTTTACTATATTTGAATGAATATGCCTGTGCATAGTTTACAGCCTTAACAAGCTGCATTGTTGCTAGAAAATCATTTTCTGTTTCACCAGGATAACCCACAATGAAATCAGATGAAAATGCTATATCAGGTTTAAGTGAACGAAATTTCTCTATTACTGTCATATAAAATTCTACACTGTGCTTTCTGTTCATCAACTGCAGTATTTTATCAGACCCTGATTGCACTGGTAGATGTATGTATGGCATTAGTTTTCTCTCATTTGCATGGGCATCAAATAAATCTTCATCAACCATGTCACGTGGATGCGAGGTTGTGTAGCGAATTCTTTCCAATCCATCTATCTTTACCAATAGCTTTACTAGTTTACCTAAGGTTGATGGTATTCCATCATCACCAATGCCATGGTATGCATTGACATTTTGTCCCAACAGGGTTATTTCCTTGCAACCATGTGATGCAAGCGTAATGGCTTCACGATATATATCCGCTACAGATCTTGAATACTCTGCCCCCCTTGTATATGGTACAACACAAAAGTGACAGAATTTATCACAGCCTTCTTGTATTGATAGAAAAGCTGAATGCTTGTGTTTTTGGATGTTTGTATTGATTCTATCAAATTTTTCATCTTCACAAAAATCTAAGTTCATTACCCATGATTTTTGTCTTTTTACATGTTCTATCAATTCCGGCAAATTATGATATGACTGTGGCCCTACAACTATGTCAACACATGGTGAACGTTTTACAATCAGTTCCCCCTCAGCTTGTGCTACACATCCAGCAACGACTACCATCATTTCCTTTTGGGATTTTTTTATTGATATACGCCCCAACTCTGAATGTATCTTTTCGGATGCTTTTTCTCTAATGTGACATGTGTTTAAAATCACTAAATCAGCATCATCTACTGAATCAACCTGTGTGAAACCATGTGGTTGTAGCAAGTCTGCCATCTTTTCAGAATCATATACATTCATTTGACAACCATATGTCTTAATGTAAAGATTTTTTGCAGTTATATTGTTTGATTGTTGTCCCACTGTCATGTTTGCTTATTTTACTCCGATAAATATTATGAAGTTATCATGAACTCATTATGATTGGAAGCAAACCGTGCTACTTTGTAAAGTGTAGTGGGGAATATATATGCAAGACATTATTAATATGCAAGACATTATTAGGTGTTTCTCACCAAATTACAGTGAAAGGACCACTGATGACATCACAACAATCATACTACATCATACCGTGTGTGATCTTACTTCTGCTTTAAAAACATTAACATCGGTAGACAAACAAGTGAGTAGTCATTATCTTGTAGCAAAGGATGGTACGATCTTCCAGTTAATAAATGAAGAATACAAAGCATGGCATGCAGGTGTTAGTAGTTGGCGAAACATTGAAAATGTTAACAACTACTCAATTGGTATAGAAATAGAAAATTCAGGCTATGAAGAATATCCTGATGCTCAAATCACTTCTGTTATTGAATTGTGCAAGGACATCATAAGTCGTTATCCAACGATAGAACTACGTAATATTCTTGGACACAGTGATGTTGCACCAACCAGAAAAATAGATCCATCCTATCAGTTTCCGTGGGATAAGCTTGCAGAGGCTGGTGTTGGAATATATCCAATGTTCAAGCCATCTCTTTGTGAAAAGACAATATATGATATGAATAGCTGTGACATCAATATATTACAGGCACAATTGCATGGTTTTGGATATGCAATATCAGAAAATGGAGTATGGGATCAAAACACTATTAGTGTTATTGCAGCTTTTAAAAGACATTTTCATCCAGAATCAGTTGCAGTACATGGTGAGGACACAGCATCTTGTTTTTGGTCTGATGTTGATCAACAAATATTTGATGATCTATTTACGCAAATTTAAGAAATTCGTATATATAATTTTATGATTTAAGTATATAATGTATATTTGTGTGATGGTTTTGTTTGTTGGGCTGACAATGCCAACCCGCAAAACTTGGGGAGCACATGTTATGTGCTCCAGACACATTACCAACCAAGAGGGCAGTTTGTTTGATGATGCTTTTTTCTATAACATTGCAATGTAAGATGTATAGAAGTGCCAATATCTATATTGATTGATCTTTGCTAGCAATAATATGTTTATTGTCTTCTAGTCTTACTTTTCAATGTGAGCATTAAAATCTGCTCTTAGCGCATTTGACCATTGATTTGATAAATGGTTTTGGTTTTCTTTATCGCTATTTGACCACTTTGGTTCACTCGTACCTCTGTGTTGTTGACTTAATACACTATTTGGCGTATTGTTTCTCATGAAGCGTTGCATGGCTGTAGACATACTCAGTATTATCTTCTTGTATCCCTTCAGTCCATCCTCCATACACTTTATCTTAGCATTTTGTTGCATAATTGTATTCTGCATCGTTTCATTTTGTTTCATCATTGCATCTTGTTTTCCCTTTACATACGGCATCTTGTCACCTTGTGTCAGTACAATCTCCTTTATCCCTATCACCTCATCATTTTGTTCCCGCAGTACACGCCTCATCTCCTCCATCTTAACATTTTGTTCCCGCAGTACACACCTCATCTCCTCCATCTCAACATTTTGTTCCCGCAGTACACACCTCATCTCCTCCATCTCAACATTTTGTTTCTTCAGTGCATTCTTCGTCCACACTATCTCAGTATTTTGTTTTTCCTGATGTGCTTCGAGTTGATGTGTGCAATCCAACATATACTTTGTCTGCCACGAGATTCTACCATCTTGTATATCTATGTGCTTATTTTGTTCATCTATATGATGAGCTATATACCTATTTTGTTCATCTATGTGATGAGCTATATACCTATTTTGTTCATCTATGTGATGAGCTACATATAGTGAATGTGACGCAACATCGCCCCTTGCTTTTGCTGTTGTTGTAGCCATTTTATTGGGAGCAGTAGACATCTGCATTGCACCATAATCTTTCGAGTAATCTGTATCATCACCTGTGCTACGTAGTACAGAATAATTGTGTCGAAATGCATGCTTTTGCGATAAGTTAGACGAGCGATGGTTCAATCGAATGCTTTTGTCTATTGGCGACAGATTAGCTTCTTCTGGTATTATGGAGAGTTCGTTAGGATTTGTGTACTGCATATGCTCAATGTCTTGCAATGAATCAGCTTCTTTTGGTTTCATGTATTTAGAGAATGAATTTTCTTCAAAAGAATCCATTGGAAGCATATTTGGATCTTCTTTAATACTCTTAGTATCCAAAAGGTTTGTTTTTTCAGATGGTGACGAAGCAGTGATGGACTCATTAATATCATTAGCGTTCCTTACTTTTTGTGTCGAAACACGGATGGAGTGACCAAGTTTAACACTGTTTTCAGCCTCATAATCGTTACCTTCATAGGTATTATAATACAGTTCTTCAATGGTAGTGGCTCCTCCTCTTGTGAAACTATCACTGTCGTCATCATAGGTTCTTCCAGTGGTAGCAGCTCTTTTTTTTCCATGTGTGAAATTTTCTCTCTCCATTCTGCTTCTGCGCATATGCGTTGTTTCATTATCTGTTCCACCATTCAGAACAGTAATGTTGTTATCTTCACGTTTTTGCATATCACTTTCCTCCTACTTGTTTATAGTACTAGGTTTTGTATCATCTACAAAACTTAGCAGCTACATGTAGTATTTATTTTCCAGTCTGTCAAGATAAATTTTTTTATTTTTTATCTTTTTTAATGGTGCTAATTTTCACTAGCATGTCATGAAAAGAACAGCCGTTGTAGACAGATCAGAAGCGCTATGCTACGCGCTCAGATCATTAAAGAGGTGGTTAATAATATTAGCTTTTTTTGCAGTATCGCATATGAACTAGAATGATTTTTCCTATCGAGCGTTCAAACCAGCATGCCTATCAAGCTGTTGTTTTTTCAACATTTCAGTGAAATTATTGATTCGAGAATCTGCAGAAGTACCAACTTCAATATTGACATGTACTTTTTTCAGTAGTATTGCCATAAAGTCCATCACCCTTTGTATTGCTGTCCTAATCCCATATAACTCTTCAGTCGTAGCATTGTTGTATTGTAATTTATCTGCTACATTAAACACTGCTGCAGCCGCTCCATGAAATGCATTCTTACACTGCTGATCACTATCAATGTTGAGGATCTGAAATGCGCAGCGTACATCATCTGGTGTTTTGCCTTCTTTTTTCAGTGCTAATACAAATGCAATGATATTGTCCTGTAATGATTTCACATTCTGACCATCTTCTTTGATATGTTGAAAATCATCATTGATCTTTTGTAATGATGATTGTAGTTCATGTGATAATCCAAGTAGTTCTGTTGCTAAAACTTCGAATATTTTATCATTGTTTTTGTCTTTTTTAGCAGCTCCTAAAGCTTCTCCTAACTTCTTAGCAACTGTTTCTTTTATTTTTTCATCTTTATTGTTATCGCTGTTACTTAAGTCTTCAAGTCTTATTAGTACTTTTAGTTGTTTAGGCTCAAATGCATTATACATTGATTGTATCATATCAATAGTTGCATCAGATAGTATTGCATCCTGATTGATCTCAATCTCATCTGGATTCATAATTGCTACACACAGTGGTACGAACTGCATAACTTCCTCTAATGATGCAATATCGTCAGCTGTAACATTGTTAGTCAGCGCTTCATCTATTGCTTTTAGTTTCGCAGCTATCATCTCTAATGATAGAGAGGTGATATAATGCTTTTGCTTTTGATGTCCCTCAAAACATTTTAGTTCATCTGCTATAAGTTAATGTGTTGTTATAATGAGATTATCATCTGGTGCATCTTTAATTTTTTTTAGGTTTCTAACAATATTATCGAAGAGGAAATAATGTCTAGCTGCACTAAAGGCCAATTGCTGTGTTGCTATTTTTTCTACTTCATCACCTGGATTGTGTTGCTTTGCCAGCTGCGGCAGTTTTTCATTTATCACTGAAAACATTCTACCAGCTATGCCACCATCTGGATTCAACCCTCCAATCTCCGTTCTACACTGCTGACTTAATCGTAATAGCTTTATTTCAATCAACACAATACTTTCTGCATCCTTTTTTGCATCTTTGACAAACATATTATATATTTCATCGCATATTGTATTTGCAGATTCTCTTTCATTATCTTGTTTCATAATCAGTCTAAAATTAATGTTTTGTTCATAACAATTTACTATCAAGGGTAGTATTTATTAACTGTACAGTCAAGATAGATTTTGCTTTTTCAATTAATGTTTAGTAATTATTATGCATTCCTTGTTAAGAATCGACTAAATTATTGCTTAAAAAATATGTTCGAAAATCTCAGCAAAACTCTAAATACAATCTTTAATAAGATTAAGGGAAAAGCCAATATAACAGAAGCAGATATAGATGCTGCAATGAGAGAAGTTAGGGTCTCTTTATTAGAGGCTGATGTTGCACTGTCTGTAATAAAAGCACTGATAAATAGGGTCAAGGAAACAGCACTGGGATCTGAAGTTATAAAGAGTGTCATGCCAGGGCAAATGATAGTGAAAATCATTCATGATGAAATCACTACGATTCTTGGTGCTGAAACAGTTGATCATGATACACATGATTCCACAGCAGGCGATAAGGATATTGATCACAATTTTAACTTGATCAAGAAGATATCTGATAAAGCTCCAACACCAAATATTAATTTGATGGGACCACTTGCTGTAATCATGTTGGTTGGGCTTCAGGGATCTGGCAAAACAACTACAGCAGCAAAGTTAGCCTTGTTTTTAAGAAAGCGTTATAAAAAGAATCCATTGCTTGCATCAACTGATATATATAGGCCTGCAGCACAACTCCAACTTGAAAACCTTGCCAAACAAGTTAATATATCATGTCTCAGTACAGTTGAAGGGCAACTACCACTTGATATTACTAGGAGGGCAATCGATACTGCTAGGTCTTCTTGCAATGATGTTTTAATTGTAGATACTGCTGGACGTCTACAAACTGATGAGCCTCTTATGTTTGAGTTGCAACAGATACACGAGATTACAAAACCACGTGAAGTGATGCTTGTGTGTGATGCTATGTTAGGACAAGAAGCTGTAAAAATCGCTCAGGAATTCAATGAGAGACTTGATATAACAGGTATTGTACTCACAAGAATAGATGGTGATACTAGGGGTGGAGCAGCACTCAGCATGAAATTTGTAACAGATAAACCAATAAAATTTATAGGTATTGGAGAAAGGGTTAGTGACTTCGAAGAATTCCATCCTGAGAGGATTGCATCTCGGATACTTGGTATGGGTGATGTTGTATCGCTGGTTGAAAGAGCTGCAGATATAATAGAAGCAGAAGAGGCTGAAGCACTACAAAAGAAAATTGAACAGGGTAAGCTGGATATGCATGACATATTATCACAACTTCAAAATCTCAAAAAAATAGGCAACATAGGATCAATACTTGGTATGATACCAGGACTTGGTAACATTAAGGAGAAATTTGGTGATGCAGTGAGCGATAAGATGTTGAAAAAACAGGAAGCCATCATACAGTCAATGACCAATCGAGAAAGATCAAACCCTAGTATTATTAATGGTAGTAGAAAAAAGCGCATTGCAAATGGTTCAGGTTGTCATGTTAGTGATATCAATATGCTACTCAAGAGGTATAGTGGTATGCAGGCAATGATGAAAAAGATGGGAAAACTAGATCAGAAAAAGGTGCAGAGTATGCTGAAAATGTTCCAGTAATTTTTCACGAAAAAAATTTTTACTTATAAAGTTGTCCATATGCTGTCATTTATGATGATTATATGTTCATATGCATCATCCTGACATCAGCTAGGAATAAATACTATGTTAATTATCAACGGCTGATGCAAGTTGTACTTGCATGAACGTTGTTTTTATGTGATCATTTTCTATATAGGATTGTACATTACATTCAATGTATGAAACTGTACAAACTACAAACCAAAATAAAGTTCATTGCATATGAGGGAAGATAAACCTGCATCTCCAGAAGATATAATAAGGATAAAAGAAGTGTTATCTGAAACACGGCAAAAGGAAAAGGAGCATAAACAGCATGCTACACAAGCTAAGCTGGATCGTAAAAAGTTGCAAGCAGACATTAAACGAGAAGAAAAACAACTCAAAGAACAAGAAAAACAACTCAATAGCGCTCTAAAGCAAATCGAAGATATGGTTGAACAGGGATATAGCAAAATGGTCTTATCAAATGTAGTTAATGCATTTAATAATTTGAATGCTATGCTAAAAGAGACTGATCTACTTGGGATAGAAAATCCAATTGAAAACCTCAAGAAACAGATTACGAAACAATTTGAAGAAGTAAAAAATAATCTATCAGAAGAGCAAAGTCAGAAAATTGATGCAGCAATTGAGAAGATTTGTAGTGATACCAAAGAATTAGGGGAACTAGTCAACGAACATGCAGAGAAGATGGTAAGTGATGTGATGTCTAAAAACTCTGATTTCAAAGCAATCAATGAATTGCGTGATGCAAGGTGTAAAAAGGAGAAACTAGATCCTAAGTGTTTTACTTTAGAGATGAATAGTAAAGGTGAAGTGTTTTGGAAGGTGAATGAAAATCATATTAACACTCAATTTGAAAATAATAACCCTAAAAGTGTTATTGATGCAGCAAAGATAGAAGCTGGAAAATTAAACGGTAATGAAGAGTTTAAAAAACATGCTGAGAATTTTCGCAACACAATGAATGAGGTAAAGGAAGGCATTGAAAACCAACCTGAGGTGAAGGGATTATGGGAAAAAATTGTGCAATTTATTAAAGAATGCCTTTCTCAAGTTAGAATGAATTCAGCAGAGCATGTGCAAGCTAACGCTATGAAACATGGTAAGAACATTAACAGGGAAATAAAAGGTAAGTTCACTGAAAAGGCTACAAATGAAGCAAAAACAGGCATGAGTATAGCATAGCAGTGTATTGCTGTAGTAGCTTGCCATGTGTCAGTTCATGTATTACCAACGTATTAATATGTGAACTGATCTGAAAGTAGTGCTGGTACGCTAGCGGCCAGTGAAAATACATACTAAGTCTACGTATTTTCACTAGTACACAAATGTATGCTACATCAATTTAATAATTCACTTATCATTCAGGTCACATATCACTTTTGAGTGTTGACATGTAGGTTATTTTATAATATATTCCCACATCGAAATGTCTTATAACTAAACTACATACATCATGTTAACATCTAACAAAAATAGTGATACCATATCAGATACAATATTTATAGAGAAATCCTCAATTGAAAAAAAAGCTGATGTTGCAACAACAAAAACTTACCATCCAGGATGGTATGAGACAGTATATCAGTCACTACGTAATTATATAGACGATAATGTGCTACTTGAAAACGAGAGAATGTTTACGCGGTACAGCGTTCAGGCATCACGAGCACTTGGAACTGGAGTTGGCTACTATACTGCTAACATTTTACTACCGTATTGGGCATCGAATATTGCAAAGGCAAGCACGATGGCAGTAGCAAATGGAATGTTAACGAGCATACCGTTACTTGGTGGTGGCATACAGAGTATCACACAAAACTGTGGCATCGCAAAAAAAGCTTATGAAAGTATATTGCTGAAGCCACTTGCAGAAAGAGTAGGATATTATGCTTATGGTAGTAGTATGAGCATGACCGATAAAGCAATAACAACACTAGGTCAAGGTGGCTATACAGTACAAAGTGCACTTGCATATGGTTGTGCATGCATATTTGGTCGTAGCACATACTATACAATAAAAGGTGCGGAATATATAGCATCTAAAACGTTCAATGGTGGCAAGTATGTGATGAGTATTGCCAAGGACAAAATCAATCAACAATGGAGTGAAACTATTTCAACAAAAAGTAGTGCAGATATGCCATGGGTTAATAAAACACAAAATGATACTGCCTCTCGGAACGGGATTAGTTTATAGGTATACCAGAAATCACTTTTAAATTCATAATATCAAATGTATAAGAATATGGAAAATTCCATACTTATACATGTGTAAATGTTTCAATCTAGAATTAGTAGCTTGCGGCAATTGATGCGTGAACATTGCATTCAAGCCTATATAGTGCCATCCACAGATGAATGGATGAATGAGTATACTCCATTAAATAGGAGAAGACTCGAATGGATATGCGGTTTTTCAGGTTCAAATGGTGTATTGATTGTTACTCATAAAAACCTTACTTTACTCACAGATGGCAGATATATTGCGCAGGCAAGAATGGAATTGTCGAATGAGTATACAGTGCTTGATATGCACCATCCAAACCTCTATACCCAACTAAGTCAATATTTCAACAATGGTGATGTTATAGGTTATGATCCGATGTTACATACCAAAAAGGTGATAGATTACTATAATGATCTTGGTAAGAAGTTTAACTTCAGCACTCAAGCAATAGATGTCAATCTGATCGACATACTATGTCAGCAGACTGATGGTATGACTGCTAACCATCGATCATCAGTTATGAATTTATCCTTGACAACTGCTGGTGTTGATGTTGCTACAAAGCTTGATTGTGTTATATCAGCTGTGCAAAAATCATCTGATTATTTCGATAAAAATTATCTTATATTAACTTCTCCAGCATCAATTTGTTGGTTGCTCAATATTAGAGGAAATGATGTGCAATACAATCCACTTATATTGTGCTATGCAGTGATAAGCTTATCAGAAAAAAACATTATGCTATTTATAGATGATACGATAGTAGAGCTCGTATGTGTAAACTATCATAGTATATCATATGATGTAATATCGAACTTCAAAAGCTTTTTTACTACAATAGGACAGAGTGAAGCAAGAATCTATATGGATTTGTCATCCACACCAATATGGTTTGTACAAAATGCTACCAATATTACTGATATTCAAGACCCAACATTGTTATTAAGAGCTATTAAAAATCCAGTAGAGTTGGATGGCATCATAACAGCACACGTGTATGATGGTGTTGCTGTATGCAAATTTTGGTATTGGTTGTATGAACAGATTACAGCACAAAAATATGTTGATGAAATGTCAGCAAGTGAAATGTTGAGAATTTTTCGTGCACAACAACCAACATTCTATAGTGAAAGTTTCGCAACAATATCTGCATATGCTTCAAATGGAGCAATAGTACATTACTATCCAAAGGTACATACAAATAAACGAATCGATCCAAAAGATAAAAATCCAATATACTTACTTGATTCGGGTGGACAATATACATGTGCTGGCACTACTGATATCACACGTGTTTTTGATATATCTAGTGCTGCTGATTGCATTAATGAAAATGAACTCAGGCAAGAACATAAGAAGGTTTTCACACTTGTTTTGAAATCACATATTGCTTTAGCTAGTGCTGTATTTCCAGTTGGCACGACAGGCGGGCAGCTTGATGTTTTAGCACGGTATTATCTATGGAAAAACGGATTGGATTATGGGCATGGCACTGGACATGGTGTTGGACATTTTTTATGTGTTCATGAGGGACCACATGCAATATCAAAATGTAATAATATACCCTTAGTGGAAGGTATGATAGTATCAATAGAGCCAGGCTACTACAAGGAAAATAATTATGGCATGAGAATAGAAAACCTCTATACTGTAAGAAAATCACGTATGTATGAAGGATTTTTATATTTTGACTTACTCACAACGGTACCAATTGAATCATCATTAGTTGATATGTCAATGATGCACAATGATGAAATCATATGGTTTAATATGTATAACAACAGTACACTTGAAAGAGTTTGCAAACATCTATCCGCAGAGGAGATATCATTCATGAAAAACCGTTGCACCTTGGAAAAAATCAAGTTACAAAACATATGATGATCTCCCACCCCTACCATTGTAATTTTAGTCTGATCTTCTCTGTCCTACAAAACGTAACATAAAGAGGAATAGATTTATAAAGTCTATATAGAGCGCCATTGCACCATATAAAGCCATTTTATCTTCAGCTTCAACATGTCCTGATACAGAGTAATACACATCCTTTATTTTTTGTGTGTCATATGCAGCAAGTCCAGTAAACAAAATAACACCAACAAATGATATCATTAGTGTTAATGTATTGCTTCTCATAAATATGTTGACGAGTGATGCAAGAATAATACCTAAGACTCCCATCATTATGAATGACCCCCAACTTGAAAGATCTTTTTTTGTTGAATAACCATATATACTCATTGCACCAAATGTTGATGCTGATATAAAGAATGTTCTTGCAATGCTATCACCAGTATAAATTAAGAATATTGATGCGATGGACAATCCAATGGTTCCAGCATATAAATAAAGGCAAGCACGCACCCCCTCAGGACTCATACTTCTAAACTTGAATGCCATGAACAGTGATATTGCCAAAGGTGCGAACACGATCACCATGCCGAGTGGACTCATTAACAATCCCATCATTACTTGTGATGATGCTGTAAACAATGAGATGATGCCTGTGATGAGTAACGCTACTGCCATGTGTTTATACACTGACACCATATAATTTCTCAAACCCACATCAAGCCTCACATCTGATGTTGTGTTGCTGAATGAGTTGAAGTTAAATTTTGTGTAATCCATAGTATAATTCGAATTTGGATTAATTAAATCTAACCACATTATACTATGGAATACGGAAATGTTGCAAGATCTTTATTGAAAGACTGAGAAAAATATGCTTTACAGATTGAGTTAATACTATACATCACATACTGTACATGTGTCGCATGTAATGATGCCCACTTTGTTATGCAAGACTATTATTAGTATAATAATTTTTTAACGATAGACTGCCATATATGGAACAACACATTAGAATATTCGCTGCAACTATATTGTCAATTTCTATAATATTTTGTTGGCAATATTTTTTCTCACCACACGATGCATATAAAAGAAATAACAATACTGTTAATATTACATCAGATGATAAAAAGACAATGCAATATCTAACACACGCAGAGATTTTGAATGAAAGAACACATAGTAAGAATCGTGTGCAGTTTCAAAACGAGTATGTTAGTGGTTCAATAAATTTAATCGGAGCACAAATCGATGATCTGGAATTAAAAAAATACAAACAGCACTTGGATGCTGAACAGAGTGACAACGATGATAATGTTGTTTTACTTGCCCCTCAAGGCACCAAAGAACCATACTTCATAAGGTTGGGTTGGAACATTATGGGTGGTAAAAAACGACAATCCACAACGGCTGACAGTATGTCGATAGAACTACCAGATAAAAATACAGTGTGGAAAGCAAATACTAATGATTTTAGTGTTAATACACCACTTTCAATGAGCTGGCAAAATTCACAAGGAATAATATTCACAATAGTTATTTCGTTAGATGATAAGTATATGCTGGATATAAAAACTGATGTGGACTTCAGGAATGCTTCAGTAGATGTTGCTGAGTTCATTGCATCAAATAATTTGAAGTTGAAAGGTTATGCATCAGTGTCACGCACTAGAAACTCACTACATTCTGAAAATACAATGTTGCATGAAGGACCAATTGGCGTTGTTGATAACAAAGCAAAGGAGATAAATTTTTCTGATTTAAAAGATGAACCATATAAAATAACGAAGGCACAACGTATAGATTGGCTTGGTTTTTCTGATAAATACTGGTTAGTAAGCATTATAGTGCAAAATGATCATGATAATATTGGTGCAACGGCAAAGTTCTATACAACATTTTCACAGCAATGGCAAAAACTTAAATACCAATTGGACTTCATATTTCCAGCAGTAAGCTTGCATGGTGAAAATGTGAAAAATCACTTGCAGCTCTTTGTCGGAGCTAAGAATTTGGATGTGCTTGATTACTATGAGCAAGTGTATGAGATTAAGATGTTTGATCATGCGGTTGATTTCGGTGTCTTATACTTCATTACAAAGCCTATATTTATTTTGCTGAATTATTTTTATAAAATGCTAGGAAACTTCGGATTAGCAATAATGCTGCTAACGGTGTTAACAAAAATATCACTTTTTCCATTGGCATATAAGAGTATACAGAGTATGAACAGCATAAAGAGGCTACAACCACAAATAAACAGACTTAGAGATAAATATGGTAGTACTGGTGGTGAGTTTCAGCAAGCATTATTAGATCTCTATAATAGAGAAAATGTCAATCCCATCACAGGATGCCTACCACTCATTCTGCAAATGCCAGTCTTTTTTGCTTTGTATAAAGTTCTTTATGTTACAATAGAAATGCGTCATGCTCCGTTTTATTTATGGATTCATGATTTATCAGTTCCAGATTCAACGACAATTTTCAATCTCTTTGGTTTAATACCATGGACACCACCTGCATTCCTGATGATTGGTGTATTGCCAATTGCGATGGCTTTATCAATGTTCATACAGCAGAACCTGAACCCACAACCAGCTGATGCAACACAGGCTACAGTAATGAAAATCATGCCTATTTTGCTATTGTTTATGTTTTCTAATTTCCCGTCAGGATTGCTACTATATTGGACATGGAGTAACATTATATCAATTTTACAGCAAGTGTTGATTAAAAAATTATCAAAATAATCATATATATTCATGTGTTAGAGGATACAAGAAAAACACTTGTTGCGAACTTAGCAAGCCATTGTAAACAAAAATATGTTGTTGCTATGTCTGGCGGTGTTGATAGTTCTGTCGTAGCAGCACTATTACATGATGCTGGACACGATGTTATTGGTGTCACACTGCAACTCTACAGCGCAGATTTTGAAGTTAGGAACACTAGTACATGTTGTGCTGGCAAGGACATATATGATGCACAGATGACGGCTGCTAAAATAGGAATTCCACATTATGTATTCAACTACGAACATAACTTTAAGGCTGAGGTAATAGATAAATTTGTAGATAGTTATGTCAGTGGTGAAACACCAATACCATGTGTGCTATGTAATCAAAAGGTAAAGTTCAGAGATCTATTAAAGGCTGCGCATGATTTGGGTGCTGATAAAATGGCAACAGGTCATTATGTGCAGCGTCTTGATATTGACAATGTGGCTCAATTGCATAGGGGTAAAGATGTAAAGAAGGATCAAAGCTATTTTCTTTTCGCAACAACAGGTGAGCAGCTTGCAATGCTTGAATTCCCACTTGGGGGCCTTGAAAAGGAGCAAACGAGGGAAATCGCACATTACTATGGCCTAGTAACGGCTGATAAACCAGACAGTCAAGATATATGCTTTGTACCAGGTGGCAACTATCGCGAGGTAGTTACGCAATTACATCCTAATGCAACAAGAGAGGGTAGCATAGTTTTATATGACGGAACTGTACTTGGTAGACATAATGGTATTATCAACTACACGGTTGGACAGAGAAAAGGACTTAATATTAGTCACCATTCCCCACTTTATGTGATACGAATAGATCCGAAAAAAAATGAAGTGATTGTTGGAGAAAAAAGCATGTTGAATGCCCAAAAGATCTTAATACGAGATGTCAATTGGCTTGTGAGTTTTGACAATCATATAAAGCATGGTTATACTTCAACACATGAAGTAAACCAAAACCTTGAAATTGAGTGTGTTGTTAAGCTTCGTTCAAGTCATGGAGGTGCAACAGCAAGAATCATTCAACAAAACAATAGTTCTGCAATTGTTGAGTTGCATGAAAAGTATCCTGGTGTAACACCAGGACAGGCATGCGTTGCTTATCAAGATACAAGAGTTTTAGGAGGGGGATGGATTGTTGGTATAATTAAATGATGTAGATGTTGCTTGTATTACCAAGAGCACCATTGAAGTATGCCATTGTCCTTTCAGATAATACTATAATAATATGTTTTTTTTATATGTGTCATGTTTTTTTTGTAAAAACTGGCACAGTTGCTGATTGTAGTGCTGGTGACAATGTCACCATGGTAGCGCGCTTTCCAGCTTCAGAAGTATCAATCTGCGTTCATATCCTCTATGGTTTGGTTTGAGAACTAAAGAAAAAGGTATGATAAGTATGAATCATCTTATTACGTTAACGCCGTGGCTGCTATCATCATTTTTTTATGCATATCAATATATCATGGCATTCTGATGCTATAACATCCTTCCTGTGCATTGTGTGGTGGGCATTTTGAATGAAGTGTATGATAATTTGCATAAACGATATCAACGGCATAATTTTTGCATCATTTTTATATAGTTGATCAATACTAGTGTCTGTTATAAAGATTTTTAATGGAATTGTAACAATTAATTGATACTTCTGATGGATAACATGTTAAAAACTACATTCTAATCTGTAAAACGAGAAGCAAATGATCTTCTAACATACTATATTGGAGCTGCATACTAAAAGGGCATAAGCATAATCAAGTTGAAAATTTATATGACACTGTAGAGCTATGGTAGTTTGATCATGCATATGAGAAAACAATAAATTTCTAACGAAGTACATGACAACACCTTTACCCATAGCATTGATAATATGGTTTTTATCATCGCTTTTCTATGCTTACCAATATGTGATTAGGATAATACCAGCTATATCAACAAATGAAATTATAACAAGATTTGGTGTTGATGTATCACAGTTTGGTTATTTGTGCGGAATATATTATATAGGATATACATCAATGAGTATACCCTTAGGTATTGTAATTGACAGATATAGTCCAAAGATAGTCTTACCTTGTGCTGTATTGGTAACAGCATTAGGTGTATTACCATTAGCCTTTTTTGATGTGTGGTATCTATGTCTATTAGGCCGTTTGATAAGTGGTATGGGATCAGTATGCGCAATCCTTGGGGTATTCAAGGTGATAGCAATATATTTCTCCCAATCGCAATCAAGTAAAATGCTTGGCATGGCAGCAACAATAGGTCTATTGGGGGCAATATATGGTGGCAAACCGATGGCAGCAATCATGCAAAGCATTGGTTGGGAGCAAGCTATTATGGTACTATGTGCCTGCAGTTTATTATTGGCAATACTCATGTATGTAACAATGCCAAGTTATATGTCGAATTGTAATATTGACAGTGATGACACAAGCACAATCATGCAAAATATAAAAACTATACTCTCTAATAAGACAATAATATTATTAAGTATTGCAGGAGGATTGATGGTTGGGCCATTAGAAGGATTTACCGATGCGTGGAGTGTTGTAACACTTGAAGCGATATACGGTTGGACAAAGGATCAGGCCACTATCGCTCCATCAATGATATTCATTGGAATGGCAATTGGCACTTCACTTGTAGGATATGTTACAGCTAAAACTCAGAAATACTACGATATCATTACGATATCTGCTGTTGGTATGATATTGTGTTTCTTTATAATATTACACAGCAAAATCACCTGTAATATTATGGTATATACCACCCTAATATTAATTGGTATATTTTCAGCGTATCAAATAACACTATTATCAAAAGTTGGTATCATTGCTAGTGCAAGACTTGTTGCAATGACAACAGCAATTGCAAATATGATCATTATGTCATTTGGTAGTATTTTTCATGCTGCCATCGGTCATATTGTTAATTACTATAGCAATGGCAACCCCAACAGTGGCTACACAAGTGATGCAATAGTTCTTGGTATGTATCCAATTATAATAGGACTAGTCACAGCCTTACCTATAGTATATGTTGTTAAGAAACTAGATAAGAAAACATGAGACACATGGTTTGTTTGAATGGCAAAAAAGCTATACTCACTGGTGCAACGGGTGGCATAGGCAGTGCAATATTAAATGCATTGGTTGGTGCTGGTGCTACAGTCGTCGCTAGTGGTACGAAATCAGATGCATTGCAGGAAATATGTAAGCAATTTCATGATAAAGCCATTCCCTTCACTTGTAACTTGAAGGACCATGATGACATTAGAGATTTTGTAAGAAAATCACAAGATATACTTGGTAATGTAGACATACTTATATGCAATGCTGGCATCACACGAGACAATTTGGGAATGTTAATGAAGGAAGATGAATGGAATGATGTACTTGATGTTAATCTCACATCAGCATTTCTATTGAATCAGTTGGTATTGAAGATGATGCTAAGGAATAAATATGGAAGGATCATCAACATATCATCAGTTATAGGTTATACTGGCAATGCTGGACAGGCCAACTATGCTGCATCTAAGGCTGGTATGATTGGCTTTTCTAAAAGTCTAGCAATGGAATTTGCGACGCGCAACATCACCATCAATTGTATAGCACCAGGTTTTATAGAAAGTCCAATGACAGAAAAACTAACTGGTGAAATGCGTGAACAGATTAAGAAGAAGATTCCTATGCAGAGAATTGGTACTCCAGAAGAGGTGGCTCATTGTGCTTTGTTCCTGGCTTCCGAGCAGAGCAGTTATATCACAGGACATACACTCCATGTGAACGGTGGAATGTTGATGATATAATTCTCTATTTTAGTATTTATATGCACAACAATAATGAGGTATATAACTTTGAAAGGATAGCAGATGAATGGTGGGATATGAATGGGCCATTCAAGATGCTGCACAGGATAAATCCATTGCGATTACAGTATATTGTTGATCATATTAAGAAATTTTACCATATAGACAATACACTAAAGGTAATTGATATTGGATGTGGTGGTGGTATATTGACCATCCCCATGGCAAGGTTAGGAATGAGAGTCACAGGGATAGATCCAGGGGAAAAAAACATCCAAGTCGCAAAAATGTATGCTGAGAAAGTGGGGCTTAAGGTTGAATATCATACAGCATATGCTGAAGAGCTATCGATATTGCCACAGTTCAGAGAAAAATATGATGTTATCACTATAATGGAGGCTGTAGAGCATGTTGAGGATTATAAGAATTTCCTATCACATGCATGCACATTGTTGAAACATGAGGGGTTATTATTTATTTCTACAATCAATAGAACGCTCAAGTCCTTCATGCAGGCCATATTGTTGGCAGAACACTTCCTAAAATTAGTGCCAAAACATACGCATAATTGGAATAAATTCCTCAAACCATCTGAGATATTAGGTGCTGTACATGCACACTGTTTGTCTTTAGTAGATATAAGTGGCTATAGATATAATATTGCTACCCGGAAATGGGAAATATCAGATGATAATAGTGTCAATTATATCATGTGTTTACAGAAAAAATGAATCTAGTAATGTGTTTTATATCCTACGTATATTGTAGCAACTGGTGGAAAAACATTATAATGATTCAATTTTACAAAACCAGCATCTTGCAACATATTTAAAAATTCATTCTTTTTAGGAAACTGCTTAATACTATCAGATAGATATTCATATGGATTGCTGTCTCCAACAATAATTCTACCAAGTTTTGGCAGCCACTTGAGATATAAGTCATACATACTTTTTGCTAGACCACTGCCTTCATGATTAGTAAATTCAAGGCATAGAAACTTTCCTGTTGGTTTTAAAACTCTATACATTTCGTTCAAAGCTTGCTGTATTAGTTCTACATTTCTGATACCAAATGATATTGTGACTCTTTCAAATATATTGTTATCAAATGGTAAATTCTGAGCATTTGCACACACAACTTCAATTGAGCGTGCATATTTTTTGTGATCACCTGAATCAATTCTATTTAACATACCAGTTTTTAACATGTTTCTATTGATGTCACAGATCACAGCCTTACCACCTCCAGCATCAAGGAATTTTGTTGCTATATCACCAGTACCACCTGCTACATCAAGTAATTTTTGATTGTGGTGTGGCTGCATCTCATCCACAAATTGCTTTTTCCACAAACGGTGTATGCCAAAACTCATTAGGTCATTCATCAGATCATATTTTGTAGCGACAGTATTAAAAACTTTATTCACAGTAAACTGTTTTGCCATGGCAATGATGAATATTGGATGGGAGTCAATTGAGAGCTATTCAAATGTATATTGATTTGCAATTGGAGTATCATAATAGAGAGTAATAAACTAGCATTAAATTACTGGACACAATTTGTTTGTTACGAAATACAACAACCACGTTGCGCTTCACCATGTAAATTGATATAGGTTTAATAGTTGCAGTAAATTTATCAAAATCAACCACCACTTATAGTGATATGACACTTCAAAATATAATCAGGTTCATCATACCAAAAATTCACAAAGATGGATACACAATGATATGGATGTTTTGCATTTGTGCAATGATACTATTATTTGTGTCCGATAAACTTGGGTTAATAGGTATTGTTGCAACCATATTGTGTGTATACTTTTTTAGAGATCCATGTCGGATTGTACCATCTGATGACTCATTAGTGATCAGTCCAGCCGATGGTATTGTACAATCAATTGCTAGACAAATAACATTTCCTGCAGAAATCACTAATGAAAACATTCTTGGCACAAGAATCAGTATATTTCTAAGCATTTTTGATGTACATGTTAACAGAGTACCAGTAAGAGGTATGGTTATTAAATCTTCGTATAGACCTGGCAAATTCATCAATGCATCACTCGATAAGGCAAGTGAGGATAACGAAAGGCAGTCGTTGCTCATTAGCACTACTGATGGTAGAGAAATTGCTGTAGTACAAATAGCAGGTTTGATTGCAAGACGCATAATATGCAATGTCCATGAGGGAGATCAAGTAAAGCTTGGTGCAAAGTATGGCATCATAAAGTTTGGCAGTAGAGTGGATATTTATTTGCCTGAAGGTATTGAACCGTTAGTGTTGCAAGGACAGAAAATGATTGGTGGTGAAACAGTTCTCGCAAGGCTAGAAGGAGAACAGAGGAAATTAGAAGGGATTGTAAAATAAATTATTTTCAATTGATATGTTTATACAAATACAGGAAACACCAAATCCGAACACATTGAAGTTTATACCTGGCATAGCTGTAACAAATAGTAATAAAGTTTTTATATTTAATTCAAAAGAAGAGTGTAAGGAATCAAAGTTGGCTGAATCATTGTTTGATATTGAAAATGTTAAGAGTGTTTTTTTTGGAAGTGATTTTATTTCCATCACAAAAGATGATTCGTGTGATTGGTACACTTTGAAAACACTTGTAGTGGCTAAAATGATAGATTATATTACAGCAGGCATGCCTGTGGTTAATACTGCACTCGTATCAGAGATATCCAATACAACAGATCATTTACGAATAGAAGATCAAGAGATAATTAAGCAAATTATAGAAGTAATAGAAACAAAAGTTAGACCATCAGTTGCTGAGGATGGTGGTGATGTGCAGTTTCATAGTTATGAAAATGGTGTTGTATACCTTACAATGCATGGTGCTTGTTCTGGATGTCCTAGCGCTACAATCACATTAAAAAATGGTATAGAAAATATGTTACAATACTATGTTCCAGAAGTGATAAGAGTGGAACAAATTTGAACACAAATCAATAAAAAATCAATAAAAAATAATAATGGCAAAAGAAGAAGTGATAGAGTTTTTAGGTAAAGTACTTGAACTGCTACCCAATGCTACATTTAGAATAGAGTTAGAAAATGGTCATAATATCATTGGCTATACTGCAGGGAAGATGAGGAAAAATAGAATCAAGGTGCTTATTGGTGATATAGTCACTGTTGAAGTAACGCAATATGACTTGACAAAGGGCAGAGTTGTTAAAAGACATAAGCAAAACTCGATTGCAGATGTTTTAACAGCAGCAGAAAACAAGAATGACAATGTTTTAGTATAAATACATGCAAGATGAAATCACACCACAGCATCAACCGAGAATAATACTTGGCTCATCTTCAAACGCTCGCATTAAAATGTTAGAGAAAATAGGATGTCATCCTGATGTGATATTTACACCTGATGTTGATGAGACTCCTTTAGCAAAGGAAATACCAAAAAACATAGCATCGAGACTTGCACTTGCAAAAGCAATGAAGGTGCACCAGTCATTTCCTGATGATATAGTGATAGCAGCAGACACTGTATGTTGTGTGGGTAGATTATCTTTACCAAAAGCATTGACAGAAGAAGAGGTAAGATTTTGTCTAACAAAAATTTCTGGCAGGAGGCATAGAGTATATACTGGGATATGTGGTATTAGAAACAATAGAGTCATTCGAAAACTCGGCATGACGATTGTTCAGTTCAAAAGACTGACACAATATGAAATTGATGGCTTTATAGCAGATAAAAAGCAATGGTATGAAAAGGCAGGAGGATATACATTGATGGGATCAGCATCAGGATTCATAAAAATGATACGTGGTGATGATGTAAGCAACGTAATAGGTCTACCACTATATTATACTAGGAATATCATTATAGCACTTGGAGGAAAAATCAGTAGCACTACGGTTTTATATTGACTAAGTATAAAATTTCTTGAAATAAGTACTTATTATGCTATTTTGCAAGTAATAGTACAATTTGAAAACCTCATAAAAATGCAAAATACTATAAATCTCCCACAAGAGGCAAACATCTTAATTGAAAAAATTTCTGCTTCAATTGATATAATAAAAAAATATCTATGTCTTGACAGTGCACAGTTGAGGCTTACAGAGCTTGAGTCAATTGTCACTGAACAACAAAACATATGGGATGATCCAGTGGCTGCACGAAAGATCTTCAAAGAAAAAGATTATCTTACAAAACAAATTGATGATGTAGTGATGTTAGAGTTATCATTGCAAAATAGCATTGAGTTGCTCAGCATGGCAATTGAGGAAAATGATGATACAATAAAAGATGAAGTAATGCGAGAATTACAGCAACTCACTAAAATTGCTTCTGTGAGTGAGATCGAATGCATGTTGTCTGATGAAGTTGATAGTAATTCATGCTTCCTAGAAATTCACTCTGGAGCCGGTGGTACAGAAAGTGATGATTGGGCTGGCATGTTGCTGCGCATGTATATGAGATGGGCTGAGAGGCGTGGATATAAGATATCGATTGTTGATCAACTCGACGGTGAAGAAGCTGGTATTAAATCAACTACACTGAAAATCGATGGACAAAATGCTTTCGGATGGTTGAAGGTTGAGAGTGGCATTCATAGACTAGTGCGTATCTCTCCATTCAATAGTGCTGGAAAGAGACATACAAGTTTTGCTAGCATTGGTGTTTATCCAGTTATCAACAATGATATAGATATACAGATAGTTGAATCAGATCTACGTGTAGATACATATAGATCTAGTGGTGCTGGTGGACAACATGTTAATACAACAGATAGCGCTGTCAGGATTACACACATTCCAACAGGTATTGTTGTACAATCACAAAGTGATAGGTCACAACATCGTAACAAAGATGAATGTATGTCAATGCTAAAAAGTAAACTCTACGAATTAGAAATACAGAAAAGAAAAGAAAAAGCTGATGCAGAAAATGCGCAGAAGACTGATATAGGATGGGGGTATCAAATCAGGTCATATGTACTGCACCCATATAGAATGGTTAAAGATTTACGTACTGGACATCAAACATCTGATACAAATGCTGTGCTTAATGGTGAGATAGATGACTTCATATACACAACATTACAGCATAAACTCATTGGTAAAGGGTTACAAGAGATACAAAGTGCAGCAGATGAAAAATGTTAGTATATATGAAGGGTTTTTTACTGTTAGATAAAAAAGAAGGTATAACATCGGCAAAGGCATTGTACCCTATAAAAAAACTACTTCCCAATAAAACAAAGGTTGGGCATGCAGGTACACTTGATCCATTTGCATCAGGTTTACTAGTCGTTGCAATTGGTAAGGCAACAAAAGTCATTGAATATGTTGTTAGTATGTCAAAAACATATGAGTTCACAGTGCAATGGGGTATAGCAACGAATACAGATGATCTGACGGGGGTAGTTGTTGCTAGATCAAGTCACATACCATCACTTGATGAAATACTATCGATTATACCAAAATTTTCTGGCAATATTAGACAAAAACCACCTATTTTTTCTGCTATTCATGTTGCTGGAAGACGTGCATATGATCTAGCACGTTCTGGCAGTGCATTTGAAATACCTGAAAGAAGTGTGACAGTACTTCGTTTATCATTGTTATCACATAGTGATAGTACAACAAAATTCTTGATGGAATGTAGTAAAGGATGCTATGTAAGAAGCATCGCAAGAGATATGGGCATTGCATTGCATACATGTGCACATGTGATTGAGCTTAGAAGGGTAGCAATAGGTATTTTTGATGTTAATGATGCAAGTGATGATTTAGAAAAAGCAATACAAACACCACATATGATAACAGTAGAACAAGCATTACAAAATATGCCACAAATTACACTTGATGATGATATAATAGCAAAAATTAAAAATGGTCAAAGTGTACAAAATACCAACTTGTATGATTGTGGTACACATGATAGTGTTGCTATATTAGATCGTTATGGAACGACAGTTGCAATATGTTCTCTAGGTAGCGACTGCCTTATCATCCCACAAAAAATTTTATAGGCACAATTTTTAGTTCAGTTTTAACAATAAATCTGTAAACACATAAATATTACCTGTAATATAAAGCAATGAAAGTCAACTAACAGTTTTTATATGCAATTGATGGGAATACTTGAAATGATATTATCCTTCGTAGAGTCACTTGGATATATTGGTATATTTATAATGACCTTTGTGGAAGGAACATTTGTACCAATCCCTAATGAGGTCACAATGATACCAGCTGGCTATCTTGTGGCAGAGGGAAAAATGCATATGTTTGGAGTGCTATTTGCTGGTATAGCTGGTAATTTAATTGGTGGATGGGTTACTTATTATGTTGCATATCATTATGGACGCATACTGATTGAAAAGTACGGTAAATACGTATTTTTTACCACTGAAAAATTAAGACATGTTGAGACTTTCTTTGCAAAACATGGCCCAATATCAATCCTTATAGGTAGAATCATGCCAGGACTCAAGCATTTTATATCTTTCCCTGCTGGTCTTGCTAGAATGAACGTAAAACTCTTTTCTTACTACACAGTTTTAGGTGGAGGATTATGGTTAGTGATGCTAGTGCTATTAGGATATTTTATAGGGAACAATAAAAATGAGATAATAAAATATCTTGCACAACTCAAGTTGCTAATAGTTGTGATCATATCAGGATTGCTATTGGGATATTATTTCATCAATAGACGCAAGCAAATAACATGAACAGAGAATGCTTACTATCATATTGTTCTATACTGTAACACAAAAATCACTTGAACAAGAGGCATAAAATATGCTAGATTGTTCTGGTTAGAAATATATTTGATAAAAATAACACTAGAAGTAATATGGGATCTTATACAGCTTCAACAACCTTTGTAACACCAAAGGATGTCAGGAGGAATTGGTGGCTTATTGATGCTACAGAGCTTGCATTGGGACGCATAGCAGCAAGGGTTGCAATGGCGTTGCGTGGGAAACACAAACCAAATTACACACCATATATTAATTGTGGTGACCATGTCGTTATAATTAATGCTGAACAAGCAATTATGACAGGGAAAAAACGCCATCAAAAGGTGTTTTATTGGCACACAGGACATCCTGGTGGTATAAAGGAACGCACATGGGATGAAACAATGCGCAGTCAATATCCGGAGAGAATCCTTAAGAAGGCTATACAACGCATGCTACCAAAGGAGAGCCCACTTGCAAATCAGCAATTCACAAAATTATTGCATGTTTATTGTGGTTCAACACATCCACATACTGCACAAAACCCACAACAATTCAAATTCTTCAAATAATATGACAACAGCAGTACAGAATAAGAAAGAATTTTATGCTACAGGTCGTAGAAAAACGGCAACTGCACGTGTATGGCTGAGAAGAGGCAATGGTAAGTTTACTGTGAACAGTAATGAGATGGAAAAGTATTTTGATAGAAGTGCACTCAGAGCGATGCTTATACAACCATTTTCCATAACAAGTACTATAGGTGAATATGATGTTTTTTGTACGGTTAAAGGAAGTGGACTTTCAGGACAAGCAGGAGCAATAAAACATGGCATTAGTAGAGCTTTAGATGCTGCCAATCCAGTATTGCATAGTCTCCTCAGAACCAATGGCTTTCTTACACGTGATAGTAGAAGTGTTGAACGTAAAAAGTATGGTCGTAAAAAAGCCCGTCGTCGCTTCCAATTCTGTAAGCGTTAGGATTTCTCGCAGTATAGAATTGGTTCTGTACTGTACTTTTAATAACATGCGTTGCTATCAATGACTCCCATACCAAGCACACAACGTAAGACAAATGTTAAAACAGCTAAGGGACGAAAAATATTATCTACTAAATGGTTGTATAGACATATTAATGATCCATATGTTGCCCTTGCAAAGGAACATGGATACAAATCAAGAGCAGCCTTTAAGTTGATTGAAATAGACAAGAAGTTTCATATCTTACAGCAATTACCTGGTACAGAATTTGTTGTGTTGGATCTGGGATGTGCGCCAGGTGGGTGGTTGCAAGTTTTAAATAGAGAGCTACCAAAAAGTGCAAGGATTATAGGTATAGACTTACAAGACGTATCAGCAGATCAATTTATGAACACCATCATAATAAATGGAGATTTTTCTGAAAAGAAGACAATTGATGCAGTTTGCAAATATATAGATAATAATTTGAGTCTTATACTAAGTGATATGGCTACGAGTTCATGTGGTAACAAACAAATAGACCATATTAGGCTCATTGATTTAGCAAATATGATATTGGATTTTGCAGGAATTAATCTTGTAAAGGGAGGTGGTGTTGTGATGAAGATAATACAAGGCAACCTATCACAAAGCCTTTTTATGAGGGCCAAGGGAATGTTTAAATCAGTGAAATGGCACAAACCGAAATCTAGTTACTTGGATTCTGCTGAAATATATTTGGTGATGCAAAATAAAATTCAGTGAATATGCCAATAGCAATCATCACAGGAGGTGCTACAAGGATAGGTGCACACATATCACTTTATCTTGCAAGGTGTGGATATGATATAATTATGCATTATCATAATTCGCACATAGAAGCGGATGCAATATCGTCGAAAATTAGCAACAGTGGTAGACAAGTGTTCCAATTTAAAGCTAATTTATCGAAAACAAGTGAAAGAAAAAAGTTTGTTGAATTTTGTATGAAACATGGAGCAAATATTGAGTTATTAATCAACAATGCTGCAGTTTTTAACAACGATAACATCATGTCATCAGATTTAGAGTCTTCACTCTCTGAGCACTTGCAAGTTAATACTGTTGCACCAATAATTTTATCACAAGAAATTGTGAAGATATTCACATCAATGAAAAAACTTAGCATTATAAATATACTAGATTATGGCATCTTTAAAACTCCACATAATTTCTTTTCCTATCATCTTAGTAAAAAAATTCTTTATGATTGGACACAGCTTGCAGCAAAGCAGTTATTTCACAGTGCAAGGGTTAATGGTATAGCATTAGGACATGTGATGAGAAATCCAAAACAATCCAAAGAAACTTTTGAACAAGCAATAAAACAGACATTGTTGGAATGCTCTGGCACCCTTGATGAAATTTGTGGTACTATAAGCTTTATTAACAATATGCAATCTATGACTGGACAGGTAATATGTCTTGATGGTGGTATGCATATCACAGACTATCCGTACTGTTAATTTCAATTAAGTATTTAACATGATATGTCAATTTTAAAAGGGGTATACTGTATACTAATAATAGTTTTATTGTGTGCTGTAACACTCACAAATGTACATGCAACACAGTATACAACAACATTTTTACAAAGTTTTCATAAATGGCATGTGTTTAAAAAAACATTCATTGATAATGATAAAACATTGTATACTAGATGTTTATGTATAACAAATCCTTCTTTTTCAAGTGGTTTCCCGGGATTTAGAGATATACCACATATAGCATTCACTAGTGTTGATAAGAACAACTACACATTCAGCTTATATACTGGTTTTACGATTAGCAAAAATAATCCCATTATACTACTAATTGGGAATAAACAATTCCTACTGCGTCCACACAGAGATTTATTTGCTTATACTTATGACAGCAATGATGATATCAACATTGTTAATAGTGCACTAAAAAACCACACAGATTTCAGAGCTAGAATTATAAACAATACAGGTGAAGTTGCGAATGATCATTATGATTTTGCTGGGTTAGATAAAGCAATGCAATATATACATAGATACTGCAAATGGGATTGACCATGCAATCCCATCATCAACCTATTGAATTAATTCTTGTATCTCCTTGGCATATTTTTCATTGAATTCAGCTGTTGTGATAACAACTTCCTTGGTTGGCACCTTTGAGATTATGAAGTCAACAATTTTTTCTTCCAATATTGCACCTTGCACTCTTTCTTGATTTTCCTGCTTTGAAAAGAACTCATCTATCATTTGCTGTTGATCTGGGCGTTTCATCTTTTCAATGTTTTTTGCCTTTTCAAAATCACTTTCATCTATTGTAATTGCGTCACTTTTGGCAACGTCAGCCAGAATTAGTCCTAGTTTTACTCTGCGTTTTGCTATATTCATGAGTTCTTTTCTTGCTTCCTCATCTGTTTTTTCTATTTCACCTTTAGCAATTTTTTCAGACACATCATTCCACATTGTGTTGAAGTCAGTGTCAATCATATGCTCTGGCAGCTCGAAGTCATACTTTGTATCAATTTTATCAAACAACATTTTTTTAGTGCGCAATCTTGCGATTAAATCAAAATCGTTAATAATTTTTTCCTTAATTATCTCTTCAAACTTCTCCATAGTATCAACACCAAAACGTTTTTTCAGTTCATCCTCCATATTCACACCACCATCTACAACTAATATTTCATGAACTTTTATTTTGAAATCAACATCTTTACCTGCAATTTTATCATCATGGTAATCTGCAGGAAATTTTACATGTATTATTTTTTCATCACCTTTTTTCACACCAACTAGTTTATCTTCAAAGTCTTTAATAAATTGTCCTTCACCTATATTGATTCTAATTTGTATTGCTTTATTGCCTTCGAACTCCTCACCGTTGACTGTTCCAACAAAATCTAGTATCACACCATCATTATATGATGCCTCATAATCTGCGCCAGCATCTTTATACGCGACTATCATTTTAATTAGCGCATTTTTTGCCTGTTGAACATCATCATCATTCACCTGTAATTTCAGCACTTCAATACTCAAATCATCTGATGTTAGATCAATTTTAGGCACACTAGGCATAATGTTAAACTTCACACTAAATACAAGCTGTTTTTCTGGTTCAAATGCTTTTATATCAATTGATGGCACACCAGAAACATCAACTTTATATTGTTTAGCGATTTGTATTACAAGTCGTTGAATGGTCTGATTGATATGTTTTGCTATGATACTTTCACCTATTTGACGTTTGACAATACTGATAGGCACTGCTCCCTGTCTAAAACCAGCAAGTTTAAATGTTTTAGCCCTCTCAGCTATTTCTATATCTGATTGCTCAATGATTATTTTTGCATCTGTGGTGACAGAAAATTCCTTTTGGTATTTTGAATCCTTTGTAAAGTCTATCGTTGCATTTTCCACTGCTGGATTTTGCACACTATTTGCTATTGTCATACTAAAGAAATTATTATAAATTTTTTCATTTACTTTTGTAACAAAAATCAATCTATCATAAAAATGTTCAGTTTTGGAGTCTTTTTAAGACTTAATCATTTAGTGATTAATGAAAACTAAATAACACACTTATTTTATATTAATATGCATACAACATAATATCACCCCTTAACATCCAACATACTTTTTTAGATTCAACAATACATCTCTCACTGCAAATCCACTAACTGCAGAACAGCAAACTATATTAGTGTTGGTGAACTTTGATAGTGCAACCTGTTTCTCGTGATAATTGATGCATGCATCGCATTTGTTTAATACAACAACTTGAGGTTTGTCGAGAATTGATGCATTGTATTGCTCCATTTCATTTCTCACAATCATGTATGCAGAGACAACATCATCTTGTGTAATATCTATAAGATGCAATATTACTCTACAGCGCTCTATATGTCTCAAGAATTTATCACCTAAACCATGACCAAAGTGAGCTCCCTCTATCAACCCAGGTATATCAGCCATAACAAATTCAATATCATCAATGTATACAACGCCTAACTGTGGTTTAAGTGTTGTAAAAGGATAGTCTGCGATTTTTGGTTTAGCAGATGTTACAACTGATAAAAATGTTGATTTACCAGCATTTGGTAAACCAACTATTCCTACATCAGAGAGCAATTTAAGATTTAGCCATACAACTAACTCCTCACCCTTTTTGCCATCTCCTGCTTTGCGTGGTGCTTGGTTGGTTGATGTTTTGAACCTAATATTACCAGCTCCACCACATCCTCCACTGACTACGGTGAATGATTGCCCAGATATATCTAAGTCAGCCAATATAGTTTTTTTATCATCAGCTAGGATTTGTGTTCCAACTGGTACTTTTAATATAATATCATTACCAGCAGCACCACTACACGCTTGTCCGCTACCATTTATACCATGTTGTGCTTTAAAATGCTGTTTATAGCGAAAGTCTATCAATGTATTGAGCTGTGAATCAGCGACAAATATGATACTACCACCCTTACCACCATCACCACCATCAGGTCCACCAAATTCTATGAATTTTTCCCTGCGAAAACTACTTGATCCATTACCACCATCACCAGCCTTGAGATATATTTTAACCTCATCTATAAAATGCATCTTTTTACTATTCCTATATTTATTAGAAGTATATGCATGTGATTTATACACCAACATGATGTCGATAGGAATGGCATTATAGGTGTAATTTCATATATCATATAAGATAGCTCACAATAAAGTTATATCAGTGCTTTGATATAATATTATGTAATCCTACTCAGTGATCACAACAATCTTTTCAACAAAAGACTTTTTATCACTATGCATCACTTCATATTCCATGTTGATGGATTCTGTAAAACTGCATGTGATGTTAATTGCATAAGAACTCATATGTTATGGCATACTAATAATACATGCCACGATATAGATAAGTGGTGTTTGTAACACCACTGTATTCGCATTATGACCTTACGTTTTCTAGTTGGACTTTATTAGCTTCTTCAGCTACTTTTTCAGCAAAAGATCTGATATTACTTCTTTTTCCATAATCCGTTTGATACATACCTAATGAAATGACACGCAAGACAGCATTGAGCACTTCAAGTATGAGTTTCATCACACCACTATCCTTCTCAATTTCTTTGGCTAACTCTGTTGCATCATTTTTGCCGGAAGATTTACTGATAGCATCTATCTTCTTGAAGATATCTTCAAGTTTTGACTCGATGTCTTTATCCAAACTATCAGTAGAAAATAATTTAGCTATTTTTTGATTTGCATTTTTAGACAATTCTTCCTTGAACAAAGCTAGTGGTTGCTTCTCTTGTGCTTGTGCATTTCGATGACTTTCAACTGCTTTTTGATGACTTTTAACTGCTAGGTAGCTTGTTGCAAAGGCATTTATAACCCGACTTTTATCTACATTTTCTGATGCTGCCATCTTCTTTGATTTATCTTCAATTCCCTGCTCTTGAGGCACTGCTGGATCTTCAAGGTTAATGTCGTTATTTACATTTTCTGATGCTGTCTTCTTCTTTGATTTATCTTGAATTTCCTGCTCTTGAGGCACTGCTGGATCTTCAAGGTTAATGTCGTTATTTACATTTTCTGATGCTGTCTTCTTCTTTGATTTATCTTGAATTTCCTGCTCTTGAGGCACTGCTGGATCTTCAAGGTTAATGTTGTTACTTACATTTTCTGATGCTGTCTTCTTCTTTGATTTATCTTGAATTTCCTGCTCTTGAGGCACTGCTGGATCTTCAAGGTTAATGTTGTTACTTACATTTTCTGATGCTGTCTTCTTCTTTGATTTATCTTGAATTTCCTGCTCTTGAGGCACTGCTGGATCTTCAAGGTTAATGTTGTTACTTACATTTTCTGATGCTGCCATCTTCTTTGATTTATCTTCAATTCCCTGCTCTTGAGGCGCCACTGGATCTTCAAGGTTAATGTCGTTATTTACATTCTTCTTTGATTCTTCGTTTTGCTTATCTTCAATTCCCTGCTCTTGAGGCACTTGCGATACTACATCTTCAACTACATCTTTAAGGTTTGATATAGCATCTAGCATATTCACCTCAAGCTGACGCGTGCCTTGTTTGAAGGGGTTCATCTTCCTGAGTGCCATACCGATCCTGGTAGCATTATATTGTCCTATTTTAGAGTCAGCGAAAGTCTTAATAGCTTCATCAACGTTTTTTCTCGCATCATCTATTTCATTATATTGTTCTTCTGATAACTCCATATCGCTTAATTTGCTTACTATTTCATCTGTACGAGTACTATACCGTTGTACAATGTAAGTACGCAGTACTGTCTTGAGTCGTAATTTCTCGTCTGCATTGCTACAGTCTTTGTATTGTTGCTCAATGACAGCATATTCATTCTCCATAGCCTTATCATCTTTGTTACTATTATGTACTGTTTGCATACAAATAAGTTTTTTAATTAAATGTTTATGCCAATGACTACCATCCATAGGTAGTATCGATCACACGTAATAATATATACCACTAACATGGTAATATGTCAAGCGCGGATTTTTGAATCACATAGTAATAACCTGTACGAGAAATCATGCTTTATTAAGAATTTATGAATAAAAGCCTTTGCAAAGCTTTGGAAAGACAATATACTCATACACATTCATATATGAAACATTTTATGAGATAGAATGCAATGAAGGTTCATAACCGATCAATATATACTAAGGCAACAACAAGCTACAATAGAGCATCACAATCTATAAATAAAGCTACAGCACCTATTGATAATGAAATAAAAGATATTGTATCACTAAAACAACAGAACAACCATGATGTTGGTAGTGTGAACACGATTTCTAGTGGTCGTATTGTTGATGATGCTACTGCTGCCATTCTACAACAGGGTGATAATTTGATCCCAGCAACTGGGAATAGGCAATCATTTTTTGAGTCACTCAAAGATACAGTAGCTGCAAAGTTCCATAAACTCAAAAGAGCTGAAAAGGCATCAACTGCTGCGGTACGTGGTGATGAGGATATGATGGAAGTAATGGCTGCTGTGAATGAAGCTTCTATTACACTCGAACAAGTTGTTGCAGTGAGAGACAAATTTGTGAACGCGTACAATGAAATCATGAAAATGTCATTATAGCAGTTAATAATTTCATTTGCATATGCCATGCATGTTTCGTCATGCCCATTGCATCTGTATTTATCACTATGACAGATACCTACATTCACATTGGCCTTATAATTCCAACAACATCTGTTGTTTTTCAACTTATCATAATGGCCCGCCCGGGAGGATTCGAACCCCCAACCTCTAGATCCGTAGTCTAACGCTCTGTCCAGTTGAGCTACGCGCGGTTTGATGAAATGGTACATTTTTTATAGTTGATATGTGTGTTGGTGTCAAATGCTAAATTCATAGCATTGATTAAGATAATTGTTGTCAAACATTGCAATATAGATCAACTCCGGCTAAATACTTAATATGAGTTCACTAATTTTTTGTAGTTTTTTTAAATGAAATTCACACTTAAGTGGTTGAAGAGGCATATCAAGCTCAATTCATCATATTCTCTTGAAGAAATATGCACGAAACTCGATGCTATAGGTATAGAAGTTGAATCAGTACACGATCAACAAGCAATATATGACAAGTTTGTTATTGGTGAAATATTATCTGCTATAAAACATCCCAATGCTGACACATTGCATGTATGCCAGGTTAAATGTTCACAAGATGCTGACGCACCAGTGATGCAAATTGTATGTGGTGCAACAAATGTCAAGATTGGCATGAGGGTTGTGCTTGCAATGGTTGGAGCTACAGTGCCAAACGGTTTATTTTTAATCAAAAAATCCAAAATCAGAGGTGTTGAAAGTGAGGGGATGATGTGTTCTGCAAGCGAATTAAATCTATTGCATGACTATCGTTTCACATCATCTAATAATGGTATTATAGAACTTCCACAGGATGCACCGGTTGGCAAGAAATTTGCAGTATATGCTGGGCTTGATGATGTAATAATTGATGTTGCATTGACTCCGAATCTGAGACAAGCTTGTGCATGTGTTAGAGGAATTGCTAGAGATTTAGCATCAGCTGGTTGTGGTGAGTTGATAACAATCAATGCTTTATCAACTGGTGAGGCTCAGTGTCCTATCAAGGTGAATATTGATGCTAAACAGTTTTGTAGTGAATTTAATATATTTGCAGCATATGGTGTGAACATTGATGGATATTTGAGCAATGATATTGTATCTTTATTGCGAGAGACCGGCAAACTGCATGATCATCCTTTAGTCAACATATCAAATTTCATAATGTTAGATTTAGGAAGACCGAATCATATCTATGATTTGGATAAAATATCTGGCAATAAAATTACAATTCGACTATCTAATGCTGGTGAAAAATTTATAGCATTAGGTGGGATTGAGTATACGATGCCAAGTGGCATAATAGTGATATGTGATGATGAGAAGATATTGTGTCTTGGTGGACTCATGGGTGGTGAATCATCGAAGGTCGATCAAACAACAAAAAACATTCTTGTGGAGTTTGCTGATTTCAATCATGAAAAGGTACTATGGGCTGGACAAACTCTTAATATAAACAGCGATAGCAGATTCAGGTTTGAGAGTGGTATTGATATTGATGCCACAACAATATGTATATCACATACGATGCATCTGCTGCAAACAACGTATAATACTACTTTTTCTAGCATTGAAACTGCTCATGGCACTGTACCAAATTATCTCAAGAGCATTAGTTTTTCGATGCAACAACTTGAAAGATATTTGGGCATCAGAGCGACAGCAGAAGAGGTAGAGCTAATTCTTGATAACTTACATTTCATGCCGCAAAGGCTTGCGGGTAACAATGATGTTGGATGGGATCTTACAATCCCAAGCTGGAAGTATGGAGATATTAATACATATCAAGATATGATTGAAGAAGTGCTGCGCATGGGGTTAATGGATATGATAAACTCTCACAGTGACAATGGTGTGAGTTCGTATCTTGTCGATAGTGCTATAGCTGATATACTTGCGCATGACGATATGAGTATACATGATCACAGAATTGTTGTACAGTCAATAGGATCAAGGATGAGAGATGTAATGTTAAGCAGAGGCTTAGATGAAGTTATCACTTGGTCGTTTTATAGTACACATGATGAGAGTGATTTTATGATCGGAACAGAACATATTTGTAAATATCATTTTAGTGAAACTACGAGAAGTGTTGATAACATCAGTTCTAGTACAACTAATGATACGGAGGTCATTGCAATAATAAACCCAATTAATAGTAACTTCGCTATCATGCGTCGCAGCATTGTACCAAATCTTGTGCAAATGCTTCATAATAACTCTAAAAGAGGATATACTAACCTATCAATATTTGAAATTGGTCATATATATTGTCACTATTTCCATCAGCATCAAGCCACTTGCATTGCTGGTTTACGCAGTGGGAATGTTTGTAACAATTCAATTCATGGTGCAGTTCGTCATTGGGATTTTTATGATGTCAGAGATGATGTTATGGCACTATTTGCTAGCATTGGAATGAGTGGAGAAATAGCAAATTATAAATTTGATAGGATTTGTCCAGAATATTATCATCCAAATAAATCAATTAGGATAAAACTCGGCAATGTAGTCGTTGCATTCTGTGGCGAATTGCACCCAAGCATAGTAAGGATAAAAAAAGTTGATAAGTCATTTGTTATGGTGTTTGAAGTTTTAGCATACAATCTACCATCAAAAGTTTATGGGATGCATCACAAAAAGAAACAATTTTCAATTTCAAATTACCAATATATAGAAAGAGACCTCGCATTCATACTGAATAAATATGTCAATGTTGCTGATGTGATGAACACCATCAAGAGTCTAAATATAAAATACCTAGATACTGTAGAGGTATTTGATGTATATCAAGGGAAAGGCATTGAAAATGATAAAAAATCTGTTGCTATAAAGATAAAAATACAACCACAGAATATGAATATGAATGATGAGGAGATTAAAAACATCACTGACAAAATAGTCAAGGTTATTACTGATAGATATAATGGTATTTTGCGAGATAAATAGGATGATAGAATAATATATAACACTCTAGTATGAAATATAGTAATGAATATGAAATAGAGAGGCTTAACATGGTGCGCAATCAAGTGAGGGTTGTAGGCATCGATGATCAAGCAATTAGTGATGTAATGGTTAAAATACCACGACATCGATTTATTGCACAACCATGGCAGGCTGTAGCGTATAGCGATGCAGAACTGCCATTACATCAAGATGGAGATAATGTAAAAAGATTTATCGCAAGACCAGAAATGTTTGCAAAGATTCTTGCGGCAGCAAATATTACAAAAAATGATATTGTTCTTGATGTTGGTTGTGGCAGTGGTTATTCTACTGCTATAATTGCAGAACTTGCACATTCAGCTGTTGGCGTTGATTGCTGTCAGCAGATGATTTCTAGGGCAATTGATACAACAACTGATCTTGGAATTGAAAATATACGTTTTCATGCAGTGGATTTTTTGAATGATCAGCATAATAGTGTTATACCACTAAACTCGTTTGATTTAGTAATAATCAATAGTGCCATATATTATCACGATAATCGTTGTGGTGATCATTATAATGGGAATCTTATTAGTCCGCTGACAGTAAAAATACCATATCTCTTTCAAAAATATCTTAAAAAGGAATGTGATGCTTCTACAATTACACAACCCTCTCGGATTATTGCTGTTGAGGGCAAGAGTATATATTCACCAATGCATATTGTACAGTATGATACTAATATGAGTAGAACTGAGATTGCTGAAGCTTATATACCACCCTTGACTTTATAATTATCAGTCAATTGCTATAAAAATTTACCTAGATCGATACTCTCTGATGTAATTGATATATCGTCAAATTGCATTTCTGTATAGCCAAGCTTTCTATAGAAATGTTCTGCACGCAATGCAGCATGCATTTTGATAATTAATTTACCATGCTGTCTTGCCCATTTTTCCATGCTGGTCATGAGGTATTTCCCATGTCCTTGATTTTGAACTACTATGTTAGTTGCAAGTGCTCTGAGTATGCATAGCTCCTCATTATACTTCGGAAACTCAACATGTGAAATTGCTACGATATCTATGCCATTGTATAGGATGAAGTGGTGATGATTTTTGTCAGAAAAACTCTCATGAGTTTCATCATATCGAACATCAATTCTGTCAAATATTTGTTCCTTTTTTATCTTATGATATCTTATCCATTCATCTCTGGTGAGTGGCTGAAATATTACTCTATCATTGAATCCAGCTCTTTTTAGTATGTCATGTATGAGTGGTGCCTTTGCAAAGGTATATGATTGCCTATCATTTGAAAATCTTTTGGCTAATTTTTTCTTTAGTATTTCATATCGTAGCCTTTCCTTATCATTATATTTGAGATAATTTACAAATAACAGATGTTTTTTTATTTCTGGATTATTCTGCTCAAAGATATGTATATGACATTTTGAACTGCTTAGGTATCTTCTGAATGGTATACCAAGCTCTCCATATGAACGGTATCCTAATTTTGCTAGTGCAGCAATATTTGTTATTGATATATCACGTACAACTGGCATTATATCAATGATTGGTTTTGCAGACAAACCAGGAACACTGGTTGACCCTATGTGATATATATCAATGCAGTTATCTCCAAGTACTTCACTGATACGCTGTGATTCGCTGACAAATAGATCGTTCCATTTATCATCATACTGACGTATTTGTACCTTTGAATCTTGCCACATTATACTAATATAAAATAATTATCTAGATATTTCTCATTTACAACTGATAACTGGTTGTTTTAGAACAATCGTAGTTTTTTCAGTATGCTTGCCAAGAATGGTCCTTTTTTCTTGTTGTGTTACTCCGGATAATTCCTCATCTTTTTTGGCAAACTCTAGCAGCAGATCATTTATTACTTGTTTTGGTAATTCCAGTGGATTTGTCTCAGTATAGTTAGATCTACCACATGGTCCAACATTTTGTCCTGTGATTTTATATTGTAGGTAGTCAATCATATGCATTATGAACAACCATATTCCATTAACAACACCTGAAAAATCAACCTTATGTCTTTCCATTTGAAACCAGATGAGATTGTCCTTATTTGTTCCTGCTACGATGTCTGCCTTACCAGGAATGTTTACACCTATATCATGAAATGCAATACCATTCTCTATTTTTTTACTCCAGGAATAATGACTTGTCACCCTATGTCTTACATCAAGCTTTTTTTTAGCAAGGTCATATAAGACAGCACAATCTTTTATAATAATATGTGCTCCTTTTAAAATCTCCATAGCGCCGTGCCGATTTTGCAACTCATGAAATTTTTCAATAATGCCAACTAGCATACGTATAGCTATAAACTCCTTTTCAGATTTGCATACTGCATTCATATGCAATAAATAGCTGCGTTGTGTTTTGGGTAGATATTGCAACGTTTTTATTGTTGCTGCCAGTTCAGTCTTTCTGGCACCAAGTAATATTGTCATGGTACAACCCCATCATTTTTCATATATAATGAATTTTCTATACTGATAAATATTAAGGATTAATTAAGAATTGAAAATAATTCCTAAGCATGAACTGTATTTGACCACTGCTATATGTATTAGCACGTTAGTAGTGGTACTATATGGCATTAGTAGTGCCATTACACCATTTATTACAGGTGGTGTTATTGCATATATCTGCATGCCAATCTTCCAGATACTGACTTACAATATAGGACTATCTAGAGCTGTCGCAGCTATAATAGTCACATTACTGACATACTGCTGCATAACGATAGTCATACTCTTGATAGCACCAATGGTGTATAATCAACTCATGAGCCTGGCAAACATCATATCATCAATCAAGCCACATAATGTGCTAGACAAGGTCACATCAAATCCATTCTTTCAAGAATTGTATAGTCCAGAAGTTCAGAAATACACAACCCAACTTTTCAAAATTATAAAGAACAATACTATCAATCTCATGCTGAAACATTCATCAACACTAACAAATAGCATCTTGACATCAACAAGCATGATATTAACTGTACTTTTCAACATCACATTTGCCCCATTAATATCCTTTTATATGATCCGTGACCAAAATATCTTAAAGGGTGCAATACACGATATATCAACACAAACATCTATCAGGCTTGATACATGTATAAACTACTTACACAATGTTGCGCTTAAATTCCTACAGGTCCAAATACTGATAATATTAATATACTCAGCATATTATTGTTTACTACTCTCGATACTGCAGATACAAAACAGTTTATTGCTTGGTGCAATGTGTGGCATCTTCTATACCGTGCCATATATTGGCATTATAGTAAGTTTGTTTGTCTGTCTTACAGTATCTGTAATTCAGTATGGTGTTGATGTGCACATATTATTACTAGTGTGTGGATTTTTACTATGTAGTATTATTGATTTCATTTTTATTAACCCACACATTGCAGGTAGTAGATTTGGTTTACATCCTCTTTTAACAATAGCTGGTGTGTTGTTTAGTGCTACTCTATTTGGGATACTAGGTTTGGTATTTGCATTACCATTAACATTTATGATGAAAGATATCATCATATATGTATACAAGCATATTTTAAAGATAAAGAACAATCATGTGCACAAATGATGCTTGAATCACCTGTGATGTGCTGTTTTTATGCAATTGTGAAAATTGATCTGCCAGTCATTGATTGAGGTATTTCTACATCCATAAGTGCAAGTACAGTTGGTGCAACATCACGCAATCCTGCTTTATACCCATTTGGTAAGCTTTTGATAATTCTTGTACTATCGCTCAAACATATAAATGGTACTTGATTCATGGTATGTGCTGTATGTGGTTGGCCACTTGATTGATTGAACATTTCCTCTATATTGCCATGATCAGCTGTGATTAATAGTGTGATATTACTTTGCATCGCCTTATGATATATCTTTGATATACAATCATCTAAAACTTCACATGCATTTATTGCTGCATCCATCACACCAGTATGTCCCACCATGTCTGCGTTGGCAAAGTTGACACAAATAAAATCATATTTTGTAATTGCATTGATGACTGCATCTGTTACACAATAAGCTGACATTGCAGGTTGTAGATCATATGTAGCAACCCTTGGGGAGGGTATCATGATTCTATCTTCGTTTTCATAGGGTTGTTCTCTGCCACAATTGAAAAAAAATGTCACATGCGCATATTTTTCAGTTTCTGCTATTCTAATCTGTTTTTTATTAGATATCGATAAAACCTCACCTAATGTATTATCAACTATTTCAGGTAGAAAAATCGGTATTATTTTTTCAATCAAGTTGCCACCAAAATATGGAACCATAGAAAATATCAAACAGTGCTTGACATTGTCACAGATTGCTTGTGACAGTTGCCTCATTCTATCAGCACGGAAGTTGCAGAACATTATTGCATCACTGTGTTGTATACCTTTGTAGTTTTCATTGCAACTCGGCATGAAAAACTCATCTGTGATGCCATCACTATAGAATTCATCTATCAGTTGTGAAATGCTGGATGGCTCATTGAAATATTTTTCTGTCTTTCCAAGTGCAATGGCATTACAAGCAAGCGTTGTTCTGTCCGTCCTACTATCTCTATCCATTGCATAATACCTACCACACATGCTAGCAATAGCTATATTGCTTGAGAGTTTTTGTTTTAATCTATCAACATATGTGTTTGCAGATTTTGGTGGTGTGTCTCTACCATCTGTAATGATATGCACATATATTTTTCCATAGTGTTCTATATCTAATAATAGGTTGTTAAGTTTTTCTATTATATGGAGAATATGATCTATATGTGAATGTACACCACCATCTGATAACAATCCTATAACGTGACAATTCACATTTTTATGCGATTGCAAATAGCGAACCAATCTTTGCATCACTTCCATCTCAAACAAATTATCATGTGTAATGCTACGACATATCCTGGTAAGTGATTGCTGTATTACCCTACCACTACCAATTGTCATATGTCCAACCTCAGAATTCCCAATTTGATTGTGTATTAGACCAACATCATCTCCTGATGCATTCAACAGAACAACATTTTCCGATCTCAACACTTGCTTCAAAAATGGAGCGTTAGCCATTGCAAATGCATCAGTACTTGACTCTGATTTTGCAACACCGAAACCATCTAAAATACACAAAATTAATTTCCTACCAAACATTTTAATCAAGTGCTAGCATTTATTATTTTTGTTATTCTCATTGTTAGGTTTTTTTTCATCCTTTTGAGATTGTTCTATATTTACACTGTTAGAGGTTAAACTTTCATTATTAGTTTTATGATTTTTTGTTTTTTTTCTGCGTAATAGATTTGCTCTTAAAGCTGAAGCAAAATCCTTATTCTTCATTTTGTTAGTGGAATTGAGTTTACATTTATCTAATATCCAACAATCAATAAATAGATAACACAAGAAGCACAAGAATGGGGCACTTCTGTTGCACGGTGGCCCCACACCGCTAACTCAGTCAGATTACGCAGCTGCAACAGCTAGCTTATTGTAACCAACATTGTCATTTGCAAAATTGTCGTTTGCATTTATAGTTTTTGATCCTTTACAGCGGTATCTTGCTGGGCAAAATTACTTTTTTAGAGCCTGTCGATGCTATTTCATCCCCGTTTTTAGCCTGCTGGTGGAGATGCCGGGTACTGCCCCCGGGTCCAGTACTGTTATTGCAAGCAACATTTATCACCATAGTTGAAGTTGTCCTTCAACACATGTTAGTATACGACATGTTATGTCAAAGTACAAGAACCTATCCAGAGCGTAAAATCTTTTTGATGATTATAACATCCTGTTGTGAGAGCTTTTCTACAGATACATTGTTGTTCACATCACTATCTTGCACACTCATATAATTCTGCCACAGTTTTTTTATCTTTTCCACTCTCACTTGCCTTTTAGACATGTATTTACTATCCTGATTTGCTGCTGCTTCTACCTTACTCAACACATCTGCTGATGCATATACACTCAATTTCCTAATAATATTTAGCATCGTAATATCATCCGTACCTTTATATCCTGTATTATTGCTGATCATACTCATAACATCAACATATGAGTATAATTTCATCGTGAAAACGTCGGGTAATAACTCCAGGATTGTTTCTTCGCCCTCTTTCAATAATGGAAAACTCTTTGCATTTAATAACAATAACGGTATATTCTTTTCACTCAGCTGTTCCCCTTGTAGGGTTGTAACACCTATTTCAAAGCATAGCAACATTACTATCGGCAATAGCAGTCCTCTAACAAAACCAAATATACCACCCAGTGCTTTATCGAAGTGGTGTCCTTTACCTATAGCTGTTATTATACTGAAGTTCAGTACTGAGAAAACAAATAACAGCAATAGCAATCCACATGCGTAGCCAACGATAAAAACCAAAATTTTTGTTTTGAACTTAGCTTCCAAAAATGGCTCTATATATGGAAACATATTGTGGTTTAGAACGATAGCTAATATCCATCCAGCTAAGCTCAAAAATGATGCTATAAAACCTCTTGTAATACCTATCAGAACTGATAATACTAGTATTACAATTATTGCGACATCTATCCAATTCATATAGAACCTCCAGCTAAATGAGTATTATATCCTAGTATGTAAGGATTTCTTCCTCCCATCCCATAATATCTAATTTTGCTCTTGTAGGTATGAAATTGAAACATTGTTGTGCAAGATGCATTCTATTTTCCCTTTCAAGCCGTGATATGAGAACATACATAAGCCTATGTAAGTATAATACATCATTTGCTGCATAGTTGAGCTGCTCAGACGACAGAGCTTCTGCTCCCCAGTCAGATGCTCTTTCTTGTTTTGAAAGTTTAACACCAATTAGTTCTTCACAAAGTATTTTTAAACCATGATAGTCTGTATATGTGCGCACTAATTTTGAAGCTATTTTTGTACAAAAAATGTTCTTAATATCTACCCCAAGATAGCATTGTAATATTCCTACATCAAACCTCGCGTAGTGGAATATCTTTAAAAGATCGTCATTTAATAAAATTCTCTTTACATTCATGCATGTAAAATCTTGTTTCACGAAATGTACAATATGTGCATCACCATTACCATCTGACAGTTGTATTGTACATAATCTATCACGGTTATTTTTCAACCCCATAGCTTCCGTATCAATAGCTATGGAATTATGAAATTGTATATCTGGTGGCAAATCATGTTGATGATAATATATTGACATTTTGATGAAACAAAGTTTCTTATTTCGATGTTATGACACCATATATTGGCACGTAATAATTATGTATGATACAACAGTGAGGAAAATATGCAATCATTTAGTTTTATACCTTTCCTCATTTTTAGTGGTACATTATTGATAAATCATTAGTATTTGGAATGCAGAGCTTTATAAGACACACAGAAAATAGTTAATTCATGATATTGTTTGTAATCAAAGCTCTTTGCAAGAAAAAAGTGTCAAATGAAATGCAAGATAAATCTTTACATCATTACTTTACTATTACTATTTTGATATTACTATATACTCTACGCTATACTGATGTAGTGGATGCAAAAACAGCTAATGTTTTGCAGGACTGTGTAACGGTAAATAGTTCAACATATAACCAGTCTGAAAGTAAGTTTGATGTAGGTAGTCTTAATGAGAAGAAATATTGCAGTACAAGATGCAAGGATTTTATGTTGAAAACAAAAATAGATGGACAAAATCAAGATCTTGTCACAAGTTGTAAAGAACACTGCTTGCAATATCAGGAAGATACTAAAAATCCACAAGCCTATAGTGCAAGAAAAAGATTGGAAAATAAATTTGAGAAGTCTGGAACATTTGATGGCAAAGCAGTAACAATACCATTATCAAGCTATCCCTATGCGGAAAGCGTGACCAATGTTAGCTTCAAATCAGATGAAGCAAACTCTATAAGTGAACAATCAGATACAAATGAACAATTCACTCGAATCAACATTGGACAAAATCAAGTCATAACATTATCACTAGACACATCAGTAAAAAATACAATATATGCATGTGGGCATAGAGTATTGAAGATTGATCCAGTATTTCCTAATTTGTTCAAAATGTCACCTGAATCAGTTGCTGGTGGCAATGCTGCTGAGAACGCATATAATAATATGCATGACGATAAAAAAACCAATATTCAAACAATACTGGAGTACTATACAAGGTTCACTACCTTTTCATTTGATGAATACGTTAAAGTTGAAGGGATGCATGAAAATGATAGTCCTAGCACCATTTATAACAACATACTCAAGTTAAAAAAGCGGAATACGGATGAGACAAATAAGAGTTTAAAAGCTATGGGTGTATATAATGATATTGATATTGAAAAGATATATAAGTATAAGAATAATGAAAAATTGTCAGTAGATATTAGTGGAATTATGGAGTGGCCAAGTGAGCAAAAAAAATATCATCCATGTTTTACTTACCTTGATAACACAAATGCGATTACGAATTCTGAGATAATGTCATGTGATGGAGAAAATATAACTGGGTGTAAACTCATACAAAGTATCAAAGATAAACCAGATAAATCAAGTATTAATATAAAGAACTATCCACAAGATGTTGGTTGTTATCCACAATGGCATATATATAATAGGCAGTATCTCAATACTGGCATTACAATATCTGATGGCGATTTCCTCAAAATATCATGGGGTGGTGATATGATTTTAGGTAATGGTCTCACCATACCATTTTTCAACCAAGCGATAGCGAAAATTGCAGCTGCACATGGAGGAATGAAAGTATGGCCATTTGAGAAATTCTCTCGGAATACTAACCTTGCTAGAATTAACACAAAGCAGTTGCTGAGGGATATGAGCACTCTTGATATCAAGGGATTAGGATTACTTATTGGTGAGGATGGTATAGAGCCAAAAAGTGACCAAAATCAAGGCCAAAAACCAGAATTGTGTGGTGGTAAACTAATGAGTGATATAAAAGGTGGTAATACATCAAAGGAATATTATGGTTTACAAGGTCTTATCATGAGAAATAATGCAATATCATATGAGCAGTCGTATCAATGTAACAATATCAGCATGGGAGCTGATAGGTATGAATTCAGTGGCAGGGTAGCGAATGTACAAAAGCAACAATTGGAGATTAGACATTATATTCCAGACAGTAATTCTCCAAATCGCTATATTTATGACAATAGCCCTACCATCATCGGTGGGTCCCAAGTTTCTATAGAATGGGGAGGATGTCCTATGTATGATGGTGAGGGATTAGAATATGCCCTTGAGAGCAACAGCACAAATGGTAATTTTGAGTGGAAAACGACGAATTTAAACACTGGAAATGAGCTCATCTTTGCACCTGAAAACACTAAGATAAAACCCGCCTCCAATATCATTACATTAGATAATAATATCAAATCCATTCTGCTCAGGGTAAATCCATATGATAAGCATGCTGGTAGACGAATCACACAAGCAGATAGTAGCTATAGTGTTGTTGTAAGAACAGGAGATGCAATGATGGAAAATAATGATGATTATAATATCTTGAAAAAGATATCACTTGTTATTTTTTCTACCCTCATAGGAGACATTGAAAAGATAGTGAATGAAGGTAAGTTTGATGGTGTTGTGGTGGAACTTGCAAGAGCAATATTTAAAAATCTCGCATATATAATTCATGGGTGTGTAGTACTGTATGTCGCATTTACTGGCCTTGGATTCATGCTTGGTACAATCAAGATGAACCAACATGAAATGCTCATGAGAATCCTAAAGCTCACAATAGTTGCATTAATAGTCAGTCAGACCGTTCAAGATTTGTTCATCAAAAACTTCCTGAGAACATTCATAATTGGTGTGTTACAAATCTCATCAAGAGTACAATATGAATTCTATAGTATCGTTGGTACTGTCAATTCTGGTCCATATGAACCAGAGAATTACTTCAACTACTGGGATATGACAGGTGGCCTCATTGCTGCTATGACCAGTCACGGTACAGGGTATAGGATATTGGCGCTGATCATATCCAACATATTTGGATTATTCACTGCACTAGTCATGGTTGCAAGTTTCGTTATTGTATTTGTAATGATTATACAATCAGCATTTTTATTTATATCTGCAATGATAACACAATCAATGCTTCTACTTATTGCTCCATGGTTCATTGCAATGAAACTATTTGCAGCAACGAAAGACATGTTTGACACATGGTTTAAACAAGTCGTCTATTTCGCGGTTTTACCTGTTGGTGTTGTGATAACTACTAGTTTGATGTTTTTATTAATCAGGCATACGATGGATGCGATGCTTGGATTCTCATATTGTACTAAGTGTTTTTTAAAACTTAGTTTTATTGTTGATAAGTGCATCATACCACTCGCTTACTTGCTGAACAATTCTTTTGTACCTGATGAAGCGATGTCATTATTACCAACTGGTATTGTTGCAGCAGTATTCACATTCGCACTTTTAGCTTTCACAGGATGGTATATCATTGCCTATGTTGTAAGGATGTTATCCTATATTGTAGCTTTCAAAGCTGAGGCATATGGTAAGGGTAGTACAACGGGTTTATTTAGTGCAATGTCTGAAGATATCGCAGGGATGAAGCAAAAAGGTGCACAATATATGTATGAGAGAGCCAGCAAACAAAAATACGAAACCAAGAAACGTCTTGATGATATAGGCAGGGCTTTGGATAGGTTCTAAAAAATGAAATTTGACTATTTGTTATTTCACAACTATTTTGCTTTATATTCTATTGCTCGCTTGTAGATTATTGATTTGTAGCATGAGGCACATTATACAATACTTGTTACTATCGGTTTTATTTTCCATTGCACAATCACATGCGGTGGAAGCTGTATCGCCTATAGCTGTACAACGCTACCAAACCAATGCAAAGCAAGCAATATTATTCGACTATGATACAGGGCAAATACTCTTTGCACACAATGCTGACCAGCTTATGCATCCTTCTTCAATGACAAAAACAATGACAACATATATTGTGTTTTCAGCATTGAAGGATGGAATATTATCACTAGATGATAAGTTCACTGTGAGTGAGAAGGCATGGCAAATGTCTGGCTCGAAAATGTTTCTTCAAAATGGTGAAAATGTGACGGTAGATAACTTAATAAAAGGTGTTATAGTGCAATCTGGTAATGATGCGTGTGTGGTACTAGCTGAAGGTATGTTTGGTGATGAAACTGTTTTTGTGCAGCATATGAATGCCATTGCAGAAAAACTTGGTATGAAACAAACACACTTTGTAAACTCTAGTGGTTGGCCTGACCCAATACATCTTACTACAGCAAGAGATCTAGGAAGACTTGCGAGAGCCATGATAAAGGAATTTCCAGAGTATTATCACTATCACGCTGTTGGGAGTTTTACTTATAGTAATATAACACAAAGAAACCGCAATGCAATGTTGGGCAAACTTGGTGTTGATGGTATTAAAACAGGTCATACAGAAGCAGGTGGGTATGGTATAATATTAAGTAATATGAACGGTGACAGAAGAATGATAGCAGTCATCAATGGCTTAGCAAGTGAAAAGGCAAGATTGCAGGAGGGAGAAAGGATCTTAACGTATGGTTATGCCTTCAAGAAAGCAATATTATTTTCAAATGTAAATCATATTGCAACAGCTCAGGTATTATATGGTAGCACACCAAATGTATATCTTACTGTAGCAAGTGATGCGCATATTCTGACACAGCAGCTATATCAAGAGAACATCAAGTGTAAAGTAAAATATAACGATTATATAAAGGCTCCAATATACAAGGGAACAAAGCTAGGTGTTGTTGAGTGTAGCATACCAAACATAAATGATGATCAAACGTCCTTTGATCTGGTTGCTACTGATGATGTACAAAAGGCAAACTTCGTGCAACATATTTGGCAAAATATTGAGAACTGGATCGCTGGTACAAACTAACTAGTATTAGTATGACAATTTGAACACTTGTACTTCCATACATCACTGGAGGTATTTAGAATAAAAATAAAACACCTATGCTAAGAAAAAGAGGCAGACCAAAGATACGCTGTCATGATGTCCAGAAGCGTGGATTGCAAACGCTTTCCGAACCACTGGATTTATGTTTGGAATACAGTATTATTAACAGCAGACAACATAAAGCTGCATTAAAATTAAGATGGTTATATATATTGCATTTTGGCTTACCAACTATACAGGGGTATGACCTTGCAAAAGTTAGAGGTAGAGGTATATCGAAATATAGTGAAAGATGGTTAGAGGAAAGAAGAAGTGAATATAAAAAAATAGCTGCAGCATTGCATAATGAAAATAAATATGCTGCAAAACTACTATATAATATAGTAATATACCATTATTACCCCATATTCTTGAAGAAAATAATGCAATGGAAAATTAGCAAACATTTACGGTTGCTCAATGTAGTTGCCATGCATACGTTGCAACCCACTGACATCAAGATTAGTGATAAGGAACTTACAGAGAAAAAACTATTTAAACTCGCTATACAAACTTTGGAAGAAATTTCAGATGAAGTATTTTTCCGTGATACCTGCGCTGCCGCTATAATAAACATTAATAATATGAATCAATTATAATGAAAGGTAAATGGTTACCAGGTGATAAAACCGTTGAATATACAGTTGATCAAATGCTTAGAGTTGATCACAGTGGTGAATGTGGTGCTAAAAAGATATATCTTGGACAAATTGCATCAATGAAATTTTTGCATTACCTTAAAACAAATCAATCAAACAATGAACAGTTATCTGCTTGCATCAATACATTGACTGAAATGTATGAACAAGAATGTGTACACCATGATTATTTTGTAAAAATGATCAGTACATATAAAGTGAGACCAAGTTTTTTCCTCCCAATGTGGTCATTATGTGGATGGTTTATTGGATTCATTAGTAGTTTGTTAGGCAAAAAAGCTGCCATGGCATGCACAGTTGCAGTTGAAGATGTAATCAGTCTACACTATGAAAATCAACTTATATCACTACGATCTTTGATACAAAACAGTGCATGTTATAAGTATGATTCAATTGCTTTGAATGAACTATATGAAAAGATTTCAACCTTTAGAAAAGACGAAATAGAACATTTAAATATTGGTATTAATAATGATGCAGAGAAAATGCTTTGGTATTCCTGCTACACCATGTTAGTAAAACTTATCACTCATCTTGCTATTGTTGTTGCAAAAAAAATTTAGATTCTTTATACTATCAATTGTAGTAATGCAAATTAGTAATTTATAATAACTAATGTTTTCAGCAGATTCGCAATTGTCAGATCTAAATCAAAGCATAAATATGTGTGATAAGTATACCGATATTTATCTCGAGCCTGATTATGAGCCATGTCAGGATGAAGAGTATATGTCAGATAAACAACTTGCATATTTTTTAAGAAAATTAATTACATGGAAGCAATCATTGCAACAAGATTCAGCAATGACATTGAGTCACTTGCGTGAGGAAAATTGGAATGAATCTGATCCGAGTGATAGAGCAACAATAGAATCAGATATAGGACTTGAATTAAGAAGCAGGGACAGGTTAAGAAAACTAATAGATCAGATAGACCTAGCAATAGTACGGATAAAAAATGGTACATATGGTTATTGCGAAGAAACAGGTGATGAAATCGGAGTAAAGCGTTTGATGGCAAGACCGATAGCAAGAATGTGTTTGGAAGCACAAGAAAAACATGAGAAATTTGAAAGGGTACATAATGATTTAATAGTGCTTGATGATATGAATGATGTATAAAAAAACAGCTGTTTGTTTTTATTTATACACTATCACACTTGCTGTAATAATAACCCAACATAATGTCATTGGTAGTAGACATTTCCACCCTAATCTCATCAACTGGTCATATCTATATCGTGGCAACGCTGCTCTAACCCATATGAAAATAAAAAGGCAAAACATAATCTTTAATACAAACCAAATCACTGGTGGAATAAACTCAAGCTGCAGTATACCAAATGGTGGAAACCATCCTCCTAGAAATAACACTGTTGCTATTGCACTCATTAAAATCATATTAGCATACTCTCCTAGGAAAAAAAGTGCGAATGGCATTGATGAGTATTCAACATGATAACCAGCAACGAGTTCTGCTTCTGCTTCTGGCAAATCAAATGGGTGTCTATTTGTTTCAGCCAGTATTGATATGAAAAATACTACAAACATTGGTAGCATTAACAAATCTATATATAGTGGGTTGCTTTGTTGTGCGATCACTATCTCACGCAGATTTAAAGATCCAGTTGTCAATAGCACACATACTATACATAAACCTATCGATAACTCATATGATATCATCTGTGCTGCTGATCTCATTGCACCTATGAAGGCGTATTTTGAATTGCTTGCCCAACCTGCAATGATGATGCCATACACACCAAGAGATGATATAGCAAGTAAATATAACACACCTATGTTTATATCAGCTACCGAGAAGTTATCTATTGGTATTACTCCCCATCCTAGTATTGCTAATGAAAAGGTTAATATTGGCGCAAGAAGGAATAAAAATTTATTCGAATGATTTGGTATTACAAACTCCTTTCGCATGAGTTTCAATGCATCAGCAATGGGTTGCAATAGTCCAAATGGACCAACAGTATTTGGCCCACACCTCAATTGCATAGCACCTATGATCCTGCGTTCAGCTAATGTGAGGTAAGCAACAGATAACAATAATGGAATTAATAGTACAGCGATTCTAGCAACAATTGGCAGTAATATATCTAGCATTTCAAAAATATACTGTGCATTCATAATCAATTGTTAAAGTAATTTTTTATTCCTATAACCTCATCACATGATACAAACGTCTGCATATAATTCACTTGAATTTGGCAATCCACTTTTTTCTGCCCTTTCTGATATATCAGCAACTTGTGCACGAACCTTTTTATCAATATCCTTCAGCAAGCTTTCTTTAACATTGTGTTGCGACAGCAGATGTTCTTTAAGGCTATCTATTGGATCACGACATTTGTATTGCTCAACCTCCTCCTTTGTACGATACTTTGCTGGGTCTGACATTGAGTGCCCTCTATATCTATATGTTTTCATTTCTAGTATCATTGGACCATTACCAATGCGAACATATTCAAGAGCCCTTTTAGTTGCATTACATACTGCAAAGAAATCCATACCATCAACTTGCTCTCCCGGTATATCAAATGACTGTCCACGGCGATATAAGTCAGTTGTACTACATCCCATGGCAAGAGATGTTCCCATCGAATACTCATTATTTTCAATCACGTACAACACTGGTAAATCCCATAATTTAGCCATATTAAATGCTTCATATACCTGTCCCTGATTGATTGCACCATCACCTAGAAGTGTTATTGCTACATTGTTTTGTTTCCTATATTTAAAGCTAAATGCTATGCCTGTGCCAAGTGGGACTTGTGCACCGACAATACCATGACCACCATAAAAACATTTATCTACATCAAACATATGCATTGACCCACCTTTACCCTTAGAACATCCATTTTCCTTACCAAGCAACTCTGCCATGATAATTTCAGGGTCTGTACCACGAGCTAGCATCAAGCCATGATCTCTATAACTTGTAATCATTGCATCATGTGATCGCGATGCATGTTGCAACCCAACCGCAACAGCCTCCTGACCTATATACAAATGGCAAAACCCTCCTATTAATCCCATACCATAAAGCTGTCCCGCCTTTTCTTCGAAACGTCGCAACAGAAGCATTTGCTCATATATTCCTAGTAACGCATTGCAATCCATCTTTTGTTCTTTTGTAGGTTTCACCATATTTCTTATTTTTCAAGTTTATAAATATTTAAATATTTAAATGTATTATTGATTTTGCATTTTTATTCTATCTTCTATAACATAACGAAAATTCTTTATAAGCCCTTGTATTGGCCAAGCTGCAGCATCTCCCAATGCACAAATTGTATGTCCTTCAATCTGTTTTGTTAAACTCAATAGTTGATCTATTTCTTCAATTCTAGCGTTACCATTTATAAATCTTTGCATTATACGATACATCCAGCCCGTTCCTTCCCTGCATGGTGTGCATTGTCCACATGATTCATGCATGTAAAAATGCGATAATCTTGCTATTGCTTCTATGATATCAGTTGACTTATCCATCACAATAACCGCACCAGTGCCCAAGGCACTTCCAACAGAACGCAAACTATCAAAATCCATCAAGACTGATTCACATACTTCTTTAGTTATCATAGGAACTGAAGATCCGCCTGGTATTACAGCCAAGAGGTTATCCCATCCTCCCTTTACACCACCTGCATGCTCTTCTATGAGTGTTTTCAGCGGAATAGACATTGCCTCCTCAACGTTGCATGGCTTGTTCACATGCCCAGATATGGAGAATATCTTTGTACCAGCATTGTTCGAGTTGCCTATCGCTGCAAACCACTCAGGTCCTCTTTTCAAAATTGTTGGCACTACAGCAATTGTTTCAATGTTGTTCACAACGGTAGGACATCCATACAAACCACAAACAGCAGGAAACGCAGGTGGTTTCAGACGTGGCATACCCTTTCGTCCTTCTAAACTATCAATCAGAGCAGTTTCTTCACCACATATATATGCACCAGCACCTCTATGAATATAGAGATCAAAATTGTATCCTGAATTGCAAGCGTTTCTTCCAATCAGTCTAGCATCATATGCTTCATCTATTGCTCGTTGTAATATCATTGATTCGTCATAATATTCACCACGAATATATATATAACCAACATGTGATCTGATTGCATAGGCTGTGATCAGTGCCCCTTCAATGATTTTATGTGGTTCATATCTCATTATATCTCTATCCTTACATGTTCCAGGTTCACTCTCATCAGCATTTATCACCAAATATGATGGTTTTACAGGGTTTTTAGGCATGAATGACCATTTCACCCCTGCGGGGAAACCAGCCCCCCCCCTACCTCTAAGCCCTGATTTTTTGATTTTATCTATGATATCATCTTGTGTGTTATCCTTTATAATATTAATAGTATTACTCCACTCACCTCTTATTATCGAGGTTTTTAAGTTACTGCATTGAGTACCGCCTAAATTGCTGAATATTCTGTCCTCATCCTTAAGCATTGAAAAGAATAATATATTGTATTGTATTTCCATAGCACGCCCAGCAAGGGCTACATAACATAATTATAACCATACGATCACAGCATCAGTTGATAAATAAGTCACAAAAAATGATATAATGAAAGGCATTCCAAATTTGAAATTCTACTGTATACACTAACAGAATTATGTATGACCAACAACACTTCATTACCTGAAACTGAAAACAACGACGATTATACAATATTGCCAAAGCTCTATACATTTATCGTGAAAAAATTTTGCACCTTTGTTGGCATTGTATCTTACATGATATCATTCGGAGTAATTTGTATAGTGTATGGGTTAATGTACTTTACTAACAATATTCCTGACTACGATAGCCTAGCTACGTATAATCCTCCTGTGATAACAAGATTGTATTCCCAAAGTTTAGATGTTATAGCAGAATATGCATATGAACCAAGGATCTTCGCAAAAGTCTCTGATATGCCACAATTGTTAATCAACGCATTTGTAGCGGCAGAAGACAAAACTTTTTTTGAGAATTATGGCATAGACTCAGTTGGTATATTGAGAGCTACAATACAAAACATCGCTAATTTTAGTGTTGGAAAAAGAATGGTTGGTGGATCAACAATAACACAACAGGTTGTAAAGGGATTTATTACTGGCAATCAAAAAACACTAGATAGGAAAATAGGTGAAGCAATTCTCGCTTATAGAATAAGCATCGCATATTCAAAGGAAAAAATATTGGAATTATATCTCAATCAGATATTCCTGGGAAACAATTCATATGGTGTTGCTATGGCAGCAAAAAATTATTTTGGTAAGGAGCTATCTGAACTAAATATTGCTGAGGCTGCAATGCTTGCATCTTTACCTAAAGCTCCATCTTCACTCAATCCATATGTCAATCCTGATAGGACACTAGAAAGACGCAATTGGGTTATCAAAAGAATGTATGAAGAAAATATGATCTATGCTGATGAAGCTACCGAGTATTCTAAATATCCGATCAATGTTTTACCTAGAGTTAGACAACAGTACAATTCATCTGAGCTTTTCTATACTGAAGAAGTAAAAAAACAATTGATTAAGTTCTATGGAGAGGAGGCTGTTTATACGGATGGTTTGACTGTCAATACTAATTTAGATCATACATTGCAAAAACATGCTGTTGCAGCCTTGCAAGGAGGTATTGAAACATATGATAAAAGACATGGTTGGAGAGGGCCTTTAGGTAAAATCAAAGATATGAAAAATTGGCAGAATGCTTTAAAAGATTTTACAAAACAATTTTCTATAGGAGATCAAAAATTTATTTTTGCAGTTGTGCTTAGTGTTAGTGCAAATGCTGCATATATTGGTATAAATACAGCAGATTTACGTAAGTATGACATAGCAGATAATACAAAGCACTGTATACCACTTGTAAATATGAAATGGGCTAGAGTGAAACTCAACAATGGTGGTTTAGGAGGTATTGTAAAATCAGCAAACAAAGTGCTGAAAATAGGTGATGTTATAGCTGTTAGTATTGACGCACATTCTACAAAAAAATCATCCAAAGAGATTCTATATCACTTAGAACAAATACCAGCAGTCAACGGTGCAATGGTTGTAATTCAAAACTATACTGGTAAAGTGTTGGCAATGGTTGGTGGATATGATGGTAACAACACCTATTTTAATAGAGTAACACAAGCAAAACGACAGCCAGGATCTGCATTTAAAACTCTTATATATCTAGCAGCAATTGAAAATGGATTTAGCAGTGACAGCATTTTGATGGATGAACCAATAGCAGTAAGTCAAGGGAATGGTATGCCACTTTGGACTCCTAAAAATCTTACTCATAAATTTAATGGAGCTGTTACATTACAAGAAGCCTTTGTGCGGTCATTGAATATTCCATCGATTCAAATAGGTCTAACAGTTGGTTTGGACAAAATATATGAGGTTGCAAGCAGACTAGGTGTCTACCCAAAACCAGCAAGATATGATATTCCATGTAGCAGAGATGTGGTAGCAGCACCATATTGTAAGAATTATTCACTACTACTTGGTGCATTCGAGACGACACTTTTTGACATTACAAGAGCATATGCAACAATCGCCAGTAGTGGGTATGATATAGCACCAAGTCTTATTGGTAGTATATATGATAGTAAAGGGAATTTATTGTATCATGATCACAATGTATCGTTGGTATATAATGACGCTATCATATCTACTGATGTTGTAGAACACGATGTTTACATGAATTCTGATAGTAATGTTAAGACACAGCCATCAATGAGATACTTCAGGCAAAAACTCGTGAAATCGCATTATAATGCAAAAATCATAGAGCTACTTGAAAGTGTTATTGCACCACAAAACAAAATACTGCAACATACTCTTGCAGGGAAAAGTGGTACTACAAATAATAGTTTTGATACTTGGTTTATAGGTATGTCCAGTGATTTCACTGTTGGTGTTTTTGTAGGCTTTGATTCACCGAGCACTCTAGGTAAAAAAGAAATAGGTGCAACAGTTGCAAAGCCAATATTTATGGATTTTATGCGAAATGCATTGCAAGGCATAACAGACCGACCAATAGGCAAAGTAATACCAAATGCAATGGAATTCATTAACATCGATAGCAATGATGAAGATGGTGAGAACATAAACAGTGATGAAAAGCAAATAGAATCAGAGTTGATATCAGAAATATTAAAAATAAAACCTGAGATTTTGAACATGGAATTTCGCAATGAATGTGAAGATTGCGAGGATGCATATAGAGTTGACGATTACAATGATCAACAATAACGATTAATGCTGATTCAATCTGTTGTTAGTGAAAACACACCCTTTTTCACTGATTATTATGTCAAGCAATTTATCATGTTTAGTGAAGGGAATATCATTCAGAATTTGCATCGAAAACGCTATACCACACCTTATTGCATGTGGAAACCTATCAAAAAATCTATCATAATAACCACCACCATTGCCAAGTCTTTTACCATCAATTGCACATGCTACAACTGGTGTTAACACAATGGTAGTACTGTTTACGATATTGGTAACGCTTTTACAATCGATTGGCTCATATATGGCAAAACGATGATGTTTTTGCATTATTGCATCTGGCGTCCAATACACGAAATCAAGTTGACTAGCAGAAGTTGCCACAGGTAAAGCAACGGTATACTGCTCCGCACAGAGTGTACTGAGCACTGGTAGTATGTTCGGTTCATTTGATGTTGGATAATAACCTAGAATTATAGGAGCGGATGTAGAATTGTTTCTCGCAAATACCACAATGAAGTCATGCAAACACCGACTGATATTAGTACTTATGACTTCAAGTTGCATCTGTTTCATGAGAAGACAACGCATATTATTTCTCAATACTTTCTTCCGATGCTCAAGTGAGGCAGCATCAGACCTCATTTTGTGAAGGTTATGGTTCCACCATTTGCAGTGATTGCATCGCAGGCTTTTTTAGATGCTTTATCCACAATAATATTGAGTGCTACTTTGATATCTCCCTTCGCAAGCAGTTTTAACTGCATTTTCCCATTATATAAATTATGCTTCCGTAAGAGTTGATGATCTATGGTTTCAGTATTAACAATCTTACCATTTTCAATGAGTGATTGAATTTGGCAAAGGTTCACTGTTTCATACTCAACCCTTGCAAAGTTTTTAAAACCACGTTTTGGTAATCTCCTAAAAAGCGGCATTTGTCCACCCTCCATGAAGCCTATTGCAACCCCACTACGCGCAGTTTGTCCTTTACCACCACGACCTGAAGTTTTTCCCTTACCCGAACCTATACCACGACCCAAATTTTTAGATGTACGTCTTGCACCCTTATTATCACGCAATTGATTTAATTTTAACGACATTTTATTCAGTATATTAAATAAGTTAGTCAAGCAATCAAAAGTTCATTGTTCGAACAATTATGCTTCTGTTGGTTACTGGTTATCACGCTTGATATTTTCATCACCCTCATCTCTAGATGGCTTTAGTTCGCGATAGTATATCACATTACCAACGGATCTGTCACGCTTCTCACCAATAAAACGTGGTGATCTTATGCTTTTCAAACCCTGTATTGCTGCTTTGATAATATTAGTTGGGTTGCTTGAGCCAATTGATTTCACAACAACATCCTTGATTCCAAGTACTTCAAACAGTGCACGCAATGCACCACCTGCTATCACTCCTGTTCCTGCTGGTGCAGCCCTCATTATAACTTTACTTGCACAAAACTTTGCTACAACATCATGATGTAAAGTTCTACCATCACGCAATGGTACTCTGATCATGTTCTTTTTTGCAAACTGCGTTGCTTTGGTTCTAGCATCAGTCACTTCTGTTGCTTTACCGCTACCGTACCCTACTTTACCATTACCATCACCTACCACTACTACAGCTGCAAAGGAAAACCTTCTCCCTCCTTTCACGACCTTTGTACAACGTCTTATATCAACCAACTTCTGATGTTCTGGTTCTTGTTCTGCTACTTTTGCCACTTTTGCCACATTTACCTCTAATGAGTTGAATTTTAGTTAGCACACAACTAACATGATTTTTTTCCAAGATGATTCATATGTTCATCCTATAGTCAACTGGTGAATGATATCAAATACTATAAGCAAAAGCAATACACATTCAATTTTCGCTGCTATATATTCTCGTAAGTAAACATTATATAATGCCATCATATACTTCCTACAACTCACTTTTGCACTGCATAATGAAATTTCTATATTGTTCATTGTGTGGGTTTGCTTTATCTGTTTCAAGCGCTCTATTGGTGAAGTACAGCGCTTCATATAACAGATTGTTGTTAAAGTGTTCATGTGCTACTTTAAAATACGTATCTGCCAAACATATATGGTATGTGGAATGCTCATGTGATGTAATGTTCTTTATTGCTGTACACACTTCGAATAACTCTTCAGCTGCATTTTGTTGAAATGATATGTATGCTTTTTCGTATAAATGATCAATGTTTTGTTGTATAATATTTACAATTTGCTTTTTCTTCTGTATAACCTGCTCACTATAATAATATGTAAAGTCTATATTGTTTATTGTTTGATATGGCATTAACTCTAACGTTCTTTCATAACAATCGTTTTTATAACTCTTACAACATTTGATAGACATACGAAAGTCCTCATCAGCTCCATCGTAATTGCCAGACAAATGTTTTACAAAACCCCTGATGTAATAACTATCTGGATTCTCTCTATAAAGATTTATCGATTGGTCCAGCAGTGACATTGCATCATCAAGCATTTTAAGTCTTAGCACTGCCACAGCAAGATTTAGGTTATCATATGCCCCTTGGTAATGGAAAAGACAATGATATGAATTCAGTTTTTGCAGTCTTTCTATACTTGCTTGCATTATCTACAATTTGAAATCTATTTTTTTTCTCAGAATGAATATTCCACTGATGTTTATCAGCATCAGTAGGCCACCAGATACACTCATGATCAACATCACTTTTGTTTGATCATGGAATGCAAATACTGTAAATGCAAAAATAGCATATGTTATATATATTCTACTGCCAAACTTGTTATTGAGAAACTTAGCACACTTCTGTCCAACAACGAGATAACCTATAATTGTTGTAAAGCCTGCTATGAAAAACAATACTGCCATGTATATCTTTGCATGTGGTATATAGTTTGATATCGCATACATAACATATTCAGATTGTTTCAAATTCTCGATACTAATCACATCTGTAATGAGTATTATTAATACTGTGATTGTACATATCAAAGTGTCGGAGAACAATGCGAAAATCGCTACTCTTGCTTGCCTTTCAGGATACAAAGTTTGAGTTTCACTTTGCACTATTGAGTCATAACCTATACCTATGTCTCCAGAATATACTGCCCTTGCAACACCATAGTGTGCTGCAAGTATTATATTTGCTCCCACAAAACCACCAACTGATGATTTTAGTGTAAATGCATCTACGATTATATTATGCAATATTGCAGGCAAAACATCAATATTTGTCGATATAATCCATACTCCTAACAACACATATGATATCATGAGTGGTGGCATCATCACAGAGCATATTGATGAGAGCCTATGTACACCACCAACAGCGCAAATCATTACTAGAAATAGTAGTATACCTATTGTGAGATATCTGCTCATACCAAACGTCTCAACGAATGTATCAGTAATAATTAAAAATTGTGATACTTCTGCGCCATATATGCAGAGTAATACGCATACAATCACTGGCATAATTTTATCCAACTTCATCCTGCTATTTTTAAATGCTGCACTTAAATAATACATTGGACCACCATCATATCCATTCTTAGTTTTTACACGATATTTAATACCAAGATATATCTCTGAATATTTTACTATCATGCCTATAAATGATGCAAACCACATCCAAACTAATCCACCTGGTCCGCCCATTGTTATAACTGCAACAACCCATACAAGATTGCCAAGGCCAACCATGCCACCAACTGATGCGAAGTATAATTTTATAGGGTGTATACCATTTTCTCCCTTCTTCGCACATTTCAATAACTCACCTATATACTTGCGTGGATTAAACAATACTTTCAGTTGAAAAAAATCTTGTTTGATTGTTAAATATACCCCCATTAAAATAATGAGAAACAACGCAATATAGCTCCACAGCAAATCATCAAACATTGTTAAAAAGTCAAAAAAATTATTCATAAAAATATTAAGTAACAAAATTTTATACAGTATAAAAGGTATCAACTTAAGCACACAATGAGTACATTATGACACTATATATCAAGTATATTGCAGCTTTGTTTAGCAAGGTTTTTTCTAACGATAGCAAATATTCCAATTCTAACTAATGACAACGATATAACATACAATACGCCTATTGAAATACTATACATCACATAATTTTTGTATGTTTTGGCAGCATACCATAATATGATAACCATCAAAAGTGTTCCAACACATGCTAAGACCGTGACTTTCGTGGCATGTCGTACAAACTGCTGTTTTTGCACACCAACAAAAAACTGTATGATGCTCGATGGTAGCATAAGTTGTTGATACATATCTTTAAATATCATTTGAACTGCCGAAGCAGTTACAAACCCTATATTCAAACCAATATCAAGCCATAACCATGAGAGTTTATATCCTGGACATGGTGATGAGGGTATTAGTGATACACCTATGCATTGACATATAATACCACCAATATTCAGACAATTTGTATATCTGACTTCTGCATCTATTGAATGACATTGTTTTAAACCACTTAATAGGTAATAATATAATACCAACATCAACAATGCAGATGGTATTGCAGCAAATATATCACTCCACGTATGGTACTGATAATACTCTGTTGCATACATTGCTGCTACTAAACATGTAAGCAAAAATAACAAGATTTTTCTATCATACTTGTTATTTATCCATATCATACCACTGAAAATCACACCATATTGTACGTGTCCACTGGGGAAGCTCCACCAACATGGATTTTTTAATGATATATGGAGTGGCACCATAAAAACGCCTTTTAACCATGTATTAAGTGTTACACCTATGAAGACAACAACGAACATAATATTTATAATCCTAACAATATGATTATCACATAATACGTAACATATTGACAATGCAATCACTCCAACTTGTGGGTTAGTAAATAGAAGACATATCTGCAACAAAACATATTTTATTGCTAGCAATATCATATTAATTTCATCCTTTTACAACACATAGCATGTGGACAAATAATGTTGTCATACTCATCGCTGTTATTCACTAACACTTTTGATTCCATGGTTGAATGTTGATTTTGTGTCAGTTTAACACACATTGATGCTAGTCCTTTAATGAATATTTCATTAGTACGCAATGTTGATACTCTGAAAAAATTCACATTATATGATTTAGCAAGACTTTGATAATCAATATCTAATTCCACAAGTGTTTCAGAGTGCTCTGAAACAAAGCTGATTGGTACTACAACTACATCTTCTTTACGGTATGCAGCTGCTACTATTTCTGATGTTGTACTTGGTTCAAGCCACTTGAGCTGTCCCACCTTGCTTTGGTAACAGATCGTGTATTTTAACTCGGTCATATCAATTTTTTCTTTGCATCTTGCTATGATCTGTTTAGCAGTTGTTTCTACTTGAAACCTATAGGGATCACCATTATTTATTATCTTTTGCGGTAATCCATGTGCGGAAAATAATATACGTGTTTTTTGTCCATGCTTGTTGCTGGATTGTAATGTTTCAAGCAGCAGATTTGAATGCGCTCCAATGAAATAAGAATTATCATAGTAACAACAAACCACATCAGTCTTAGGATGATTACACCAGAGTTTCCGTACAACCTCAAACCATTTTCTCAATGAAGATAGTGTTGTTGTTGTGGAATATTGCGGATATAGTGGCAGTAGTATGATTTGATCTGGATCAAACGCCTTAACATCTTGCACAACTTGTTCTGTCATTGGATGCCAGTAGCGCATTGCAATGAAAACACTGTATGTAATATCATTATGTAGGGTATTCAATTGTTTTTCTAAGGCTATAGCTTGCAACTTTGTTTCACCAAAAATTGGTGATTTACCACTTAATTTCTCATATATGTATCTTGTTTTATTTAAACGCATTTTTGAAATGAGCTTTGCCAGTAGGTAGCGCAGTGGCTGCGATAAGGTTATAATATGCCTATCATTAAATAGATTAAATAGAAATGGTTCAATCGCATTAGGACAATCAGGCCCTCCAAGGTTTAAAAGTACTACAGCAACTTTTTTTTGTTTCAAATTCATGTTATTAATCAATTTGTCATTTTTGATATTTTTTCGAAACTTATCCGTTAAAAAAATTCACTGTCGCTCATGTTAAAATGCATATGTAGTATCGTGCTATGTTTTACTATAAGTGGTTGTACTAGCAATAAATTTTCCCATGAAAAAGGTGTGTCAGATAATAACACTACAGATGCAACTTTTTCAATAACAAAGTCAGGAGATATTATAAAACTTTACCCAAAGGCAAATGAAGATCTTAAACACCACCTACCTATTAAACAGCAACATTACATATCCAAACAAGTAAGGGCTTAATATGCAAGCTTTTATGCAGGCAGCAATCATTGAAGCGAAAAAGGCGTTAACATTCAATGAAGTGCCCATAGGTTGTATTATAGTATACAATAACGAAATTATTACTAGGAATCACAATCTAGTTGTTACAACAAATGATCCAACAGCACATGCTGAAATGCTTGCAATAAAGCAAGCCACAGCCATGCTTTCTACAAGATATTTAAATGGGTGTGACATGTATGTAACATTAGAGCCATGTGTTATGTGCACAGCAGCAATATCAATTGCAAGGGTTGGTAGACTATACTGTGGTGCATTAGACAACAAGGGTGGAGGAGTGTATCATGGTCCAAAGCTTTTTTATAATGAAAACAGCAACCTACACCACACAACAGATTGTTACAATGGTTTTTGTGAAACAGAATGCTCAGCAATGTTGAATGATTTTTTTGCAAAATTAAGATAGTGTGAAATAACACAACTAAATATTAGCAAACAAATCAGAAATACTCTGTTTTACTCTGCCATGTTTTGATGCTCTGTGAATCATGCTATCAGTGGCAGCTATCATTGGTTTTATGACATCTTGTATCGCAAGAATGTCAGGTACAGAAAGCTTTTGTCCAGTACTTGTAATAAAACCACCATCAGCAAATATCTGCTGTATTTTTGTAGATGTATAAATATCTGCAGTCTTGTAATCACCACCATCATTTAATGAACCTATACTTACTCTATATGTGCCAGGTACATTGTGTTGCCACTCAAACATTTGCATGGTATTTGTTGTTATATCTTTCAAGTGTGATTCATGAACGATTTTACCTGACATGTCAAACACTTTTACAATAACATTCTCGGCTTTGTCCATATCACTGTTGAATACATAATTTATAGGTATCATTTCACCTGGATTTTCTACAGTAAAGTGATTATTCCTAGATATGGCATACTTGCCAATCATATTACTTGCAGACTGCAATGAAACTGACCTCTGCATCATATCCTTCATATCATCTAGTTTACTATCCATACTCATGAGTGTTTGCAACTCATTCATCTGATAAATGTTTTGCGTGATTTGGTTTGTATCGACAGGATTATCAAGATCTTGGTATTTTAACTGTGCTGTGAGCAACTTGAAGAATGTCTGTTGAGCTTTCTTTAGCTCTGCAGTTTTATCCTTTGGTTGATTTGCTATGATAGCATCAGCACTTTTGTTTCTTATTGTATTTACACTCAATGTATTCTGCTGAAATTTCGTTGTAAATCCATACACTGTTGATTTTAGCATACTGACTTGTGCATAACAACAGCTTTTAATGCTGTAGCACCTATTAAAACATAATATCAAACCAATTGAGTAATTTGCTGTTAGCTCATGTAGCCTCTACTCAATATGTCGTTAACAGATATCCGTATATCAACGCATCGTCTCCAAATATGCTACGACATCAGCTCTTTCTTTATCATTCTTAATGCCAACAAAGGCCATTTTAGTGCCTTGTACATACTGCTTTGGTGCAAATATGAATCTATATAATTCTTCGTCAGTCCATAGCTTGCCATCTTTTCTTCTATCTTGCATTGCTCCAGAATATTGAAAATCACTTTTATGTGCTGCATTTATACCAAAAATACCCCATAAATTCGGCCCAACTTTGTTTGATCCATCTTTTTCTATTGTATGACATAATGTACATACTTTATGAAATATTTTATCACCTTCAACAGCGTTTGCTTGACTCATTATTGAAACCATATCTAGTATGTCTGGTAGACCAACTGGTGCTCGTTCAGCATCTCTATTATGCTGTTCCACAGCAATATCATATCCTTGCTTTGTTATAATATGATCAGGGCCATAAATTAATCTTCCTACATTATCACTGAAAATAAATGTGAATACTGCTAGCGCTAATGCTGTTATAAGTTTTTCTAACTCATTCATATTGATATGAAAAATAACATCTAATAATCTATTAGTTTGAATGAAACATTACGAAACATCAACCACTTATTTTGGGAATTTTTGATCACATGTTCATTTACGACGTTTTTTTTTAGTGTTGTGTTTCCTATGTTTACTTGTTTTTTCGTTACAATTTTGTAATAAGTATTTTGCACTTCTCCATGCATATAGGCTAACAGCACATAATGTACCAAAACCAAAACAATATATGAAAATTGCAAGAGTATTGCTATATTTGTCCGCAATTACTATAGTTGTATACGTGATTAGTAATGCAAGTGGTATAGTGAGCAATTGTCCCAAGCGTGTGAGCTTAATCATACTTTGTACTGCTTGTATTTCCAAAGCATGTCGATGTTTTTGCTCTTTTTCTATTAGATTACATAATTGAAGTGTTATACCAGGTATGACGGCCTCATAACTTTCAAGTGTTGCTGGATGTGGTAATATTGAGATATTCTGGGTTTTTATAAGATCACTATCATTGCTGTGATCAAGATACTGTGAAAATTTGTCATTTTTAACCCTATGTATTTTTCCTTTGTACTGCATCTGTATTTTCTATCTTTTTTATAACATTGTTAACATCTTCACAAAACTTCTGTTCAGTTGATGTATTGTTTGATCTATATATTTCTGTAAGTTTGCTCAGAGCAAATGTATTGGGAAAAATACATATTCTGAGAATATTTTGTATTACATTATAAAAACCTTGTTTCATTCTTTGCCTATTTGAATTTATTTTTCAACATAACAATATATGTTATTGTTGCCTGACATCATAGACAATCAATAAACAGACATTGTATTAACTATTCATATTTCATCACTTTGCCTTGTGCATTTAATATGAATATGTTATTCATGAACATATTGATGCTCCCGTAGCTCAGCTGGACAGAGCATCGGACTCCTAATCTGAAGGTCGCAGGTTCAAATCCTGCTGGGAGCACCATTTGCACTTGATCACACGTGCATTTCATGCATAACATTTGAAATGTAGTCTTGACTTCCATAGTGTAATTATGATAGTGATTGTACTATGAATTGAGTGTGTTGTAAAATGTGATGCATTTTATTTATCTCATATAACAAAACAATTAGGATTTTTCTTAAAGCAATGTATGGCATAGTAGAACAGGGTGGCAAACAGTACATGTGCACCACAGGTAAGATAATTAAGATTGAAAAGATTGATCATGCAGTAGGTGAGGAATTTCATCTATCAAATGTACTGTGTGTTAACGGCAACACACAAACTGATGGGACAGTGAAAGCGAAAGTTCTATCACATGAGAAAACAGATAAGGTTATTGTTTTCAAGAAAAAACGTAGGCATAACTATCGCCGCAAACATGGGCATAGACAAAATATCTCCGTGATTCAAATAACTGAAATAAAGGAATAATCTATCTAACTACAATTAGCAGAGTAAAGAAATGGCAACGAAAAAAGCAGGTGGTAGTTCACGTAATGGCCGTGATTCCGCTGGTAGAAGATTAGGTATCAAAAAGTTTGGTGGTGAGCATGTAGTTCCAGGCAACATCATAGCTAGACAAAGAGGAACAAAATACCGGGTTGGACTAAATGTTGGTATTGGACGAGATCATACTATATATGCTCTTATTACAGGTAGGGTATCATTTTCTAAGAAAAGATATGGCGGTAGTGAGAAAACATTTATACACGTCGAAGCAATGGTCTGATATGAATTTTAATCAAACAGTGTTTGGAATATCTTCTGTGTAATTGGCAAAGCAGTATCAGCTCCCCAACCAGCATTTTCCACAATACTCACAACTGCATATTTCGGTGTGTGATAAGGTGCGAAACCAGCAAACATTGCATGATCTTTAAACTTCCCCTTTGCATCACGCCTTGATATGACTTGCGCTGTGCTGGTCTTGCCTGCTATCTCTAAGCCATCGTCATGTCTTTTACACATCACATCATACATGCACTTTCGTACTACTTGCAAGTGCGCATCACTAACGCCATGTATCCTTTCAAAAGATATGTTGTTTTGCACATTTCGTAATATTGTTGGGACCACCATCAAGCCCGACGCAATCCTTGCTGCCATGACAATAAGTTGTATTGGTGTTGTTAGAACATATCCCTGTCCTATTGTCACATTCACCGTGTCACCAATAGTCCATGGTTTTTTATACCTATTATATTTCCACGCTTTATCTGGTATCAAGCCACCTACTTCATATGGCAGTTCTATACCAGTTTTATCACCCAAACCTATATTTCTTGCCATTGCAGCTATGTTTTCTATACCAACCTTGATTCCTTGCGTAGCAAAATATATATTGCATGAGCATTGCAAGGCATTATATATATTGACACTACCATGCCCTCCCTTTTTCCAGCAATGAAAAATTCTATTCCCTATTTTGTACTCACCAGAACAAAAAATGGTTTCATTTTGCAATCCTCGTTTTAATATTGATAGCAATGTGACAATTTTAAATATTGAACCCGGTGGGTAGTTTGCTGAGATGCTTTTATTGATTAAAGGTTTCTCAGGGTTATTTATAATGCTATTCCAAGCATCTCTTTTAATGCTGCTTGTGAAGAAATTAGGATCATATCCGGTCTGAGAATGCATTGCTAACACCTCACCAGTTATGATATTAAGAACAACATATATTCCCTTATTATCAGATGTAATATCTATAATCTTTTGTTGCAAACTCATATCTATAGAGAGTGCTACACTATCACCCTGAATGCTAGATTTATTACTGATTTCTCTTACAACTCTATTCAGTGCATCAACCTCAACCTTTTGCACTCCAGGCACACCTTGTAATTGTTCATTGCATGAGTTTTCAATACCATTTCTACCAACCATGAAATCGTTATAATTTGGAATACTAGATTTTTCTAATTCATATTTAGATGGCATACCAACATATCCTGTGATATGCCCTAGTGATGCACCATATATGTATTGCCTTTTATATTCGTGTGATATTCTCACAATGCCGTTGATTTTTACATTTGATTCTATCTTTGTTATATCATTCCATTGAACATTCTTACAAATTAGTAATGATGCATTTTTCCTTTTAGCTTCCTGAGCTTTAGCTAGCATCATTTGTTCATCCTTGAATATAAGGATAGAGGGATCGCATAAATAATTAAGCTCTGTTAAAACAACATCAATATGATCTAGCATATTATTGTCTAGCAAAACATCATATGAAAAAGCATTTGTGACCAATATTTCATTCTTACTATCTACAATAAAACCTCTTGGAGGAGGCAAAATACTCACACGAATTCTATTTTTATCAGCGAGCACATTGTATTTGCTACCAGATTGTATTTGTAGCTTGTATATATTAATACCTAGTACTGAATGAAGAACAGCCTGCATGCAAAACAAGAGAAATACCCTTCTCGAAAACTTTTGATTTTTTCGTTTGATGTCAATTCTATCTGACATACATTATTTCTGTGCACAGATTATCAATGAAGTGAAAATGATCATTTGTTATTACATTTCATATTGACAATTTCAAGCACTTGTTATTATTTGCATATAGAGATACTATACCAATAGTAAAGTAACATATAATGCTGTAGAATAAATATTCAACATATTCATGATAACTGTAGTGATAATTATATAGTGATCTTGCACTGCGGTATACTAACTCAATCAATACGAAAGTATATATAAAGCTACATACTGATACTATGATCTTTTGCATATTAAAACTCTTATACAATCTTTGCAAAACAGTACGTGCTATGAAATACTTTAAATATGATAACCCCAATATGCTTGTATCAAGAGCATCGAATAGTAATGATAAAACAAAGGTAAAAGGCAATGGATTATTGGTGTTCCTATGCATTGTTATCAACATCATAACATTGAAGAGTGCAGTGCATGGGATGTTGTATGTAAAGCCAAATGTTGGCATATGGATACAATATAAGACCAGTAATAATGTTATTTTTGCAAACAAAGTATTGTGATAATTCATCCCTATAAATCTACAACTTTCTTTTCTATCACTAAAAACTGTTGTATCTATGATTGGTTTTATAATAGCATCGAATAAATATATGGCAATGTACAATCAAAGGATTTAATCAACTACTACTCTTATTCATATGTGTTTTTTGTAAAGCTTAGACTTTCATAATTTAATTTTTTGGTTAATACTTGCTTACAGACAAATAAGTGTTGGTCAATATATATCATTCTAGTAAAGTGGTGAGCACACATCTTGTATGAAGTGTTGAGGAAAAGCAACAACTTCTTGAAAAGACATGACATAATGTAAGAAATCTATTGATAAAAAGATTGACAAGGCACACAAAAGGGTATTATCTCTTCATTTAGAGTGAAATGCAACGAATGGTTGGATTACATGTTAACAAATGCCAGTTGCATTGATATCACATTAAATTCAAGTAGGGAGGGAGGAGATGTTAAACAATTCACGGACTTCAAAAAAACAACCAGCAGAACCACTACTAGACATACTAGACGGAATGGTACGAAGTGGCCACAGCAGGTGGGAGTCGGAGGATGGAAGTAATAAAGGTATGGTGAAGAAGACTGTTGAGGAAATCAATGCAGAAAGGGCCGGTAGTGATGCAGAGGAGGTTGTTCCACTACGCACTTCCACGAGAAGAAGGCGTGTTGAAGAGAGCAAGACAGAAGAGACACCAGAAGGGCATATGCTTTCCAAGACAAGTAGTGCAACTAGTGAGAGTGAGCAAAGGCCTCGCACTTACAATGCTAATATAGAAATAACAGACGCTTTGGCAACAAAAGAGAAACTGGTTCCAATTGCAAAACAAGCATATAGAGATGGTGCAGAAGATCCAGAGAGGTTAGTATTTGAAGATATGCCACAAGTTGAAGAAGTAGCAGGAAGCAACGCAACGATCACAGGAGCTAGGACAAAACAAGTGAATGAAACAAGGGAGATCGAACATGGGAAAAGAAAAATCACATTTCGTGATGGATTATCAGCTGCCTGGCGTGGTATGCCGTTTGGTGCGTCACGAGATACAATGATAGGCATTGAGGCAAATCATAGAGAATTGAATACTGCACTTGGAGATGTTCTTTCGACGTACGATGCTGAGAAAGTAGCGCATAATAACACAGTACAGGCTTATATTGTAGTGATAAATGACTTGCAGACACAAGCCAAAACATTGAACACTGAAAAACATGAGCGTAATGTTATTGTCCATGACCTTGTTGATCATGCAGTAGAATCAAAGAAAAAATTATATGACAGACTTGATAGAATGACTGGTGAAATGAATGAAATGAAGGTGCAAATAGGTGGATTGGAGGGGCAAAACAATGAAATGAAGGAGCAAATGAATGAATCGAATGAAAAAATGATGAAAATGATGGCATTGATATTGAAGAATCAATCTCGAGAACGCTCAAGAGACGAAGAAGGATATGTAACAATCGATAGCTGGCGTGGAAGTGTTGGAGAATAGGTAATTTATATAGGAGGTGTGATATGTACTTATGGGAACTAATGAAGAGCTTCTTTCAATATATAGCCCGCCTTTGTGGGCTTGCAAATGATGAAAGAGAGGCTAACGTGTCAATGTCAGATGACTCAGGTAATGTGCTAGAGTCTGAATGTGGAGATGAACTGGTGAGGGGAAACAATGAGTTGCAGTGTGAGAATGATGGGATTGGTGAAATTGAAGAAGAAGGTATAGTAGCGCATAACAACACAGTACAGTCTTGCATTATGGTGATGAATAACTTGCGGATGAAAGCCGAAACATTGAACATTGAAAAACATGAACGTGATGTTATTATTCGTATCCTTGTTGATTCTGCAGTAGAATCAAAGAAAAAGTTATATGATAGACTCGATAAAATGACTGATGAAATGAATAAAATGCAGGATAACATAAGTGGATTGAAGGAGCAAAAAAATGAAATGAAGAATGAATTTGATAAGGAAATGAGCGCGATGCAAAGGCGAAACAATGAATTGCAGGAGCAAAACAATACATTGAAGGAGCAAAAAAATGAAATGAAGAATAAATTTGATAAGGAAATGAGCGCGATGCAAAGGCGAAACAATGAATTGCGGGAGGAAATGATGGAAATGATGGCATTGGTGTTGAGGAATCAATCTCGAGGACGCTCAAGGGATGGCTCTGAAGAAGACTATGAAACAGTCGATAGCTGGTGTAGAAGTGTTAGAGGATTCCAAAGATAATTATAGTTTAATGGAGGTGAGATGTGTACTTATGGGAACTAATGAAGAGCTTCTTTCAATATATAGCCCGCCTTTGTGGGCTTGCAAATGATGAAAGAGAGGCTAGTATATCACCACTCCTGTGGAGTTCTTATGCTATGAAATACTTTAAATATGATAACCCCAATAGCTTGTATCAAGAGCATCGAATAGTAATGATAAAACAAAGGTAAAAGGCAATGGATTATTGGTGTTCCTATGCATTGTTATCAACATCATAACATTGAAGAGTGCAGTGCATGGGATGTTGTATGTAAAGCCAAATGTTGGCATATGGATACAATATAAGACCAGTAATAATGTTATTTTTGCAAACAAAGTATTGTGATAATTCATCCCTATAAATCTACAACTTTCTTTTCTATCACTAAAAACTGTTGTATCTATGATTGGTTTTATAATAGCATCGAATAAATATATGGCAATGTACAATCAAAGGATTTAATCAACTACTACTCTTATTCATATGTGTTTTTTGTAAAGCTTAGACTTTCATAATTTAATTTTTTGGTTAATACTTGCTTACAGACAAACAAGTAATATATATCAGTTGTATATACTCATGTTGATATTAACAACTCATAACCATACTAGATGACAAAAGATAAAAATACCACGAATATCTATCCGGTGTTGCCATTAAGAGATTTGGTGATGTTTCCAAAAATGATAGTACCACTTTTTGTTGGCAGAGAACAATCGATCAAAGCATTGGAAGCTATTGATAAATCTGATCAAAAGATAATATTGATCGCACAAAAGGATGCTAGCAGTGATATTCCTACAACAAGTGATCTATTCAAAGTAGGTGTTGTATCAAGAGTTTTACAAGTATTGAAATTGCAAAGCACTAATATCAAGATTTTGACTGAAGGAATAACAAAAATTAAGGTTGTAAAATTTATTGATGAGGGAGGCTTCTTACAAGCTAAGGCTAAAACAATAAATGAGTCTAGTGATATCGTAAAGGACGAGTTATACATAGCTGAAAGATCACTGAGGAATCAGTTTGAAGAATATGTTAGAATGCACAAGCGCATTAGCAATGATATACTGGATAGTGTATTTTCTATTAATGATCCAGCAGCTCTAACAGACGCTGTAAGTGCACATCTTCTATTAACTGTTGAGAAAAAGCAGAAGCTTCTCGAAATAAATGAACTTGGTAAAAAATTTGATCAATTGTTAGCATTATTGAGTGCTGAAGTTGAGTTTCTAAACGCAGAAAATCGCATTAAGAGCAGAGTGAAAATGCAGATAGAAAAAAGTCAAAGAGATTACTACTTGAATGAACAACTTAAAGCTATACACAAAGAATTGGGGGAAGATGATGTAAGAGATGAGATGAACGAACTTGCGAAGAAGTTGAAGCAACTTAAGATGACAAAAGAAGTAAAAGCAAAAGCTGAGAGTGAATTGAGGAAATTGCGTAGTATGAACACATACTCATCAGAAGCAAATGTTATACGCAATTATCTTGACTGGCTAATTGATATACCTTGGAAAAAGTTTTCACCAACAAAAAGCAATCTTAGCGAGGCAGAGCAGATTCTTGATAATGAACACTATGGTTTAGAGAAGGTAAAGGAAAGAATAATAGAATATCTTGCAGTTAGTATGCGCACTACTAATGCTGCCGGCCCAATCATATGTCTTGTGGGACCTCCTGGTGTTGGAAAAACATCATTGGCTCGCTCCGTTGCAAATGCTACTGGTAGAAAGTTTGTAAAGGTTGCACTTGGAGGATTGCGCGATGAAGCAGAGATAAAGGGGCATAGAAGAACATATATCGGTGCAATGCCTGGTAAGATAATTCAAGCCATGAAAAAAGCAGGGACAAACAATCCACTTATATTGTTGGATGAAATAGATAAGATGGGAGCTGATCACAGGGGGGATCCATCAGCTTCAATGTTGGAAGTACTGGACCCTGAACAAAATAAAATGTTCAATGACCATTACTTGGAGGTTGATTATGATCTTTCAAATGTGATGTTTATAACCACTGCTAACAGTTTGAGCATACCAAAACCACTACTGGATAGATTAGAGGTAATAAGATTATCAGGTTATACAGAGGATGAGAAATTACAGATAGCAAAAAATTACCTTATACCAAAACAAATAAAAGCACATACTTTGAAGGCTAGTGAATGTATTATAGAGGATGATGCTCTTGTTGAAATAATAAGATATTACACAAGAGAATCAGGTGTACGTAATCTTGATCGTGATATTGCAAAAGTGATGAGAAAGTCAGTGAAAAAAATTATGTTGGAGAAGATTAGTAGTACTACTATAAATGTAGATAACATAAGCAAATTCCTTGGTGTACGTAAATATCTATATGGTGAAGTAAAATCACACCATACAATTGGTGTTACCAACGGTTTATCATACAGTGAAGTTGGTGGTGATCTGCTTGAAATAGAAGCAGTTGTGTTGCATGGCAAGGGAGATGTGAAAATTACTGGCAAGTTAGGTGATGTGATGAAAGAATCGGTATTAGCTGCTATTAGTTATATACGCTCTAAAGCAAAAACCTTTTGCATCGACCAACAGATTTTTAAAGATAATGATATACATGTGCATGTACCAGAAGGTGCTGTACCAAAGGATGGACCATCTGCAGGCATAGCAATATGCACATCAATAGTATCAGCTATTACAAAGATACCAGTACGTAATGATATTGCAATGACAGGTGAGATAACGCTTGGTGGTAGAGTTCTTGGCATAGGTGGGTTAAAAGAAAAACTGCTTGCAGCTGTGCGTGGTGGTGTCAAGAGTGTCATTATACCATCTCAAAATGTTAAGGACATCAATGAAATGCCTCAAAATGTTAAGGATAGACTTGAAATAATACCTGTCAAAACAGCAGATGAAGTTTTAAAATTAGCATTGATACAACCTCTAGAAATCCTTACGATTGATAACAATATTGAAAGAACAGCTATTTTACATGAACAAACAACAATGGGAGAACAACAAGCAATGCATTATTGCAAACATACCACCACATAGAAACCATGAGAAGCATTGCGCAGTGTTGAATATTTGTTTCCAAATGATAAATAACAGTATGAATTTTTGATAACATGTGGCTAAACATCCATATCTTAAGTACAGTACTAGTATGTATATCTTGCGTAGGATTGCTAGTGTGGGTTTTTCGTCCTCACTCTAAAGCTAAATATGATGAGCATGGTATGATTCCATTAAAGGATGAAGAAGTGCAACAGGATCAAAACAATACATCTATAAATGGCAGAGAAAAAAACGGATAATGTCCGAGAAACACCATTAGAATCAGAACATGAATGGGATGGAATTACTGAATATATGAATCCTGACCCAATGTGGTTGAGGGTTTTATTCTACATTGTAGTTTTTTTTTCATTAGGTTATTGGATACTCTTTCCATCATGGCCAACTCCTAATGATGATGGAGTATTGGATTGGTCATCTGTGAAGGAGGTACAAAAAGAATTGAATGAAATATTCCAGATGCGTATGCAGTATCAAACTGTATTTGATAAGGCATCATTTGATGAGATAATAGAAGATCCAAAACTACTGAAATTTGCAATGAGTAGTGGTAGATCAACATTTCAAAATAATTGTGAGGTATGTCATGGTGCTGGTGGAGGAGGTAACCCAGGATATCCAAATTTAACTGCTGGTGCATGGTTATGGGGAGGAAAAATAGATGATATCTATACAACAATTAAACATGGTATTAGAAGTTCTGATCCAGATACTCGTGATTCTCAAATGCCTGCATTTGGTCGTGATAAGATGATGACAGATGATGAAGTGGCTTTAATGGCTCACTATGTAATATATCTCGCCCAGCCTCTAGATGAGCGTAAAACACCACTATTTGATCTTAACAAGGCAAATGAAGTCTTTCAAACGAATTGTGCTTCATGTCATGGTGCAGATGGTAAGGGTAACTATATTGTTGGTGCACCAAACTTAGTTGATGCCGTATGGCTATATGGTAGTGACTACGACACAGTACATGATGTAATATATAATGGTAGAATGGGGGTGATGCCATATTGGGAAGGTAAGCTAAGCGATACTGCAATAAAGACAGTTGCAATTTACGTACATCAACTTGGTGGTGGTGAATAGGCTGCATACATTGTTTCATATAATTTATAAAACTCATTATTACGTTCCAAATATAAGACATTGTTATATTATTATTATTAATATAATTCCTCCCTCCATAAATCTTCACCTCTTACATGCACCAACCCAAGTGTTATCATTCTTCTCAACCCTTTCATAGCCATCAGTTCTTGACTGCTGCTGTTGTAGCAGCATAGCTAACATCTGCTCCATTCTTCCAGTCTGCTTCCTGTTTTCTTCATCCCTTGCTTCCATAGCCTTCCTGTTTTCTTCCATAGCCTTTCTGTTCGCTTCATCCCTTGCTTCCATAGCCTTTCTTTGCTCTGACATTATTATTTCCATTGCATCAATACTCTTTTGCATATCACACAAGCCTAGCATTATTTTATTATCCAGCAGTTTGCTAGTCTGTAGTCGTGATATCATAACATTACCACGTTCTGCATTTATTACTATCGCTTTTTCCAAGGCATCATTATATTGTTTTAGCTCTGGAGGATTTAATATCAAATCTTTATCTCCACACGGTAGCACAACCATTTCATCTGTCATCACAAAACTATCATCATTCGTTTCACGTTGCTTAAAATCACAGTTGATCGATATTAAACTACTTATTACGTTATTTACTACAACATGATTGCTTGTTGATTCTTTCTTATTAGCTGTATCTTCCATAACTATAGCAATTGAATCGTCCTTCTTTTCAGCACGATCCATTCTTTGCATTTCACATTCTCTTAGCATATCTACCTCTTTATTATTTTTATCTTGTTTTCTATCTTTCAAATTCATCAATCCTAACTCACGTTCTACCATCACACTATACTCTTGTAATCCATATCTATTTAATGTTGTTGTATCAAAAACATTTTCATCTCTATGTGAATATAAATACTGCATACATTGTTTCATATAGTTTATAAAACTTATTATTACGTTCCAAATATAAGACATTGTTATATTATTATTATTAATATAATTCCTCCCCCCATAAATCTTCACCTCTTACATGCACCAACCCAAGTGTTATCATTCTTCTCAACCCTTTCATAGCCATCAGTTCTTGATTGCTGCTGTTGTAGCAGCATAGCTAACATCTGCTCCATTCTTCCAGTCTGCTTCTTGTTCGCTTCATCCCTTGCTTCCATAGCCTTCCTGTTTTCTTCCATAGCCTTTCTGTTCGCTTCATCCCTTGCTTCCATAGCCTTTCTTTGCTCTGACATTGCTACGTTCAACATAATGATCTGATTTTGCATTGAGTACATTGCATTGTATAAATTCTTCTTCGTTTCAACTATTTCATCAGTCAAATCATGAATGACAACATCACGATTAAATTTCTCCTCTACCAACTTTCCAACTTGCCTACCCAGGTTATTTTTCTGTTGAGTTAATGTTGTAAAGGCCGTTGATGTGCTCATATGATTGGCCTCTAAAGTGCCATATTCTGTGACCACTGTTCCGAGTTTTTCTAGCACAGCATTATAATGGCCCTCAATTTCTGGGCCCTCTTTGCGCAACTTTAAAAAATGTAATATTTGTATGAAAGAATCAAAAACACCAACATATCTTTCTTTTGCATTCTCTTCTTTTATTTCTTCCTCATGTTTTGCTTTTGCGGCTCGAACTGCTTCATCATTTGTTTGGCGTATCACTGGCTGCGGAGTTGTAGGTAATGCCAACACTGGTTGCTCTTTGGTAGCATTGTCATATGCTGTCATTGCGATTTCAGTCAATATTCTTTTCCTGTCAGCATCAGCATCTTTTTTCTTTGCAAATGTATTCCTGATTTCTTGTTCTGGAGTTATAGTGTCAGGATCAAGTATCTCTATTTTAGTATTTCCGTTCTTTTTATTGGCTCCATTCTTTTCTTCTTCCTCAAAAGGATTATCACTTGTCCAGAAATTCATATTCCTCTCATCCTGAACTCTAGAAGTTGTACTGAAAATTTCATTACTCTCTGCTATTTCATCTTTCCTAATGGCACTGGCATGTTCACTGCGAGATCTGGAGTTTGAGCTATGGATCTCTTTACTTTCCTCTGTCTCATCCTTGTGAGCAGTTTCTATTCTCCCAATTTCATTTACCATGTCTCTCACACTGTCATTATTTGAGTCATTATCTTTCCTATCATTAGTAGATAATTGTGACTGTGTTGGATTCCCTAACTGAGTTGAATGTTCAAGCATAAACTACCTCGTTATAGTTGTTATGAGATCGATAGTACAACTAGTATGAGTCTATACAACTTACACCAATTCATACTACCATAGAAATGATATAATAGCTTTTCACGATCATTGTCAACATGTATTTCTACGAATATATATGTTATGATATTGCTAAGAATTTGGAGAAATATAAATGCATAAATGACTATGTATAAACAAAACAGACAACCATTATCATATCCATACGGTGAAACAAAGGTTCTATTGCATTCGTGTTGTGCTCCATGCTCTGGTGAAGTGATTGAAGCTATGGTTGCATCTGGTATAGATATAACAATATTCTTCTATAATCCAAATATTCATCCTAAGAAGGAATATGAGATTAGAAAAAGTGAGAACAAAAGATATGCCGATAAACTCAATATACCATTTGTCGATTGTGATTATGATATACAGAACTGGTTCAGCAGAGCTAAAGGCATGGAATTTGAGCCTGAACGTGGTGTCAGATGCACAATGTGTTTTGATATGAGGTTCGCAAGAACAGCACTTTATGCTCATGAAAACAACTTCAAAGTTTTTACTAGTTCTCTTGGAATATCAAGATGGAAAAATATTGAGCAAATTAATGCATGTGGGGTGAAAGTTACATCATATTATACAGACCTGCATTATTGGACATATAATTGGCGTTTGGATGGTGGTAGTGCAAGAATGTATGAAATAGCAAAAACTGAAGGTTTTTATAAACAAGAATATTGTGGTTGTATATATTCATTAAGAGATAGTAACACGTGGCGTATAAAAAATGGAAGATCGGCAATAAAAATATGTAAGGAATACTATATATTAGATGAATAAATATAGTAGTAACAACTTTATCACCTCTCTTGGTGGAAAACTATACTATACTTGGCACATTTAGTTTTCAAATCAGCATGAAGTACTTATAGTAATAATACTAATTATGGCATTAGAAAACAAATTTATCTACTATTGCTGTGCAAATCGCCAATAGAACACATATAATCAAACTGATCATTATATCACTTGTAGCTTTCGTTATGATTTTTACGGAAATTGCTGAAAAAGTAGTAGCAAAAACATCTCGTAACATTCCAATATTTTTCAGAAGTCTCATTATCATCATATGTATTTATTATCATTTGTTCTCGGTTACTGTGTGTCACAGTTGATCTAAAAAACTACTTTTAATTTTTATGCACTTATTGTTACAATTTTATTGCAGCACCTTTGTTAATGATATGAAGTTTTTATAGAAATCGTTTTTTGAGTTGTATCATTGATGACATGTGTACCATTTTTTCGTAGATCGGATAGAGTAATATTATATATGGAAAAAGAACATTTCATATTATTATGCATGTTAATAAAAATATCAGGTTTGTACTGTTGGCATAGCATATTGAGATTATCAATATTACTTCCTATGACGATGCTGTTTTCCCCTTTGGAGGTTCTTAGCATACATATATCATTCTTGCAACCTTGTATACCACATTTGGATTTTCTAGCCCAATGGTTGATTCCATGAGGTAGAAACCTTGTTTTTCCAATTTTTTGCTCCCACACATTTTGTGTGAATCTCTCTTGCTGTCTCGACGAAAAAATATATTTTTTTTGCAATATATTATGCTGTTGATCATTAGAATTACCAGTAATTGTATCGTATCTAACAGCAAAGATTTTAGCATCTCCAGAAACTACTAGTATTATATCGTTATAGTCTTTCCTTGCTGAAAAACCTATTGTTATCATTACAATGCTTATTATACGCAGTATATTGGAACTAGTAACACACAACATGAACATTCCAACTGAGATTATAATAATACCAATATTTTGTATTTCTGATACGTGTATATCTGCATATTTATACATACTAATCTTATGCGCAATGTACAGCATAAAAGTGATACCATGTCCTAACAACATCAACGTTAACTTTTCTAAACCAATTGGCATGAGTAACATACTGAGCAAGCCCAATGGCATTATGAAAAAATCAGTTAATGGTACACATATTAAATTTGCAATCACTCCATATGGAGCAAACTGATTGAAGTGATATATTATGAATGGTGTTGTAGCTGCACTTGCTGCAACTGATGCTATCATTAATTTAGCAAGATATTCTATACATATTAAAGCATTGAGTTGTACTAATATGAACAATCTATATGATTTGTATAACACTGACTTGCCAGCCACATCATTACTATTTTTGCGCAACCTTCGTCTGAGCCACTTAAAAATATATCCATCATATAGTTCAAATGCTTTAACCAAAGCAAAACATGCAGCAAATGACATCTGTAGTCCTGGTGATAACAAGGCCTCTGGAGTAATTAACAAAATCACTATAGCGGCAAGACATAAGCACCTGGTTGGGTGTATTGTTTTATCATATAGTACACATAGCATCACCACTGTTGATGATACCAGAGCTCTTTGTGCTGAGATAGGAGCACCAGCAAGCACAACATAAAATCCTGATACTGCTATCGAACATAATGCTGCAAGTTTTGTGATAGGGTAATATAGTGCTATTTGTACTCTTGTACATAGAGGCACTATGTGTAGTAATAACAACTTCATCAAGAAGAATACCATTGCTACTACAACTACAACATGCATGCCTGAAATTGCTATAATGTGTGCTAGTCCTGCTACGCGCAATGCATAGTAGTCTTTCTCATCAATCTGCGTGCTTTCACCAACAAGGATTGCACTTGCAATACCAGCAGATGGTTCTGGAATAACAGTTTTAATCGATTTAGTAACATCTTTTCTTAGTTTATTTATATATTGCCCAAATATATCTATATATTCTGCCAACTTTTTAGTAATATCATTACCATTATAGGAAGGTTCATCATTGCTACAATTTTGAGTTATATCAAAACATTTAGCACTATCTCGATAACCCAACTTCTGCACGACCTCTTGTTCTGATATAAAAACAGGCCTTTGTATTGCATAACCTATACCCCCTATTCCTTTAAAAAAGGCATATTGTGCAAAATCAAAGCTATCAGGGAATACTCTGCGTGGTGGAGGCATTACAACTGCTTTGATCTTTACCCACCTACCTATAATATTATCTTCCATGCCAACCTGCTTGCGCCAATTAATTCTAACTATACCAACATCCAAAGATTTTAGTGTTTGTGACGAATCTTCATACACATTTGTAAGATATAACCTTACACCATTACTTCTAATATCAAATTGCCTTACCTTGCCTACAATATAGACCGGCCCGATGTTTTCTGTCAGCTTATTTACTGTTGATAGATTATTTATCCTGAAAGACATTGCGGTATAACCTAATCCAATAGCAAAAAAGAAAAATGCTATCACAATAAATAATAAATATATAAACTCTGCTTTCTTTTGCTGGTCAATGCTTTCAACATACCCATCATCAATAATTCGCTTGTGGTCACTACATTTACGATTGAAATATTTTGACAGCACCAATAAGTTGTGTTGTACTGCATTATCATTATATATATGCAAGCAATACAGGTATAAAAAATACAAACATATATTAACAGTATATATCATCAACATATTGTATGTTGAGCTCATGTTAAGTCTCACTAATATGCCTATTGACACTAATATAGGTAAAAATAAGGACCTATTCCGTAATATATCTTCTAATACTAGCAGTAGTACACTCAATAGTTCCTGCAATCTCTTAGTGTACATTGATGATGATAGGTTGTATAGTACATAATTTGCCCGTTATAACGGCATGTCTGAGACATGTTGTAATATTTCTGCAACACCTATAGTAGATTTTGTTGTATATACCCATGATCACGTGTAAATACTTCTTGATAAACATATTGTTTTAGTGTATAAATGATTTTAACAGTACGTGAGATGTTTTATAAATCCATTATACCTCCCCCTCCTATTTGTTCTTGGTTTATCTCTCGCGTACTGTCACTATCACTCCATCTCTATCATCACATAATCATACAAAGAAGTCTACTTACTATCTGTACTACCAGTGGTTTAAGAACTAAAAAAAATAGCTATATGATACTCTTGTTAGTATTATTGTAACAAATAATGTGTATACTAGACATTACCTATCTGTATAGGTAAATATATTCAAAACAAAATAATAACCACTCTAATAAAATGAATAAAACATTATCAAAAGTATTAAAAAGTGTTGGTTTTACAATTGTAGTTAATGCTGCTGATATTTGTTGTTTGCTAAAAGCTCACAAGGCCGATGGTCAAACAGTTGATGTTAAGGAGCTTATGGAGCTGAGTATATATGGTAGTATATTCAATACTACACCTGCAATTGCTACAGCACTAGCAGATAATTATATTTTCCAAAACATAACAAATAACAAATTGATTCAATATGGAGCGACAATTATTAGTGCACCTATTATACAGGTTAGTATGCTATGCATACTTAATGTCGCCACTAACGCAGGCAATTTGCAAGAATTTTTTCAAAAAGTAGCATTACCTTCTCTCGGGATGATACCCACAATTCTCCAAGCAATGGGACTTAAATATATTTGGGCTGATGAAGATACAATAGCAAATAACATTAATACTAATGAATTTGATACATCCTATGGACAGGATGAATTAACTAGGACTGACAGTACTACAGATACTATCCATCAAGGTTAATAGCACTAGTAGTGATACGTTATCACTACTGTAAATTTGAGTGCAACAATTTTATATATCGTAAACCAATTCAAATTCAGCAAGCATTTTACATAGCATTTCTTTCACTTTAGTATACTTTGTGTTATTGTATCCCTCAATACAAACAACAAGAGTCCCTTCAGTGTTTGAACTCCTCACAAGCCACCAGCCATCATCATCTTCATATTTGATACCATCTATATCATTAAATGCTACATGCTGTGCCATCAGGTTCATTTTTATTTTTGCAATGACTTTCTGTTGTAATGTTCGGTCACAAGGTATCCTCACATCATATTCACCTACTGCTTGTGGTATTAATGCAAGTGCATCATAAAATATTTCTTTATTACATAATAAAATATGTAACAAATAACATGCAGCAAGTATAGCATCGTCATATGCTATATATTTCATATCTGATCTAGGTAGTGGAAAGAAAAAGTGTCCACTAACCTCACCACCAATAACAGCCTTTTTTTCAAGCATCATTGTTTTCATAAAAGAATGTCCTGTTTTTGAGATACAAACTGAAAAACCAACCCGTCTCAACAAACTAATGATCAATGGGCTCGTTTTAATATCAACAATTACATTATTTAGACTATTATATTGAGGATTATTATGTTTGATACAGTATGCAAGAATGAACAACAACTCATCACCACGTAATGCATTACCATATTTTGTTATAACAACCAACCTATCACCATCACCATCAAAACCAAATGCTATATCATAAGCCGATGTTGTAACCATATCCTCCAAGCGCTTTATATTGTATCGTAATGTTGGATCTGGCTGATCGTCTATCACTATAGCAGTATTAATAATTGTATGTTGTGTTGATGTGATGGATTTTACTATCTGATTGATAACACATGTCGTTGCACCGTTGTTACAATCCCAAAGAATGTTAACATTTGTGTCTATATGATTGTTTTTCAACCCACTTTGTTGCAGTATATATTGTGCATAACACTCAATATATAAATTATTATTTAAATACCACAAGTCATTATTATGTATGGCAACCTGGTGCTGCATTTGCCTATTATATATAGATGAATCTTGGACAAGACTTGTGATATATGCATCAACTATATTTTTTAATACGATACCTGACAGTATGGCACCATTTAATATAATCTTAAAACCATTGTATTCTTTAGGATTATGTGATGCTGTCACTATAACACCAAGTGTATTATCACTGCACCTGACACAACCATGGTAGTACATAACTGGCGTTGGTACTACACCAATGTCTATTATTTGTAGACTACACTCTCCATTGATCACTCTAAAACCATTTTGTAACGCTCTTGCTAACAGCTCAGATGTCTCTCTGTTGTCTCTGGCAATTATAACGTTATATGTTTTAACACAAGCCTTTTCACTAAGCCTATGCAGATGAAATGCTAGTGTTCGTCCTAGAGCAAAGGCAAGTGGGATGGTTATTTCACGTGCAGTCATACCACGAATGTCATATGCACCAATAACCTGCTTCAGTGTTTGTAAGATTTTAAGTATATCTATCAGAAAAAGTTATATTAACGTACGATCCTCATCAGTGATTCAAGAGAATACCTTACTAAAAATTCCTTTGTAGTAGTAGCGTGTTTTTCAAACCCATGCCATTGCATCACATCAAGTGGCACATACATCCGCAGAGCGTCATTTAACACTATGAGGTCACGCGACAATATTGCATTGTCATAACCTTGTTGCAGCAGTTCTTTAATACTAGGTGATGTTATTTGGTGTATATTTTCGTAAATGTTATCCAAAGTCTGAAATTGTCTCAACAGTTCAGATGCTGTTTTAGCTCCAAGACCTCTAATGCCAGGAATATTATCTGCTCTATCACCAACAATAGATAGGTAATCTGCAATTTGATATGGCGCAACACCAAATTTATCATATACATCATGTTCCGTGCACAGCTTCTTCCTTGTTATATCGTAAAAATCCACATCATCTGATACAAGTTGCATCAAATCTTTATCATTAGATACAACAGTCACTTTATACTTCTCATCAACGGCATGTTTTACATATGTTGCAATGACATCATCAGCCTCGCTTGAAGTGTCTGTTAGACATGTAATACCCAAAGCATTGAGCATTGACTGTGCCAATTGTAACTGTACTAATAGCTCATGAGGTATGGGTTTTCTATTACCCTTATATTTGTCATACAATTTGTATCTGAAGTTATCTTGTTTTTTACAAGCATCCAACGCTACAGCAACAAATAGCTTGCCATTACCATAAAATTTATCTTTGCCTGCAAGTGATATGAGCATCGATCTAAATGCTCTGATAAATCCATATATCGCTCCCACTGGGGTTTTATCATGTGCAAGAAATTGTGGAATACCGTAATATGCTCTAAACAACATTCCACAGCCATCCATGATGATTAGCTGCTGATTATCCTGATTGCTGTGTTTTACTGAAGACATTCCACCAACATATGGTTTTCCCGTGTTGATCTGTTTGATATAATTTCAAGAGTGACTGAATGGTTGTGAGTTTTCACTTTTATACTTTCTTTATATATGAACAGAGTGTAACATACATGCATAGTTTTATATCACATAATATGGATTCACGCAAATTATCTATTATGTCTAACAATTTTGTAAGAGATGCCTACTTGATTTTTATCTTCCTACAAATAGGACTAGTGCTTAGTGTATTGAGAGGGAAAAAATAGTTTTAAATATAAATGAAGGCTAGAAAAAGAGGAAAAAAGTTGGTTGCTATTATAGTGATTATAGCAACTGTAGTTTGTATACTCATCAAAATATTCAACGATAATATATCTCTTTTTTTACGCCCAGCTGATGTATACAGCAGATATGAGAAAATAAAACAGCAAAAAATTCGTATTGGTGGAATGGTATTAGCTAACAGCTTACATTTTGATCACTCAAAATTCACATTTGTCATAACAGATGACACTATGGCATTGCAAAATATCAATGCAGTTGATATGAAATATCATAGTACAACCAACCAAATTATAGTGCAGTTTCATGGAGTGTTGCCATCACTTTTCAAAGAAGGGCAAATGACTGTTGCAACAGGCAATATAATACAGTGTAGTGATGAATATATGAAGCAATACGAAGATTTATTACACAACAATGAAACAATCTGTTTTGCAGCCACAGAAGTGCTAGCAAAACATGACGAAAATTATATACCGAAACCAAAATAGCGAGTGTTATTATGACAATAGAAAAGATTTTCCTAATACAGCCAAGAGGGTTTTGTGCTGGTGTTGAAAGAGCAATAGAAATAGTTGAGAGGGCAATAGAAAAATATGGTTCTCCAATGTATGTCAAGCACGAAATTGTGCATAATAAGACTGTAGTGAATGCATTAAGAAAAAAGGGAGCAATCTTCGTAGAAGAGTTAAATGAAGTGCCACAGGGTGCAATTGTCATATTCTCAGCTCATGGTGTGTCTGAAGCAGTGGAAAATGAAGCAACTACAATGCATTTGAAATCGATTGATGCAACTTGTCCACTTGTGAAAAAAGTACATAATCAAGCAAAACATTATGAAAGCAATGATAGAGAAGTAATTCTAATAGGACATGCTAAACATCCAGAGGTTGAAGGCACGCTCGGTAGGACAAAAAAACAAATACATTTAGTGCAAAATATTGAAGATGTAGGATTACTTGCAATACCTAATGATACACCTATCGCTTACATCACACAGACAACTCTTAGTGTTGATGATACAGCAGAAATAATATCTGCATTACATGATAAATTTATTGATGTGATTGGCCCTGCAAAATCTGATATATGTTATGCAACACAAAATAGACAAACAGCTGTAAAGGAAGCCTGTAAAGAAGTTGATATAATATTAGTTGTTGGATCAGTCAATAGTTCGAATTCTAATAGATTGAAAGATATAGCCATTTGTGAAGGGGTTACTGCGTACTTGATAGATACCTATAATGATATCAATCATGCGTGGTTTAGTAAGGAAATTAAAGCAGTAGGCATTACTGCTGGTGCATCAGCACCTGAGCATTTGGTTGAAGGTGTTGTGGTATACCTTCAATCCATCTTCGCAGAAGCTGCTGTTATCAATAGTAGTTTTGGCATAGTAGAGAATGTACAGTTCAGAATGCCAAAAGAAGTGTGTTAGGGTAATTCCTTTGTTTGGGTTTTGTTTGGATCTTGTTGTGCATACTGTACCCAACTTTTCGATTCCTCATCTTTTTTTTCCTCTTGTTGTGTAACAACATCATTTTCATCATTGTCATTGAAAAAATCTTCAGCAATTTTCTGCAATCGATCTTGTTCTTTCAATGCATTCTTTAGTAGTTCTTCTATAAATGCTTTTCGCTTGTTAATCGCATTGCTTATTCCTTTGTCCGTAGCATATTGCTCTATGTTAGTAACTCTCGATGACAAATCAACTACCATTTCAATCTGTGCATTAACAGAGTTAAGTGACTTGACTGCACTGCTGTGATTTTGTGTTAGATCTGCAATGGTAGCATCAATATCTCTCAATTCTTCTTCAACATAGTATTTTTCCTCATTCGCACATACCATAACTGGATGCGAGACGCTACCAACATCACAACATAGTGCTAATGAATTTGCATTCATTTTTTTGTGTATTGATTTATATGTGTGTGCCATGTAAATTATTTCATCGTCAGAATCGGAATCGTTAAATATGTTACGTACTACATCGTGTTCTGGAGTACTAGGTGTCTGAAATATTACAGGTTGACTCGTTTCGTTATGCATGTTCTTTAGCAACTCAGTAATGGCTATTTCACAAGCATTAAAACAATTCTTTTCTTCCTTGTTTGAATTGTCAATATTATCTCTCATATTGGAGAGCTGATCCAACAACTGAATAAGTCGTTTGATCTTTTCATCGCGAGGTATTAGTATGCTGTTACGTATATTTCTTGTAGCACGGTCTATTTGTTCTAGAACATCTGCATGATCTATATTTTGCACATTGTAACATGCCTCATTATTCACATGATAGCCATTACTTACCATTCGCAATCGCAATATTTCTATCTCGTTCAGAATAGTTTTGGCATTGCCTGGAATTTCCACTGTTGCATATTGTTTATTACCTCTTTCGCTTTCTAGCATTGCTCGCCTTTGCTCTTCATTTGCAATATATGTATTAGCAATTCGCACAATCTCTGTCCTTTCTCTCTCATGAAAAACCTTTTTTTTCTCCAGCAAGTTAACTAACAGCAATAACATAGCTGATACGTCACCAGCCTCTTTGCACTTAGATTGCTCTACTATAATATCATACAGTTTACCAAATGCTATTGTGTTTTCAAATGGCCATTGCTGCACTATATTTATTTCTGTTAGCTTGCATAATAGTACAGCTTGTGCTATGAATTCCGCACTAGTTATATCTGATGAAAGCTTTGCATATATCTTACCATAAAGATGGTTCCAGCACTGTTTGATACAATGCTTTAAATCAGATAGCTCTTTCTCTGTGCCTTTAGTGGTTTGTTGTGCAATATATATCCTCTGCAGTGTCTGTAACGCTCCTATCGACTGAGACAGTGCGCCATAAACTGGCTCACTGTTGAGTTGTTGTATGCTGCTCATCACTACTACTGCTTGTTCAATCACTCCTTGAATACTGATTTTTTGTCCTTGCATGATTCTATATTATTAGTGTCAAGTATCAACATTGGCATCGCATGCTACATCTATTAGCGCAATATGTCAAGTGACCTTGACATGGCAGTATAACTAGTTTTTATTATTTAGTGTTCTTTTCCTCATATTGGATAGTTTTATGAAGTCATTATCAGCATGATATGATGATCTCGTTAAGGGGCTAGATGATACCATTAGAAATCCCTTTGCCCTTGCGACATCTCCATAGTATTTGAACATCTCTGGTGTTATATATTCAGCAACAGGAGCATGATTTGGTGTTGGTCTGAGGTACTGCCCTATTGTTACGAAATCAACCTGCGCAGATCTCAAATCATCCATCACTTGTAAAACTTCTTGTTCTCTCTCTCCAAGACCTAACATGATACCTGACTTTGTAAATATTAATGGATTTAACTCTTTAACATTATTTAATAGCTTAAGAGAGTGAAAATACCTAGCTCCTGGTCTGATGCTTGCATATAGTGATGGTACTGTTTCAATATTATGATTGAAAACATCCGGTTTTGCTCTGACAATCATTTCATAAGCGTTACCCTTTCGTAGAAAATCAGGAGTTAAAACTTCAATTGTTGTATTTGGACTAGTATTTCTAATTTCATATATGCACTGTGCAAAGTGTTCAGCACCACCATCGTCTAAGTCATCACGATCGACGGATGTAATAACAACATGTTTTAGTCCAAGCGATACAACAGCTCTTGCAAGATTTTCCGGTTCATGAGGATCAAGTTGATCAGGTCTACCTGTTTTTACATTGCAAAAACGACATGCACGTGTACATACACTTCCTAATATCATGAATGCTGCATGTTGTTTGCTCCAACATTCTCCTCTATTAGGACAAGCTGCTTCTTCACAAACAGTATTAAGTCTATGTTGATGCATTACAGAACTTGTTTGTTCAACCTGTATGCCAATTGGTGCCCTGACTCTTAACCATGAAGGCTTTGGTTGTTGAGATATGTGAGACATATAAAGAAAATTTTTAAATGAGATAGTATATGATGGGAAGGCTTTTCTCAATCATCAGATTGAAGATTAATGATTTGTTGAGGTGAAGATGAATAAATCAAGACAAGATACATGTTCTAAGCAGAGCAGTGATTATTGATCAAAATAAAATTTTGCTTTGCAAAATCATTGATCTCGAGATAAATTTTTATTTTTTACCTGGTGGTCATATTGAACACGGTGAATCAGCTGCAAATTCTTTACTGAGAGAGTTACATGAAGAAACTGGATTTGAATGGTATTTAGATGGGTTTTTAGGATGCTTAGAATATAGCTTTGAACCTGATCATGGCAGTATTTGTCATGATCACGAATATAATTTTATTTTTGAGGCTAAGTCTAAGCATTTAAAGTCAGATGAAAAACTAACATGTCCAGAAAAACATATAGAATTGACATGGATGCCTATTTCGGGTTTATCAGAGATAGATTTTCGTGCGGAACTGCTAAGAAAATTGTTACCAAAATGGTTGTCTGGAGATAACCCAAATAAGTTTATGAGTGAAATGATATGCATTTAACGCATATGAGCCTAATCAATATCTAATGCTGTTCATTGCAAAACAAGTACCAAATCAAACTGATTTGAAAGAAGATATACTGCCAATACTGTGCATCCAGTGGATTCGTGCTTTTTCTTGTTATAACTCTCTGGTACAATAGAGAGTGTGCATTCAAATAAAATGTGAACTATTGTTATTTTAAAGTATGAGTAGAAAGATCGAAGGTGCTATGATATCGAAACTTCAGAGTTTTTTCAGGAAGTTTCCAACGATGGAGCTGGGCAACATTAGATTGCGTGACATGCGTCTCAATGATAGTAGGGACTACTATGAATATCTTAATCACCCGATGGTACAGCAATATTTATCAGATGAAGATGTACCATCAACAGAAGATGAAGCGCTACAGTGCGTTAAAATGTGGGGCAGTCTTTTTTACAAAAAACAAGGGATTTTCTGGACAATTGCAGATTCGAAAACAGATCATCTTATAGGGTCAATAGGATTCTGTAGTTGGAACTTCTATAATAAAAGGGGAGAAATCAGTTATGATATAGCCCATTCATACTGGGGACAGGGCATTGCCTCTAAGGCTTTAAGTAATATCCTAAGACTAGCCTTTGGTGAAATGATGCTGTATCGCATTGAAGCCAGAACAATGCAGGGAAATGAAGTTTCACAGCATATTCTCACAAAAATGGGTTTTAAGCAGGAAGGTATACTGCGTGGATATAGAACCATTAGAGGGCGGCCAGAGGATATAATAATATACTCATTAATCAGACCAGACTATCCCGATTATCTCTTGACATAACAGTGTAAGAAATAATCATTAGTATTGTAAGCTGATGCCTAATATAGGAGATGCACGCATTAGCAAACCTTTTTATCAACTACTGCAGTAGCCATAGCAGTAGGTTTTGTGTCTAATTGTGGTTATTATCTATTGTGTTTTGAAATAAAAATTTATCAGCTGACATTATGTGACTGACTATCTAACTTGATATCGTCACCTCATGAAGTGTATTGGTGAACAAGTTAGTATCATCATTCTCCATGTGCTATATCGGATCTTACATATCAACAATCTTTCTAAGTATTGTCGTATAATTTTGCCTTGATAGTGACTGCAGATTATTAACCACTTTATCTATTTGAAGATGCTTATCTTCAGCACATATAATACTTGAGAAAATCTTATATAGGCTATCATCTGATAGTTTTAGTAGTTCACTATAGGCTATGATCTCGTTATCACTTAATGCGTCCAAATGCCGCCTTGCAAAGTTGCCAAGTATAATATCCATCTCTTTACATCCTCTATGTGTACTAGCATAAGAGAGTTTCTTTCTCGAAATCTTGATGTTCATTATATTAATTAGTTGTTTAGTGTATTCGTACATTCTCGTTGCTATTAAGTACAATGTAAAAATACCAATTATTTTTTGGCTGTTTGCAGCCATTTTATACAGCATCAACAAGATTATGCTACAATTTCATTAAAATTTTTTCTACAATGCTGTTGACACCATTTGATATCAACAGTATAAAGTTATTTATCCAATCAATGTTGTTTAAGCAAGTTCAAACAAAACAAACTAACACTCAAAAAAAATCAAAGCAAATCGCTGAGACAGAACATGGATTTTGTTCTGTAAGCAAAGTAAGTCAGCATAAGAAAATTATAAAAAGAGCTTTTGATGGATGCCTTGGTGATAAGAGGCGATGAAGGACGTGGTAGACTGCGATAAGCTGCGGTGAGGTGTCTGCAACCTTTGACCCGCAGATTTCCGAATGGGAAAACCCACTGAGTTTACTCAGTATCTCATGCAAATGAGAAGCAAACCCGGGGAACTGAAATATCTAAGTACCTGGAGGAAAGGAAATCAAACGAGACTCTGCTAGTAGTGACGAGCGAACGCGGACCAGGCCAGTGTTTTAAGTGTAATAATTAAAAAGATCTGGAAAGATCTGCCAAAGAGGGTGATAGCCCCGTATAAGTAAAAAGCATTTAAAATCTTGAGTAGGGCGGGACACGTGTAATCCTGTCTGAATATGGGGGGACCACCCTCCAAGCCTAAGTACTACTTATCAACCGATAGCGAACCAGTACTGTGAAGGAAAGGTGAAAAGAACCTCAAAAAGAGGAGTGAAATAGAATCTGAAATCAAAAGCTTATGAGCAGTCGGAGCATGACCAGCAATGGGATGTGTGACGGCGTACCTCTTGTATAATGGGTCAGTGAGTTAGTGTGTCTAGCAAGGTTAAGCCGTTAGGTGTAGCCGTAGCGAAAGCGAGTCTGAATAGGGCGCTAGAGTTAGATGCATTAGACCCGAAACCGAGTGATCTAGCTATGAGCAGGTTGAAGTTGGGGTAAGACCCAATGGAGGACCGAACCCGTCACTGTTGCAAAAGTGTGGGATGACTTGTGGCTAGGGGTGAAAGGCCAATCAAACTCGGAAATAGCTGGTTCTCCGCGAAATCTATTTAGGTAGAGCGCCATTTGTTTATCGTTGGGGGTAGAGCACTGGATAGGCTAGGGGGGCCCAAAGCCTTACCAAACCTAACCAAACTCCGAATACCAACGAACATAAAGTGGTAGACAGGCTATGGGTGCTAAGGTCCATAGCCGAGAGGGAAACAGCCCAGACCGCCATCTAAGGTCCCCAAGATATAGTTAAGTGTGAAAGGATGTGGGAATGCCAAGACACCTAGGAAGTTGGCTTAGAAGCAGCCATCTTTTAAAGAAAGCGTAACAGCTCACTAGCCTAACAGCAATCCTGCGCCCAAAATGTATCGGGGCTCAAACTATACACCGAAGATGCGGGTTCATATTATATTTATATGATATGGGCGGTAGCGGAGCGTTGTGTAAGCCGTTGAAGGTGTACCGTAAGGTATGCTGGAGGTATCACAAGTGAGAATGCTGACATGAGTAGCGTAAAGAAGTGTGAGAAACACTTCCGCCGAAAGTCCAAGGGTTCCTACGTAAAGTTAATCTGCGTAGGGTTAGCCGGCCCCTAAGGCGAGGCCGAAAGGCGTAGTCGATGGAAACCACGTTAATATTCGTGGGCCTGCTAGAAGTGACGGAGTTAAACAATTGTATAAGGTTATTGGATTCCGAATGCAGTTTAAGACTTCCAGGAAATAGCTCTAGCATATAGACCGTACCCCAAACCGACACTGGTGGACTGGTAGAGTATACCAAGGCGTAGAGAGAATGATGCTGAAGGAACTAGACAAATTGTACTCGTAACTTCGGAATAAGAGTAGCCCTGCCTAGGCAACTAGGTTGGGGTGGCACAAACCAGGGAGAAGCGACTGTTTATCAAAAACACAGGGCTCTGCAAACTCAAAAGAGGAAGTATAGGGTCTGACGCCTGCCCAGTGCTGGAAGGTTAAAGTGAGGTGTGCAAGCTCCGAGCTGAAGCCCCAGTAAACGGCGGCCGTAACTATGACGGTCCTAAGGTAGCGAAATTCCTTGTCGGGTAAGTTCCGACCTGCATGAATGGCGTAACGACTTCTCCATTGTCTCCAGCATCAACTCAGCGAAGTTGAATTCTCCGTGAAGATGCGGAGTTCCCGCGGTTAGACGGATAGACCCCGTGAACCTTTACTGCAACTTTGCATTGATATCAGAATCTAGATGTGTAGGATAGGTGGGAGACACTGAAGTTAGGGCGCTAGCCCTGATGGAGTCAACCTTGAAATACCACCCTTCTATATTTTGATGTCTAACCAAGTCATTTGAATCAATGACTGGGACAATGCATGGTGGGTAGTTTGACTGGGGCGGTCGCCTCCCAAAGAGTAACGGAGGCGTGCGAAGGTAAGCTCAGGCTGGTCGGAAATCAGCTGTTAGAGTGCAATGGCATAAGCTTGCCTGACTGCGAGACTGACAAGTCGAGCAGAGACGAAAGTCGGTCATAGTGATCTGGTGGTTCTGTGTGGAAGGGCCATCACTCAACGGATAAAAGGTACTCCGGGGATAACAGGCTGATGAATCCCAAGCGTCCATAGCGACGGATTCGTTTGGCACCTCGATGTCGACTCATCACATCCTGGGGCTGGAGAAGGTCCCAAGGGTTCGGCTGTTCGCCGATTAAAGTGGTACGTGAGTTGGGTTCAGAACGTCGTGAGACAGTTCGGTCCCTATCTGCCGTGGGTGTAAGGAAAATTGAGAGGATCTGACATTTAGTACGAGAGGACCAAGTTGGACGTACCACTGGTGTACCAGTTGTTCCGCCAGGAGCACCGCTGGGTAGCTAAGTACGGAAGGGATAACCGCTGAAAGCATCTAAGTGGGAAACCTGCCTCGAAAATAATTTTCCCCATTAGTGCCGTGGAAGACTACCACGTTGATAGGCTGGATGTGTAAGCAGAGCAATCTGTGTAGCTAACCAGTACTAATAGCACGATTGAATTTTCTTATGCTGCTTTGCATACAGTGCAAAGTCTGTGTTGGGCGATTTGCTGTTGTTTGTTTTGTTTGATATTGATTGGTTTTTAGACCATACTATATAACCTGGTGACTATGGAGAGAATGAAACACCTGATCCCATTCCGAACTCAGAAGTGAAAAGTCTCATCGCCGATGGTACTCTGTCTTAAGGCACGGGAGAGTAGGACGTTGCCAGGTTTTATAGTGTGGTTTTTTCGTTTCATCTACATCGGATAATCATTTGTCATTTTTTTAAGCTATCATTGGATATTAGCATCAAGCCCTCTTGACATTTACATGTTTTTAACCTAGTCTCTATAGGACATCATGTTAGCACATGTTATAACAAAACAATCTTTACAGGTATGCAACAATCTAACTTTAGTGATTTAAATGCAAGTTTTTCACGTTTAAATATAGAAGAGAGCGAGCTAAGTATGGAAGAGGTGGAAAAACGTCTCAATATAATGGAGGATTTAGTTAATAAAAATGATGAGTTGACGACTAAAAATAAGAAGGAAATTATCACTGAGATTAATACGATCAAAACTGATTCAGAAAAACTAGAAAAAATAGCGAAGGCAGGAATTAATATTTGGGAGGTTATTAAGTTTTCTATTGGCATGGAAAACAAATTTAGTACAGTTATAGATGGATTAATAGCACAATGCAACAAAGCAGTATGTGCAATGACAAAGATGCAAGGATATATTGAAGATGTGAGTAAGAATTGTACTGCAATGACGCAATGTTCTAGAGAGATGGTAAATGAAGTAAAATCTCTCAAGCAAATAATTGAAAATTGTACTGTAAAAATCGACCAGGCCAATGCTCTACATGCCGAACAACTTAGCAGAATGCAAGAGGATCATGATAGAAAATTTGCTATGATAATGGCAGCAATAGAGGGACAACCAAAAAAAAATCAGGGTTCTTGGCAAGATTTAGTGAATAGATAAATATGAAAAAATATATAAAAGTACTATGGGATGGCAAATCTAAGTATTGTGCTGTTGCAATGATAATTATCTGCTTTGCTACAGGACAATTATGGCCTGCTATTCTCATTCCAATACTATTAGTGAAAAAAACATACGATTATCACCATATGCAAAAAAGACGAGCTGATAAATTACTGAATGATGAGTTTTCTCTACTGTTAGAGACACAGAAATTAGTCAATACGACTCATAATGAACAAATAAATTTAGAACCAAGATCAAATATGAATGGGAACATCATGGAAGGTGGTATCAAAGCATTTGGCAAGGCTTATGTCAAGCACATGGCAGAAGAAATGGTACGCGATCAGATTAATAGAACAGTTAATAATATGACTAATAAGGTCATGGAGCTCAGTCATGCTGAAGGAATACTTGTTACAACTCTAGAACAAACTAACAATAAATTGATGGTAGCAGATGCAAATGCAAAAAGAGCCGTTCAAGAAACACGCAATGCTGTTACTGAAATAAAACAACTTACTACTGAAATAAAAGAACTTACTACAGTGGTTAATAGCACTAAAGATGCGATGAAAAAGAAGTTTGATGGCATGCAAGAGGCAAGAGATAGAGATTTTAATACATTGATGGCAGCAATACAAAGAAGCAATCAATCTCAGAGAGCAAACTTTGATAGTATTGATTTGTTATAGCATTTGTAGGAGGAGAGGTGGAATAAGATGGAAAATCACATTTTTTGCAATAGCTGATGTTATACGGACTATATTATTTCCATTGGCTCAACAACTATATAGTTCTCTGCAGTATTCACTTCCTTAATAAAATCTTTGATAAAAGGATATGTAATAATGTTATTGCTAGTACTGCTTTGTACTTCTAATATATCTGAAGCACCATAGTTTACAACGTCCATAACGGTACCAATGATCTTATCATCACTTGATAAATAGACGTCCATACCAATCAGGTCGACGTGGTAGAATTCATTACTTTCTACATCAGGTAATGCTTCTCTAAATACCATAAGCTTTCTTCCAATAAGCTTTCGTGCTATATCCATTGAGTTGATATTATCAATTTGTAAAACTGCAATGTTTTTCTTGACTGATACTATTCTAATAACTTTACATTCATCACCATACTCATCCAAAATTTTTGCAAAATGCATTATATCATGAGGTGAAATGGTGAAGAATTTGAAGCGTACATATCCTTTTATACCAGAGATACCTGTAATCGTACCAATAACTATAAGATTCTTTTGATTGTTCATGTTATGTTTGGAGACTATTCATGCTAAGATACTGTTCTTAGAGGGTCTATGATGCTAGTAGCACTTTAAAGTACAAAAAAACTATAGTCAAATTTTATATCATGTTCAAAGGATTGTATACTGCACTCATTACACCATTTGACGATAATGGAGAGATTGACATTGATAGTCTTTCGCAGCTTATAAAAATGCAAATATCAGCAGCAGTAAATGGTATCATTTTATTTGGCACAACGGGGGAAAATGCAACCCTTAGTACAAATGAGAGAGATACAATTATCCAACATACAATACAAACAGTACATCATATCACAACTGCAAATGCTAGGCAGTACTCGAAAATACACGTTATAGTTGGAACTGGTACTAATAGTACGAAAACCACAATAGATAATAGTATTAGTGCTGAAAAATTAGGTGCTGATGGTATAATGGTTGTAACTCCATACTATAATAAACCATCGCAGGAAGGGTTGTATCAACACTATAAGTCGTTAAATGATGCAGTAAATATCCCAATAATGGTATATAATGTACCAACACGCACAGGAGTGAACATTGATGATACCACACTGTTGAGATTGATGAAACTCAGCAATATCTATTCAATGAAAGACTATGACAGTTTGCGTCCTATTAGACTATATACTAACTGGAGCGAACTCAATAGTGATATCTTAATAACAAACAATACACCCCCACATCACACTGACAGGTTTATAGAAAATGCCAATCGTAATTACGAACTCTTCAAGGCAGCATGCACAAGCAAATTCACAATATTGGCAGGTGATGACGTAAATAGTCTTTCAATATATACAAATGGGGGACATGGCTGTGTATCCGTTGCTGCAAATATATTGCCAGGCATATGTCAAGAGTTACATTGTGCTATTCAGGCTGGTAATATGCAGCACGCAAGAGCAATTCATGCATATTTACATCCCATTTATAACGCTCTGTTCTGTGAAACAAACCCAGTGCCTGTCAAGTATGCAGCATATAAAATGGGATATATCAAAACACCACTTGTAAGACAGCCATTGTATGATTTGCTTGGCTACAACAAGGTGTTGATAGAAAATATTTTGACAAAATATTGTTTGAATAAAACATCATAGTAAGAACACAAGCATTTTTGCGTTCCATAGCATGGTGCAGGCATATAGCATATCAAATACCTTCCTAAACCTGTAAAAGAATAAGTTGCCCGAATATGCAAGTAAAAACAGTCCAGGAAATGTACCAATACCAAATGATAACATGGCTGTCATTGCTGTCAGTAAACTATTCTGGCTGTGGCTAACAATCGTGACTATGGAACCATATACAACACCACATGGTATGAGCCCTAACAACATCCCAATCATCAATCCACTCACTCCATTCAAATTTGCTGAGCGATACGATCTGTTGATAATCAAATTATATCTTTGTGATGCTCTCTCCATGAGATTTGTCAAGAAACCATTATTGTTATTGCTATGCTTAGATGGTTTATTGTGTACAACTCCTAACAGACGGTATATTGTTTGTATTGCAGATAGTATGAAGTAAAAAGCAACTATCAACAATAAAATATTTTTCAATATTATAAAAAATACATTGTTCCTAAACACATATCCAAATAACATTGCAAGGAAAGTAAGTAAACAATAAGTAATTGTCTTGCCGAGGTAGTATGGCCACGAAATGCAACAAAGAATTTTATTTGGAGTATTCACCTTGCTCTGATTCAACTGTATCAAACGCATCGTTGCTTGGCTTACTGCTATTGAGCCACACATTGCAATGCAATGAGAAAAACTACTACTGATACCAATTAAAAATAGATTTATCGCCAACACAATAGATGATACATCATGATCCATTGTAGATGATGTAGTGACATCTGTATTGCTACAATCACAAGACATCTTCACTATTAATTTTTTTATTAACTTCTGCAAGCTTTATGAGCTTTGTACCATTTTTTGCAAACATGTATAACATGTTTTCATGTATAATTGGTCGGTTAAAAATACCACGATTGATCTGCATTATATCCGTGATCTTGCCAGTTATATGGTTCAATAAAATTAGCTTACCATTTGATGATACAACCACAACATTATCACCAATCAAAACTGGTGCACTCAGTGTTATATGATCATACTCTCTTCTAGTAAAGCCCATTGAACCATTGCTATTCCTTTCATTTATCTTTTCTATAACATTATTCAGCCAAACAATTTCACCAGATTGCTTACACATTGCAATCACACTACCAACATTACTAACAGCATATATATGCTTTTCATCTATCCATAGTGGTTTCGTAACCATCAAAGGCTTTATCCATGTTGGCTTACTATCACCAATTTTAATAGCAGCTACTATACCATCACCGGACTGCATATATATGTACTTGTTTTTTTCATCAAACGCAATTTCATTATATTCTGTTGTAAGCTCTGCTCCCTTCACATATCTTTGTGGTGCTGGTAATGTAATTTCCCATAATATTTCTCCATTCTTTGCATTGATAAGTTGTATTGTACCATATTTCGTATGTCGCAATACACTATCAACTTGTCCAGATGTCAATATCATGAACTTATTTGGCGCTATACTACTGCTAGTATTGACAGATACACCTGGTATTAGCCATGCTATTTTTCCATCATTCAGATTTAGACCATATAGTGCAGAGCTTGCACTTTGCACAACAACAACCCATGTTTGCGGGATAACAAGCGGTGCTGAGTCAACTGGCAAATCAACAACTTGTTCCCATAAAAATGAACCATCTTTTAGTGAAAAGGCTTTTACAACATCAATGCCACATGTTGTTATCACTACACCATTTGACTCTGCAACTGCAAGATTTGTACACACATTGCTATCACTCGTAATTAAATTCTTAAAACGAAATGCATTTTTTTCTTTACCTGCAGTAGCTTTAAAAAAATTAGATTTCCATATAATATTTTTTTTACCATCTTGAAGTTTCAAAAGTGATATGTCACCCTTATCATTTAAGGTTAACATCCCATCTTGAGTGAAGATAGGTGTACTCGGTATTGACACTGCACTGCATCTTGAAGTACCAATAACCTCATATGAAGGTCTCATATCTTGTAACCATACAAATGGAATATTACCATAGTGGTACTCATAGTTATGATCTAACTGCTCAGCACTTGCACGTGATGACAGTGTTTTCTCATTCATGCGCACATTCGTACCAAGAGTTTCAACAAAGTACTTTCCTTTTGCAGCAGTAAAATCCTCCTTCTTATCTGTGCAACCAGTCAAGAATAGTAACACTCCATGGATGATAACAAATGCACTTTTCTTCAATTTATAAATGCTTGACACAGTGATCATATTAGTAATGCTTAGTCATAGAAATATGTGGTTTTGACAATATCATAAATTTAAACATAAAAATATATGTGTTCTATCTCTGTATTTATAAACGTACTCACAAGACATGATAACATCAATTAATTTACATAGTTGACAAATTTCACTTTTAAGGTATTTTTCTCATTTGAGGTGGATAAGTAATAAACAACAAACTAACATGCAAAGTTCCATAAATGATAGAAGAACAAGGTATATAGAAGGGGGTAGTGATATCACACCATTTGATATGCCATATACGTTATACGATGTTATTACCAGTGTAAAACGTGGTGAAATCACAAGTGTGGAAGAGATATCATCACTTATAAAAAGCAAGATATTACAAGATATTCCATTTACAGATGATCGATTTAAACCACACAGCTTTAATATAGTTGATGGTAAATATGCAACTGCAGTGCATAAATATTTCGAGTTACTTAGAGCGATCGCAATAGAGGCAAATGCTAGCAATACCATACCCGAATACGCTACACAACGCTTGAGAGTTGTGATGGAAAATTACAATAACAATATCACATCACTGGGTATATTACTGAAGAATATTATAAATATAAATCAAAATACATGGCAATCTCTAGTCACACAAAATCTTACAACAAGTAGTAGAGATAGAGCTTAGGTATGCCTAATAATATGTAGAGTTCATGCTACCTTCTGCAACACAAACAAGGCAAATGGATTCTTTCCCGATATTTTTACATGCATTTTACTTTTAAACCCACATTGTTTTGCAACAGCATCCATATGATACGGTGAATAGGCAAATTCTTCTGTTACGTGAATGAAGCTATGTAGTAAATCTTGTGTTTCACTAGATGGTGCTTCATCAGTAGTCTGTGCTATAGTTTTTTCAACTGCATCAGTGTTTGAATTATCATTAGCAGATGTGTTGTTTTCTTTAGTAACTCTATTTGCAGCAACAAGTTGCCATGCACCAGTTTGTGGTGATTGTGTGTAGTCGTGTGAAAAATTGAAATTATCGTATTGCCTTTTCATTCTAAAAACAATACATAGTATACCGCCATCTTGTAATCCAACAAAACTATTTATCATTAGAGACACAAGATCACTATAGTAATGCGTAACATCTGCGATCAATATGCATGAATATGCATTTGTTCCAAGTTGCATATCATCAAGTTTCAGTGCAGTTACATCATCATAAATTTTGATATCATCAAGCTGTATATGTGTAGCAATCTCAATGCATTCATCAGACATTTCCATGCCTTTCATATATTGTACATCCATCCCTTCTCTAATGATCCTTCCAAGTAATCCTATAGCACACCCTAAATCTAAGATCCTAGGTTGCAACTGCTTCTCTTTTTTCAAAACAGTTATCAATGTTGAGTATCTGATAAGCAATTCATCATCGATTTTATCACTGTCAATATTACATGCCATCCTAGCATGTTTTTGCACAATGATATCCCATGGCAACCTTACAATATTTTGATCATTGTTAGCAACTCTAAGGCAATATTCAGCATTTTCACGATATGTTGCATCAGAAGATGACAGATAATAACGTAAATATGACTTTGCATTGGTATAGTCTAACTTTTCCAAATAAGCTCTGCCTAAGAAATAATTTATCTCCGCCATTCTATAGTTGAACCTTTGTAACATTTTAAAACGCATGATAGCATCATTGATGTTACCTGCAGTCAAGTGATATTGAGCTAAATGCCAGTTCGTAGTTCTAATATCAGCTAGCTTCACTTTCAACATTTCATACTCTTGCTTTATATGATCAAGTAGCTTTCTAAGTGAAAAACCTGTATATAAAGACACGATCTTATTTTTACTCATGAGAATAAAATTCCTTGCTTTAGATATGATGTTAAACATACATTTATATATCTTAGGTTTCCAACCATTAGTACATATTGCTATTTGGCATGACTAATTCTGGCACGCGGTATTCCCCACTCTTGACAGTTGTTTTCTCACTTTGCATTCGAGGCTGATTGTTACCATAATATGAGACTATGCTCACAGCACGCTTTGTCCAGACGTTATCTGGATGTCTTTGTTGTAACATATTCGTATATCTCACAGCGTTATGAGGTGTATTCATATTATGATGTATCTCAACCATACGATATATTGCCTCAGGTGCAACGATTGTATGGTTATAGTTGCGTAAAACAGTGTCGAATCTACCTGCTGCTGCAGCGTATTGTCCTCGCTGTGCATAAAATCTTCCAACATCCATCTCCTTTGCTGCCATCATGTTCTCAGTATGATCAAACATTGTACTTGCTGCACGTGAATATTCTGAATCTGGAAAACGCTGCATTAGTTCTTTAAAAGTTGTCATTGCATCAACCGTATTTTGTTGATCTTTACTGACATCCATCATTCTACCATAGTTAGCCATACCCTTGATATAGTATACATATGGTGTACTTGAACTGTTTGGATACAATTTAATGAACCTATTAGCTTGCATTATGGCCTCATCGAACTGTTTGTTAGTATAGTATGCATAGAGTTTCAAAACCATTGTATCAGGAAGGTTAGCAGATTGTGGATAATTCAATTCCAGAAAATTGAGCTTTTCTATTGCAGCATTATTATCATGTCCAATATCACTAAGAGCCTGATCATATATTTCTTTATCACTACCAATTTTTTTCGGTGTTGCATTGCCTGCACACGCTGTTAACATCAGGATGGAGGTTAAAAGCAAGCAATGTTTCAAAGTTTTATAGTTCAGCATTGTCTTTATAATGAATTAATAACATTCCTCCCCCTTCCTATGTTATACAAAAAACAACATGCATGCAATTCCATGCTGGATATTAACTGTTTTACTTTCATTTGTTAAACACTGGTTTCACGAACTTCTTTGGACTTTTATACTGTGAGTAAAGCTTGTTGTATAATGCACTTTTACGTAACAATTGTCTATGAGTACCTGACTCCGTCGCCTTTCCATCTGCTATAACATATATCATATCAGCTGATTCTACTGTCGATAATCTATGAGCAATCACTATAGTGGTGCGTCCCTTTTTCAAGTTATCCAGTGCTTGCTGTACTTTGGTTTCCGAAACTGCATCAAGTGCACTTGTTGCTTCATCCAAAAGCAATATTGGTGCATTTTTCAATATAGCTCTTGCTATTGCAATTCTCTGTTTTTGCCCACCAGATATTTTTAAACCAGCCTGTCCTATATTTGTGTTATATCCTTCTGGCATAGCAATAATAAAATCGTGTGCTGCAGCAGCTTTTGCTGCCATCATTACTTCATCATCCGTTGCATCCATACGGCCATACCTGATATTCTCATCAATTGTTTCATCAAACAACACAATATCTTGGCTAACAAATGCAATTGAGTTTCTCAATTGCTCTAATTTCATATTTCTTATCTGGTATTTATTTAACATTATCACACCTACATCCGGATCATAAAACCTCTGTAATAGTTGTAAAATAGTACTTTTCCCAACGCCTGATGTGCCAACGAGCGCAACAGTTTGTCCGCTTTCTATCCTCATATTAAAGTCTCTTAACACTCGTCTTTTTCCTTTCTTATAAGCAAATGATATATTTTTGAATGTTATATCATGACTAGTGATGTCCACATCCTTTGCAAGACTGCATTCCTTCACAAGTGGCTTTTGATCAAGTAGTATAAACAGTCTATTTGCAGCAGATAGTCCTTCCTGTATTATTGTATTCAACTGTGAAACCGATTTCAATGGGCGATAACACATCAACAAAGCTGTAATGAATGAAAAGAACTCACCTGGTGTCAAGCTATCTCTTAGCACACATGTTCCTCCGTACCATATTGCAATAGATATTGCTATACCTCCAACGACTTCCATGATTGGAGAAGTGGCAGAATCAATACGTGCAGCCTTTTTATATGATGCCACAACATTACGTAAAACATTTTTTGCTCTACCTAATTCGTATTTCTCTCTACAATACGATTTTATAATAGCTATGTTTTTGAATGTTTCATCCAATCTTGTTGCAAATATTCCTAATTCATCTTGCATTTGACAAGCTATATTACGCATTCTTCTACCGAGACGTATTATAGGTAATATTGTGAGTGGAAATATAAATACAAAAATCATTGACATTGATATGCTCTGGTAAAACATCAATCCTATTAAGGCCAAGAGAGTAACAAAATCTCTCACGATGCTGGTACATGCTTCTGTAATTGCTCGTTTCATCATGTGAATTTCATTTGTAAACCTCGACAGCAATTTTGCAGATGAATTGTCATGAAAAAGTTTCAGATCAGAATAGATGAGGTGTGAGTAAAGCTGCATTTGTATATTTGCTATGATCTTCTGTCCAACTATCTTCATACTAGAGCTTTGATAAAAGTCTGCTACTCCCTTAATTATACTATTAATCAATATCGCAAGTGGTACTGCAAGTAGCATATTATGTTTTTTCTGGACTAAAACATCATCTAAAACTGGTTGCATCAGCCATGCATTCATTGCTGTTGTTATAGCTATAATCAACAAGCAAATGATTGCGCGTGTGATTGTTTTTATTTCAGGACAAACATATTCTCTGAATATACGTAGCAATATATGGTAAAAGTTTGTACCATTGTTTTCATTATTTTTTTTCATCATTTATTAATATATAATGCTCTTAATAAACTCATACAGGTTTGCTTGGTTGGTTAGCAGATAATAGCTACATATCATTGATTGTAAAACTTAACATAATAGAATCAACACATGTTTTTTTCAGACCAAACCAAAGATATTAGTAGAAAAACAATTCATATATCTAGTCTCCCTAATTGTCTCGGACAAAATAATCAATATGAAATTGATATAAGGACACCAATACATGAGTACAGTTCAGAACTTACTACAGCATATAAGATATTGCAAACTAACCAAAGCAACAGTAAGTTACAATTATATAACATTGCTTCGGAAGCACCTTATGCGGTTGATATGTCAAAACTTATGTTGTTAAGTAAGCACTCAAAAATCAATAATTTCACAAATATTGTCGAGATTGGTATATCACGACTCAATGATACAGAACACATTAGTGTCATATTTAAGTACCCTCCACACACTCATCTTCTTAAAAATCATACATCAAGGTTTAGCAATAATACCGAAGCAGTAGTTGAGATTGTTATTATTCCACTTTTAGAAGTACTCATTGAATTGCATAATCTGAATATAGTGCATGGTTGTATCAACGCTAATAATATATGGGTAGATGCAGAGAACAACATGCAATTTGTAGCACTATCCAATCCATGTTTAGAACCATGTGGGTATAATCAGATAAACATCTTTGAAACTGTAGAAAGAGCATTAACACACAAAAGTGGTAAGAATGCTAATGATACTGCAGTGGATTGCTATGCAGTTGGTGTTTTACTATTATCATTACTATCTGGTAGATCAAATGTACCGATGATAACAAATGAGATTGCTATGCAAAAGGCAAGACATACATCCTATGAATATTTTATGGAACAGTGGTTTAGTTGTAGCGATATATACCTAACTGAGTATATAAAGCAATTTACATATTGGTTGCTGCATGATAACCCACAATACAGATGGGATGCCGTAACGGCATTAAAGTTCTTAAATAACAGAAATAAAAATGCGATACTGCACAATGCTGAGTTGAAGAGAAATGAGGATTTGATAAGGCAAAAACATCTCAGAATAAACAATGCTCTAGTTTTCTCAGGGGAACCAGCTCATTATATGACTGAAGCAGCAGTGTCAGCATGGAAAAATTATGATGACATAAAATCAAACGTTCAAAATGGAAAACTAATTCATTCTCTGTTGCATAATGAGGATATATCAGCAGGTTTTATATTAAAGATCAGCGAATTAAGAAAACAGGCAACTACCCTCACTAGTACTAATCACTACTTCCAAAGGAGTGAAATATTTTTAGCACTTTTTATCTTGTTACTTAACAAGCATATGCCACTGAAATTACGTGACATATCAGTTGATATATCAGCAATATGGAACATGTTGGCATATGTCGTGAATAGGAATACAATACAATTCTCATACACATTACAAAATCTCCTTCACAATGGTTTTCTTGACAAGATTCATGATGCTCTCCACTCAATATCCTCTACAACAAACAAATACATTGTACATGTTCAAAACATGACAAAAATCATCGAGGAATTGAGTCAATACTATGATGTATATGCTATAAGCTATTTTGCGATGGGATATATGATACCATCTATAATATATCAAGGCAATGCTTTAGGCAATATATTGTGTATACATAGTACCGATATAATAGAGACTATGGACGGTATGAATAGTAAACAATTTGACGATTCTATGCGTAACAGTGATACCATATGTATGGCTGCGGGCAAATTGATGGGGTCATATAAAGATGTACAGCTATTTCTAGATTTACCAACACCGTTACAACATCTTCAACATGACAAGGATATCCATGCGTTATATATATTTAGTGAAATACAGAACAGAGATTTAAAGAAACCATTAAGGAATCTTGCTGAAATGCTTAGTGAAAGAATCTCAAATAAAGTTTTATCTTCCATAAGAAATTTAAAATGTAGGGAAAAGATGAAAGCAAAGCTCAAAAAAGCTACTAATTCCGGCTACTTAAGGAAAATGGTATGCATTCTGCAATCAAAAGACTTACAATTGAAGCATAAAAGGTATTTAAGAGCAATTGCAAGATTGGATCTTCTCAGCAAAAAGGCTGCTGCATATGATAGCATGAGTGGAGCCAACATCGATGCTATAACGCAAGCAATAACACTGAAAATCGTTGGTAGTATATTCATCGTTACATTGTTATCTGTTACATATAGCCTATTAACATGAGATGTTTACATTGTTCTCACTGTTCAAGTATAATTCGTGCCACAGAAATTGAAGTGACACGTGATGCTTTGGTCTTTTGCTGCATGGGTTGTAAAACTGCATATCTACTAATACAATCACTACACTTAGAAGCACATTATAAGTTTTGCAATGACATCTTCAACATATCACTAAGCAAAGTTAATGTATTCACTAATAACGTTGATTATATGCCATTTATAGACAGTACCAACAGCGAAAACAATATACAGCTTATTATAGAAGGTATAAGATGTGGTTCATGCGTATGGTTAATAGAAAACACGCTTAGGGAGCAAGATGGTATTTTGCAAGCATCTGTCAATATGACAACAAAAGTTATGTCATTGATATGGACTGGTGATGCAAAACAGATCAATTATTTTGTCTCTCTCATAGAAAAACTTGGCTATAAAGCCTTGCCAATAGTTGAAGATGCTGTAACAAATCAACAAAACGATCAAGCTAAACATTTGCTCAAAGCTATTGCTGTTTCTGGCTTTGTATGGGTACAAAATATGATGATAAGTATGGGTATATGGGCTGGCAATATAACTGAAGAAATTGCTGTTAATAGTAGGTTATTTATGAATATGTGTGCAGCTGCAGTTACAATACCCGGTGTTATATATTCAGGACAAACATTTTTCAGATCAGCAGTGAAAGCAGTGCGCTCATGGAAAAGCCATATGGACATACCAATATCAATTGCGATCATATTAACACTTCTAGTGAGTATCTATGCAACTTTTACTAACAGTACATTTGTATACTATGAGGCTGCTTCAAGCCTTGTCTTTGCATTACTAATAGGTAGATATCTAGATATGAAAATACGCAACAAGGCAGCTGAGTATGCTAGAAACCTTGTGTTACAGAAGACGCACTTTATAACCCTGTGCAAGGACGATGAACTTCAGATTGTCAGTGTTAAAAAAGCTGCAGTTGGAGACATAGCATATGTTGCGAGTGGTGAGAGAATACCACTTGATGGCTGTATTATTGATGGAGAATCAGAAGTTGATAATAGTATCATCACAGGTGAATCAAAACCAAATAAGGTTAAAATTGGAGATAAAGTATTTGCTGGCGCAGTCAACATCAACACACCACTGAAGATAAGAGTGGATAGCACGGTTAATAATACAGTGTTGTCAGAAATCAAGAAACTAATAGAAAAGGCAGAACAGAACAGATCGAAATATAAAACTCTTGCTGACAAAAGTGCTCAGATTTATACACCAGTTGTATTGGTTTTAACATTACTGACGTTCATTGGATGGTTTGTACACTCGGACTTCTCTGATGCATTGTTATATGGCATTTCTGTTCTTGTGATAACATGTCCATGTGCAATGGGGTTAGCAATACCGATAGTGCAAATTACTGCAGTATCCAATCTGATGAAACGTGGTATATTTATTAAATCAGATACAGCTTTGGAAAGATTATCAGAGGTAAAATCAATTGCATTCGATAAAACAGGAGTTCTAACATATGGAAGGCCAATACTATTGAATGCTGACACATTATCAAAATGGGCTAAATTTCTCATCAAAGGACTGGCTGTTCACAGCAAACATCATTTATGCAATGCTATAGTTAAGATGTTTAATAGCGATGAGTATGCAGTACTGGACGATGTTTATGAAGAAAAAGGAATTGGAATTGCAGGTATATGGGAATATAAAGCAATACATCATGTAGAGGATAATATTGATACAGAAATCCTCAACGCTATAAAACACAAGAAATTACGTGTTTCGCTTGGAAGAAAAAAATTTGGAGATGATATCGAATTGCTTGATAAAAACAACTCTAATGACTCAATTGAGATGCAGCACATTCTACATACTTGGTTTTTAGTTGAAGGGGTTGATGAATACACAAAATCTTATAGTACAATACTTGAAGTAAAAATGTTGTTTGCAGACAAGATAAGAGAAGAAGTAGTTGATGTCATATCAAATATGACTACTAATTATCATATTAGTAAAGATAACATCTGTATCATATCAGGTGATAGCAATGTCAATGTCGAAATGATTGCAAACATCTGTAATATAAAGGAATGGCATGGCGAACTGACTCCACAGGGAAAATATGATGTGATCACACAAAAACAAAGTAACGGAGAAATAATTATGATGGTTGGTGATGGCCTCAACGATGCAGCAGCAATGAAAGCAGCACACATTTCCATATCACCATCAAGTGTAATGGAGCTATCACAAAATCAAGCAGATATAGTGTTTCAACATGGATTAAATAGCATTGTACAATCAATTTCAATTGCAAAGAAAAGTGTTTCTGTATCAAAGCAAAATATCTACATTGCTATATTATACAATATTGTTAGTATTCCAGTTGCAATGCTGGGATTTGCTTCTCCATTGGTGGCTGCAATATTTATGAGTTTATCATCATTATTCGTTGTAGCAAACACATTACTACAAATGTATATTAGAAGGTAATCGCGAAAATACGAAAAGCAATGTTGTTGGATTATTTCATCAAGGGATTTGTAGTTTGTTTTATTTTAGCAGCCTACATTGGCCCCATAGGCATAATGTGTAACATTGTATAGGTATATTATGATAGGCCTTCTTCTTGTTTAGCACTCAAGAAAATTTTGTTTTGCATGTAAATCATATGTTATATAATGCGGAATGCGTATGAATTGGTAGGTAAAACAAAATTAAGAAATCATGAAGGATAAAATAACTAATGCTCTGCCAAAAATAGATGAATTGCTTGAGTCATTCAGACATCCGAAACAATATAGGGATGTACTTTTCGCAATTGGTGTGTTGTGCATAATATCAGTACTGATATTCCCAGTGTCACCAGTGTTGCTTGACCTCCTATTAAGTGTTTCAATTAGCTTTGCAGTGTTAATTTTAATGACTGTATTGTTCATCAATAGATCCCTTGATTTTAATTCATTCCCTAGTGTGTTGTTAGTTGTAACAATGTTGAGGCTAGCACTCAACATATCTACCACACGCTTGATACTAGCAGATGGGCATCTTGGTACAGCTGCTGCAGGTCATGTTGTTGAAGCTTTTGGCTATTTTGTAATGCAGGGATCAGTGGTAATAGGTACAATAGTATTTGGCATATTAACAATCATTAATTTCATTGTAATAACAAAAGGTTCAGGACGCATCGCTGAAGTTGCAGCGCGTTTTAGTTTAGATGCTATGCCTGGAAAACAAATGGCCATAGATGCGGATTTATCAGCTGGTCTGATACAAGAAGATGAAGCAAAACAACGTCGTAAGGATTTGGAAAACGAAACAAACTTCTATGGTGCTATGGATGGTGCTAATAAGTTTGTGAGGGGTGATGCAATAGCTGGCCTCCTTATAACATTCATAAATTTTGTAGGAGGAATATTAATAGGTATAGTGCAAAAGAATATGACATTTTCGCAAGCACTGCATACATATACCATACTTACAATAGGTGATGGACTAGTGACACAAATTCCAGCACTGATTGTTTCAATTGCCGCAGGTTTGTTGGTAACAAAATCTGGCATCCGTGGATCAACAGATAAGGCAATATTTGAACAACTTGGTAATTATCCACAGAGTCTTGCAATAAGTGGTGGCTTATTATTTGTTATGGGAGCTATAATGCCAGGTATACCATTTATACCATTCAGTATTGTAGCAACATTATGTGGTATAAGTGCATATTTTATTAATAAAAATAAAAGAGCAGTTGTTGAACAAACTGACGAAACTCCTAAAACACCAGCAGAAGTTAAGGAGTTATCCGAAAAGGCATTAATGCAATCATTGCAGATGGATAATATCAAACTCGAATTGGGATATGCTCTCATATCACTTTTAGGGGGAGATGAGGATAAAAAAATCACGACCCAAATAAAAAACCTTAGAAAACAAATCGCTAGGGAGATGGGTTTTATACTACCATCAGTACGTATCCAGGATAATATGCAACTAGAAAGTAATGAATATGTAATACGTATAAAGGACGTTGAAGTTGGTCGTAATTCTGTTCGTCCAGGGAAATTATTGATTATGAATCCCAAGGGAACAGCAATGACAATAGTTGGTGAGGATGTCAAGGACCCAGCATTCAATATCAACGCTAGATGGGTTAGTGCATCAGCCCGAGAAGAAGCTATGTTTAAAGAATATACTGTTGTTGAACCATCAACAGTGATAGTTACACACCTTACGGAGTTGGTTAAAGAAAACATTACAGATTTACTGACATATGGTGAAGTACAAAAACTCATAGATAATTTACAACCAGAGCATAAAAAGCTTATTGATACTATCATTCCAAATGATATGACACTTGTCACATTGCAAAGAGTTCTACAATCACTACTCAGTGAAAGCGTTTCAATAAGAGATTTAGCAGCAATATTAGAAGCCCTTTCTGAAATCTGCAGCACAACAAAAAACATCAGTAGATTGGTTGAACATGTTAGAATAAGGTTAGCAAAACAGATATGCCAGGCTAATACAAACATTTATCATTATATTCCAATCATTATACTATCACCTACATGGGAGCAAAGTTTTATCGAAAACATAGTTGGTGAAGGTGATGGTAAACAACTCATCATGCCACCTAGTAAACTACATGAGTTTGTTATATCTGTCACTACCGAGATTGATAAACAACATGCAAACAACGAATATCCAGTTATACTAACATCACCTGTCCTAAGGCCATTTGTGAGATCGATTATTGAACGGTTTAAATCAAATCTTGTTGTGATGTCACAAAATGAAATACATCCTAAAGCAAAAATAAAAACTGTTGGACAAATATAGTGTGTCTTACCTTTTGCATAGACTAAATAAATGTATTATATCGCCACGCAGCAGTGCCTTTTGACAATATCTGGTTAGTATATGGTGGTTTGAACATTCTTCCACATTATATAAAGTTTTATACTCGATGTACCAACAATCTGAAAACCTATCTAGCACACATTTGATCCATTCTGCATATCCAGTATGATCGGTTGCTATTGTTAGTATACCATTTATTGATGTCTTGTGCGTTAACAGCTTCAACATATCGTCATTTATAATACGCCTTTTATGATGTCTTTTCTTAGGCCATGGATCAGGAAACAATATATACCATTTTTCCACAAGTCCATCACCTATCTGTAGCATCAAATCACGAGCATCATCACACCATATCATAAGATTATTTATACTTTTGTCATTAATATATTGCAGTACTTTGACAGTGCCATTAATATATGGCTCACAACCTATTATGTATGGTTTGTTATCATCATATGCTGTCCTCTCAAGTAGATCGATAAGATGTTCACCACTACCGAATCCTATTTCAAACCAAATTTTCACATTGACTTCATCCACATTTCTAATAAAAGTTTGTGAGGGACGTATTAATGGCAGCATTTCATTCATCATAGCACTTTGCATTGTACTTAGTTTATGCACTTTCCTCCTACCAAATGATCTGTTCTGCAATTGTTGTTTCATATATATTACTTAGAAATTAGTTCACTACCTATAGTTACACTTGTATTAAAAATACCTCATGATATAATCTCCTGATATATGACAAGCAAATAATCAATAAAAAATTGGATAACAAAATGATCTTTCAACATAGGAAAAGTTCTCATGTAAATATTATATTAACAATACTTTTTCTAATACTGATACCAACACAAAATGTAAATGCTCTGGTTCGCATCGATATAACTCAAGGACAAGTTGATCCAATGCCTATTGCAATGGTTGAATTTTATGGTGATAGATCAATACAAGAAACAGCAAGTAGTATTTTCAAAAAAATAGCTAATAATCTTGAAGGATCTGGACTTTTCAGATTGATTGATAGTACTGCTTTTCTGGAAAAACCAAATATAAAAACATACCCAAACTTTTCAAACTGGAGAAAAATAGGTGCAACAGTACTTGTAATTGGACACGTTGAACAACTAGCGGGTAATGAAATAAAAGTTTCAATCAAGATATGGGATCCGTATGGTCAAGTGTTGATAGATGGACTTGGCTATAAAATCCACAGAAACGGATGGCACAGAGCAGCTCATAAGATATCAGATAAAATATATTCACATCTTACAGGTGAACAAGGGTATTTTGATTCACGTGTTGTCTTCATATCAGAATCGGGAACAGGTAAGAAAAAAATCAAAAGACTGGCCATTATGGATCAAGATGGCGATAATGTACAGATGCTAAGTGATGGTAAAAAACTTGTGTTAACACCCAGATTCGATCCATCAAGTCACCGTGTAGCATATCTATCCTATGCAAACAATATACCACAGGTATTCCTATTTGATTTAGCAAGTGGTAGACGTCAATTGGTCGGTAATTTCCGTGGTATGTCATTTGCACCAAGATTTTCTCCTGATGGCAAGTACTTGATCATGTCAATAGCGCGCAATGGTACAACTTCAATTCATGAGGTGAATCTTAGCAGTAGTACGATGAAGAGGATTGCTGGTATTGATGGTACGATCAGCACATCACCTTCATATTCTCCTGATGGAAAAAAAATAGTTTTCAATTCAGATCGTGATGGCAGCAAGCATTTATATGTGATGAATAGAGATGGTTCCAATGTGATCAAAATAAGTCATGGCATTGGCAAATATGCTGATCCAGTATGGTCTCCAAGAGGTGATTTTATAGCCTTCACAAAAATGGAAGGTGGAATGTTTTATATAGGTTTGATGCGTCCAGATGGTAGTGGTGAAAGACTGCTAACTACAAGTTGGTTGGATGAAGGACCAACATGGTCACCAAATGGTAGAGTGATAATGTTTTCAAGAGAGCAACGGAATGGACAGAACTATATTCATAAGGTTGATGTTACAGGATATAACGAGAAGCGCATAAAAACTCCGAGCACTGCATCTGATCCAGCATGGTCAAAACTTTTATCATGAGTGTTCATATCAACTCAGTATAACTGTTGGTGTCGTACATTTTGCATACTTTGCTTGTGCAAGATGATGTTATGAATTATATATGTTTCAATTTATTCATTTTATAAAACAAAATGTCAAATCAGTAATGCAAGGAAGTAAGACACAAAACACAGTTACATCAAATGGTGCACAAACAGTGAAAAAAGGCAAGGTAATACAAATTATGGGTAGTATAGTAGATGTACAGTTTGAATCACATCTGCCACCAATACTCAACGCACTGCACTGTTGTTTGGGTGATAAAAGACTTGTGCTAGAGGTAGCTCAACACTTGGGAGAAAGCATTGTGAGAACAATTGCAATGGATAATACAAATGGTTTGGCAAGAGGAATTGATGTCGTTGATACAGGTGATACTATCAAGGTACCAGTTGGGAGATGTACACTAGGTAGAATCTTCAATGTTATTGGTGAAACAATAGATGGTAAAGGACAAGTTAATGCAACAGAATATAGGTCTATACATGCAAAACCCCCAGAACTGATTGATCAGTCAACCAATAGTGAAGTGCTGGTCACTGGCATCAAGGTTATAGATCTATTGGCTCCATATCCAAAGGGGGGAAAAATTGGTTTATTTGGTGGTGCTGGTGTTGGCAAAACAGTATTGATAATGGAACTAATAAACAATATCGCAAAAGCACATAGTGGTTTTTCAGTGTTTGCTGGTGTTGGTGAGCGCACAAGAGAGGGTAACGACCTATATAATGAAATGATTGAATCGAAGGTGATAGATTTGGAAAATCCTGAAAAATCCAAAGTAACCCTCGTGTATGGACAAATGAATGAACCACCAGGAGCTAGAGCGAGGGTTGCTTTGTCAGCACTCAGTATGGCTGAATATTTTCGTGATCAGGAGCGTCAGAATATCCTATTATTCATAGACAATATCTTCAGGTTCACACAGGCAGGCGCTGAGGTTTCATCAACATTAGGACGTATACCTTCAGCCATGGGATATCAACCAACTCTTGCAACGGAAATGGGTGCATTGCAGGAGAGGATAACATCAACAAAATCTGGTTCGATTACTTCAGTACAGGCTATATATGTACCTGCTGATGATCTTACAGATCCAGCACCAGCAACATCATTCACTCATCTTGATGCTACAACTGTGTTGAGTCGTGCACTTGCAGAGCTTGGTATATATCCAGCGATCGATCCACTTGACAGCACATCGCAGATGTTAACACCAGAAATTGTTGGTGATGAACATTATAACACTGCTAGGGAAGTACAAAGAATATTACAGACATATAAATCGTTGCAGGATATGATAGCAATACTTGGTGTTGATGAGCTATCAGCAGAAGATAAAATTGTCATAGTAAGAGCAAGAAGAATTCAGAGATTCTTATCTCAGCCATTCAATGTTGCTGAAACCTTCAGTGGCATGCCTGGATGTCTCGTCAGCATGTATGATACAATTTCAGGGTTCAAAAAGATTATAGATGGGCATTATGATCATTTGCCTGAAGCTGCATTTTATATGGTTGGTACCATAGAGGAAGTGGAAGAAAAAGCAAAAAAATTATAAAAAGTTGCTATGCAGGAAACACAAATTAATCTCATGGTTGTTAAACCAGAAGGAGAATTATTTGAGGGACAATGCACATCAGTTTCACTACCAGGAAAAAATGGTATGTTGGAAGCGATGTATGGGCATGAACCAATGATTATTGAGTTGGTTGCTGGTGTGATATCGATTAAAACCTCGAACGGGGAATGTCGTCATAGTATTACTGTTGATAGTGATATGGCAGCAGTTGCTATAATAGAAAATACGGAAGTGAGAATTATATTATCAGATTAACATTGAAATATAGCTGCAACATTTTAAAGTCTTGAGTGATAAGATCGAAGTGTGATGAACTTTAATTTTAATTAATAATGATCAATATGTTGCAGGAATCTGATATGACACTTGCTTTGCTAGGACTCGTAATACTTGCAATCGGTGTATTTTCAATCAAAATAGTACCACAACAACAAGCATGGATAGTGGAAAGGCTTGGAAAATACAATAAGTTATTTGAAGCTGGACTTCATTTCATAATACCTTTTATCGAAAAAGTTTCATACAAACATACTTTCAAGGAAAGGGCTATAGATGTTCTAGAGCAGGCAGCAATAACAAAAGACAATGTCACACTTTTGATGGATGGAATAATATACGTGAAAATAACAAATCCAGTTGATGCTTCATATGGTGTTGAAAATCCATACTATGCTGTTACTCAACTTGCTCAAACTTCTATGAGATCAGCATTAGGTAAATTGACAATGGAAAACATATTTGAAGCACGTGAGTTGTTAAATGCACAAATAGTTGAAGCAATAAATGAGGCTGCAGGACCATGGGGTATTCAATGCATGAGATATGAAATACGTGATATAAAACCACCAGCAAGTATTCTCAAGTCAATGGAAATGCAAGTTGCAGCAGAGAGACAAAAAAGGGCAAACATTCTTGAATCTGAAGGGCGGATGCAATCTATGGTAAATATAGCCGAAGGTAAAAAGTGTGAAGTTGTACTCAATTCTGAAGCTATGATGACTGACCAAATTAATAAGTCAAAAGGTGAAGCTGAAGGTATATTGCTTGTCGCAAACGCCACAGCGGAAAGTATATCAGTAATTGCTAGCACAATATCGCAAAACGGTGGTAAAGACGCAGTAGGTTTGCGTATTGCAGAACGTTATATAGATGCATTTAAAGAATTGGCGAAAACCAACAATACCATGATAGTACCAGCTGATGTCAGTAATTTAAGTAGTATGATCTCTCAAATCCTTGGAGTATATAAACAATCAAAATTAGATGATAAAATTAACACTTATGATGATATAACAACTGCAAATGAGATGAAATAGCTGAATGGTATGTACAACCATTGATGGTCAAACATTTGCACACTCGTATGCATTGTGTTATAATAAATATAATGAGAGGGAGAGAGGTAATACTACAATAAAATGCTTGAATTATTCAAACGAATGCTGTTCACTATTGGTAGAGTGCCGAATTTCTTTGCATCAGTGATCGCAGGAGCATTTAATAAAATCATTACTGTTTTTGGTTGGAAGCGTGATGAAGAACCTGAGAATAAAAGTGCAAGTAAAATTCTTTCATACAAAGACTTTATACAATCGCTAAATCAAAAGGTGGCAAATGGCAAAAACCTCGATCTAGCAGAATACATTCAATCTGATATGTATATATTGTCGGATCCTAGTGTTAGCAAAGGGATAAGGATAATACGTGATGATAGCATTCGTAATAATGACAAGATAACACAACTGCGAGATGTTATTAATGAATTAATTAAGCGGGTAATCACTACTGGGGATGATAAAACATTGAGCGAAATCACTGCTAATGCGGATCTTATTAATCTCAATACTGGTGATGGTTATACTCTCATTATAGGTACAATACGTATGCTTGCTATGTGTTATAATGAAATTAAAAATGATAAAAACGCACAAGATGTACAGACATATTTGGATGAAGAATTGCAAAAAATTAGAAATGCTTTTGAAGTTTGCACGCGAACTGATATAAATAGAACACCAGTGTTAGCTTATGATGTAGATGGTAGCATGACAAACATCGCAAGCTATGATGCTATAGATAGTATTAAATTCCTTAACCAAGCACAAAAGGATTGGCTGAAAATTTGCAATTCTCAGAGATTTTTTGGTGCGGAATATATATTCCTTCAGCATAAGTTGGAGCATGATTATGAGTTGGAGCATGATCATCATTTGGTGACACAAAATCGTAGTGTTTCCATAACAAAAGATAAAAATGGCGCAGTGAAATACACTAGATCATTTGATTATGGTGCGTTTAATTCGACTGAACACATCAAAGCAATAAATATTGTTACAAATGTTGAATTTGACTTGACACCACTAAATGGTGTTGAAGAAGGTTTAACTCTATTTGAAACTAATATTAATGAAATGCCTACAGTTAAGGTTGATTTTATAGACTTTGAGAACATATCAGTGTTATATCAAGGTGCTGAACGCGTTGGTGTTCAAAATAAGCAAAAGCAAATTAAAATGTTAGATTGTGAAAATGGCATAATACAAGACTATACCGGCAATATTGCAGTATATCGCCCGTCAAAGTGTTTTGATGGTGAAACGGATGAGATCAATCATATTGATGCACGTAAGCAGTTTGTAACAAATGTTGTGAAGTATATGTCTATCTGCAAATTAGATATGGATGATAAGAAAGTCACCAAACAGCTTTCAATAATATTTGCACTATGTGAGTCCATAAATGATTTTAATGCAATGGCCGAAGGTATCAAACAATTAGTGAGAAGTGGTGATACAGATGAGCTTGCAAAAGCATTGCATTTGGATAACAATGATCCATTGTTGAATGAACTCAAGAATATTGGTGATGTTATGAAGAATAGAAAAGATGAGCAGGAACAGGTATATGATGGACAAAAGATTATGAGACAACATGGATATGTTGATGTAGTCAGAAGAAATGAGGTACACAACAATGCAAATACACAAAAAACGCAATGAGATTTTGCTCTTCATATCATTGTAATATATATCATGGTATCGTACCATTGTATATTTGAACACTAAAGTATAACGGCTAATAAATGAATAAGAAACAAGTTGCACAAAAAACTTTCGAAATGCTTTCATTTGCAATTAGAGCATCTGCAAAGTTTAATAATGAAAAACATGCTGTAAAGATTGAGTATGGTAAATTCAACAAGAATATCAATGATGTTTTAAAGCTTATTGGATATGAAAACAATAAGCAGAAACTTATAGATAGAATCAAAATTGCAGCAGAAAAAATAGCTGATGATGTTGTATATGATATGAAAAACAGTGATACTTCCTTAGTAGGTAGTATTAATAGCATCACTAATAATATTAGTACGGCATCTAATGCATTAGATGGTAGAATGGGTCTCTTGCAGGGGGTGTTGTTTGCACAACAAAACCTCTTACACGCAATGCATGATGCTGTTATAAATCGCGATTTGAGTGCTAAGATACAAAAAACTACATCTGAAACAATAGATGTATTGAATTTACCAAAAGCTAAGCTTAATGACATCACTACTGCGTTAAAAAATACGTCCGATTTGACATCGGCACTACAACAGTATGTTGATGACATGCAATTACCAACTTGGTTTGCAGAAATCTTTTTGCGTAAGACAAGTAATTTGCTTGTTGCTGGCAATAACAGCAGTGCAGCTAATAGTTTGCACACGTCATTTAAGGATTTATCCAACAAAATACATGCATTGCAACATAACTTGGATGATGGTGCTAAAGCACAGCTACAGGATGTGATTGCACAGCAAAATGTACTTGAAAGCAAGATATCAAAGATAGTACAACAATCAGATTATGTATCTGATGCCATGGAAAGTAATAATGAATTACTGGCACGCATAGAAAATGATACATCTTATAAAAGAAATCAGATGCAAAAGGTTGTTAACACGACAAAAGAGTTCATAAACGCAGCACAAGAAGCTGTTGTTCTGAGATATGTAAGGGATAAGTTTTCTGAAGAAGAATTCAATAATCTGAAGACAGTAATTAGTAATATACCGAAGTATTTTGAGAGTATCAATGATGTGAAGAACTATCAGTATAATGTTAAACATGCGTTTGATCTGATCTCTGCATCAATCGACCATCTGAAAACACTAGAGAAATCAATAAATGCACATACTAAGACTGCAACAGCTTTCTACAACATTGAGCAAGCTATGCATAATATCAATGTCAATCTTGATAAGCAAGTGAAATCCATTGAAAAACAGGGCTCTTCTGCTATTCCGGAAGAAATGTTATGTTGGGAAAGAAGTGGCTGGCAAAAGTTCAAAAACTTCTTCGCGAATGCCTCACAATTCATAATTGGTGAAGATTTACATGTAACAATATATGGCCACCCAAGTGGTGTCGAAATGGTGCGAAGAGCTGCTGAAAAAATAGTTGATAATGTAGCAATACAACCAATTGAGATGATTGATATAGATGTTTTAGAGGGACAAATATTTGCGTGTTGAATATTTGACCAATTCTGTCGTGATAATAACACCACACGCCATAACTGCTGGGATGTGTGCAGTGCTCAAATGAACAGTGTCTACAGTACTGTATCCACTGCCCAGTACTTGAAATAAGTACTGTTTCATATTAATATTAGAAATCCATATCATCCATGCCACCATGATGATGGCCACCACCTGGCATACTATCCTTTTTAGTCTGAGGTTTGTCAACAAGAGCAGCTTCAGTTGTCACGAGCAAGCTAGCTATCGAAGCAGCACTTTCAAGAGCAGTACGTACAACCTTTGTTGGATCTATAATACCATTTTTAAATGCATTAACAAACTCATGATTTTGTGCATCATATATCTGCTCAACATCCTGCTTTTCAACTAACTTCTCAATTATTGATGCGCCATCAATACCAGCATTGTCTAGTATTTTACGAATCGGTGCAGATAGTGATCTTTTGATTACTTCAATTCCTGCGTCTTCATCAGGATTATGCCCCTTAACATTGTCCAACGCACGTGCAGCATACAATAGAGCACATCCTCCACCAGACACAACGCCTTCTTCTATCGCAGCCTTGGTGGCATGATAAGCATCCTCAACACGATCCTTTTTTTCCTTCACTTCAACCTCTGTGATACCACCAACACGTACTATAGCAACACCACCTGAAAGTTTTGCTAAGCGCTCCTGCAGTTTTTCACGATCATAATCGGAAGATGTTTCTTCTATTTGTGCTTTAATTTGTTTACAACGTGCAGTAATCTCATCTTTATTACCAAATCCTCCAACTATTGTTGTATCATCCTTCGTAGCAATGATTTTTTGTGCCGTACCAAGGTGATCTAATGTCACATTTTCAAGTTTATGTCCTAGATCTTCACTGATTAATTGAGCACCTGTGACAGTAGCAATATCTTCAAGCATTGCTTTTCTTCTATCACCAAATCCAGGCGCCTTCACAGCAGCAACTTTCAATCCACCACGTATCTTATTCACAACAAGAGTTGCTAAAGCTTCACCCTCTACTTCTTCAGCTATTATAAATAATGGTCTACCAGATTGTACAACGGATTCCAATAATGGTAGCATCTGCTGTATGTTACTGATCTTTTTATCATATATAAGTACATGTGGTTTTTCCATCTCACAAACCATTTTCTCTGAGTTGGTAGCAAAGTAAGGTGATAGATATCCACGATCAAAATTCAACCCTTCAACTACTTCCAGTTCTAATTCACTGCTGCTTTTAGCTTCTTCAACTGTAACAACACCATCCTTACCAACCTTATCAAACGCCTCAGCCAACATCTGACCTATTGCCCCATCACCATTTGCTGAAATAGTAGCAACCTGTGCTACTTCTGATGATGATTTTATAGGACGTGATGTGCTTTTAATTTGATCTACAATGATTCTAGTAGCAGTCTCCATGCCGCGACGCAAGTCCATAGGATTCAGTCCTGCTGCAACTTTTTTAGCACTTTCACGTGACATCGCAGCTGCTAGTACTGTTGTAGTCGTAGTACCATCACCAGCATTATCATTTGACTTACTTGCTGCTTCTTTTAGTAGCTGCACACCAAGATTTTCAAATCTATCACTGAGCTCCAGCTCTTTCACAACAGTAACGCCATCCTTTGTTATCTTAGGTGCACCATAAGATTTCTCTATAATCACTGAACGACCACGTGGTCCTAATGTAACGCCGGCTATATCTGCTGTTACTGCTATGCCTTTGAGCATTTTTTCCCTGATTTTGCTACCATTTAGAATTTCTTTTACGCTCATATTATTTACCTGATTTAAATTTAATTGTTTTTTGTTTAAAAAATTGGAATGCTTTACTTCTCTACTATTGCTAAAACATCTGTTTCTTTCATGATAAGATACTCATGACCATCAATTTTAACTTCTGTCCCCCCCCATTTTGTAAAGAGTACAATATCATCCTTTTTTACATCAAGTGGCTTTACATTACCTTTATCATCTCTTGTACCACTTCCAACAGCTATAACTTTTCCCTCCATTGGTTTTTCTTTTGCTGTATCAGGTATTATAATACCACCGCTCGTTTTACTCTCTTGTTCCATACGCTCAACTAATATGCGATCATGTAATGGTCTAATTTTTGCAGTCATGTTACTTTAGTTACTTATTTTGATGTGAAATTAGGTATACAGCACCACACTTACTTCTCTATATTAAATTATGTAAAGATAAAACTCCACTATACACCTGTATACGCAGTCTATATATGCATATATATAATTTCTTTCAAGTGTAAAATAAAAGATTTTTTATGAAAAACTTACATTTAAGTTATAATATGATTTCTATTATCAGAGTGCTCATTTGATATAAGACCTGTAGATATAGCGAAAAACGTGTCATTGTATGTGTTTCTAATTTAATGATATTGATGACAGCATATATCCCAGTAATTTATATATAGTAAAAATGGATGGTAAAATTGTTTTGTCACTGCAGTATTTACTCAGCGCAATCAAACAAATCGTAAATAAAGTAGAAGATGCTGTTGTTATACGTTTTATGTTCAATGACATTAATGGCAATATCAAAAGCATCACATTACCAACATCTAGGTTTACAATACATGATAATAGCCAATATATTACACTTGATCATGACGTTTATAAGACATATTATAGTGATCAATCGATGGCTTTATATCAAAAAACTTTAGACGTATTAGAAATACAGTGCACATACGAAATTGATACATCACTCCTTGTATTGTTACCCGATGCTAATACAACATTTATGGATCCATGTTCTGTGCAACCAACACTATGTGCAATATGCAGTGTAGTACAACGAGATGAGCTGGATGCATTTATACCTGTCATACATGATGCTAGATCTATATTGCACTGCAGAAGCATACTATATCCTACTACAAACAATAATACATCATATTGTGCAAAATGTGATTTTGCATTATATGATCTCAATTGTAATGGCACAAGCAATGGTGAATCAATGCACGCAAAATGCGTTGACGTTTTTCATGACTTGCGTTCAGATGTAATGCTAGAGATGCTAAAGGCAGGAGTGAATGTTGAATCACATTGCGCACTACAGTACCCCTACTGCAGATTAGTTTTTAGCAGCAATTCAACATTAGCTTTTGCAGATAGCATTCAAAAGTGCAAAACAATCATAAGAAACATCGCAGCATCATATGGCAAATTTGTTGTGTTTGATACTGATAATATGCATTCTAACAGTTTGGAAGAGGTATCATTATTATCAGTTATAATTAAAGACAGTGCTTGTAAAAATGCAGATAGCAGTACTAAGAATAAAATGATGCAACTTAAATACTTGACTTCCTTTGTAGCATCAATGTGGCAAGATTTTAGCAATGGAGGCGTCGCATCAGTACAACACGCGAAGGAAGCACAATTTGAAAATAGTGTTCGAGTCGAACGATATTACAATAGATACAACATTAATATTCTCCTACCAAGTATGAATTTAAATCCATATGTTCTTGCATTAATATTGGATGATATAACAATACTAAATAGTTCATATTAATATATGTTCAAAAATCAATACAATCTTTCGAAACAACTACAATATCAGAAACCATACTGGTTTTCGCAATCTGTTGTGTTCATAATTAGTCATTGTATCGTATGTATATTGCTATGTTGTGAAAGCTCAGCTACACACACAAAACTCAACCACTATCCAACATCCAATCTGGATAAATATGCTAGCATTGTTGTTGATGTTAAGAGATTGAAGGTATTACATCAGTATAATGCAATAGCTAAAAGACATCCAGCATCTCTCACCAAAATGATGACAATTTACCTCACATTTGACGCATTGCAGAAAAAAAAGATTACTTTACATCAAAAAATCAAGGTTTCCAAACTTGCTAGCATGCAAAAACCATCTATTTTAGGACTTAAGCCTGGGGAATATATCACTGTAAAAGATGCAATATATGCTATGATAGTGAAGTCGGCAAATGATGCAACATTTGCTATAGCTGAAACATTAGGCAATGGTAATGTTAACAAATTTATTATGATGATGAATCGTAAGGCAAAACAAGTAGGTATGCATAATACCCGCTTCATGACACCACATGGATGGCATCATGCAAAACAGTATACAACAGCATATGACATGGCAAAACTTGCGATAGCATTACGTAAGTATCATGGTAGATATTATAAAATGTTTTCAAGTAAAAGCTTTACTTTCAAAGGAAAAGTTATTAAAACGCATAACAAGGTTTTATCACACCAAATTGGCATAGATGGTTTGAAAACAGGTTTCACAATACCATCAGGCTTTAATATAGCTACATCCATGAAAAATAGAAATTCAAACATCGTGACAATTGTGATGGGCGGTGATTCGGCAAAGTCTCGTGATGAACATGTAATGTATCTTATCAACAGATTTCTACCAAACACAACTAAGAAAAAAATAACAAGAAATGTTTAAGTGGATTCAATGATCAACCTTGATATAAAGAGAAGGGGTTTTATGCTTGTGTTGTCAGCACCATCAGGCACTGGAAAAACAACGATGGCCAAGAGGTTAATGGAAGCAGATGATCATATACATTGGTCCATCTCAGTTACAACAAGACCTATGAGATCGGGAGAAGTGGATGGTGTAGATTACCATTTTGTAACGATAGATAAGTTTAAGGCAATGGTTGCACATGGACAACTGCTTGAATATGCTGAGGTTTTCGGAAATTTTTATGGCACACCACGTGCAACAGTCGAATCATATTTAAGTGATGGAGAAGATGTGTTATTTGACATAGAATGGCAAGGACATAGACAACTCATCAGTTCTGCAAGACCTGACGTCACAAGTGTTTTTATATTGCCACCCTCTAAAAGCGAACTGCTCAAGCGCTTAAAAACTAGAAATCTCGATGATGATAATATCATTAAGAATAGAATAGACCATGTAAATTTTGAATTGAGTCATTGGCATGAATATGATTATCATATCATCAATAGGGATCTTGATGAAAGCATGGAAAAACTACACGCGATATTAAGAGCAGAGAGGCTAAGAAAAACCCGAAGAGTAGGCTTGGCTGGATTTGTTGGTGATTTGCTGAGGGAAGAAATAGATGATACCCTCAACCAAAGTTAATGAAAATATTGCTCCATTTTGTCGACAACAAGTTGATGTGTGTTTGAAAACTGTATCGTATCTGTTGTGACTAATAGTGACGGGGAGGTAATATTGATTTCTATGATTAAACCCTTTAGTAAGTCAATGCCTGCTAAAAATATTCCCATGGCTTGTAGTTCTAATGCTAGTATTTTGCATAATGTTACTTCCTCGTCATTTAAAGTTGTTGTCTCAGCCGTTGCGCCAGCAACAATATTTGTTAAAAAACTTCCATCCATCGGTGTTCTCTTCACAACTCCTACTATTTCGCCATCACATATTACAACTCGTTTATCACCATATATGACATCTGGTATGAACTGTTGTGCAATGATTGGCAAGTGATTATCGCATTGTAAAAACTTTTCTATAATTTGCTTTGATGTATTATATTGTGATACTTTCATTACGTCTTGTCCCCCATAGTTATATAGCTGTTTTAATATAATTGAATCGTGTTTTTGTAGAAGATCCATAATAGGCTTAATATCTGACGTAATAATTGTATCTGGTATGATTACTGACTGTCGCAAATTATGTTTTTGCTTGATAATGCGAGACAGTGATATAGGTAATACCTTTTCAGCATTATTTCGAATTGTACTAGGACTATTCATTATAAATGGTATTTTACTACCTTCAGAGCCATTTTCTAAGATTGATAATAAGATAGTTGAAGTAATATACTGCATATTAAATGGTGGATTTTGCCTCACCATAATGCATGAAACTTCAGATAAATCCATCGTTACAAGATCTGAAATCTTTTCATATGAAACAAGTGATATACCGCTCATATAACGTTTTATGCTGAGATAATATCCTGTTGCATATACCTGACTATTGATGCTTATTAGCTTATCGTATACATACCAAAATATCTTGTAACCGCGCGCATATAATTCACTTGCTATCAGTAAACTGCTATCAAGATGCAGTTTTAAGCTTTCCAATGCATCACCTTGTATCGCAATTATCTTGTCTCGGTTGTTGCTGTTTTTTTCTACCATATAACTCAAATTTGCTTTCAATTATTGTATATCCAAGTTTCTCCCCTATTCTTGTTTTAAGCTTTTCTATTTCCTCATCGAAGAACTCTATAATGCTACCATCGTCTTTATCTATCAGATGGTAATGCTGCATCTCATCAGTATTAATTTCATATCTTGCCTTGCCATCACCTATTTCAAGACGGCTAACGATTTTACAATTTTCAAAAACATTAATTGTTCTATAGACTGTTGCAAGACTAATCTTTGAATTGATGGCACTGGCTCTAGAATATATCTCCTCAGCATCAGGATGATCATCAGCGTCACACATTACAGAGATGATAACCTTGCGATGTGTAGTAATATTAATGCAACACTTCTTACATTTACTTTCAACCAATGCAAGCATAGATTGTTTTTTCATATTTGTTTTTTTAACCATCTTCCATTGTTGTTTTGTTCTATGATGAATGTTGTTGTATTATTACCGATGAAACTATTCAAACAATGGCTCTCAATGCAATCCAATGCAGTATGTTTCGTCACACAATGTTTCGTCACACATAGTAATAAAATTTTTTGGAAGCAAAATTTTCTGTTCAATGAATCATTGTTACTGACAATTAATTCTCGATCAAAAAATATTGGATGATCAACTGATATCATAATGGTTGCATTATTTGCTGGCGTTAATTCAGCATCGACCCCTAGCAGCACTGTCTGTTCATTTTGATATGGATCATCTAACGTACCATGAGGTAAAAAGGATAGTTGATTGTATGACCATAGTATAGCATCAAGATGTTTCATCTCTTTGGCGTCTTTGCACAGTATATAAATGCGATTGCCTTGTAAAACCACTGTTTCTACAAGTTTTGTCAGGACATTTATTAATGCATCTGAAGTTGTTTTATATATATTGATTTCTTGTACATTCATCATGCTGCATCAAAGTTTAATAACATTAATCTATAATATTTTGATAATTTCCACCAAATGATAACATATAGCAAGTTATAAAACAAAAAAGATGTTGATGCTACCCATGAAAGGTGGCAGAATAGTTTGTAAACCGGATGAATCAGCTGTTTTCTGGTGTTTTATTACTACTGTTATGCTCAAATATATCAGCATGTGATAATTGTTGAAAAGAAATATTGATTATTATGCAACATTATAATGCAACTCTAATACATAATGACAGCGAGTATAGGTATTTTGATATAAAAGCTGCAGCAAATGATATGGATATATCAATTGATTTGATGCCATTTAGTATCAGAGTGATATTTGAAAATCTTCTGCGTAACAGTGAAAAAGATTCAGAAAACAATATAGAGATTTTCAAATACCTTTCACGAAAGTACTCTTCCATTGCTTCTACAACATCTGAAGAGTATGATATATCATTTTACCCTGCAAGAGTTCTCATGCAAGATTTCACAGGTGTACCTGCTGTGGTGGATATAGCAGCAATGCGCGATGCCACAGCAGACTTTGGTTGTGATCCCGCAGAAGTGAATCCAAACATTCCAGTTGATCTCGTGATAGACCATTCAGTGCAGGTAGACAAATATGGTACTTCTGTTGCATTCAAGGAAAATACCGATATAGAATTCGCACGCAATAATGAAAGGTATGAGTTTCTCAAGTGGGCACAGCAATCACTGAAAAAGTTTCGTGTTGTACCACCAGGCACTGGTATATGTCATCAAGTAAATCTTGAATACTTGGCAAAGGTTGTTTTTGTTGTGGCAAATGCAGAGGGAAATTTATGCTATCCTGATACTCTTGTAGGCACTGATAGTCATACAACCATGGTAAACGCACTTGGAGTGCTTGGATGGGGAGTAGGAGGTATAGAAGCTGAGGCTGCGATGTTGGGTGAGCCAATATCAATGCTATTGCCAAATGTTGTTGGAGTACATTTAACTGGTAGATTAAGAAGTGGAGTTACAGCAACAGATTTGGTGCTAACAATTACACATGAATTGCGAAAACTCAATGTTGTAGGAAAATTTGTTGAATTTTATGGTGATGGACTACAACACTTGTCATTGGCAGATAGAGCAACAGTTAGTAACATGGCACCAGAGTATGGCGCAACATGTGGATTCTTTCCGATCGATGCTGAGGTAATGAAATATTTATATCTTTCTGGTAGAAGTGACGAATCTATAGCGACATGTGAGAAGTATGCTAAACAACAAGGTTTATGGTACGACCACAGTGAAAGCACAAATAGTAAAATAAAATACGATGAAAAACTAGAGATAAAACTAGATGAAATCAAACTATCCGTTGCAGGGCCATACCGTCCTCAGGATAAGGTTTTACTTGAAGATGCAGCAAAAAACTTCGCTACTAATTTATCTGCTCTCAACAAAAATCCGCAAAATTTAGGTGAAAAAATCCAATTGCAAAATGGTGAGTTAAAAAATGGTAGTATTGTAATATCAGCAATAACCAGTTGCACCAATACATCAAATCCATTTGCTATGATTGCTGCAGGATTATTGGCAAAGAAAGCAGTGATGTATGGATTACATGTAAAACCATGGGTGAAAACATCATTCGCACCAGGTTCAAAGGTAGTAACAGAATACATACAAAAAGCAGGGTTACAAGAATATCTCGATGCACTTGGCTTCAACCTAGTAGGCTATGGTTGTACAACATGCATAGGGAATTCTGGTCCTCTTAACCATGATGTTGAAAATGCCATCATTGAAAATCAACTTGTAACTGTGAGTGTGTTATCGGGCAATAGGAATTTTGAAGGCAGAGTGCATCCACTTGTGCGAGCAAATTATTTAGCTGCACCAATGTTATGTGTTGCCTATGCATTGGTTGGTTCATTCAATGTTGATATTACCAAAGATGTTATTGGTAAAACCACAGATGGAAAAAAAATTTTCTTGAATGATATAATGCCAACAAGCAATGAGGTGAATACACTGGTAAATTCAGTTGTCACAAGAGAGATGTTCGTTGAAAAATACGCATCTGTATTTGATGGAGATAACAACTGGAAATCACTGCAAGATACTTCATCAATACAATATGCTTGGAATGAAAATAGTACCTACATAAAACATCCACCATACTTTGATGGTTTTACAAAACACTCTGCTAGTACAAGAAGTCTGTTAAAGAACGTACATGAAGCAAGGATACTTGCTATATTTGGTGATAGTATTACGACAGATCATATAAGCCCAGCTGGCAGTATTGCTAAAAATTCTCCAGCAGCAAAATATCTAATAGAATGTGGTATATCACATGCTGATTTTAATTCATATGGTGCACGTCGTGGTAACCACGAGGTGATGATGCGTGGTACATTTGCAAATGTAAGAATTCGCAATAAAATGGTGCCAAAAGTTGAAGGTGGTTATACGCAGTATAATGATGAAATAATGAGTATATATGACGCATCAGTGCTCTACAAGCAAGCAGCAAAACCTCTAGTAATATTTGCAGGTAAAAACTATGGTACTGGTTCTTCAAGGGATTGGGCAGCAAAAGGCACATTTCTTCTTGGAGTGAAATGTGTTATTGCTGAGAGTTTTGAGAGAATACACCGCTCCAATCTCATTGGTATGGGTGTTATACCACTGCAGCTATCACAACCTGTTACTTCATTGGAATTAACTGGTCGCGAGGTGGTTGAAATTGGTGGTCTTGAAGACGAGCTCATACCAAAGCAAAAGATTGTATGTAAAATAATAAACGATCACAACACAAGGCTGGTTGATCTAATGCTCTGTGTTGATACAGAACGTGAGATAGAATATCTACAGGGAGGTGGCATCATGCAATATGTTCTTGCGAAAAAATTACGCTGATGATTCATCACTGTTTCAGATTTGTTCTGCCCTGTGTTATTGCCTGTTGTATCTCACTCCTCCAAGCACTTGTGTGACCATCATTTGTATCATCCTTTGCCATACCACCACTACTGACAAACTCATTATAATACACATTACGGCGCTTACTGAAATCTATGTTCTTTTGCCATTTATTTCTCTGTGCTGGTCCTGCACATCCAGCCATAACAAGCATTGAAATAACAAGAGCAACACTTAAGATTCTACTATGCGTTTGTTTGTTAGTAATCATAATGAATTGCCAATCATATTGCGATCTGTAATTACAAGGGATGCCACGTGGAACTAACCTTGTCTTGCTTTAAATCTAGGGTTCTTTTTATTTATTACATATAGCCTCCCTTTGCGTTTGACAAGCTGACAATTGCTATCACGCTTTTTAGCACTTTTAAGTGATGATAAGACCTTCATTTTTCAATTTTGTTTTTCTTTTTTAGAAAGATGCATGTACATTCATGTTTACAACATATCACCACACCTTGCAAGTGTGATTTTTCATTCTAGCCTCGTAAAGGCATATTCTATCTTGTTCAAAGTACTATTAGCCTTTATTTGATCATTAATTACAGCAAACTGCACACGATTCGCATTGCCATAAAAAATCGATATAATTCGACCTACACTATCAGGTGCAAATGGTTGCATTAGAACACCAATAACCCTCACACATTCTAGCAACACAAAAATCACATTATTCATTCTATCAATGTCATGATCTTTCAACCTCCATGGAGCACTTTTTTCCATATAGGCATTTGCTTTATGCCCTACTTCAAGAATGCAATTAATAGCTTCATGTATTGCATACGCATTCATAAATTCTCTAACATCAGTCATAACACCATACACACTCGCAAGCATCTCAATATCATTATCACACAAATTGCTATGCTGAGGCACTTTTCCTCCATAATATCGATGTGTAAATGCTAGAACTCTTTGAACTAAATTACCTATATTATTTACCAATTCTACATTGATTCTCTGCACAAACGCATCACGACAATAATTACCATCTCTACCCAATGGCATTTCACGCAACATAAAATAACGCATACAGTCTCCATTAAATTCATCGATGATGTCGTTTGGATCGATAACATTACCAAGCGATTTTGACATCTTTTCCCCCTTATTCTTCCACCAACCATGGGCAAAAATCTGTTTTGGTAATGGTAAATCTACAGCCATTAGAAATGCAGGCCAGTACACAGCATGAAATTGTAATATATCCTTACCAATAAGATGCAAATCGCATGGCCAAAACTGCACTTTATCAACTATATGTAATGCTGAAATGTAGTTGAACAAAGCATCCAGCCATACATACATGACATGTTGATCATCACCCGGAACAGGTATTCCCCATTTCACAGCAATTCTTGAAATCGAAATATCCCTCAGACCTGATCTCACAAAAGCTTTAACTTCATTGTATCTTGAACCTGGCAAAACAAAATTTGGATTTTGTTCAAAGAAGCTTAATAATTTTTCTCCAAATGCAGATAGTTTAAAAAAATAACTCGGTTCTTCAACCCATTCAACCTCCGCACCAGTCGGTGCTTTGCCATCAACCAATTCTAATTCGTTATAAAAAGCTTCATCTCTTGTTGCATACCATCCCGAGTATTTACCAAGATATATATAGCCTGTCTCCAACATTCTATTCCATATATTTTGCACAAATTTTTTGTGCTCATCATTCGTTGTCCTGATAAAATAATCGTGCTTGCAATTCATTTTTTCCCAAAGGTACTTAAACCGTGGAACTAATTGATCTACAAACTCTTGAGTATCAACTGAATGCCTCTCTGCTGCACGAAATATTTTCTGTCCATGCTCATCTGTACCTGTTAAAAACATGACATTATAACCATCTAGTCTTTTAAACCTGGCAATAGTATCAGATACTACAGTTGTGTATGCATGTCCAATATGCGGTACATCGTTGGCATAGTATATTGGAGTTGTAATATAAAAATTCCTATCATTCATCTATTTCAGAGTTATTATCTGGTTAACAATTGTTTCGTTAAATGTTGAAAATACAGTACCAAAATATGGTAGCAATAAAAAAACTGTAAAAAATATCGCCACCATTTTTGGTACAAATGTAATGGTTTGATCCTGTATTTGTGTGAGTGCTTGTATCAATGATACAATCAATCCAACTCCCAATGCAACCAATAATATTGGTAATGATATTTTAAGGGATACAGCAAGTGCATCACGCGATATATCAATGATAAGATTCGTATCCATCTTTAATTCATTCTTTATTGGTTATTTCATCACTTCTCTGCAAGTATAGACCCATAAAATCTACAGGAGCAAGCATGAGTGGAGGATAACCACCATCTCTAGTGACATCTGATATTACTCTTCTAACATATGGGAACATTATATTTGCACAATGCACCAGTAGTGTAACCTCCCTTGTTGCTGCATCAACATCATCCAATGAAAATAATCCGCCGTAATCTAGCTCTATCACGAAAGCCAAGCCTTCAGCAGTGCTCGCATTTATACTAATATGTATTATGACCTCAAATACATTTTCATGCACTTGTCCTCCCTTTACATCTAAATCTACATTTATCTCTGGTTTCTCATTCGCTATAAGACTATATGGAGCTCTAGGATTTTCAAATGATAAATCTTTTATATACTGTGCATTCACTACAACTGCTCCTCTTGATGTATTACTATCCCCCTCATTGTTATTTAATGTCATATGAACAAGTATTTAATATTAACAAACTTTTACAACATGCTAGAAAATATAAACACACATCAAAGAATTTGCAATCTATTGTTTATGAACATACAACTAGTTCCACTACATTATATTATTATCAGTTATTTTAATTGTTTTAATAACTCTAGCTGTGGCTTCTATGATTTCAATTTCCAAGCCACTGGGATGGAGGAACTTCTCACTAGTTGTTGGTATCCTATCCAAATATGATAATACAAATCCTCCTATCGTTTCATATGCCCCCTCTTCTTCTGAGAGAAAAGTTGCGTTTCCTAATATTTCCTCAATTTCTTGTATTGATGTTCTAGCATCAATAATATAGGATGATCTGCTGATTTTTTGAATTGATGGCTGTATTTGTTGTTCTGTTTCTTTTCTTGTTGGAACTATACCAAACATTTTTTCAACTAACCTTTCAATACTTACAATACCTTCTATTCCACCATATTCATCTAAGATCACTGACATCCCAGCGCCTTCATCTTTCATCTTACAAAAAAGGCTAAAACAACGTGTTGATCTTGCCGCATATATTGCTTTACTCAAAATACTCATCACAGAAAAATGATTATATGGTTGTTGATTATTATATAAATATGCAAAGAAATCCCTTAGATGAACAAATCCCATTATTTCATCAAGATCCTTTTTGTATACAATCAACCTTATAAAGCCTGTTAGGACGAATTTCTCCTTTAATTTTTCTAAACTTATATCAGCATCAATAGCTACTATGTCTGCTCTTGGTATCATAATTTCTGCAGCTTTCATCTCTCTTGCATCAAGGAGTTGTGTTGTCAAGACATCTTCAGAGATACCAATTTGCATATTTTGCTGTTTGTGTATTGAAAATAATGGAAGAAATTTTAAGATTGATCTCAATTTACTTGGGGGTTTAATGTCAGTATTCTTAGGTGTAAGGTTTGATATTTGTTTATTATCGGATTTACCAGTTTTTTTACTACCCATTCTTGGTATGTAAATATTGTTAATAATAGATAGCTAGAAAGTAACAACGTTAAAAATTATCAGTTGCTTGTTATTATTTGTTTTATCTTCATTATTTTGAAAAATAATTGGTACGGAGATTGTAACATATAATCTCATCATTCACATCAAAGTGATCATGTTATTTTATAGGTATCAATTGCATTATCTCTTTTTCTGCACACTGCATTTCCTTCGCATCATCATCATAAATATGATCATATCCAAGTAAATGTAAAGTACCATGTGTGACCAGAAAACTCAGATGCTGTTTGTATGATATCTTTTGATCAATTGCCTCATTGATAACATGTTGATAACTAACCATTATATCACCTAGATGCAAGAAATCTATCTCATCTTGCTCAATATCATCCAACAAAATTATAGAACTACTAGATATGCCATATGAATTGTGATACGAATCATCTTCATCAACATCATCATTCGTTTCTTCATAGTGTTGTATGTCATTTGATATATGTTCCACTATTTTTGTCTCCATATTGCCATACCAGTCAATATATTGAAATGATAGAACATTCGTTGGTTTGTCGATATTTCTATATAGTTTATTGAATTGTTGAAGTTTCCCATCATCACTCAATAGTATTGACATAGAATATTTCTTGCTCGAAAGCAAGTCTTTTGATGCTATATAATACATGAGTGTTGTTGTTGCAGCATCAAGCGTTGATTTTTTCCAATCAAAACCTAATTCATACCATTTTCGGTCTACAATCACATCAACTGCAAGTGTGAGTGTGGTTTTCTGCATACTCTATATAATGCAAATAATTTGCAGTGCCATGTATGTTAATAAATAGCAGACAACAATAAAATAGTATATAAAAGATGATTATCAATACACACAACAAAAATTGATCATATCATTTCATTAATGCTTAAGAAGATCACAGGCATAAAGATATTGTTGCTTGCTATTGCTATAATTGGACTATTTTTTATATTTGGAGAACAATTCAATCCTGAAAATGATAAGAATGAACAAGCACAAGATTCAACTACAGACAGTAGTGTATCAGTAAATGATAGTAATACTAAAAAAAACAAGGCAAGAATAGCTATTCTCATAGCAGACTTAGGTTTGAGAAATAAAATTTTCAAACAGGTACTTGAATTAAATGCGAATTTTGCAATGGGTCTGACACCATATTCTGATAACTTCACAAAAATAACAGAGGAAAGTTTAAATTCTGGTCATGATACGTTGATGCTTATTCCTACGCAATCTGTCAATAGTTCACATGATGATCCGGGTCCATATGCATTGCTCACAACATCAGCATCAAGAGTTAATACTCAAAAATTCAATGATATGATAAATAAAATTGTATCAAAGGATGTAGGTTTATATTTGTCCCCATCAACGGTTTTCACAATGCAACAAACACAAACAATGGATATTATAAAACTACTTGAGAAAAACGTAGATAGATTCAAGTTTTTCGCGTATTATAGCGGTGGTAAAGCAGCAATGTTTACTAGGCTCCTTGAAGAGTCAAGCGTTATTAAAGACAAGGTTATCGTTATAGAAAAAGAGATTGATAGCATATTATCGGTTAATGCTATAGTAACAAATCTTACTAGATTGATGGAGTATTCAATTATTAGAAATAGTGTGATGGTTGGTATGATTACAGACACACCACTCACTATTAACACTGTCAATAAATGGATCACTGAGAAACAAAATAGTGGGGAGGTTGAGTTGGTACCATTCAGTCAAGTTATTGCAGAACATAATAATTTGAAAAGCAGATGAATATAAAACACAACATTTTTCAGCCACCCATTGCTCAATCCATACATCACACGAAAACGTTTCACGGAGTTGAAATTTTTGATGAATACCATTGGATGAGGGATAAAAGTTGGCCAGTGGTTGATAATGCAGAGATCATGTCATACATACAAGAAGAGAATACATATGCCACAAAAATACTAGAACAACATACAGATTTAGTTACAGCAGTTGCTAGTGAAATTAAATCTAAAGTCACAGCACAAGATATTACTGTACCATATCAGGATGGAGAGTATCTGTATTATAGCTATATTTGCAAAGATGATCAATATTGGAAACATTGCAGAAGTGGTAGAACAGATGGTGACATCAAAACAACGTTTGATGCTGTAGAGATGCAAAACGAAGTATTTCTGGATGAAAATATTCTTGCAGGCACATCGAAATATTTTAATATGTCTACATATAGTGTAAGTCCAGATGGTAGATTTGTAGCATATGCAGTAGATTACGTTGGTAATCAAAGATATGATATTTTGATAAAGGATATAGAGACTAATACTCTTCTATCTGATCAGATTACAAATACGATGGGAGAGGTTGTATGGTCAAATGATAACAACGGTATTTTTTATATTCCAGTAAACGAGTTTTGGAGATCTGAAAAGGTATGTTACCATCAGTTGAACACAACACAATCTAGTGATGTTGTGATATTTCACGAAATTGATACTACCTTCACTGTATCGATAAGAAAATCTCATAGTAGAAAGTTTCTATTTGTTGAGTCAGAAAGTTATACAGAGTCAGAAACAAAATATTTGGATCTTGATACTACTCATTTTAGTAGTAAAAGCTTGAAAACAATTTTTGTTAGAAAAAGTGATCATATCTACCATGTGGAACATGGTGGTAAATACTTCTATATTATTACAAACGATACTGGTAGCAATTTTCGTTTGATTAGACAAGATATTGATAATAGTGTTACTGAGGAGTTATTAGGTCACAGTGATACAATATCAATAGCTAATGTATTAGTTTACAAACAGCATATTGCAATTGAAAGTAGAGCTGATGGATTGCAACACATTACACTTTTTAAAACAGATCATATAGATAGCGATTTTGAGCTGATACATGAAGTGCAATTTGATGAGGCATCATATTATGCAAGCGTCATATTTACAACATTTGACAGTAATGGGATGCGTTATGAGTACAGCTCATTAAAAACTCCTAAAATCATCTTCGAGTATGATTTCATTTCAAACAAAACAAAGCAGTTGAAGTCAACGGTTCTTGAGAATTTTTCACCCGATGATTATGAAGTGAAATATGAACATGCAATAACAAAATATACCAGTTCAGATGATGGTAATCCTAATAATCCATACTTGAAAGAAGGTATAAAAATACCAATATCAATTATATATAAAAAATCTATAACCGATAGTGCTCCTAAACCACTTCTACTATATGGATATGGATCGTATGGTATTTCTATACCTGCAAAGTTTTCACCAAGAATTTTTCCGCTATTGGATCGTGGATTTATATATGCAATTGCACACATTAGAGGGGGAGGAGAATTAGGCAGAATGTGGTATGAAGCAGGTAAGTTATCATATAAAAAAAATACATTTGAAGATTTTATAACGGTAGCTGAATACCTTATATCACGCAACTATACATCAGCAGGCAATATAGCTATATATGGTGGAAGTGCAGGAGGCATGCTTGTTGGATATTGTATAAATGAAAGGCCAGAATTATATAAGACCGCTCTTGCTATTGTACCATTTGTTGATGTTCTAAATACTATGCTTGATGATTCGCTACCATTAACACCTCTTGAGTTCAAGGAGTGGGGTAACCCAATAATTGCAAAATCAGTTTTTGATTACATCAAATCATACTCACCATATGATAATGTTAAGCAACAGCAATATCCAAACCTATATATTTCAGCTGGTCTATATGATCCAAGGGTTACATATTGGGAACCACTAAAATGGATTGCTAAAATACGAGCTTCAAACATCTCGTCAGCCAACAACATTATTCTAATGCAAATGAACACTAGTGCAGGACATCAAGGAGCTTCAGGTAGATTTGATTATATTAAAGAGCTAGCAGTAGAAAATACCTTTCTACTAAAAGTATTTAATAAATATTAAAAATTATTCTGATATGCATTATGTCCGTGAAATTATATGTCATATCATAGTATCGGTAATGCTATTTACATATTGTGATTATGTGCATAGTGAGGATGTACAATGTACAAACGATACAATAATACAAATCCAAAAATATCTTAATAGCTTCAGTAGCTTGCATGCAACATTCACAGAATATAACTATAATGATACAGGGAAGTCAGAGCATCCAATAGCGAAACACGGCGAAATATACATAAAGAAACCTAACTTGATCAAGGTGGAATATAAAACTCCTACTAGAATTTCTATATTTGTTGATGGTGATGTTATAACCTACTATGACCATGAATTGGATGAAATCAGTCAGATACAAAATAATATAAAAACACTTGCATTTCTCTCAAAAAAAAAGATAGACTTAAGAAGTGATTTTGAAAAGGTTAGATGCCGTCCTAATAGCAATGAGTTTCATGTTGAATTATCACCCAAAATGAGTTCGAATGATGATTTATCTGTTGGTACAAGATTTGTTATATCATTTTTGAAACAAAATTTTAATATGAGTGGTTTTTTTGCTATCGAAAACAACATGATTACACATCGTATTATATTGCATAAAATCGAAACAAATGTCAGAATTGATGAAAATATATTAAAATTCAAAGATCATAAGTTTTTAGATGTTGAGACTGAACAATAGAATTGATAGAACACATATCGATAATATGATAAAAACAGCAGTGTTGGTTGAAGATTGTCAAACCACAAGTGATATCACTGCGTTCTTTTTACGAAGGCTAGGTATTGAAAATATTATTACAATTGCTAACAAGCATGAATTCGATGATTTTATGCAGTCGGAACAACAACAACCTGACCTAGTTGTTACTGATTGGAATATAGATGATAAATTGAATGGAGGGGATGTAATAGATAGGATGACTAAATTCAATATACCAATAGCTGTACTTAGTTCTGAGGACAAAGAGCAAATAAAACATAAAGTTGCATCACATAAGGAATGTCCTTGTTTCTCAAAACCACTTGATATGAATGCATTTAAAGATTGGCTAGCACAAATCGGTGCAATGGATTACAATTGAGATAGTGAGTCTGTATGCTGTCATCATGTGTATGCTGTCATCATGGCATACACATATGTAAGTTCTTTGCGTATTATAGCGGTGGTAAAACAGCAATATTTACTAAGTGGTGGCTGTATGCTATTGTTATGGCATGCACGTGTGGCAGGAAGAGTCCTGCACTACACGATATTTCACATACATGGTAGTGGTGCATTAGTGTTCTGATTTTCCACCTGCTCAACCCAACCTTGTTTTCTCACTTCATCCAAACCTTTGCTACCTATTTTCTTAGCCCTCTCGATGCGGCCTCCAAATGATCCAATGTCTGGCAAGAAATGTCCTCGACTGATTGCATACACAAAATCTGCAACCATATCTAGTAAATATTTAATTACTGGCCATTTCTCATGTTCCTTCAGAATATCACCTACCTCTTCTGCCACAAACTCCATTCTTCTTCTTTCCTTCATATCGCCTATCCTCCCCCCTAATGAGCACGTTCTTAAGGCTAGGCTGCGCCTTGATAATTGTACCTACCTCCTTTTCCACACCAATGAGAATTTTTTTAAACCTTTGTATGTGTTTGTTGTGTTGATATTTTTCATTTTCTATGATGCAGAAGCTCTGAGGCATCATAAAACGCAAAACATTGTTCAAGACATTATTTGCGACAGTAAGATCCTCTGCAACAAGCAAACTCCTCATATCACCTTCGAGTGTTCTCATATAATACTTCCTGTATTCCCTGTATTCTTTCATTTATGTTTTTCATTTTATATTATTGAATGTTTGTTAGTTTCGCTCATGTGAGATAAGTTGTTTATAACACAATATAATAGGAATGTCAATATGGCAACATCAATCTATTATGGATTGGCGGTGCAACAACGTAGCAGCAGTGAATTGACTTATTTGATGTGGGGCAATTATCATACGAGCAATACACAGTACTCGAATTCATTTTACTAACAAGCGAAATCTTGTGGTAGTGACGTATTTCGCTCAAATACCATTCACCCACCTGTAGCTAAGAGCTTCAGCTATAACAGTGCTATTACATTGTTCAATTTGTTGCAAATCAGCTATAGTGCGTGCAACACGTAAAACTCGATTTATACCTCTCATTGACAGATGAAATCTTGTGACAGCAGCATGTAGTAGTTTCTCTGCCTTATCATCTAGCTTTGCTACCTCTCGTAGCAGCTCACCATCCAGCTGAGCATTCACAATCATTTTGATACCTAAAGTTTTACACCTACTATGTTGACTGTCACGTGCAGCTACGACTCGCTCTAACACTAGTGCTGAACTTTCACTATTAATTGGAACTTGCACATCAGAATTTGTTGGTGATTCATATCCTGCAACAATACTGCCATCATGCATTTGAGTTGATTGCATACTGTAGTTATCATACTTACTGAAACCCATCTCAACAGGAGTAAGTGCTGAAACGTGTACATGCATATCAAAGCGATCAAGCAATGGTCCAGATATGCGTGATTGATAATCCTCTGCACAAGCTGGTGCCTTTCTACACATCAACATCTCGTTGCTGCCATAATATCCACATCTACACGGATTCATTGCTGCTATCAGTTGGAAATTTGCTGGATATGTAACATGAGCATTAACTCTAGCTATTGTAATGTAACCCGATTCAATTGGTTGCCTAAGTGACTCCAAAACCTGTTTGTTAAATTCTGGTAATTCATCAAGAAACAGCACACCAAGATGTGCAAGTGTTACCTCACCCGGCTTGGCATCCTTGCCACCACCAACCATTGCAGGCATGGATGATGAACAATGAGGTTCTCTAAACGGTCTATTGCGCACTAAGGCATTTTTATTATCTATAATACCAGCAATGCTTGCAATAATACTGGCCTGTATTTGTTCATCTTCTGTAAGTGGTGGTAAAATGCCTGTGATGCGTTTCGCAAGCATTGATTTGCCTGCACCTGGTGGACCCATCATTAGTAGATTGTGTCCACCTGCTGCTGCTATTTCTAATGCTTTTTTTGCCTGTTCCTGCCCCTTAACATCACTCAGATTAAGATGCTTCTCATTACCCTCTAGCGTATTATCTACATACTGCGCTCTCGTAAGTCTCTGCTTACCTGAAAAGTGATTAACAACTTCAATTAAGTTATAAGGAGCAAGTACATTATCATTGCCTGATATTACTGCTTCTTCTCGATTATCGTATGGGCATATTATCCCCATATTGAATTCCTTAGCTGTGATTGCAGAAGGTAATACACCATTTACATTTGTTATTGATCCATTTAGTGCCAACTCACCCATAAACAGATATTTTACAGCCTCTTCTTGAGGGATTATCTGCATTGCGATTAGTAGCCCAACTGCTATACCAAGATCAAAATGACTGCCATCTTTTAGCAAATCTGCAGGTGCCAGATTCACTGTAATACGTTTTGATGGAAAGCCCAGTCCTATGCTTGCAAAGGCAGCTCTAACTCTTTCTTTTGATTCCGAAACTGACTTGTTTGCCATACCAACTATATTGAATGCAGGCAACCCACCTGAAGATATATGGACTTGTATTTCTATCTTTTGTGCTTCTATACCTATGAAAGTCACTGTATGAGTGTGTGCTAACATGAAAACGATATAAATCTCATAACCACTAACATCTTACTAAGTCTAACAACAATGTTGCCTGAGTGAAAGCAATTTGCAGCAAGTTATAATACTTCACACTTTGTTGTCACTTTTTTTACTCATATAAAGAGAAACAATGAATTTCAGTATAATACTTAGCATTATAATATAGATGATATTTGAGAATATAACTGCAGTTATAATAAAATTTTCTATGTTTTGTTTATTATCATCTGTATATAGAACAACTGATAATAGCATGAATAATGCCAATATAAGACTGCTTACAAAGTATCGTTGTTGTTCAGTAGAAAGATGTAATATAGCAAAAGCCTTCAGTATATTCACTCTCAAAATACTACAAGTAACAACCAACATTGCAAATATCATACCAAACTGTGGCAATATAACTTGCACCAATACTGAACAATGTGTAATAATGGAATTACATTGAAATGCTTCATTGAAAACATTGCAAACACTTGACTTTTCCTCCATATCTTCAAACATCACACTATACATGAGTTTCCTTAAATTATCGTCGAATGGGATGATTTTAATGTCTGTGATATTACAACCCAGCGTTTTACATATATTCTGTGTTATGTTGAAAATAAAGGGTGTGATAAACTCATCAGGTGGTGCAAGATACATTCCATAACCTATCCACACAATGGATAAAAAAATCAGTATTGTATATAGACAATACCTTACCCATTGCAGCTTAAAACCGCGCGATAGCTGCTTTTGTAATATATCATTAGTAAGAATGTTAGCACATATTACCATACAGAAAAAAAGCATGCCAGTGGTATCTGCTGTAATGTATAGTCCTCCTATTGTTACACCTATCATGCTACATTTATAGTAATTTGGATTAGATAGCATTGACATTGTTGCAAACCAACTAGCGGTTAGGAGCATTGCTAGAAGATTTGTTGATGTCATTGTAACAAAAGTCATTTGTATATTTTGATTCAATAGTAGCAGCAACACATACGTTATCACTGAAAACAGCGCAATGTTATATGATTGTGTGATGTATAAAGTGAATATCAATATTATAATGCATGTTATACCGACACAAGTGATGTTTGGCATGCGCAAAAAGCGATAGATATCAATTTTATTGATGTTTGCTTGAGAGATTACCTCATTGCCTACAATATATGGCATTTTCATCGCATGAAGATATGAAACCATATCATCGTATTGATTGTTTGTATTCATATATATAAAATCATTTTCAAGACGAAAGCCATACAGATATAACGGCAATGCTGTGACAATACCAGACAAGGGTGGATGCACTATTGCAAAACGTGAGTAGTCATTGGAATGACTTGTCACATTATATAGCCACTGTGTACCAATACCCAATTGTATAATTTCTCTATTGCTTGGTTGTGTGATATTAATATTCCTGTCAAGAACTATATATAAACATGTCATTACAAAAAATAACACTAGCGATAGAAATATGGATATAACATGATGTTTGACTTTCATAATATACGATATTGTTCAAAATTTATGCGTTGATTCATATTCTGCTCTGATGACTCTAACAGGACCAAAGTTAATTTCAAAGTGATGATAACAATGATATAATGCTGTACATAATACTAGTAAACCGCATTTGAACTATAGACATTGTCAATGCAGTGTTTGTTTAAATATAATTATTTATCTATTAATGCATCTCAATGATATAAGAAAGACATTTTTAGAATTTTTTACAAAACAGAATCATCTGATTCTACCTTCTAGTCCGCTTGTGCCACAAAATGATCCATCATTAATGTTCACTAACTCAGGAATGGTACAATTCAAAAATTACTTTCTAGGAAGTGAAACACCAACTAATATGAGAATTGCTACAAGCCAAAAATGTGTTAGAGCCGGAGGTAAACATAATGACTTGGATAATGTTGGATACACAGCTAGACACCATACATTTTTCGAAATGCTTGGTAACTTCTCATTTGGTGACTATTTCAAGGATGAGGCAATAAAATTTGCTTGGGAATTTCTTACAAAAGAACTCAGCATAGATAGTACAAAACTATATATCACGATATATCATGATGATGAAGAAGCATATAATATATGGAAAAAAGTTGCAGGCTTATCAGATGATAGAATCATCAAAATATCAACCTCAGATAATTTCTGGTCAATGGGCAACACAGGCCCATGTGGTCCATGTTCTGAAATATTTTATGATCATGGTGATAGATATAATGGAGGATTACCTGGGTCAGATATGGAGGGTGATAGATATGTTGAGATATGGAATCTAGTCTTCATGCAATATGAGCAGCTTGAAGATGGCACAATGAATACATTGCCGAAACCATCTATAGACACTGGCAGTGGCATAGAAAGGTTAGCAGCTGTAATGCAAGGAATTAATAGTAACTTCGATATAGACCTATTTAAGGAAATGATTGCAGCATCAATAGATATATCAGGCAACGATAAGAATATTATAGCACATAAAGTGATAGCTGATCACCTAAGATCTATGAGTTTTCTAATAGCTGATGGTGTTTTACCATCAAATGATGGCAGAGGATATGTTCTACGCAGGATTATGAGAAGGGCAATGAGATATGTCAAAAATTTGTGCTATAAAAAGCCACTTTTGCATCAGTTGGTACCAACACTTGTCGGCCTCATGGGATCAGCTTATCCTGAGCTCTGTAGAGCTGAGGCAAACATCACATCAGTTTTACTGTATGAAGAGGAAAAGTTTGGCGATACTCTTGAAAGAGGCATGAAAATACTCAATGATGAGATGGAAAGGATTACAGATTCGTTACCTGGTGATATTGCCTTCAAACTATATGATACATATGGTTTCCCGCTCGATTTAACAAAGGATATCTTAAGATCTCATGGTATATCTGTTGATGATGATGGCTTCAACAACGCAATGGCTAAGCAGAAACGTAGAGCGCGTGAGGCATGGAGTGGTAGTGGTGAAATGGCACATGATAAGGTTTGGTTTGATATTACAGAGCAACATGGTGCAACTGAGTTTTTTGGCTATACCTACGATACGCTATCTGCAAAGGTACAAACAATAGTTGTAGATAGTGGTATTGTTGAACGCATTGAGAAGGGGATGACTGGTATCATTATACTCAATCAAACTCCATTCTATGGTGAGAGTGGTGGACAGGTAGGAGATAGTGGTTTCCTTTGTAGAGGTGAAGAAAAAATATGTACAGTTAATAATACGATGATATATCCAAAAAGGGTGTTTGGACATCATGTTGTTTGTGATGTCGATCATATAGCTGTTGGTGATGAAATCATTGCAGTAGTTGATGCAGTGAGGCGTAATAAAATAAGAATTAACCACTCAGCCACACATCTACTGCATAATGTATTGCGTAAAACCTTAGGAGATCACGTTGTGCAAAAGGGATCACTTGTCAATGATCAAAAATTGCGGTTTGATTTCTCTTATGTGCAAGCACTAACAAAAGAACAGATATTTGAAATAGAGGTTGAAGTGAATGAGATGATAAGAAGCAATAATCCTGTTATAATAGATGTTATGCCATATGAAACTGCTATACAAACAGGTGCAATGGCTCTCTTTGGTGAAAAATATAGTGATGAAGTGAGGGTCATATCAATGGGAAACTCGGTTGAGTTATGTGGTGGTACACATGTTAGGAGAACTGGTGATATAGGTTTATTCAAAATTATGAGTGAAACAGCAATATCATCAGGTATACGTCGTATAGAAGCTATCACAGGTGCAGCAGCACTCAAACAGTGTCAATTATATGATGAAATAGTACAACACGTAGCATCAACACTAAAATGTAGTAATGAGCAAATATTGGAAAAAATTTTTTCAATTCTTGATAACAAAAAATTACTTGAAAAACAGCTACACAATATGACTGTACAAAAATTAGTTGATTCTGCTGATTTGCATGATATAATATTAAATTTAACAGATACTACATTTGATAGCATATCCACTAAACAAACGGGGCCAAATGTACTATTTATCAAACAACAGTGTGATAACACGAATGTAAATGTAATGAAAAGTGTTGTTGCTGCAATTGTACAGAAATTTTGTAGCGAAAAACAATATATTATTTTATTATATGATAGATCTAGTGGCATGGTATTATTAAACGTATCTAGGTCACTTCACAAATATGATATTGATGCGAAGGCTTTATATCATCCTTTTGCAGAGGAACATGGTGGAAAGGGTGGTGGATCAAAAGATATGGTACAAATTGGTGGCATATCACAGAAATACAGTATTACAGATATTGCAAACATAGTGATGAGAAAATTGCAAACTGAGTAAATAACATTAGGAAAAATAGGATACTGATAAATGGCCAACCATAGACCACGTTAAGATTCTATCTATCGTATGATAGCGTGAAGACACACTAGTGACTTAAGTTATTTTGTTTTCTCTGCAAAAAGTACTGACATATTAATACTTATTATGAAAACTCCTGCACTACCTCAGTATGTTGGATCATCATGAGTATTCAGTGATAGAGTAGTCGCTATTTCATCATCAGATAAAAATCTATTGTCATTTGCAATTTCACTATTTTGACTGAACATGAGGTCAGTCGCAATAACTACACCACTTATGGTACTTATGATACATCCAATTTTTGTTCTACTATGTACCACACTACTTATATTTTGATCATCTAGTAGATGTGCATCGAGTTCACGTGAGTAGTAGTCTCGCACCATAGCTTTGCTAGCAATACAACCAGCAACACTTACCCCTACACCTATAAAAGTACTCATGATGCATTTTTTAATTGTGTATGGTATATAGTTAGCTAGGGGCTGAAAGTTATAACGCATAGTATATAATTATAATTTGTTAACGCTATATGATAAATTTTATCTACATATCAACATACATACACTACTACAGATTATATATCGATGGTACAATATAACCTGATACCATGATATTATAGTCCTGAGCTTATTATCCTATCAAGATTTACCTTAGTAACACTACTGTCACAAATACATTCTATGTTTCGATAGTACTATTATAATCATGAGATTCAAGTTCACCTGCCGTAGAATTAACGATACCGTTACTAGATGTCCTCCCACTATCAGATATAGTAGCAGCATAACCGAATGCTATTGCCATTATAACTCCCGTAACAATGCAAACTGTTTTTGTTGAACACAAGGGTGGATACTGTGCTATTCGCTCGTGTGCTGCCAATCGCTCCCTATACTCATCCATTGCAACTCTTTGAGCCATAGGAATATGTGGTATAAAAGGCCTCTCTGGTCCTTCATCGCATGCATTACACACACACAACAACAAAGGCCCCATAATACAACCAAAGATTGCTCCAACGATTGCCATACCAATTTCATCTCCTGTTTTTTGCAATGCAACTGATATCACATTTGGATATGTTGTTTGATCCAGTCCCGTTGTAACTGTAGTAAGATTTTTCATACGAGGTAATTGAGTATTTGTACTATAGTTGAACTAATATTTGAAACTAGCTCATACTCAATTCTACAATCTTAAATATAAAAATACAACCATTATTTGCACTGCGAGCCGCTAAACCCACAACCGTGTTATTGTTGATAACACATTTACTCTGATGTTGATTCAGCCTCCTCAGCTGCACGTATAGCATTAGTATTGGCTTTCCTTGGGTCGTATGGCTCTTGCTGTGGCACTGCAGTCGGCTTCAAAAGACGTTTTTTGAATAGTTTATGCGCATAATATTTGATCTTTTTAGATTTTATTGGTGGTTGTGATTCTATAAGTAATATCTGATCGTCACGCGGCAACCCTATAACTTCTTGTGGTAAAAGCAATGCTCTTTGTGCTTTCGATACATTCAATGAACGTGAGCCAGGGTTGAAATCAAGATACTTCGGTTTACTTGCTGATTCTGTTTCAACTGTTTTATTACCACATAATTGCGATATGAGATTTGCCGTTTCATAGTTATTAGCAGCAAATGTTATTCTGAATGTTGAGTTCGATAAGAATGAGTTCATACCTGGTTCTTCATATATTCCCTTCAATTGCTGTGTATCTTGCACAATGAGGAACAGACGCACCTTATAACCACGAAAATATGCTATACCTGACATAAACTGTTCCATCTTGCCAAGTGTTGGAAACTCATCCATCATGAACATAACACCATATATCTCTTCAGGAGTTGGCATTTTTCTTGATAAAAACTCGGTTGCTTGTTGGTAGAAAACCTGCATCAGAGGTTGTAGACGTTTCAAGTTATCTGGTGTCAAACCAACATATACTGTTGTCACATTAATTTTGAACTTTTGTATATCAAAATCACTGCTTGCTGTTGCTGTATCAATAAGAGGGTTTGCCCACAATTCAAGACTGGAGTTCATTGTCGATATTACACCTGATCTCTCCTTATCAGCTTTTTGTAAGAATGCTGCTATATTCATATAGGCAACCGGATGTATTTGTGCTCCTATAGTATCTAATACAACTGCAAGGTTGTATACAACATCATCACTACGCATTGTGCGTACAACCTCCCCAAATGAAGCATTTTTATCAGGTGCAGCAATGAGGTATAATATGACTCCAACCAGCAATGATCTAGCTTCATTTATCCAAAAATCTTGCTTAGGCATGAGTAGGCTGGAAATTTTCTGTACATCATCTACCATCTGTCCAGGCTTCTCACTCACCCAATCTATTGGATTGTAGCAATGAGTGAACCCATCTGGATTTGCTGGATTCCAGACAAAAACTCTTTGTCCTACGCTTGCACGCCATCCACTTGTAAGTTCATAGTTTTCGAGTTTAATATCATGTACAAAAATTGAATGACGCCAGAACAACAGATTTGGAATCACAAAACCAACACCCTTACCAGAGCCTGTAGGTGCAAAGAGCAATGCATGTTGAAAACCATCTGCAATCAGAAATCCATGCTCATCTTCTCCTAGCAGCATGCCTTCCTTTGCACGTAAACCAGCCTTTGTAATTTCTTGCTGCGAAGCCCAATGTGCATCACCATGAACTGACTCTTTCGGTTTCCATGGTCTTAGTTCATATAGCTTTTTCCTATAATACCAAATTAAAAGGAGGTATAATGTGGTCGGTCCAAATATACTACCAATATATTTCAAGACAAAATAATTATACATCACAAGATAATTGTATATTGTGTAGTTCGTACTCATAGCATTCAAATTTTGCACTAACCACATGTAATACCCCTGCAATACCATAAATGCACGAGGTGATTTCAAAAAAACAAGTGGTGCAACAAATATCCCACCAGCACCATTGTATTGCGTGTCTAGTATCACAGCAAAAATTACACCTGAGATGTACACTGATACTATCAGTCCGATACAGAATAATAGTATTCCAACTACAGTATTTCTAAATTTATCTACAAAAGGAGTTTTAGGCACATCCAAAGTTTTTTATTTGTTTCAACGTAAATATGCTGTAATCAGTGTTGTTTATATATACTTGCATACTAACTACTGATCACAACGCGAATGCTTAAAATATATTTCCGATACATATCTTCTTCCACCACTACCCCTCTTCAATTGTACAACAATATCAATAACATGTTTAATATAATCACTAACTTGCTCTGGTGGTATACCAAGGCCAGCTTGCATTACCATCAATTTTAATTGCTCCAATGCCATTTGAGGTGTATCAGCATGAAGTGTTGAAATTGAACCAGGATGCCCAGTGTTTATAGCGCGTAAAAAACTAAATGCTTCTGCCCCTCGCAGTTCACCAACTATAATTCTGTCTGGACGTAAACGCAAACATGCCTCTATTAGATCCTGTATTGCAACTTTTGCTCTTCCTTGCCCGCCTTTAGAAGCAAGTAAATGCAGTTTATTTGGATGATCAGCGAGTTGAATCTCCCTTGCATCTTCACATGTTATCAGCCTTTCATCATGTGGTATCGCTCTCAACATTGCATTTGTAAATGTAGTTTTACCAGTTGATGTACCGCCACTAATAATAATATTTTTTTTGCTTGTCACCCCCTTTTGTAAGAAATCCTTTATATGTTTTTCCTTCAAAAGTTGTGCCATAATTTTAGCATCCTCATCAACTACCTCTTCAACCGCTGTATTGCTGAATGCTCCCATCTTTTCATATGCTTCGAGATCCAATACTATAGCAGCTGGCTTTCTTATCGCCATACCAATACTGCCTGGTTCTGTTGCTGGTGGCATCACTATCTGTATTCTAAAACCATTTGGCAAAGTTGCAGATAATATTGGATTTTCTTCACTCACCTTCTGCTCGGTTGAGCGTGCAACTAGCATTGCTAACCCCTTAAGATGTTCAAAATCTAGTATAGGCATCAACTCGCTATATATAGCCCCCTTTTTTTCTATCCATATTTCACCTGATTTGTTAATACACACTTCATTCACACCATCCTGAGAGAACACTTGTTTTAATGGCTCGAGATACGTTTCTAATGCTGTAATATTATTCATGGTAGTTCCATAGTGTTAAACGCTATTGCTTTCTTAGGAAACGTGATATCATGCTGCACCATAATGTTTATTCTTGTACCTTGATCCACAAAAATCGTACTCAAACCAGGAGGAAAGTATTTATTTAGTTGTTCTGTTGCTACACCTTGGAATTTACTCATACCATCACCAATGATTTGTGCTCCCATGCTGCTCACTGTGATTGTATCATCTGCTTTTTTATTTTTATCATCTGGCGTTGGTGTTGGAGTTCGCTTTACAACCACTTCTTTGTCTATACCAGAAGCTTTTGCAACAATATATGGACCAAGTACAGAAACTAAAAACGCATTTGTGAAGGCGTTTGTTATGTTAGTGTCAACATATCCTGGTATACCATTTCTGCCAAGTGGATCTGTTGCTTGATTACCTGGTGCCTCTGGCAGGTTGATATCAACGCCACTAGGCATCACAACTCTTGTCCACACAGTATTGATCCTTGTTATGATACCACTGCCGGATTGTGCTGTTGTAGCATTATATTTCCCTACCATACGCGCTCCCTTTGGGATTAATACAATATCACCATGCTCTGCATACACATCATGACTCACTATGGCTCTTACAATGCCAGTGATCAGACTTGTATTTATTGCTGTTTCCAAAACACCTTCTATTATTTTACCCTGTACAATGCTATGATGCAAGTTGCTATTAATTTTTGTTGCGACTACCATCTGTGCATCACTATGTGCGAGTTCACTGCCATCTATAGTCCCACCATCAAATCCTTGGAAATCCATTTTATTATCATGCCTTCCAACAACATTATCACCTTTTTTTGGTTCACTACTAACACCACCAAATGCTATAACACTTGTTGTTGATATTGCAGGTGTAGTTACTTCATTTTTAGTCATAGTTTGTAGAGGTAATGGTGGAGTTTCAATTTCCTTTTGTACGGGTGGTGGTGCAACCAGCTCAGGAGGCTTCATTTTTGGTACTTCTAATACTGGTGGTGCTGGTGGTTTCAAGAGTGTTATATCTTTACTCAAACTATCATCATCCTCATGCTGCTTTTTTTTGTATATATCTATTGTTGTTTGCGGGGCGGGAACGATATTTTTCTGCTCTATTTCTTTTTTACTTTCCTCAACAACTTCTTGTTTCTTAGTACTACTATCACCACTAAAAAATATTATATATATAGATATCACAACAACACCAATTGCGATTCCTATGACAGCAATTTTTCTTTTATCACTCATATCCCTAAAATTTTGCATTACTTCATGCACGCTTGTGTTATTACCACTCTCACTATTTTGTGGTTGTTCGTTGTTATTTGCCATTGTCAAATTGCCTTTAATATAACATTTGTGTTATAAGTTATCAATAACTCGACTACTTATCTGTTTTCTGTACTGCAATGTTTTTGTTATCAATGTTCATCCGTAATACAGAACATATTTTATTCACAACAAGATAATTACCAACTGTTTTTACTTGCAAGGTTTTTGTCATACCACTACTATCCTGACATATGACCTCTGAGTCATGATGCGATGGTCCTTTCATTTTAAGAAAGGTGTTGATGTCATTATCAAAAACCACTGTTAAATTACCTGCTCCAATGCCACTGATCTTATAATTGAAATTATAAGGTTTTATTGGTGATATCTCTCCCAACTGCTGCTGTTGCGTCATGTCATGCTGTACAGCTATACTATCATTTGTACTGTCAGGATAAAAAAATCTGACCACATATGACATTTCCTCATCAGGAGCATCTGAAGTCAGCTTAGAGTACAATTCAAAGTAATAGCGTCTTTTGTTTGTCAGAACAGTCATATTAGTGACTATATTTTCCTCAAGTGGCTTGATAAAAAGAGTTCTACCAATGGCTGAAAATTGCCATACAAATTGATTACCAACAGAATATGTTTGAATTGTTTCATCTTTACTGAATTCTATTGCTGTTTGATAACCATAATTTAGCACAATTGGAAATATCTCATTTTCACTATATACAAATGTCTTAATTCTACTATCTATTGCTACTGGTTCACTAGCATCAGCTGGAAATGTTGTATGTGTCATCAGATGCACACAAAAAACTAACAAATGAGCAATGATAGTATTTATTTTATTAATCATATGCAGCATTAACAATTATATGTTAGGATTCTCATCATCTATTTTGTAATCAGTTACAATAAAACCAAGAGGATTATACAATCTTTCCCCTTCACCTAGAACACTGTTACTTCTAAACTCGAATGTCATAAGAACAATCTTATCAACTCTTAGTGGTTTAACACTACTCCCCCCACCACTTATATCCAAACTAATCCTCACTTGCGCGGTGTTCTCTTGCGGAAATTGGATTGATTTCCAAATGACTTTAATTGAACCATTTTTCCCCAACGCACTATATGGACTGTTTGGATTGTTAACACTAAATTTCTCTCTATATTGATAGTATACATTATAATCTGACATAACGCGTACTATATCATTGAAGTTTATATCAAATATTTGATACATATAGCCTTCACGTGCCCTTATATATTGTATCACTAGCGATCTCCGCACTGCAATATCACCAGAGTACTTTTGTACTGTAACAGGATCCACAACAGTAGCTAATCCAGTCTTTTTATCTATCTCTATAACAAATGGTTCAATTTTGCTATCATTCCTTATCTTTTGTATCCATATCAATCCAATAATAATAGCAGCAACACATACTACATTTAACAGACCCAAAATATTGCGTTGTGTTATAGCAGTATTGTATAAATCCTTATCCCAACCGATATTTGGTGGTTGTGCATCTGCATTGTTCCCAGGATCCAGATTTTTTTTGAAAAAAGACATCATGCAATAAATTGAAAAAGTATGTTAACTGCTATAGCATGAGATTTTTTTCTGCAAATGCCCAGTTGACAAGGTGGTTTAGAAACACTTCTAAATATTCTACCCTCCTATTTCTATAATCAATATAATACGCATGCTCCCAAACATCACATGTGATCAACGGCTTTTGACCATATAATATCGGGGTACTAGCATTACTTGTTCTCACAATAGATAGTTTATCACCAACACTATTCTGTACTAACCAGACCCAACCGCTGCCAAATTGAGCTAGTCCCACATTAATGAATTCCTTTTTAAAATCATCGAAGCTTGTAAAGTTTTTTTTGATGAGACTGTACAATTGAGGATATTGCTGTATTGCCATTGCATTGGGTTTACTTAAAGAAAGCCAATAGAAGTCATGGTTCCATACCTGTGCAGCATTGTTGAAAATCGCAACATTCCCTTCATCATTATGTGTTTTTAACACTAAATCATGTAAATTCAATGATTTAAATGTATGTCCATCTGGTAGCACATCAACTAAATTGTTGAGATTGTTTAGATATGTTCTATGATGTTTGTTATAGTGAAACTCAATAGTTTCAGATGATATGTATGGTTCAAGCTCCCTATCTGAATAAGGTAATTGCATTAATTGGTGTGACATTGCTAGTTTTATTTATTTTTTTGCACATATTCCTCAGATGATAATAGCTTAACATATCAAATTTATCAAAGAATTATCGTAAGTTGTGCATATACTTTCTCTGTAAATTGTCGTATTTATACCAACTGTTTTTCACCTACTATAACAATTTCTGGTTCAAGCTTATAACCACTATTTTCAAAAACTCTTCTTTGTACTTCCAATATCAAATTTTCTATGTCTGCAGCAGTTGCAGTACCAAGATTTATAAGGAAATTACAATGTAAATCCGATATCTGTGCTGCTCCTATCCTTAGTCCTCTACAACCTGCACCATCTATCAGTTGCCAAGCTTTGATATCACTAGGATTTTTAAATGTTGATCCTCCTGTTTTAAAACCCTTCACTGGTTGTGTTGCATTTCTAGACTTATCAATAGATGCAATTTTAGATGATATATCTTCCATGTCTGATCTATAACCCATAAGTGTTGCACTTATGAAAATCAGCGATCTTGATAAATTATTTCCCCTGTATCTGTAACCGATTTCCTTATTACTAAAATTCTGTAACATGCCGTTGTGATCCATAGCTTCAATACTATGCGTGATGGCAGACATATCACCACCATATGAGCCAGCATTCATTGCTATTGCTCCACCTATTGTACCAGGTATACCAGATAAAAATTCCATACCGCCTATGTTTTTTTCCATTGCAAACAGTGCAACATTTTTATCGAGGACAGCAGCCCCAACTTTGATCATATATTCATGGTTATTGAGTTGTATAATATCATTGAAGTTGTTGCCTAACCTTATCATAACGCCATTAAAACCTCCATCTCTCACCAAAATATTAGATCCAACACCAAGTACAAAAACATCTGTTTTCATATCAATATTTTTTAAAAAATGTGATAAGTCGTCAACATCTGATGGTATGAATAATAATTTTGCTGTACCACCAGCACCAAACCAGCATATTCTTGATAACTTAACATCAAAACGATATTTACCTCTCACACTTGGCAGATTAAACATGAAAGACATTACTAGTAGTTTATTATTATTAATAATACCAATTTTTTACTTAAAGATTTATAATCAATGATATGTATAATTAATTATCCTTGAGTTATGAATGTTTGCAAATAAATCAGCAATTGTAATACAAAATGATGAAGAACTACAGAAAATTTGTGAAGCGGCACTGCAATCAAAACGCATAGCCTTTGATACTGAATTTTTAAGAACAAAACAATGTTACTACCCAATACCATCTTTAATGCAATTCTGTTATGATGGCAAGAGGGCAATCATATGTGATTTACAACAGCAAAACGTTGATTGGTCAATTCTTGAACAACTGCTGAAGAAGAAAGAAATAATTAAAATCTTTCACTCTGCAAAGCAGGATGTTGAGGTTCTAAAGCAATTTTTTGGTTTAATACCAAGTAATATTTTTGACACACAAATTGCAGCAATGTTTTTAGGGCAATATGAACAGCTTAGCTATAGAAAGTTAGTTAAAAAATTCCTATGTATTAACCTTGATAAAGAATTGCAATTTTCAGACTGGAGCATTAGACCACTTTCTGACGAACAGATAAAATATGCTGCATGTGATGTCCAATATTTATACAAACTTTTCCCAAAACTCAAAAAACAACTGGCAAAAAAGTACAAATGGGCCAAAAGTGAAATGCATGTACTATATGAGGACAGTGTGAGGACTACAACGGTATTGAATAGATTCATTGCGCAGGATCTTGAGATGTATGGTACAAAATTAACACCACATAAAGTTATCATATATTCGAAAATAATCCATGCTAGAGAGCATATATGCACACTACAGAATAAGGCATATGATATGGTGTTATGCGATAGTAAAATAAGACCAATCACAGAAAAAATTATTAATACATATCCAAAACTTGATCAACAGACAGTAATAAAAATAATTGAGAATTTGAATATACATCATGAAATAGCCAAAATGATAGCAAATGCTTTAGTACAAGATGATGATTATAATGCTAATCTTATTGAAGCAGAAAGGAAATTACAAAGGTGTGCACAAAAGAAACTCTGCTCCAATATTAAAACTACACTCTGTTATCTTATCAAAACCCTTGTATGTCTAACGAGTGAAAAGTACAGCATAGCAAAATCAATGATAGCAAATGGTGATGATGTGGAAGCAATTGCTGTATCGTTCACACTTTCACAAAAGTTCAGTAATGGGTGGAGATATGAAATATTTGGCCAGTATATCGAGAAGTTGCTAAATGGTAAAATACACATGTCTGTCGATGAAAACATGCAAGTGATCATCTCAGAAAAATAGTACTACTGCCAGAAACTGGATATTGGATATTTTCTATCAATATTGAATGTTGTACTACCAATTTTTGGTCCACATACACTCTGATGTCGTTTAAATTCACTTTTTGAGATTAATCTCCAAATCTTCATTACATCATCTTTTCCTATACTCAAAGATATGGAGATATCATCAGGCAACATTTGTAGTTCAATTATACAGTACAATATCTCATCTAAAAGGTCGTATGATAGAAGGGTATCACTATCCTTCTGATTGGGTTTTAACTCAGCGCTTGGTTCCTTGTCAATTATTGATTGAGGTACAATCATAGTTTGCTGCATTACATTGAAATTATAACTATTACTAGGAATGTTCAAATTACGCCATTTTATTATATCATATACCTGTGTTTTATACAAGTCAGCAATTGGTGCAAAAGCTCCTGTCATATCACCATATAATGTTGTATAGCCCACGGCGGACTCTGACTTATTACTAGTACATAACAGCAACCTATTTTGTTTATTTGCTATCGCCATCAAAAGTGTAGCACGAATTCTTGGCTGAATATTCTCATTTGTAACTTCATCACAGTTCAAAATGCCACATGTGTTTTGTAATGCGTTGTTTGTTGCTGTTTTTACTTCAACTATTGGTATAATTGCATATTCACAACCGATAGTACGTGCAAGTTGTATTGCATCATCAGTGCTATCACGTGATGTGAATTCTGATGGTAACATAACACACAACAGGTTTTTAGGACTGAATACATCAGCAGCCAATACTGCAACAACTGCAGAATCTATCCCACCAGACAAACCTAGTATAAATCTTTTAAAACCCGCATAACTAGCATATTCTTTCATGCCCAACATCATAGCATGATATACATCATCCAGTTGTGATGCACTTAATTTGATATCGCTAACTTTTGGCCTGCTAAAGTTTGTGCTTTCATAGCGATGTATACCATTATCAACATCAACCATTTGCATTTCACCAGCATGCATTTTAATATTGATTATCTTTTCTTGCCACTTTATTGGTGCAGAAATATAATTTTTCTTTCTATTGATTGCAAATGATCCTCCGTCGAATACCATAGCGTCCTGTGCGCCAATGGTATTCAAATATACGATGTTTGATGAAATATTTTCTATAATGGTTTTATTTCTTCCAGTATGTTTAGTGGTGGAAAAATTAGAAGCACTGACAACAACTACAAGATCACAATCAGAAATAAGTTCGAAATTCACGTTAAATAGATCATCATACATCAACAAGTTTATTTTATATCCCATGAACTCAAAGTGTGTAAAAGCACTATTACCAGTTGAAAAATAACGTTTTTCTTGAATATTTTCAGAAAATACATGCTTGTTGTGTTGCGATAAGATTTGTCTATTTTGTGCGACAACAATACTGTTATATATATTTGCACCATTATTTGCAATGCAGCCGAAAATTATTCCTTTATTATTAGTATGTGAAATGAGTTTTTCTGTATAACATGTTGCTGTATCACGAAATCCACTGTTGATGAACATATCCTGACAATTATATCCTGTTATTGATAGCTCTGGAAATATCACTAAATCAGCATCTATACTATTATATATTTCGAGTATTTTATTTGTATTTAGTTCAATGGCCCCAACCATTGAATTCATTTGACATAATGATATTCTAAGTACTGAATTATTTTGCATTGTTATGATACTTACTGGGTTTTTCATTAACACATACAGGGAAAACTTCTACTGAAAATGTGCCATACATAGTGCTATGATAGCAAAATTTTGAAAAAATGTCATTAACAATATGGATATCAGATCTTGTAGAAAACTAATAGCGTCAGTATTCTTATCACAATTTGAAGGAAATACAAGATTAACTAATCATATTATTCAAATAGCATTCCATCTTCCAACTTCACAATTCTTGTACATTTTCTAGCAAGATCAATGTTATGTGTCACTATAACAACTGCTGTATTATTGTTACTTAGGATTTTCGCAAAAAGATCTGATACTAATTCAGCATTTATAGCATCTAGATTACCTGTTGGCTCATCTGCAAAGATCACATCTGGCTGGTTAATAATACCACGTATTATTGCTACTCTCTGTTGCTCACCCCCTGAAAGCTCTGACACTTGAGCATTATCTTTGGTATGCATATCAACTATTTCCAAATAATGCATTGCTCGTTGCCTTGCTTCTTTCATTGATACACCATTAAGACGCTGTGGTATGACTAAATTTTCTAACACTGAAAACTCAGGCAGCAAATGATGAAACTGATATACAAAACCTAGTTTTTGTCTTCTAACCTCAGTTACTAGCTTGTCATTGGAGAACTGATAAGCATTACCATCTATAAAAATATTGCCAGATGATGGAGAGTCTAACAGCCCACATATTTGGAGCAGAGTACTTTTCCCAGATCCAGACTTGCCAAGTATTGCAACACTTTCATCTGGATATACAGAAAAATCAATACCCTTAAGTATTTGTATCCTATTAGAGCCGTGTGAAAAAGACTTAGTAATACCAATGGTTTGTAGTACTGGTGATCTGATAATTGGAGTCATAAAACAGATGCTACTAGCACACACCACTCGGTGCTATAGTTTTTTCTCTTCAAATAAAACATGTTTACGTACTATAGGATCATACTTTTTAAATGCAAGCTTACGTGTCAATTTTTTTGGATTTTTTTGTCTTACAAAGAAAAATCCCGTTCCTGCTGTGCTTAGAAGTTTTATTAGAACTAAACCTTTTTTTAGTGCCATCTTTGCTTTTTACTTTTGTTAATTAATTAATAGTGTTCACATCAATAGTGACAAATTTGCTCCCATTATAATAGCAAACGTCTGCTGTAGCAAGATCAAACCACCATCCATGCAATCTCAACTCATTATTCTTTACCTTTTCCGATACCAAATCATAAGTTAATAAATTGTCCAGCTGCTGTAAAACATTTACCTGAGACAAAACATTATGTAACGAAATAGTATCACTTTTATATTGTTCGCATATTACAGCATCAATACAGCTTTCAAATCTTTGTTTTGATATCTCAACATTTTGAAGCCACCTTCTTAGATTTATTTGGCAATTACTATCATAAGACATCAAGCAATTGCGTGTAAGAACAGCTTGCATTGCACCACATTCTGAATGTCCACATACTACTATGTGTTTCACTCTAAGCATAGAAACAGCAAAAGCAATTGTTGCTCCAGTGCAAGTATTATCAATACTAGAACATGGTGGTACAATATTGCCTATATTTCTATGTACAAACAAATCTCCAGGATCTGTTGACACAAAGACATTTGGCACAACTCTGCTATCACAACATGCAATGAACAATACATCAGGTGATTGTATTGCATCTGCAAGTTTGGCAAATTTTTTCCTATATTGCCTTATATTATTCCTACGGAATTTTACTATGCCACTTATGAGTTTCTCCATAGCATCCCACTATTTCCCCTCACCTTGTTAATCTAAAAGTATATTGCGAGTAGCATGTGGTAAATGCACTGTAATACCGTCTAACGCTGTGGTCATAATTACCTGACAACATAATCTCGATGTTTTTGTCAAACCAAATGCGAGATCTAACATATCCTCTTCATCCTCCGAAGCTTCGGGTAATTTGGTAAAATCCTTTTCATCAACTATCACATGGCATGTTGAACAGGCAAGCGAACCACCACATGCTCCCTCTATATCTATATTGTTTTTATGTGCAATTTCTAACAACGATAAACCAACCTGGGCATCAACTTCTATGAGGTTATTATCTTTATCTATAAAATTAACTTTTGGCATATTATGCATATCAATTGATAATTTCTTCTTAATGTGCTAGATAATAGCATGTGTGTGTGAAAGTGTACAGATTCGAAAATCTGCAGTGAAATTTTGATGGAATGAATGATCATATCCTCAGGATTTTGAAATGAGAGATATCAAATTAATGCATTTATGATGAATTGATATTGAAGAGCTAGATTTTGGAAAATTTTCTGTTATTATGACAGAATACATGGGTTTGTAGCTCAGGTGGTTAGAGCGCACGCCTGATAAGCGTGAGGTCGGAGGTTCAACTCCTCCCAGACCCACCATGTAGAAAGCATTCATACATTTAATAAAATCACCTAGGTTCAACACCCAACAGATATGCTGTTTCTCTAATGATGTTTGCTGCAAGGGGTGCTGCAATCATACCACCAGTAGTGAACCCATAGTTCTTTTGATTTGGTTTAGCTTCATCTACTGCAACAAACAATATATATTGTGGATCATCGATAGGAAAACCACCTATAAACAAGGCAAGATTGCAATTTTTCTTCACGTATTTACCATGTTTCACCTTTTCAGCAGTACCTGTTTTTCCACCGATATTATACCCAGGTACTTCTGCTTTTTTACTAAAACCTTCTTGTACTACAAGTCTCATTAGCCTTCTCATTTTTAAAGAAGTTTCTTCTTTGAAAATTCTAGCAATTGGTTCACTATTGTCCGTTCTTTTCAAGAGTGTTGGTTTATAGAGCAATCCACCATTCACGACTGTTGCTATTGCTTGTACTGTATGTAAACCTGTCACGGCAATACCGTGTCCATAGCTAATTGTAGCAAGATATATATCACTCCATTGTTTTTTGCTAACATGTAATGGTCTGCTAACTTCGTGCATTTCTATTTGCACTGGACTCAACATTCCTATATTTCTCATATATTCCTGCTGTTTCTCAATACCTATCTTGTATCCAACCTGTATAACTCCTTTGTTTGATGAATAGATTAATACCTCTGCAAGCGACATATTTGCTTTTTTAGAATTATAGTCATGGATTTGGTATTTGCCTAATTTTATTGGATTGGCTATGTTAAATGAATCACTCAATTTCACAGCATTGATATCCAGCCCTATGGCAATCGTTAGGATTTTGAATGTTGATCCCATTTCATAAACACCCAATGTTGATCTATTAAACATTGCATCTGGATTATGCTGGAGATGCTCCTTGATGCCAAGACCATTTGGATTGAAATCAGGTAAACTCACCATACTAATCAATTCACCATTTTTAGCATTCATTATTATTGCCATACCACCAATTGCTTCGTGTTCGATAATTGCTTCATTAAGCTTTTCACGTACAATTGCTTGTATCCTACTATCTATTGATAATGTAATTATATTATTTTGTACGAGTGAGTCGTTGTAGTACTTCTCTATACCTGCGATACCGTTACCATCTATATCGACAAATCCAACAACGTGTGCCAGTGAATTCTCATGTGGATAAAATCTTTTTTTATCATCTGCGAAATATACACCAGGAATTCCAAGTTTTTTGATTTTATAGTATTCTTCTGGTAACAGATGTCGTTTTATCCAAACGAAGTTTTTTGCTGAAGTAAGTTTTGAAAGTATATTGCTTTCAAGTTCGGTTGTATCCTGATTATATTTTGAAATGATATCAGCTAAAAGTTTTGCATTATTTTTACCATCAAGTATTTGTTCTGGTCTTGCATAAAGAGACTGTGTTGGAAGGCTAGTAGCAAGAATGACACCGTTTCTATCCAAAATATCAGCGCGTTCATTGTCGGTAGTCTCTAAAAAATTTATCTGTTGCTTTGCTGTTAAATCATCCTTATCTATCATCGACACATCGATCAATCTAAAAATGATAATAAAATAACAGCATAAAACTACCGCCAGTACCATATAGATCCTTGTTGTAGTCGTATTGCTAATAATATTACTATTGCTGATATCTTCGTTATTGGTAATAATATCTATAAGAATATTGTATCGATCAGAGGTTTGTTTACTATCATTCTTATTATCCTTCTTATTACTACTCGACATGTATTTTTCTTTGCATATGATTAACTATAGTCAGTGATATTAGTATTAGTACTCCACCTACGATTAGGTTTACAGATACTACTTCATTGAAAATGACATACCCTGTTGTAGCTGATACTACTAATTCCATATAACGTACTGGCGCAAGAAAAGATGCATTCGCATATGAAAATGCTTTTATTATACAGTATAGAACTAGATTTGCCCCAACACCTAAACATATCAATTGAACATAGTATATTGGCATAGCACTGTAGTACTCACTGATACTACCAGGCACAAAAGATGCAAACAGTGCACTGAATAAGTTCGAATAAAATAGCATTGGTAACATGCTTTCTCCATCATTTAGTAGCTTTTTATTTACAATATCTAATGTTGCAAAAAGTATACTAGCTACTATAAATATAAAGGAAGCCATTGGAAATGAAGTGTCAACAGTGAGCAGAGATATTATACTTCCAGTAAGGCCGACACAAGTCGCAAGTAATATGCTGTATGTGATTTTTTCATGCAAGAATATAGAAGCCATAACTAATGTGAATATTGGTATTGTGAAACTCATCAAGGTAACGGTAGCAATTGGTACTAACCCTATTCCATAATTCCATAGTGATATCGCTATTGCTAGGATAAAACCTCGGGCAACATGCACATTGATTTTTTTTGTATAAATGGATTGTATACCTAGTTTGCAAACAATAGGCATTAATATTACTGCACTGAGCATTGTACGCCAGAATGCTATTGATTCAGCACTGATTTTAACCACAAGCGTTTTTACTATTGTATCGTTAAAGACGCTAATAAGAAGACTCAGTAGAAACCACGATATAGCTATAACATTATTACTCTTCATGTAATTGATAATAACTTGAGAGGATGAAACCAAAAGAAGATATATCACATATAAAAACAAACACAATAAAGCTGTGGAAGCATACCATTTACATGCTTCCATCAGCAATACACACTAGCGAAATAATAACACTTTCTCAGTATGAGGCAAAAACTCAAATCTTATAGTTTAAAATGCTCATAATTTTATTCTCAGCAGCTTTTTCATCAACACCAGTTGACAAAGCATACTCTGATACAAGCCTTTCCACAGCTGTCTCATACAACATCCTTTCACTGTATGATGTCCCACCTTGATTATTATCATTACGATGTAAATCACGTACCACTTCTGCTATAAGAGTTGGATTGCCAGAATTGATTTTATCACCATATTTTTGTGCTCTTTTAGGCCAGTTGCCTTTTTTACTTGCTGACTTTTGCCTTAGTACATTAATTGCCTGTGTTAGTTCATTTTCTGAGCTTAAATGACGTAATCCAGTCTTTGATGCTCTAGTTTTTGGCACACGTATCTTTACATTTCCTTTGACCGTGGATATCACATAGAGGCTCATTTCAGTACCAGCCACGACTTGTACCTCCTCTGCTGTTATTTCACCAACACCGTGTGTCGGGTAAACGACGACATCACCTACTTTGAATGGGATTGCATGTATATGCGACTGTAATTGAGATGTAGTCATATTATTTTTTGTTAGTTATTTGTTGAATACTGACTGAGGTTTTCACTTTGCGAGGGTTCGAATCTCAGTAGCTTTTTATACAAGTTCTCTAGTTCAAATCACATCAGATTGATTAGAGAACAGGGTGATGGCAATTGTACTACATAATTCCTCTCAAGTAAACAATCATTAAAATACTGTTAAGAAGTCTATTGCAAGTTACATTTTGTCTACAATGTTAACGAAATATACTTGTTACCAACATATAAGCAGTGTTAATTGCTTGCTTGCAGCTAGAAAAAAATTATGATACATTTCTCGATGGATGGATGACCGAGCGGTTTAAGGTACCGGTCTTGAAAACCGGCGTGCGTGCGAGCGTACCGTGGGTTCGAATCCCACTCCATCCGCCATTTCATAGGAATGTGGGACATACGCAAAGAGGGGTATCTATCAATGGAGAGTTCAGACATAACACAAAGTGATATTCTTGAAAGGTTAGTTGAGCTTTATAAGCTACCAGCAAGCTTCAAAGCACTGACAGATGATGAGAAAACAAAGCTATGTGACAGTGCGAAAGAATTATCATTGTCACCAACTGCATGTAAAAAATTAGAAAAGTTTGAAAAAAATGGGAATCTTACAAGTTACAGTTATATATTGAAACGACTGAAAGGCTACTATTATGTTAAGCTGTCTGAACTTGAGTGTAATAATGGTAAAGCATCTTATGTTGTTGCTGGAAATATTGCTAAAGAACTACAAGGCATGGGGATTGAAAAGAGTGTGCATGATAAGATTGCCCAAGATTACAATAATTGTATTACATACAATATCAATAATGAGGACATTAAAGCACACCATCATGATACCATACGAGATATGCTGAATAATAAGAAGCTACTCTTCGATGGTTCGTTTAATGGAGATGATAAAATCTTTATTAAGGACAATGTAGAACATGAAGGTGTTAATATGTCGTTTATTGTAACACAAAACAGTAAAAAATATTTCGTGAAAACTTGTACAAGTGGCAAAGCAATACCTGGTATGTCAAACAGTAGTTATATTAATCCAAACGAGTTATTTCTATATAAAGTGATGGAGTATACTGGTTTTGGTCCGAAAACAGAGTTTTTGATTGAGAAATATTCAAGTTCACGCGACAGTACTGCACATGGGGCATATATAATGACAGAAGAAGTTCCTAACTTGTTACTCGATGATGGAACATTCAAATTACAAGATTTTAATGTTAGTGATAGGGGGGCATTTTCTATCGATTTATCAGCAGCTTCATTGTTACATGATTTACTAAGTTTAACTGATGTGTTTGGACGAATTGGAAACTATGGCTTCACTTTGATCGATGAAAGCACTGCGAAAGCATATGAAGATAATGAAGAGCAAAAAACAGAAGCGAAGCAGTCAAGTTGGATACAATTTGTAGATCATTTACCAGGCAACAACGGTCATTTTAGTTGTATTACAAACAAGAAGGATAAGTTGCAGGATTACTCACCCAGATCACAATTGCAAACTATATGTAAAAGTAAAGATATTGATGAAAGTGTTTTACAGGATATGTCATGGAGTTATGATAGCTGGGCAAAATACAAATTAGCTAAAGATACACACACCAAACTATTTGAAGAACGCAAGTTTGAGAATGCGATTGAGAGAGCAAAAAATGACATTGAAAAGTTGATTGGCGATTATGGTGCTAACTTCATGGAGAGGGAACTTCCTTTAGTAGATAATGATGGTCCAACAGGTAAAATGGCAGTAATCAAGGCTGAAGAAATACTGAATGCATACTACGAGAAAATCGAGAAAAACATTGCGACATATAAAAATACTCACTATTATACTGAGGCACAAGTCACACCATAATACCACACCATGATAGAGTACGGTATATCTTTTGGCACAGCATTAGCAGTAACAATTTCCTTCAATCAAAACAAATCAGTTTTGTGGGCCATAATACATGGCTTTTTTTCATGGTTTTATGTGATCTATTATTTGCTTTTTAAATAACCATGATTTTTAGCAACCTCTTGTGCTACAAAAAACCTCTGATGGTCTGCAACATTATGTACACGCAAATAATCAATTCCCAAGTCATATAGTGCTTGCGAAACAGCAATTGTTTCTAGATCGCGTTCTCGTGGAACTAATGACTGATAGAATCCATTGATATATCCTTTCCTTGAATGTCCAACCATAGTTTTACATCCTAACTCTTTGAGCTCATGAGCATCACGCAGCAGTTGAATATTTTGATATGTAGATTTTCCAAACCCAATACCAGGATCAATAACAATATCTTCCTTCTTGAAACCACATTTCAATAACTTATCCATTGTTTTTTCAGCCCAGGTATATATTGGGCTGATAGCAGTTACGTTGTCATCAATTCTTGTGTATCTGTTTGGTGGAATGGTCAAAGAATGCATTACAACAATTTTGCATCCACTATCTGCAATGATTTCAAGCGTTCTTTCATCTAAATCTCCCTTAACATCATTGACAAATGAGATTTTATAGTGTTTTAGTACTTTCAATACTGTATCAGGCCAAAATGTATCGATGCTAACTTGTATATCTTGATTTTGCATGTGATAACTTAACCTATCAAGAACTGGTTCTAGTCTAGCATATTCTTCCTCATGATTAAGCATCGTGACATTTGGCCTCGTTGATTGTGGCCCGAGTTCAATAATTGATGCACCATCGTTTATTAGTTGTAATACCTTGTCTAAAGCTGGCACTTCATGTATGTATAGCCCACCATCAGAAAATGAATCTGGTGTTATGTTTATAACACCAACAAACTGTGGATATAGCACAAAACCTCTCACGAATGATCCATTAATTTCATCAATACCATGAGCAATTTCACCAAACGTTTTTTCATCATATAAACTGCTAGTTTTTGGATAGCAATAATATGGCTGTAATAGCGCAATTAAATGTATGAGAAAATGACGATCTAACAAGTGTTGATGTGGAATTCGCAACTCTGGTGTGTGGATAACATCTTGGTGCCATAGCAGAATATCCAAGTCAATCACCCTTGGAGACCATTTCTCATAACCAACAAATCTGCCAATTTCATACTCAATACTTTTGAGTTCATGTAACATCTCATGTGATGAGAGATTAGTTTCCCCACATATAACCATATTGAGATATTTTTTATTCCATTCTGGAGGGGCATCTATTGGCAGAATAGCCTGTGTTTCTAATATGATAGAAGACTGTGTCTGATGTAAGCATCTGCTTTGCATCAGCTCAACTGCCCATCTAATATTAGATAACCTATCACCCAAATTTGACCCTATACCAATAAAAATCATATTTCTTTAGTTTATTATGGTGACGCAGAATAGGTAAATGACACCCCCCCACATATGCCAGCAACTGGTGGAGCAACCTTTGTTACCTTGACTGTTATCAGTTCGATGTTTTTCGTTTGTTTGCAATATTTGCTGATTATATCATGAATATAATAGCCTAATCTTTCGACCAAATTGAAATGCAAATTTTGTATAGAATCCTTGACCAACTCTACAATACTATAATAACAAATAGTATCATCTAAACCATCAGTGATAGCCCCAGTCGGTAAAGCAAAGAACTGTAATATAATGTCAATTGACACTGGCTGTGCATTGCGCTTCTCCTCATCACTACAACCAAGATGCACACACACACGTAAATCTGAAACGGTTAATTGGCATGAGCGTATTGTCATGAGCTAAAAACTAAAAAACCAAATGACATATCAAGATGAGAACCTAGTTTTACAACTTTCATGCCATAAGTCAATGATGGATATGGCTAATACACAGCACTTGCTCCCAGTATCATAATATGTCACTGGCATGATATAACGCCCATGAAATCATTAGAAAAATCCTCAAATTTGTTATCTCTGAACTTTTCAGACCAATATTTTCTTGAATTCTGTAACAATTCTGCAACGTTTTGGTCTGCATTGCAAAGGCCTAGTGTATAGGTTTTTACATAGATTAAAATGCTTGCACAGAACTTTATTATTGACTCAACAAAGCTGGGCTCAATATCATTTAATTTTTGTTTGAACGCATCGTTATTGACAATTTTTGTGTACTGTGCTTTGAGCTTAGTATTTTCAACACACTTCAAAGCATTACTGACCGCAATATCAGCTCGCTGACCATCATATAAATTCATCCTAAGCGATATTAAAAATTGCTGCAATGTGTCATCATTCTCCACAGCATTGTTGACATCAGTGCTACGATGTCGCTTAATCCTATAAAACTCACACACACTGGTAATGATAGCATCTTTCAATTCATTATCTAAAGGCATGTTGTGTATTGCAGTATCAAGGTCATGATATTTTCCCGCCTTCAACTCGTCATTGATTGATATAGCATTATCATATGCATTACGATATCGTGTGACTTCCCTATCAAGTTCATGTTTGCATTGCTGCCAATACTGCCAGAGCACATCAATCTCATTATTCTTCCATGCTCTTAGATAGTATTTTGTGATATCATGCCATGGTGATCCAGAGTGGGGGTTTTTATTTGCATTATTCTTTGCATTTTCTAATCTTGCATCGTCTAATCTTGCATCGTTTATTTGACCATTTACCTGCACATTATTCAATGCATTCTGCAAACTTATGAAATAATTAAATGCAAATGGATTTGCACTTGCCTCTAATACCGGACCACCTTTATGATCATCTAGAAATACAGTGCACATAAAGGCTGTATTCCGTAGCATGATATGAAAAAGTGCATGTAAAAAGTATAAATTTTGCTCTGGTAGATTTGCGATTTTTTTATACTCGCCATTCTCACAAGTGCCAAATACCCCACCTATCAACTCAAAAATCCTTTTAGCAGTTAATTCAATAGTATATTCTTCTTGACTCTCTGTTTGCATCCCCCACCTCTTATTTTGGTTATTTTATTGTCGATTTATATACAATCATTCTTTTATTAAATCAATATTAAGAATTTATATGTTTTTATATTAACAAAGTTCAATAACATATTCATTCATTGGATGATAGGTTTTATGCACAATACCAATCCTCATCAACCTTGTGACTTATTATTTATTGAACTATATTACACACCAGTGAAATACTAAAAACAACAAAGAATACTAATTCATTCGATATATCATATTAATAAATTCCATATATATGGTATTTTCTCTATGCTCTGGCACTAAAGTATTAATCACTCCTTCTTCATTTAAATGAAGCAGTTTTATTATCCTACCATGACTATCTATTACAGCTGATATTCCATTGGTTGCAGCACGTACCATGGGCACACCATATTCTATTGCTCTTATTCTTGCCATTGCTAAATGCTGATACGGCCCTATACTGTTGCCCAGCCAACTATCATTTGTGAGATTGATAATCATGTTGGCATCAGTGTTATATCTTGGATGTGTAATTGGATCTAAGATACTTTCGTAACATACTGTTGGTATTATAACAAAAAAATCACGATTGAGAATTTTATCTTCACTATTGTTTTTACTGTACAGTCTAATGTTTCTGGCATGTATACCTGGTGAAAACGATGCTACATTATTTACTATTGGTACAAACCAGCCTAAATACTTCTGCATCGGAATATACTCACCAAATGGCACTAGAGTGTTTTTATCGTAACTATCTATAATCTCCCCCTCGTTATTTATCATAATGATAGAATTATAGTACTTATGCTCTCTTTCAACATATCTATCAACACCAGTTATAAGAAATGTATTGGTATCATATGCTTGCATAAATTCTTCAAGTAACGTTTCCTCATCTTTGTCTATTGTAAATGGTATGCCTGATTCAGGAAAGATGATTAGATGTGTTGTGTGCTTTGCATTAAAATTTCTATATGTAGTGCCCAAACGCGGTATCAAGCTACTACCTATCTCTTCAACAAGTTTAGTAGTTTTTTCTAATGCAAGCATACTTCTTCTATAATCATAGTTATGGCGTTCAACAATGTTTGGTTGCACTACATGTACAAATATTTTGTTCGTGGAATTGCTGACTTGCACTGTTGCATCATTCAAGCGTTTATTTCCCCACATTGTTACCGACAGCATTACCATCGCAACTACAGATATAGCACCAAGTTGTCTCGTATATGGTACCATACCAACAGTATATAATAACAGACTGAGACCATACACACCAACAACAGAACATACTTGCATCAATCCTATTGAGTAACCACTTGCACAACCCAAAAGATTCCATGGAAATGTAAATATACTATGACTTCTCACTATTTCAGTAACCGAAAATGCAGCAGCAAATGCAAATGCTATTTTTACCCTTGTAGATGCATTATATTGCTTAGCACTCTTTTTCAACAGTAACTTCAGGTTCACAAAGACACATATAATACCACTCATAACAGCATAAAATGATGCAAGCAATATTGGTATCAACATTACAAATGGAATTGCAAACCAATATCTTGAAACGTCCGTAAGCAAAGGGTTTACCAACCAGTAAAGACTAGTAACAAAATGTGCTATAAAGAATGCCAAACCATGACAAAACCCAATATAAAAATACCTCAAACGTTTGTTCCTTGTTTTTATAAACGGTAAAATAGGATCCCTAATATCACCATTAAAAGTAAAAACACAGTGCTTTTCCAAACACCATAAAAAACCCGAAAATGACATTGGTATTGCTAAAAAAATATCAAATGGGTGGAATGCAAATGTTAAAATAATACCATGTACTATCTGTATAAGAATGTGATATTGATACAGTGTTGGTTTGCGTTCATTCATCTTCCTGAAAACTATTTTTTCGTTAATTTAAATACCAAATCCTATTAAATCGAAAATTACATCACAAACGATCTATTATAATACCAATAGATGGACAGGTAAATGACTCCATGCCATTACATCGACAACACACCAAAGGATTGGTCTTCATTATGTAATTACTGTTTGGTATTGTAGTCACAATTTCCATTGCATCTTTATAAAGCGAACTATTGACGACCCTCATTGTACACAAGTTTTGCTGTAAAAAACATTTTTTAATTCCAAGCCATCTTTCACCCATTGCAGAAATACTCATATCACAATTGCATAAGTAACTTTTTTCTATCAAAAATCTATCATCCCAGAGAATACTATCATCTTGCACTTTTATACTTTTATTATCAAAGTCTTTGCTCTCCTTAGTTATAACAAGTATCCATCGCTTAGTATGATCCCTTTTTTGGCACAACCAAATCAAACAATCTCCAAGCGTTGATGTAAAGAATTTATGCGTTGTATAACAACTGTGAAGAAGATTATGTAATCTTTTCAAACAATCAAATCTGACAGCATAATTATCACCACCACATTGAATTATTAATTGCCTCAAAATACGAAGTGATATCTCTTCATCCTCTTCAATAAGGTCTTTTGCATCAACTAATATAGCTCCTAACTGCGTAAAAACACAGATCTCTCCCATTCTTTTTTTTGTGTACTTTGTTATGAAATCACTGCTGCGTCTTGCATTGCTTGCAAGCAAACATAGTCTTGATATGATCATATCAGCTCCACCAACTGCAAAATCAACATTATGAAGGTGCGATAGTAACTCTCTTACTTTAACTCTTTCATAATGCATATTCGAATTTGACCTATCTTCGACCCATTGTATCGAGTGTTCAGTCATATATTTATATACATCATGTTTTGGAAATAATAGCATTGGCCTTATGATCTTGACAACCTTATCATTGTCATACGCAGTTCCTGCATTGCAAGTCTCTCTAATGCCTGATATACCATCTATTCCTGATCCCCTCAGGATCCTCATCAGAACTGTTTCTGCTTGATCATTTTTATTATGTGCTACACAAAGATATCCCATACTATTACTTTTGCAGTACTCAAGCATCAAACTATACCTAGCACTTCTTGCCTTATGTTGAATATTTGAAGTTTTATTATTTACGTTATTGTTATACCACGTAAGAATTACAGACTTAATACCGAAGCATTGTGTGATATATTGCTGTACCCAAGTTGCTTCCTCTGTTGATTCATGTCTAAGTTTATGATCTACAATTAGTGCAATAGGTGTAATAGCTATATCGCGCATTATTTGTGATACCATTAGTGTCATACATAAGCTATCAGCACCACCAGACACTGCCAATGCGACCAACTTATTAGCACTATGATTCTGTTGTTTATCACTTGAGTATATTAACTCTGTGAGTTTAGCAGAGAATTTTTGTAGCATCATGTGATGGAATTAGATGTCTGCAAACCAACAATGAGTGGGATACCAGCTCATTGATTATTTACTAAACATAATACCAGTGATCAAATAATTTAATAGAAAAATCATGATGGAACTTGTTACTACAGCTTTGGTTGTAGAGGTACCAACTCCATGTGCGCCACCAACAGCATGATATCCGTGATAGCACCCAATTACACAGATTGTAAGACCAAAAAACAGCGCTTTAATCAATCCCGACACCACATCATGAAACTGTAAGAATTCCACCGTCTTATGCAGATACAAGACTGGCTCAAACCCCAATCTGCGCACTGCAACAACGTATCCACCAAAAACTCCAATTATGTCAGCAATAATCACCAAAAATGGCAATGATATCATACCAGCAATGATTCTTGGTACTACAAGATACTTTATTGGATCAATATCCATAATATGTAAAGCATCTATCTGTTCTGTGACACGCATTGTTCCTACTTCTGCTGCAATCGATGCACTAAGCCTACCAGCAAGCATTAGTCCAGCTAAAACAGGCCCTAGTTCTCTAGTTATAGATATTACAACAATCGATGATATCGCGGATTCAGCATGCATCCTACTGAAGCCAGTATAGCTTTGTAATGCCAATACTGCTCCAGTAAAAAGCGCTGTCATCGCAATCAATGGTAGAGCACATATGCCCATCTCAACTATATATTTGAGAAGTAATCTTAATTGTATTAGAAATGTTACTGAAAGTGCAAGAGATCTACAAAGAAAGATTCCAAACCTACCTATCCTTTCAGTTGATGATATCACACTACTACCAATATATGATATGACTCTAACTATAATATTCATCCACTTGTATGTTCCTTTTTAGCTTTTTTTATTGTTTCATCTATTCTATCACGAAATAAAAAATAAATGATTTTTTCAGTGACAGTAAGTCCATCACTATCCACTTTCATTGTTTCAGGATCAACACGAATTGTCATTATACTATCCTGGCTCTGTTGATTTTCAATTACATCTATATCGTTCGAAGAATTTGTACCATGTACAACATTGCGTTTCAACATCTTTTGTTGTATTGGAGTAATACTACTCTGCGATATCTCTTTAAACATATTAAAAAGCATATAACATATGAGTACTATTGCACTGATGCTAATCAGTTTACTGTTAAAAATAAGCATTTCTCAAAAGAATTAATTATATACTAACTTTATTCTGATCAATTTGTAATATTAAAAACTTTTCACTTTGCTTGAATGTATTTATTATTGGTGATATTGAAAGAACATTCTAATATCAAATTAAATATGGTTCAAGTAATATGAGTTGGTTTCAAAAACTAAAACAAAAGCTAACTAAAACTTCTACATCCATCACTGCAGGAATAACCAGTATATTCAACAATAGAAAACTTGATGAGAAAACGCTTGAAGAGTTTGAAGATCTAATGCTGATGAGTGACATGGGACCAGAAGTTGCTGCAGCTTTTGTGAGGGAATTGAAAAAGTCTAAATTTCATAAGTCTGTTACAACATCAGAGGTACAGGAGTTCCTATATGATCAGATCACCACGACACTCACTCCTATATCAAGGCAACTAAATATTGCTAAATATGCGATAAGTAAGCCTGCTGTTATTATGCTATGTGGTGTTAACGGCAATGGCAAAACAACAACTGCTGGTAAAATTGGCATGCAATTGAAAGAACAAGGATTGAAAGTTATGCTAGGAGCCTGTGACACATTTAGAGCTGCTGCTGTAGAACAACTGCAAGAGTGGGGGAAAAGAATCAATGCACCAGTTGTCGCTGGGGCAATCAATAGTGATCCTGCAAGCATTGCATATCAGTCCCTACAACAAGCAAGAGAAAATGATGCTGATGTATTGATTATAGATACAGCTGGAAGGCTACACAACAAGACAAACCTGATGGATGAATTGCAAAAATGTGTACGAGTGTTGAAAAAATTAGATGAGAGTGCGCCACATGAGGTTATAATGATAGTAGATAGTACAACGGGACAAAATGCCTATACACAAATTTCAACATTCGATAGCATTATACCAATCACAGGACTTATATTTACAAAACTAGATAGCACAGCTAAGGGTGGAATAATAGTTGGTGTAGCACAGAAATATAATATTCCAGTTTATGCAATTGGCATTGGTGAAGATGTTATGGATTTACAGCCATTTAATCCTAGTGATCTTGCAAAATCAATAGTTGGTATTGAATGAATATGTTGATATTTTCCTATAACACACACAGCAGGTCATACAAAGTACTGGTCACACTGGTTTTAATTATCATGTTCAGTGCTATGTACACATTGTTTATCATAAAATACAATGCAAGACGAAAACATAAAGAACTACATAAAATAGAAGCCATGATACGTGAGGAAGAACAAAATATAAAGTTGCTCACTGTTGATTTTGAGCATCTATCTAGACCACAACAGTTGAGAGAACTAATGTTTTTAACCACTAATCTTGAACCAGTAAAAACAACACAAATTATAGTGCTGAAAGATGAATAAAATACATTTAGAAATGATAATAGTAATGCTTGAAATTATGTGATACACTGCAGTGTGATCAGTGAATAAATTTACTTTAGGAAATTTCAAATATGAGAGCACTATATGTTGCTGCGACTGGCGCGAAATTGCAATCCAAAGCTGTTGATAATATAGCAAACAACATAGCAAATAGCAACACAACATCATTTAAAAAAGGGATGCTTGCAGCAACTGATTTACTCTATCAGACGGAAAAAAGAGTGGGGGGACCTGTTTCAGCAGATAGTGATGTTATTGTACCAACTGGAGTACAATTCGGTTCTGGTGCTGCTGTAACAGCAATAGTAAAAGACTATAGACAAGGGGATCCTATCAACACAGGAGAGGATTTAAATTTGACAATAAATGGCAAGGGGTTTTTTATTGTTAATATGCCTGATGGCACACAGGCATATACGAGGGATGGTACATTTCATATTGATCCTACAACAAATCAGCTTGTAACAAGCTTAGGATATGTTATAAGTCCTGGGATAGAAATACCAAATAATTATAAGAAAATTATGATCAAGCAGGATGGTACTGTATTGGTAACCCTGCCAGATGATGATATACCACAAATTCAAGGACAGCTTGATATGGCAACATTTATAAATGTTGAAGGACTTGAAGCAATGGGTGATAACCTGTTGTTGCAAACCGATGCATCAGGTGATGTAATACTGGGAAACGCAGGAGTCGACAATTTTGGTGTGATAATGCAAGGATGGCTAGAAGGCTCAAATGTTGACCCAATAACAGAGTTGTCAGACCTGATAAAGGCTCAGAGAACATATGAAATGAATGTAAAAACCATCCAGGTAGCAGATCAAATGGAAAAAACCACAACTGATGCCAAGGCTTAAGTTCTATATTACTCTATTATTTTTAACAATATCAATTGTTGTGGATTGCACGTGTTGTTTTGCTACAAGACAATACAAGCATGACAGTGTGCATGTTGGTGTAGCTGTTCCTGAAAAAAACATCAAAAAGGGGGAACTCATACAGTGTGATGACTTTATTCACAAAAATATATCTGTAAAAAGTGGTTCACACCATGAGTACTTAACTTTGGAGCATATTAATCAGGCCAACAAACTAATGTATGCCAATAAGGATTTAAAACATGGTATGCCAGTGAAATTAAGTGATTTGCGATTTGATATACTTGTGAGAAAAGGACAAACAATAACAGGACGCTTCAGAAAAAACAACTTGACCATAGAAGCGCCATGTATTGCAATGTCAGATGGTAAAGCAAATGATGTCATTAAAGTGCGTAATGCGAACACCAACAAAATCCTGCAAGGATATGTAATGGATGATGGTACTGTTAGCATGAGTGGAAAGTGACAAATTGATTTGTGCTGGCTTAATATTATTCTATTCGCATACATTGTTTGCACTTGTGAACTTGCTCAAACGTGAGACAGGACAAAATACCTCATACTATGCACTAGGAGTGCATTGTGCTATTAATGAGTAAATCAATACCTTGCTCTTGTGTAAGGATATTGTATATTGCGCTACAAATCGGCATTTGTAATTCAACCTGTTCTTTTCTAGTTCTATAGAGAATCATCAATGTATGATATCCTTCAACAGTGTTATGCATAATACAATTCCTTGCAACACCAGCACCAATTACAAAACTTTTACCAAACAAGTGATTTCTAGAAACATCACTATGACCTGTCATTATCAAATCCCCTATACCAGCCATCGTATATACTGTTTCTTTTTGTCCACCAAACATTCCTATCGCATACATTATTTCTCTTAACGCTCTTGTAAGAAATGCAGCCTTGATATTTTCTCCCGAGTTAGAACCTACTAACATACCATATCCTATTGCAAAAACATTCTTCATCATACCACAAACTTGTACACCAATAATATCTGTGCATACCTCTACACTGAATGTAGCATTTGACAACAACTGTGCAATTGATAGAGCAAATTGTTCATCGGTTGATGCTACAGTTGTTACTGTATGTTTACCCAACATAATTTCAGATGCGAAATTTGGGCCAGAAAGTGCAGCAATCCTAACTTTATCTTTATATTGTATAGCATCATACAATACACTACTTAATATTCTACCATGTGAGGTATCTATACCCTTTGATGTTATTACAAAATCACACTCAAATGGGTGTGATATCGTTGCAATACTTGCAGTAAGTACTTGAATATCTTTAGCTTGTGTAGCAATTATAACAATATCACTTCTGTGGATAACACTCAAAACGTCATTACTAATCGTAAGATTATTACTAATGTTTCTTCTAGTAGCATGCGCAACATTGGCATTATCAATAACAGATTTCCTAACAATATTCTCATCTTGTTTTGTACATACAATTATTCTGCTTTCACTATTATGTGGAACTTCTGTGATGATTTTCGTCAAGGCTTTACCCCAACTACCATATCCAATTATTGAAATGACAATATTTCTATTATTATGCATACTACTCTCATGATTGAAAAAAAATTATAGAACAATGCTATTGGATCTCTCACATAGCATGCATGCCCATGTGAATGCAGTGATCATTCACATATCGTACAGAGCCAAATGGTCATAGCATCATGACACAATCACATTTTTTCAACATCTGTTTCAGTCATCTTTTTCTGTATTACAACTCTGCCATTATAGTAATTGTCCTTCAATGACATACGATGTGGCAATTTTGGTTCACCTGTTGTTTTATCACATGTAATGTTTAATAGCTTCAGTGCTTTGTTTGATGCACGCATTCCCTTCCTTGAGGGGGTAACTTTTCTCTTAGGTACTGCCATTTTTTTACTTTATTATTATCTGTTCCTGACTGAAGTTGTTATATATTGCTGCTTTAACAGTCATAAACATCCCATGCAATGGAGCATTCATCATACAGCAAATGACTCTATAACAACTTGCAACAGATGTGATTTATAACTCACAACTATGGTATTGTTTTTTAACATATAAATCAATACTGCACAAGTACTCACCAATGCGATACTAATTCTATGCTTCTGCATGGTGTTTTTAATATTTGCATGAGTTTGACAGTTGATTTTTATTGAGTATTCTGAGCTCAAGACAAATTGAATGAACTTGAACTTTTAACTACTCTCCAATGTCAGGTAGAATAGGTGAATTATTACTAATATTACTTCTAGTACTAATACTATTTGGTGCAGGTAAATTACCAAGTGTTATGAATGAGTTAGGTAAGGGCATCAGAGTATTTAGGGATGCACTGAACCGCAAGGGCGATGATGATGATAATGCAAACGATAAGAAATGATGAAAAATGAATGTTATTGCACAACCTTGATGTTATCACCTTCTGGTATTTGAATCTTTAATAATGCTGCAGACGTTGCACTGATCATGAATTCATCATCTTCTGTATATTTCACTGGTATGTCTTTGATTTGTTTTTTATTCAAAATTATATCAATAGCCATTTTACCAACATCTTGACCTAATTTAAATTGATTCGGTCCTACAGCAGCAAATACACCAAGAGGAATAGTATCTGTATCACTGCATAACACTGGAACTTTATATTTCATTGCTGTATCGACAATACCCTTTAGAGCGCCTAATGCCGTATTATCATTATTAATGAAAATTGCATCAACTTTATTTAATATTGTTTTTGTTACAATTACTGCTTCGTTTGTGTCCTGGGCTGGCACTGCTTTAATATCTATGTTGAAGCCAATAGCCTTCTCCCTCACATCGTCAAGTAACCTCACAGAATTTGTTTCACCAGGGTTGTATATAATGCCAATTGTTTTGAGTTGTGGCATCAATTTTTTGAAAAATTGTAGCTGTATAGATGTGATATTTGGTGTGAAATCAGAAATGCCTGTAATATTAGCTTCTGGTTGACTAACATTTTTGACAATTCCACTCGCAATTGGATCTGTAACTGATGCAAAAACTATTGGTATGTTTTTTGTCTGTTGCATTGCAACTTGTGTAACAGTTGTACCTATTGTTATGATTGCATTAACTTTTTGCTGAATAAATTTCTGCACTATTTGTTTTGCAAGTGATGCATCACCGTGAGCTGACTCTTGCATTACTTTGACTTTCCCCTGCCCGAGATTGTTGATCATATCAATGGTACCATCACGAGCCATATCTAAGGCGGAATGTTCAATCGATTGAATTATGCCTATGGTATATTCGGTATCTTGTTGGTTATTCTGTGATTGCTTGTAGCCGTTCACACCCTTGATTGCAACAAAAGCACCAATAAATAGAATAATGGCGAAAATTGTGATTGTGCTTTTTGAAAACATTTGTTGATAATGATCGATTTAATATTTATTATTAAGTGTATACTATATTGGTATGGGTTATCACAAGTAGTGGTACATTAATATTACAACTACCGCTTAGTATAACATACCCTTTAAAACAAAGCAAGACTAAAAAATGAGATAATTAGCATATGAATATGAGTAACTTCACAAGACTATTTCACAATTCAGAGGGTAGCGATAATTTTGTACCTCTATTTAAGGCTGATAAAAAAATAGATAGCAAATTCAGCACATTAGTGGTGTCCCAGCATCGACGTAGCACGTGTCAAAATAGTGGTTACACTATACTGTATAATAATAGCAAAAGTGAATATGTTGAATGCGAGACAGCAAGTGAGGCAGTAGCAAAAATACCAGAAAATAAAAAAAATATGATTGTTAAGGTGTTCAAAGGCTACAACAAGTTCCCATAGTATGCTTTGGAACAGTACAAGTATGAATATTCTTGCATTATCAGCATTTTGTTGTAATTATAAGAACTAATTGCGGCTGTGGTGGAATTTGGTAGACACGCAACGTTGAGGTCGTTGTTCTCGCAAGGGATTGAAAGTTCGAGTCTTTTCAGCCGCACCATCATTCATAAAAGCTATTGCCTCTTGCAAGTTGTTAGCATCTGCTCTATACTCCTTATTTGATTTTGATAATCCCTAATTATAAAAACGCATCATATAATATGACAAGACGATGTGATATCACTGGTAAAACAGTTTTGGTTGGACATAATGTTTCACATTCTAATATCAAAACAAAAAGACGATTTCTACCAAATCTACACATATTAACTTTCTATAGTGAAATCTTAGGGCGCAAGATCAGTTTTAGAATGACAACAAAGGGCATCAGAACGATAGAGCATAACCATGGCCTTGACAATTACCTGTTGAGTACACCAGCTTCAAGATTGTCTTATACAGCATTAAAACTCAAAAAAATGATTAAAAAAGAGCTACAAAAAAGTAAGTTAGCTACAGCTTAAAACTTCATGCGATATTAAACTACGTGCAAATGCATCATATTTCACAAGTACTCTTATTGGCAGTTGCAATATTTCTATTCGGATGCAACAGCAAAAATACTGCAATTGACTATGATTATCCACAAAGTGCTGACCATAATAAATGGCGCGACGTTGGGAAGATGGGTGTGCAAGATATATATCTATATAAAGGCACATCATCATAAGCTACAACAGAAAATTACTTCTCTTATTTTTCGAGGGTCCTTAGTGCAAAGTTCAGCGTGTTGAGCAAATCAACAGCACGCATCAGTTGGAAATCAGTTGCTTCATTGCCAATGACATTACGGTTATAAAAAAATATCTCTTTGTTAAACTCAATATCATTTTGTTTATTGGTGTTGTCATGTTGAGGTAGTACACTATGTGGTAGTTTGTTCTTTAAGTCATTCTCTGAGATGTTATTCAAAGACGTAATCTTTTTTACTATCATGCTATCATCAACCTCTATGTTAGGTTTAATACCATTCTCCTGTATTATCCTGCCATTTGGTGTGTAGTAAAGTGCCGTTGTGATTTTTATACCACCGCCATTTTGAATTGGGATGGTCACCTGCACAGATCCCTTACCAAATGATCTTTTTCCAACTACCTGTGCACGTCTATGATCTTGTAACGCACCTGCAACTATTTCTGCAGCTGATGCTGATCCATTGTTGATAATCACAACAATTGGTAGACCATTTGTTATATCTTTATTGTCTGTTCTAAAATCCCTTGTGAATTCGTCATTTCTGCCTTTTATTGACACTACAGGCATATCATGATCAAGAAACATGCCTGTAACAGCAACTGCTTGTTCCAACAACCCTCCTGGATTCGATCTGAGATCAAGTACTACACCTTGTATTGCAATATCATTTGATTTCTGCGTAATTACTCTGGCGTATTGTTGCTGTAATAGTTTTGCTGTTATTGCATTAAAACTATTTATTCTAATATAAACAACACTCGCATCAGCAATCAACTTTATCTTGACAGGTAATATTTTGATTATCTCTCTTTTTATATTGAATTTGATTTTTTTATTCTTTCTTTGTACTTCCAACTTCACAGCTTGACCAACATTACCTCTCAAGATATTACCTACATCATTTATTGGCATATTCATCAATACCTGACCATTAGCAGATAATATTATATCACCAGACTCTATACCAGACTTAAATGCAGGACCTGACTCATATGCTGCTATTACAACTGGTAATCCATTATCAATTGTAATTTCAACGCCTATACCTGCGAACTCGCCATTTGTAATATCTTGCATGTGCTGAAAACTCTGAGGACTGAAGTATGTAGAATGCGGATCCAATGATGAAATAACACCCTTTATTGCATTCTCTTCATACTCATGCTTAGCAATTTTCCTAATATAATTTTTATCCAATTGATGTATTACTTGCTGTAAAATAGCAAATGTCGATATATCTGTTAATGACGCTATTCCTTCCTTCTCAGTAGCAAACACACTACAAGTAACAAAAGGTTGTGAGATTAATAATATTACAATAATATGTAGCAGCTTCACTAAAGTATGTTATGTTTATTGATATTGTATGTATAAAGAACAACTAGCTTTGCTAGTTCAAATAATTATCATAACAAAGTTTTATTTGTTATATTATTGATGATTAATGTGCGAAATTATTGTTCATCAAAGTATAGTAATGCAATCTCAAAATCACCATATTATGCTAGCGCGCAAATACAGACCTAAATCTCTTACCGATGTTATGGGGCAAGATATCTTGGTGCAAACATTAAGAAATGCGTTTGCTAGCAACAGAGTGCCACAAGCGATTTTACTAACAGGCACCCGAGGCATTGGAAAAACAACGATTGCAAGAATCATAGCAAAATACCTCAATTGTTTGAATATTGATTTACAAAATTCTATATCATTGCAAACTGCAGATGAGATCGAATGCTGTAACAAGTGTGATAATTGTATCACAATTGCGAACTCCAGTCACCCAGATGTACTAGAATTAGATGCAGCTAGCAATACAGGTGTTAGCGATATACGCGAAATAATAGATAGTGTGAGGTATAAACCAATTAAGGCTAAAAAAAAGGTATATATTATTGATGAAGTACATATGCTATCAAACAGCGCATTTAATGCTCTTTTAAAAACTCTTGAAGAACCACCATTACATGTATACTTTATCCTTGCAACAACAGAAGAAAACAAAGTACTACGCACAATTGTATCTAGATGTCAGCAATTCAGACTACACCCCATCACAGCAGGTATAATAGAAGCACAATGTGATCGTATTCTATATAAGGAGGGTTATGTAGCAGAAAAGGGTGTCACATCTATGGTCGCAAAGGCAGCATACGGCTCCATGAGAGATGCATTATCAATGCTAGACAGTGCAATATCATTTTGTGCTGACACTAACAATAGTTTATTGTTGCAAAAACTACTCAATATGCTTGGTTATAAACACCATAGCAACCTATACAACGCCTTCAAAACAATGTGTAGTGGTGATGTACAAAACTGCTTAAAAGAATTTACAGCGATATATAATGCTGGCGTTGAACCAACTGCAATATGTGAAAATTTGCTCTCACTTATACATGAAATAACAAAACTGAAAATTGATACAGAAATTGTATCGTCTCAAGAACAGTCAATATGGTGTAACGATTCAAGTGATATAAAAGGTACTGCTGAAGCAATTGAAATGCCATTTTTGCTAAGAGGATGGCACATATTGAATGATACCTTATCAATGATAAAGTTGGATGATGATATGATGCACTTAGAAATGGCATTAATCAAGTTAATGTACCTCAATACAATGTCATCACCGGAAAACATATTAGAAATGCTAAATAATGGAGAAATACGAACTAATGATAGGGAGCTATATAAAAGCACCAATGAACAGTTAATTGTTAAACAAAATGTAAAAGCCACAGATAATGAAAATATAATGCAAAATTTGATTGAAAAATCTATGCAGGAGCCCACATCTGGTTTCACACAACTATCTAAAATGAAACAATTACATGCACAATATGATGATTTTTTAACTGATAGAAAACAACTTGAAATGTTCAATCAACTGAGAATTATACTCGCATTATTACTAGAAAAAAACGAAGTAATGCTGTATTATAGACTCAGCACATCAGTAAAGTTGATCAATATTAGTATAGCAGATAGTCTCATGACTATAGCGATGGATGATAAACAAGCACTATCAGTGCTTGAAGAAATCAGAAGTGATATGGAAAGAATTACTAACACTGTATGGACAATTAATATCGATAGAACAGCACAGAATGCAGTAACATATTTGGATTTTTTAAATAAACTTGATGAACAGCATGAAAAAGCGCTATTGAAAACAAACCTCGTAGCAAGTATAATGTCGGAATTCGACAATCTTACTGTGGACAGAATTATTCCTAGTAAGGAAGTTCATTAGACTATAACAATTTTGAATATGGATTTAAAACAAATTATGAAGCAAGCACAGGACTTGCAAGAAAAAATGTCAAAGGCTCAGAGCGAACTTGAACATATAGAAGTTACTGGTGCATCAGGTGGTGGAATGGTTGAAGTAGTGATGAGTGGCAAGGGCATTGTGAAGAAAGTTAAAATAGATGGTAGCTTGGTTGATAAGGATGAGAAGGCAATGCTGGAAGACCTAGTGATTGCAGCATTTAATAATGCTAAGAACAAACTGGAGGATACAGTTAGTCAGCAGATGCAAAGCATGGGTATATCCACTGATATGTTTAAATTACCAATTGGATAAGCAACACCAACGACAAATGCATTTGCTATGATTTTTTTGTGAGATAGAAAACAGTGTGGAGATAATATCTGAAGCCATTTCTTGCGATGTATTCGTTTTGATTTTATAATGATAACAAAACCACTGGTGAGACTACAATTATAAAAGCAATGAATTGCAAACTCACATGTTGACCAGATTTTTCTTCAAACACCTAATGATAGCATCAGTCATCTTTTCCACCAAAACACTATATTTTGCAGATATAAGATTCGCTCTAGATATTAATACGACATCCACAGCATATAAGCCTATCATCTCAAGCACTGCACTGGAGTGCATTGCAGCTGTGAAACATGCACGTAGAACCCTTTTGCATCTGTTTCTAACAACAGCACATCCGACTTTCTTACTTGCAATCACTCCTAGCTTAATTGTGTTTTCAAATGAAGTAGTGCTTGATACTATACATACAAACTCATTTGTGACATATTTTCTACCACCATTCATTATCCTTCCATACTCGCTAGATGCTTTGATTGCTAGCCACCCTCTTTTCATGCACTCAATCTTTTACGGCCTTTAGCTCTCCTATTTTTAATCACTCTCCTACCTCCAACCGTTTCCATTCTTGCTCTAAAGCCATGACGTCTCTTTCTCACAAGTTTGCTTGGCTGGTATGTTCTTTTTGTAGACATTGCAGATACATTTTAAAATTACAAACAATTCAATTCATAGCATATCTTGCACGGTATATCAATGTCAAATTGTTAGGCATAACACAATGTGTGGAACTCCTTGAGTGTTGTTTGAGGTAGCATTATCTGATATCATCTTATATGCTAGTATGAAATGCTGACTAATAAACACACTAAATATCAACAAATCAATAATTAATTGTTATTAAATGGTAGAGATGCAGAAAAGATTTAAGCTGAAGTTATGGCAAAAAATCATGATAGGTATGATTTTAGGTATAGTATTAGGTCACTTTAATCCCGTTATAGGTGACCATAGAGTAGCCGCTATAATAGAGCCAGTTGGTATCATATTTGGTAATATGTTGAAAATGATAGTTGTACCACTGATATTTTTCGCAATCCTATATGGTATTACGAGCGTAGATGACGCAGATACTTTCAACAGACTAGGTGGTAGAGCAGTTGCGATATATAGCATTACAACAGTCTTTGCTGTAACAATAGGCATCGTGTGCACCTTGATCTTCGAACCAGGCATTGGAGTGAAAATCAGTTTGCAAAATAGTGATTCGAAATATACAGCTACAAAATCATTATATGACATGTTAGTTAGTATCGTACCATCTAATCCAATAGAGGCAATGGTTACAACCAATACGTTACAAGTTGTAGTATTCGCATTTTTTGTTGGTGTCAGTATAATTCTAACAGGCGATAGGAGTACACATCTGAGAAATTTCATTGTATCTGCAACACAAGTGATGTTCAAAATGGTTGAATTGATACTGAAGACTGCTCCATATGGTGTTTGTGCTATTATGTCAACAGTAATATCAAAATATGGTGTTGATGTTCTTGGATCACTTGTGAAATTTACAGCAGTAGTAATAGGAGCGCTATTTTTACAGTATATATTATTTGGTGTTATGCTTTACTTGTTTGCAAAGATTAATCCATTGCCATTCTATAAGAAAATGCTCACCGTTCAAGCACTGGCATTTGCAACATCTAGCAGCAAAGCTACATTGCCAACAGCAATGCATCATTTACATAAGAGGATTGGAGTATCAAAAGCTTCTGCATCATTTATATTGCCATTAGGTGCATCTATGAACATGGATGCAACTTCTATATACTTGGGTGCTACTGCTGTCTTCTTTTCACAGGTTATGGGTATATCACTTACTATACATGACTATATCATAATAGTTATAACATCAACCATAGGATCAATTGGTGCTGCAGGTTTTCCTGGTGGTGGCATAGTAATGATGAGTATGGTTTTATCATCTGTCGGTTTACCAGTTGAGTGTATATCACTGATTGTAGGTATAGACAGAATACTTGATATGCTACGTACTATGATCAACATCACAGGCGATTGCACTGTGACAATCATTGTAGATAAAATAGAAAAAACTTTCGATGAAAAGACATATAACTCAAGCAATTAGGTAATATCAATCAATCTAATGATATGTCATGCAAGACCGGAATACTGAACGAAAATCAGATTATGAAATTATTGAAGAAGTATCGGTTAAACTTATTAACTTCATAAAAGAAAACCTACCTCATGTACAGGTTGATATCGTTGAAAAAGCAATAGAGTTTGCAAAGGTTGCACATTGCAATCAAAGGCGTGCATCAAATGATCCATATGTGGTCCATCCAATAGAAGTTGCTCAAATTATTGCGAACTTGAAGCTTGATACAACATCCATAGTTGTTGCTTTGTTGCATGACGTGATTGAAGATACTAAATATACATTGGAAGATATAGAAAACAACTTTGATGCTACAACAGCACAACTTGTTGCAGGCTTAACAAAGTTACATCAACTTGAGGCAAAATCATTACCTGTTAATCAAGGAGAAAATCTCAGGAAGCTATTAATGGCTGTGTCAGAAGATGTGAGGGTATTGCTAGTGAAGCTTGCCGATAGACTTCATAATATGCGTACCCTGCATTTTTTTCAAAACAAACAAAAAAGATTTAGAATTGCAAAAGATACACTTGATATATATGCCCCTCTTGCTGAAAGAATTGGCATACATATTTTCAAAAATGAACTCTATGATTTAGCATTCAGCGAGTTGTACACTGATACAAGAAATCTTATTTTAAATAAAATTAGTAAAATAAGTGAGTATAGTCTTGTTGAAGTAGAAAATGTTGCGAGAGATATAATTGCACTCCTTAAAAGAAATAATATTGTAGCTGATGTACAGGGTAGGAAAAAGAGTCCATTTTCTATATGGAAGAAAATGGAGAATAAAAATATTATGTTCGAACAACTATCAGATATATTTGCATTGAGGATTATTACTGAAACAGTATCTGATTGTTATCTTATACTTGGTCTAGTACATACCCATTATCATTCCATACCAACACATTTTTGCGACTATATTAGTAATCCAAAATTAAATGGTTATAGATCGTTACATACAGTGATATCAGCATCAAATAGTGAACGCATAGAAGTGCAAATCAGAACGAAAGAAATGCATCACATTGCTGAGCTTGGTATTGCTGCACATTGGGTTTATAAACAATATAACAAAGATTATAACGACAGTATAACAGATCATCAGTATAAATGGCTACATAAGATTAGAGAAATATTAGAGAAAACAAAGAATTCTGGAGATATAATCAATAATGCAAAACTTGAAATGTATTATGATCAGGTTTTTTGTTTCACACCAAATGGTGATGTGATTGCACTACCAAGAAACGCAACAACACTTGATTTTGCGTTTGAGATTGATGTTAATGTTGGCCTCCACTACAATGGAGCACTTATCAATAATAAGAAAGTCGGTATAGACACACAAATACAAAATGGTGATAGTGTACAGATAATTGTATCTGACAAGATTACACTATGTAAATCGTGGTATGACGCAGTGAATACAGCTAAGGCTAAGGCTGATATCAAGTCATACTTAGAAAAAGTAGCAAATCAGCAGTTTATATCATTTGGACGTACATCCTTAGAAAATGAATTTCATACATGTGGTGTTAAATTCAATGAAGCAATGTTAGATGTAATTGCAGCTAGTCTTCGACAAAACTCTACTCATGAGCTCCTACGTAAAATTGGTAGGGGGATAATAGATCCATATAAAGCAATTGAATGTGTAGTATCAAATAAAGCATATTTGAAAATAAGAAAAAAGATTAGCATGCTTTCATTGTACCGTCGACATCTGACGGTGGAGAGCACAACTAATATCAATGATGTTGGCGATTTATTCAATGTTAGCTATGCATATTGCTGTAACCCTGTTGCTGGAAAGTTAGTTGTTGGTATATATAATGATGCTGAACACAGAAATCTCGTGATACATGTTATGTCGTGTTCAAAAGTACAAAAAAATGCAAGCAGATTTCTTATTATAAATTGGACAGAAGAAAATATTGAGGAAAAAAAAGTTAATCTTGAGGTGATTGTCAAAAAACAGAGCAAATCTGTACCATTTATATTCAATACCATCACAGAACAAGGTGTAAGTGATTATAATATAGATACTAAACCAGTAGATGAAACAACGCTCATTATTATAGGATTTAATAACATTGCAACATATCGCTTGCAAAGCATTATAGACATACTAAAAAGTAATGGTAATATTATAAGTGTAAACGTGATATAGACGAATCAAACTCTCAATTTGAAGGATTAACTATATCACCATGATGAGTGTTTTGATACAACATATCGAGATCGGTTTGTGTGTCAACAGATATCACATGATCGCTGACCATAACACATCCAATAGGTATACCGTGCTCTATAGCACGCAATTGTTCGAGCTTCTCTTCTAACTCAAGTTTTGTTTGAGGCATCAGTACGAATCTTTCTAACGCACCAATCCGATATGCATATATCCCTATGTGTTTATAGATTGAAGTAGGGAATAGTTTCTCAGTCCTTGAAAAATACAATGCTGGTACTATATCACCCTCTTGAATTACCATAGAGTTCCCATGTGCAACAATTGCACTCACATTATTTATATCTTGTTTTTCAGTGTCATTAGAAAAATGCGTTATTGCAGTCACTATATCAAATACCTGTCTTGTATCCATTGGCAAAACATTGACAATTTTTCTAATTGTATCAGGGGAAATAGCTGGCATATCACCCTGAAGGTTGATAATGTACTCATATTTTTTGCCGTTTCTCGATATGATATCCTTTGCAGCAACATATACTCTATCACTACCAGTTGGAATCAATGCATCAGTCATAACAGCGTTATAACCATGCTTTTCAATTACATCAGCTATTTCATCACAATCGCACGCTACATATACATCACAAATATTTGCTTCCATTGCTCTTTCAATAACATGCAATATCATTGGTTTGTTTGCAATCATAATCAATGGCTTTCTCAGAAGTCTTGTTGATCCTATTCTTGCTGGTATAATGATGACACTGTCGTTACGATAGTGTGAATTGTTCATATGAGTTCAATTGCTATTAAGAAAATGCAGCAGCTATGGCAGCCTTCTGTTTATCAATTATCTTTATACATGATTGCTTTGCACAGTCAAGCATTGCAAACATCATATCTTGACTGAATGTCGTCTTTTCACCTGTATATTGCACCTCAACAAAACTGTCATCAGATGTATATACAAAATTAGCATCAACATCTGCATTGCTATCTTCATTGTAATCCATATCAACAACAATTTGTTGATCGACAACACCACATGATATTGCTGCAACATGCTTTGTAATTGGCAAACGTCTTAACAAGCCTCTTTTATTGAGATGACGTAGTGCTATGCCAAGTGCAACGTATCCACCATTTATTGATGCTGTTCTCGTACCACCATCAGCCTGTAAAACATCGCAATCGATAATGATTTGTTTTTCGCCCAACCACTCAAGGTTTACAGCAGTTCTTAGTGATCTAGAAATCAGTCTCTGAATCTCATGAGTTCTACCACTCTGTTTGCCCTTTACTATCTCTCTAACAACTCTTTCATTTGTAGAACATGGCAACATACTATATTCTGCTGTTATCCAGCCATGTCCTTTATTGCGTAGAAACTGTGGCACTCTATCTTCTATTGTTGCAGTACATAATACCCATGTATCACCCATTTTTACAAGACATGAACCTTCAGCATTCTTTATATAATTAACTTCAAATTCTATATTGCGTATTTCAAAAGAGTGTCTATTATTGTGTCTTTGTATCATGGTATGAACTATATATAATCACTTATCATTTTGAGGATATCATCAGTGGGTGATCATATCATGCTTATACTTGCATTACAAGAATGACAGTACACAAATAAATACGCTACACTCTTGGAGAACTGTCGCAGGACGATGATGCTATAACAACGGAGCATGGAGTGGCTGGGACGGATGGATTCGAACCATCGCGTGCTGGTATCAAAAACCAGTGCCTTACCGCTTGGCTACGTCCCACTATTAATACTTCAATTGCACTACTCTTGATTATACATCATGTGGGCTTTCATTGCAAGGGGGTTTTTTCATCATTTGAGCTGATTGATAGTATGGTGCTGTGCATATATTTTACCACCTCAAAATAAAAAATTTCCTTGTTGTATTTTTCATACATCTTAAATTTAAAGTGTAAAACTTGGAACAGTTTCAGGTATAATACATACATTATAGATATTATAATCCGTCCATTAGCAAACAATAATACAATTTTATAAATGATGAAAAATTTCAAGAGTGGTACAGGAAACATAGTAGTATGGCTTGTAGTACTATTCCTAATAGTCCTAACATACAGTATCATATCTGATGCGAGGGTTGGAGCAAAAAGAATACCATTTTCAGAGTTTTTAAGTAGTCTTGAAGCTAATAAAGTTTCTAGAGTCACGATTAAGGGCAACACCATAGAAGGATATACAGATGAGGGTAAGGCTTTTGACACATTAGCTCCACATTTTTATCCACAGCTTGTAGATCAGTTGCATAGGCAAAATGTAAAGATAGAAATCGCTCCAACTGAAACTTCTCTTGGTAATCTCTTCGGTGTTATCATGCAGTGGTTTCCAGCAATAATTATTGCAGGTGTTTGGATATATTTCATGCGAAACATGCAGGGTAGTAATAACAAAGCAATGGGTTTTGGTAAATCAAAGGCTAGAATGCAGTCAGAAAGTGCTACAAAGGTAACATTTGCAGATGTTGCTGGCATAGAGGAAGCTAAAGAAGAACTACAGGAATTAGTTGACTTTCTTAAAGAGCCAAATAAATTCAAAAGACTTGGTGGTAGAATACCAAAAGGTTGTTTGCTGATTGGCTCACCAGGTACTGGTAAAACATTGCTTGCAAAAGCCATAGCTGGAGAAGCAGGTGTACCATTCTTCACAATATCAGGCTCTGATTTTGTTGAAATGTTTGTTGGGGTTGGTGCAAGTCGTGTACGTGATATGTTCGGTCAAACTAAGAAACATGCTCCATGTATACTTTTCATAGATGAAATAGATGCAGTTGGTAGGCATAGAGGCATTGGTATGGGAGGTGGTAATGATGAAAGAGAACAGACTTTGAATCAATTGTTGGTAGAAATGGATGGTTTCAATGAAAATGAAGGTGTAATTGTGATAGCAGCAACAAATAGACCTGATGTTTTAGATCCAGCACTTTTGAGACCTGGACGTTTTGATAGACAGATAACAGTTTCAATCCCAGACATCAAGGGACGCAAACAAATATTATCTGTGCATCTAAAAAAGGTACCACTTGATGATGACGTGAATGTTGATGTTATTGCAAGAGGGACACCTGGTTTTTCAGGAGCTGATCTTGCAAACCTTGTTAATGAAGCGGCATTGCTAGCAGCACGACTTAACCATAAGTATATTAGCATGGTTACTCTTGAATCTGCAAAAGACAAGGTTTTAATGGGAGTGGAAAGAAAATCTATGATAATGAGTGATGCACAGAAAAAACTAACAGCATATCATGAGGGTGGTCATGCGCTCATTGCATTGCACATGCCTGCATCAGATCCACTGCACAAAGCAACAATAATACCACGTGGTAGAGCACTTGGTGTAACAATGAGGCTACCAGAAGATGACCGCTATTCCGTAACCAAGGAAAAACTCAACACTGATATTGCTGTTGCAATGGGTGGGAGAGTTGCAGAAGAATTGATATTTGGTCCAGAGCAGGTCACAACTGGTGCACAAAATGATATAAAAGTCGCAACAAATTTGGCACGTCGTATGGTAACACAATGGGGATTAAGTGAAAAAATTGGCCCCTTGCTTGTCAATGAAGAACATGAAGATGCTTTCATTGGACATGGCAAAGGCAATAATATTTCTGAAAAACTAATGCAAGATACAGATAGTGAAGTAGGAAAAATTATACATCATGGTTATGAAACTGCAAAGAGGATACTAACAACACATATTGATCAATTGCATAGATTGGCACAGGCCCTCCTTGAAAAGGAAACACTCAGTGGTGCTGAAATTAAAGTATTATTAGGTTTTGAAAATTCAAATAAAACTGTGGATGAAAAAATCAGCGCGAAGAATCATGATACAACAAGTAGTGATAGTGTTGTTGCTTAGTGCATGTGTGTTGTTGATCTGTGGCTGCGTGAAAGGTTCCGTTGTTTAAGAATGCTAGCCTTGTCAGCTAGCAATCTGCATTCATACAATCATATGCTTATACTTGCTTGTTGTTTTGCTTCTGCTGCAAATCTACTGCATACGTATTTAGCATAATTTATTTGTCTGAGCTCACCAAACCCTTCATCTCCTAATACTTTATCCTTTACCGCACCAAAGAATGCAACAATCTCAGCTGCAAGCCTGCACAGTTTTTCATATAATGTTGCATTATCACCATAATATTTATCATAGATTTTATTGAACGCTTGAGATATAATTCTATCATCACGCAATATGTTGACATATGCTTCAAATTCATTCTTATCATTTACTACTGCACAACAATGAGAAAAAATATGTGATGCAAAAATCGATAACACTACATCCCTGTTATCTCCACTGCGTACTGCTGCACGCAAAGCATTCTTTGTAACAACAACATACATATTCATGTAATATCTCTTTCACTTCCTTTGGCAGATTCGCAATACTTTGTTGTGCGAGTTGTTGTACAATTGTCACGTCCAGACACTGCGCAGCGCTCTCGAAACATTTTTCTATCTGATCTTGATTAACGGAAAATAGATCTTTAAGCCCCATCAAATTCTGCATAATGTTATCTAGATAACCTAATATGCTACCTTTGTGCTGCTGAAACAGCTTTATAAGTGGCAGTAGCTTATTTATAGCGTTGGTTAATCTTTCATTATGATCTGGGAAACGTTGTACTATGGACTCACGAACATCTGTGAACGTTTTCTCATTAACATTCTCTAATGTTGTTAGTAGCGACCCCATAAAATCAGTTGTATTAGACTGCATTTTTACTATACATATTATTTTATTAATAGATAATTTAAGTTGATACATTCTACTTATAGTAGTTTTAACTACGTAACAACTAATGATTCATCACTATAGAATATTATGTGCAAATATGCAAGTGCGAAAATTGTTTTCAGTTATATAAAAAAGGTTACTGAATATTAAAATCATGTTATGTTATATGTTCCATAGGAGGCAATAAATTGTTTATATGCTAGTTTAAAATGGATTATGATGAAGCATTCAGTACTGCATTGAAACAAATAAAAACTGAGAAAAGATATAGAGTTTTCACACCTCTAGAATATTTGAAAGGTAACTTCCCACTAGCATATGCACCAACACTAGGTAAAAACATTACTGTATGGTGCAGTAATAACTATCTTGGTATGAGTCAACATCCAGAGGTTATAAATGCATTATGTGAAAGTGCTCAGAACTTTGGAGTGAGTGCTGGTGGTACTAGAAACATTTCAGGCACACATACAGCAATAGAAGCACTTGAGAAGGAATTAGCATCTCTGCATGATAAAGAAAGCGCTCTTGTATTCACATCTGGCTATAATGCAAATCAAGCAGCAATTGCTGCTATAGGTAAAATAATACCAGATTGTGTTATATTTTCTGATGCTGATAATCATGCATCTATCATTCATGGGATCAAAAATAGCTCGCTTACAAAGGAAATATTCCGACATAACGACACACAGCATCTTGAAGAGTTAATAAAAAAGTATCCTTTAGATAGACCTAAAATCATTATATTTGAATCTGTATATTCAATGAGTGGAACGATTGCACCATTTATAGAGATACTAAAGATAGCAAAGCGATATAACGCAATAACATATGTTGATGAAGTTCATGCAGTTGGAATGTATGGAGCTGAGGGACAAGGAATGGCATCAGTATATGGTGTAGCAGATGAAATGGATATAATTCAAGGCACCCTTGGCAAAGCATTTGGTGTTATAGGTGGGTATATAGCTGGCAAAAAGGTGATTGTTGATGCTATAAGGAGCATTGCATCAGGATTTATTTTTACAACGGCGTTGCCACCATGCATCGCTGCCGCAGCAACAACTAGCATTAGGTACTTGAAAAAAAGTAATATTGAAAGACAGAAGCAGCAACAAGTTGTAAAGGTAGTAAAAGATAGATTAGATGCATTAGGTATAAGTTTTATTCGAAACAATACTCACATTATTTCAATCCTTGTAAAGGATCCTGAAATTTCTCGTTTGATATCCAGCGACCTACTGCACAACTTCAGTATATATGTACAAAATATCAACTTCCCAACTGTGCCTAGGGGGAAAGAAAGATTGAGGATCACACCAACACCAATGCATACTAATACCATGATAGATGAACTGATACACAGTTTGGGCATCTTACATGCAAAATATACATTGAATTAAAACAACCACTTCAGAGTTTGGGAATCCAACAGTAAAAACAGATGTGATTGCTACAGATGAATAATACTGTAGCTTTTCATTTTATGCTTCAGCTTTCGTTAAATTGTTCCTTCTGAGAAAACCTAGCATTCTAGCAGCAACACATATTGTGACAGCAGCATAACCAAAACACGGATCAAAGAAGTGGTGAGATAACTCGCTACCATGTGCATTTGCACCTGCTGCTGTACCTATAGCAGATAACATTAACAGTAGTGGATCAAGTTGTTTGATGATTAGGTTTTGTTTACGTAAAACTTTCCACAAATGTGGCAATGATAACAACAAAACAATGAACAAAAGAGGTAAAGTATGAAAAATTTCTATGATTGTTTGCATTTCTTAAATTGATTTGTTTGGTTTATGTTTATAAATAGTGTTATGTACTCAACTATAATTATATATTACCTTTTATATGAATACATTAGTTCCTGTGAGCTAAACCATCACATTCAGCTATGGATCATTAGTCATATTAGAAGTCAACATTCTAACATATATTCCTTCCCATTTTGTTTTTCAAGCACTTATTTTGAATTGAAGTTAATAACCATCAACATATCTTTGAAATTTTTCACTAAATTGTACATGATGCTTTTGCTTTAGATATGCAAGCAGTTCGTTAAAAAGAATATCATGATATATCGAATACACGCTCTGTCTGAAGCTCATTTTTTCTTCTTCAGACATATTATCAATAACACTGAAATCAACTTTTTTAAGTTCAGCGAAGTAATATTTGTTATTGTTGTCACATACAGCAGTGAATCCATCAAATCTACCAAGCTTGTGTGCATCCAAAATATGCTTTTTGATACATTCAGGCATTGCATTGTTATCCTTTACCCTACTGAACCGCATATTTACTGGTTTAATTGTTTTGAGCAATTGCATGACAGCATTTTCATCTTTATCATTCACATCAACATTAGACTTGGATTGTGTCATCATTCTATTTCTAAGTTGATGTGTGATGGCATTGGTATAGTCGTTTTCTACGTCTCTTTTATATGCTATCTCTACAGCCTTTTTAATATCATTGAAGTTTTTCGATATGCCTTTTTTCACACTATCAACGCATAATAGTATAAATGATTTATTATCACTAAGCGGTATGATTTGCAGCTTATTATCATCACTTTGCATATCATCTGAAGCAATACTATTATTAGAAAAAATTCTCTTTAATACTATGATCTCATCTGCTTGATATTTTCTATCACTAAAGTCTATACTGCCATCACTATTACGATGCATCTTCTTGAGTGCATGACTTATGGGCAGGTTATACTTCTTTGATATCTCTTCCATTGCATTACTTTGATCTATTTCATCTGCAACTCGTGTCATGATCTCATTCATTTTACTAGCAATCTTCGCATTTATAATCTTCATGCTCAGTGTATCCCTCACCTCAGATATGTCTTTCTGCTTACTTGGCATTATTTTCACCACAAGGAATATATGCCAACCAACAGGTGTTTGAATAAGATCAGTGATTTCCCCCTCTTTTAATGCAAAAATTTTCTTGCCAATGTCGCTATCAAAACCATCAATAGGGAATGGACCTATCTCGTATGGAATAAGTTGATTTTTTGCATAGATATTAGCTGCACGTTCATATGTTATTTCACCACTTTTTATTTTTTCTAGTACCTGTACTGCATCATTATAACTCGATATAACGATCTGATGTACAAGTCTTTTTTCAGGTTCAGTCATTCCAGATGCATCATCTTGATATACCTTCTCTATTTCAGCTTCAGTTGGTGTTATGTTCTCATCAATAAAATGATCGCTAGAAAATGTAATTGTTGAAATACTTCTTTCTTCGTCAGTGGTAAAAGCTTCACTATTTTTTTTCATATACTCCTTCAGGTTATCATCATTATACTGTATGTCCGTTTTAATCTGCTCAACACAATACAAGTCTAAATTCTGTTCTGCAAACATCATTCTTAATAGCATATCATACAATTGATTCCCCATGATACTACTAGTATTATAAAAGAAATCCAAAAACTGATTGCGTAGCATTTGCTGCTGCATCTTTTGTACGAAGGCAGCTTCAGTCATGTTATTGCGTTTCAATGTATCCTCTAAAAGCTTTTTATCAAATTTATTGTCCTTACCGGCAAACATTTTCATATGCCCTACTTCGCTTTTAACCATCTCCTCACTAACTACAAATCCCATATCTTCTGCTTCTTGCAGTATCAGAGCATTCTTGACCATCTCCTCAGCCACTCGCCTTCTAACATGGGCTGGATTTTGCTCTGCATCTCGAGCTGACATTGGATCATTCACGATTACCCTATACACTTCCTGCCAATCTTTATAGCTGTAATGAGTATTACCAACTTTGATTAGCCAGTTTTCATCCTTTTGATGCAATATATCTCCGATTCCCCAAACAATAAACGTTAGTATTATTACTATAATGATAGCTTTACTGAAGCGTGAATTCAATTGCTTTCTGAAAAACTGCATTTTTTCAAATAACTATTAGGTTTTAGTTTTAGAAGTACTACCCGATGAATAATGGAAATGTATATGACATTCCACACCATGACAAGGTGTGCAGAACCAGCATATCAGAAAAACATACCTATTGTTTGTAAGAATGACATAAAAAAACTAGCATATCAAAAGAACGTTTTTAAAACATCTTCCTACCATTTGGCACATCTCGGTCGACCGTCACAAGACATATATCACCATTTTCATCAGCAAACCCAACCAGAAGGAATTGTGATATGAATCCTGCAATATTTTTTTCATCCAGATTAACACAACCAACAATTTGTCTTCCCATAAGAGATTCATAAGTATAGTGAACAGTTACCTGTGCGGAAGTTTGCAAGATTCCTATTTCAGGACCAAAGTCTGCCCACACTTTAAAAGCTGGTTTTCTTGCCCTTGGGAATTCTTCGACTCTTACAATGGTACCCGAGCGCAAATCTACATTTTCGAACTCTTCGTATGCTATTGTCATTATCTTTGCATGAATATAGTTTCATTTCCCACAACATATCAAGCTATTACTTCTTGTTACTAGCAGTTTTCTGTTCACTATCATTGGTGTTCACAGACTCTGCATTTTTATCTTGCACAATTTTATCCTTTGCATCAGTTGTGACTTCACTATCTTTAAAGTCCACCTGTACACTAGGAGTTGTTTTGTTAATTTCTTCCAATACTACATTTGTTATTTCAAGTGATGGCTCAGAATATGCTACTGCTGCCTTTTCAATGACAATCTTATAACCGTTTTTCTCTGCTTGTTTTTTTATGATCTCTGCAGCCTTATCTAAAAGTTTTTGAGTAGCATTTCTATAGGCATCTTCTAAAGCTGTATGTTGCCCATATGATTTCTTTTGCAATTCAGCAACCTCTTTGCTCATTTCCTCATTACGCTTATCTAAAACTTCCTGGGACAATGCGTTTTTTTTCGTTTCAAGATCTTGGTATTTTTTCTTGAGGTTAGCTTCCATTTTCTGGATACCATCTCTATACTCTTCATTTTTCTTTTGCACCTGTGATAATATCCCCTGATGTGCAACAGATTCCTCTATCACTTTTCTTGTTTCAACAACGGCAAATTTTACATCCTCAGCTGCTGTTGCAACACTTGCTAGGGATGTACATATTACCCCTCCCAAGACTGTTGTTCTTAAAATATTTTTAGCTCTTATAAAAACAGCGGAAGTAATCTTATAGCAATCTAAATTATATGGCATACAGATATTATAGCTTTATAAGTGATTTTTATGTACATTTATAGTGTTAGTCATAACACTATGTACCTAGCGTTTCATATTGGACAACAAAACAATAACACCTACATCATCTGTGTCAAGAAGTGAATATTAGAGATGTGATACCACTGAAAAAATAATACGCCTACTGGTAATTTTACCACATGGATATAATATCCTCTGTTCATATAATATGCACTTGCTAACTCGAAAACTGTTCCTTGAGTATACGCTCCTCAAGCGAATGATCTCTATCAAACAATAATGACATGTGAATATCAGAGCATTCTGCTACCTCAACCGTGACTACATTTCTTATCTCAAACGAATCAGCAACAGCACTTACAGGACGCTTTTGTAGATCAAGTATATGAAGCAACACAACGCTTTGTCTTTGAAGTAAAATACTGTTTAATCTGCGTGGTCTGAATGGATTGATTGGTGTTAGTAGCAGTACATTTGCATCAAGAGGTATAATCGGACCATGTGCTGCAGCATTGTATGCTGTGCTGCCAGCAGGTGTTGAAACTAGAATACCATCGCCAACCATTTCATCAAGTCTTACTGTATTGTTCACAGTAACACTGAATTTTGCGCTTTGGTGCGTTTGCCTCAATATTGAAACCTCATTGATCGCAAGAGCAGAAAATGATTGTCCTTCCATTGTTTTTACATCCATCCTTAAAGGATGCAGTCTTGTGATGGTTGATTCTTCTATTCTCGATAGAAGATCTTTGATGTTATATTTATTCAATAAAAACCCCACCGATCCAAGGTTGATACCATATATATGCACATTTTGTCCCATGAAGTAGTGCAGTGCTCTCAACATCATACCATCACCACCTAGGGTAATAATGAGCTTCAATTGATCATCAGATAACCTTTTAATGCTATATCTGTTATATACTTCTATATCTCTACAGCTAACTGCCCCTATCATAGGCAAAATTGATGATATTTCATTGTATATTTTCACTGCCAACTCTGATGTTGGATCAAAAAAACATAGAACACTACTATAACGATTTTTCACAAACATAAACTCAAAATGTTAAAACGGAGTGCCTTGATGGAAGCATAATTGCCATTTTTCATCCTTCTTCACCCAAATTGAACTTCTATTTGCCAGCTGTATTTCATCATTGTATACAACTTCACTGACATACGTACATTGTATAACATCATTACTAATATATCGTAACTGAAAATTCTGAAGAGGCAGTACTATGTTTATCTCTTGATATGGCATATTCATCACTTCTTCTCTATTATATATGCAACCGGATCTACCAAACTCAAAAAAATCTTCCGTTAAAATTGAGTCCATATAACTCCTATCAAAGCGAAGTTGCGCAATCCAAAGCGACTCTTCAAGAGAATACAACCTATTCATCGCCAACACACTGAGTTGTAGTAATTTGCTGTCTATGTTTTTCCTGCCACGCAGCATCAATTGATTCTGGTTGTGCTTTTGCCACCTCCTTGCGCGACACAATTGGTAATATTATAAAAAAGTGTAGAAAATACCATACTGTTAAACATCGACCTATTGATACATATGGTTCCTCCACTGGACATGCGCCTATATATCCCAAACCTATATAAACCAAGTATATCAGAATTGTAAAAGTTCTGAAAATTGGTTTATAATTTGCACTCCTAACTTTTGAACCATCAAGCCATGGCAGTAGAAAGAACACAAAAATCGCACTAAACATACAAACCACACCAGCTAGTTTGTTTGGAATAGAACGCAATATTGCATAAAATGGTAGAAAATACCATTCTGGCACTATATGTGGAGGTGTGACAAGTGGATTTGCTGGTATATAGTTATCTGGGTGTCCTAAGCTATTTGGTTTGAAGAATACAAAACTAAAAAATATAAAGAAAAATATACAAAATCCCACAAAATCCTTATACGTATAGTATGGATGAAATGGTATCGTATCTTTATCTGACTTCACTTCAACACCAGTTGGATTGCTTGATCCTTTACGATGTAATGCCACTATATGTAATATAACAACTCCAACAATAAGAAATGGTAATAGAAAGTGCAGTGCAAAGAAGCGATTGAGTGTTGCATTGCTTACTGAATAACCACCTAGTAACCACGTATGAATTGCATCACCAATAAATGGTATTGCTGTGAAGAGCTGTGTAATCACTGTTGCTCCCCAAAAACTCATTTGCCCCCATGGTAAAACATATCCCATAAATGCTGTTGCCATCATTATTATAAATATAATCAGACCTATGAACCATATCATCTCCCTAGGTGCTTTATATGAACCATAGTATAAAGCTCGTGCCATATGTAAGTACACCACAGCAAAAAACATTGAAGCACCAACAGCATGAGAATATCTAATCAACCAACCATAGTTTACATTGCGCATTATGTTCTCAACACTATCAAACGCCATACTGACATGAGGAGTATACTGCATGGCTAGAAATAATCCTGTCAATATCTGAATCACCAATGCTATACCAGCCATAGAACCAAAGTTCCATGCATAGTTGAGATTTTTGGGTGTACGATATTCGGCAAAATGCTTTATAGAACTAAATATTGGTAAGCGATCTTCAACCCACTCGTATATTCTGGATGAAAGCTTCACTTGTGGCTTTAAATTTTTCAACGTTTTTTTCATAGACTTCAATGATTTTTTTAAATCCCTATGCATTGAGGTAGTTTTTCATTCTCAAATAAATCATAACCTACTTTTAACACCTGCAATTCTCTACTGCTGGTTTCAATTGTTGCATTTATTGCTTGTTCAGTATAATAAACTGCATGTTGTGTTGCTAGTAATGCATTACCATGCTTCAAATAACTTCCAAGATATACAGCTGAAAATAGGTCACCTGTGCCATTAATCTGAGCTTCATGGTTTTTTATTGCAACAAGATATTTACCATTTTGCTCTGATACTAATACATATATCCCACCATCTAGTTCCACACTGGTGATGACTAGGATTTTAACACCTCTCATATGAAAATGATTTGCAACGGCTTCTAGGTCACTTACACTTCTGATTGTTATTCCAGCAATCATCTCAGCCTCAAATTGATTTGGCGTTATAATATCAGCACTGAGTTCATTACAAAAAAACTTCAATACTTCAGGTTTAACATAGCAATTTTTACTACCCATCACAGGATCGCATAGATAAATCAGTGCCTTATTCTGTTTTTTAAACCGCATCACAGCATCACTTACAACCTTGCATATTTCTAAACTACCCATGTATCCCGAGATAATTGCTTCACAGTCATCCATTACCCCCAACTCCTCAATGCCATCTATTACATCAACTATGTGTTCCGCTGAAAAAATTTGCCCCTTCCACTTGCCATATCCAGTGTGATTGGAGAACTGTACAGTATTGACTGGCCAAACATCATAACCCATCGCCTGCAATGGGTATACTGCTGCTTTATTACCAACATAACCATATGTTACATGTGATTGTATCGATAAGATAGACATATGATGACATAATTATCCTATTAAAATTTTCGTATCATTTACAAACTCATACGGTGGAATAAACAAGTTTTTTGGCGCTGGCCCCTGTCTTATCCTTTGAGATGTATCATATTGAGAGCCATGGCAAGGACAAAGTGATCCACCATATTCCCCCCTTCCAACCGTTGGCACACATCCAAGATGAGTGCAAATAGCAATTGTGACAAGCCATTGTTCCTTGCCTGTCTTCACCCTTTCAGCATCAGTCTGCGGATCCCTTAAAATTGCAACATCAACATTCTGTGCTTCTTTTATCTGTTCAGGCGTTCTATGGGTTATGAATACAGGCTGTCCTCTCCACATCACAGTTGTAGTATCACCCACTTTTATATTGCTAATATCTACTTCAGTAGTGCCAGTCGCAACTGTTGCAGCATCAGGCCACATTGACTTAACAAATGGCACTGCACAAGCTGCAGCACCAACACCTGCAATGGCTGTAGCTGCTGTTACAACGAAATTACGACGTGTTGTTTTGTTTTGATTATCATCACATTTTTCATTATTTTCATTGTCACTGTATATTGTTTGATCAGCAGCATCATGTGTCTTTTCTAGTACCATGGTCGTTTCATGTAATTATTGTTAAATATTGCTATGGTTTCCTGGCGAACAGTAAAATTAAAAACCGCTATAACTTATTTTATATCACTTAACATTTTTCCATATTACTCTATTTGCAAACCACATCATGATTCCAAGTATTATAACAAAAATAAGTACTCTAATACCAATTCTTTTTCTAACTTCCATTTCAGGCTCTGCAGCCCATTGGAGGAAATTCACAACATCATATGCCATCTGTTTGATTGTTGCCTTTGTACCATCATCAAACGTTACCTGTTCTTCTACAACCAATGGTGCAGGCATAGCAAATTGTTCACCACCACCAGCAAAATACGGATTATAATGCATATTTTCACCTAATTTAAAATCAGCAGGAGCATCTATATAACCAGTAAGTAGTGAATAGACATAATTTGCACCATTTTCACGTGCTTTGATGATAAGCGATAGGTCTGGTGGTAGTGCTCCATTGTTTGCTGCACGTGCCTCTTTTTCATTTGCAAACGGACTAGGAATCGGATCCGTAGGCTTTCCAGGCCTCTTATACATCTGTCCATCATCATTTGGACCATCTTCTACATCATAACCAGCAGCAAGTGACTTTACTTGCTCTTCTGAAAATCCAACATCTTCAAGATTCCTGAAATTTAAGTGTTTTACGTCATGGCATGCAGCACATACCTCCTTATACACTTTAAAACCTCTTTGAATTGCCGCATAATCGAATTTTCCAGTTGGTCCATCAAATATCCATTCTATTTCCTTTGGTGGTGTCACATCATCTGATGCACTCACAATATTAATCATTTGATAAATGTTTGTTACTACTGTAACCAAGACAATAAACAAAATTTTATTGATATAACTCCTCATATTTCATTTATTGAGATATAAAACTTCTGAATTCAACTTTAGTTTTATAAGAAGTAGATATCAAGTAATTCTACATCAATCACAAAACAAAAAATATCTTATACATCGTTCATATCTAATTATTGCAATTCAAAATTGCATATATTACACTTTTTAATATGTAGAACTATTTCTCATGAACATAACAACTTTATACTCCAATATGCAGCCATCCCAAGACATAAAAGACAAAGTCCTCCCTCCAAAACTACAGAATTTGGTTGATGATATCAAAAATGGGGAAAAAATAAACCTCACGAAAGGTTATGATATAATTGAGCCTAAACAGGAACTGATAAATGCAGTGCTTGCAACATCGGTTGCAGCATCAGATGGCGAGGGCACACCACAATATAGGAAACTATCAGAATACTATGACAATCTCATTATATATTATAAGGCATCAAATAAACAGGAAGTTAAAGATAGCTATGACAACGAAGTGAAGGTTAATTTAGAGCAAAAGCGTAATGAAATACACAAACATCTGGAATCTGTTGAGAAAATGCGTGCGGATGTTAATGAAACTGAAAGAGAAAATGTTAACATAGAACAATTCTGTGATAATCTTTTGAAGAAAACACCTCAAGAAATACAAGACATTGAAAACAAAAGAGATAAGGCACTATCAGCAACCATAACACAAGCTGATATGACAAATGCTTTTACTGATCCAGAAACTGGCATTAAAGGTTTTGATGATCTGATGAAATTTGTAGGAGAACAAGCTCGAACAGTATTACGAAACAATGAATTCCAGAAGGATTTCAATAAAAAGGTTTTGGAAGTTATGGATGACAAAATGGATATGGCTCAGCTCACAACAGCATTACAACAGGATGTATATAGACACATTATGAATAATGAACAATCGAAAGTAGAATTCATGAGGCAAGTTGATAAAGTGTATGAAGATCATGTGAATAATATAAATACAAAAAGTGATGAACAAATAGTTGAGATTTTTAAAAATAATCCTGTAGATCCAGTGGTGTGGGACAAGCTAACTAATAATGTAGATGTTATGCTAGATGTAGATGTTATGCTAGATATAGTGCTAAATGCCGTTATAGGTAATAACAAAGAAATGAAAGGATTCATAGAAAAACAACCTTGTGGCAAGCAATGCATTGAGCTGTTTGAGCAGGTTGCTGAACATGTCAAAAAAGTCAATCCGAATTTGCAAAAGAACTTGGACGATAAAATTGTAGACTATCTCAATGAGACACCACACTTGATGGAAAAACTAAAGAATTTTTTGAATCAAATCATAGTTGCATTAAAAATTGGCGGCAGCAAAAAATTAAAAGAAAATTATCAGATGAAGAAACAGCATCGAAAGCAATTCACAGCTTGTGTCGAGAAACTTAGAAATACTCAAAAATCAGAAAGATCAATGTGATCTCCTCCCATAGGGAGTTCAGCATCTAACCTACTCTCCTTGTGCCTTACTGAAGCCATTTTTTGTATCATAGCTTGATAGGGTATTCACCATAACAATTTCAAACTGTAGATCTGTGAGAATCTTCAATAGATCGATCACTGCAAGCTGTGCCAGTGCATTTTTTCCTATGAATCTTAATTGCAACATATCAATATCCTGACTGATACCACACCAATCGCTGTTGCTATCGGACCATATTACTAAACCCTTATGGGCAATGAAGTGTAAATCCATATTGCTGAGTTTTCTATTGATTGCATTGGCCACATCAACCAAAGATGAAAATCTCTTAATATCACGTATATATACATCATATCCTATAATTAAAACATCTTTATTTGTTACATTCATAGCACTATACTGTCCCACTGAAGAACTGAAACTCTTGACATGTACAGGTTGTAGTGCTGTAGGTTTTTGCCCTAGATTTTGTATTATTACGTCTGTGAATTCACTTGTTGAAACGAGTTTTCTACTGATGCCTTGATTGAACAAATCACCTGTATGTATACCTTGTTCTATAGTTGTCAACCAAGCATTTTCTATCACATTTGCATCATCATGCAAGTCCAAGTGCCTCAGCATCATAATAGCTGCACTTAACAACCCGGATGGGTTAGCTTTGTTCTGTCCTGCTATATCAGGCGCAGAACCATGTACTGCCTCAAACATTGCATACCCATCATTTCCTATATTTGCACTACCTGCTATGCCAACAGCACCTGCAGCCTCTGCAGCAATATCAGATATAATATCACCATATAGATTAAGGGTCACTACAACATCAAAATCCTCTGGTTTACTTGCTATACGCGCTGATCCTATATCTATCAACATATGGTGTTTTTCTATCTCAGGATATTCAGCTGCAACCTCATCAAAAATTCTCGCAAACATCCCATCAGAGAGTTTCATAATATTGTTTTTTGTAAAGCATGTAACCTTTTTTCTACCATTGGATCTTGCATAATCAAATGCATGCCTTATTATCTTCTTTGAACCAGATTCCGATACAATCTTCATTGCAACATATGAATTCTGTGTTGCTTGATACTCTATGCCTGAATATAAATCCTCCTCATTTTCCCTTACAATGACAACATCCATGCTTTTTGCATTGCAACTGATGAATGGAGCATATGACCTAACAGGACGTACATTTGCAAATAAGCCCAATGTTTTCCGCAATGTCACATTAATACTCTTATACCCTCCACCAAGTGGCGTTGTCATTGGACTTTTTAGCAGAACTTTATTCCGTTTTATCTTCTCCCATGCAGTATCAGCTATACCTGTGATGCTACCACTTTGATAAACCTTCTCACCCGCTTTAATCACATCATATTTCAAACCCACATTTGCAGCACTTAATATTTTAAGTACAGAAGTCATTATTTCAGGACCTATACCATCACCGTATGCAACACATATTTCTTTCGTCATGTTGTTCAATCATTAGTTCATGCTCACCAATGAATTGTAACATACGCATTGTACTTGATACAACTACAAAGCACTTTTTCTACATAGGGCCTATATATGAAATCTGTCTTTGATGAGGTAGTAACATTCCACCATTTTTGAAAGCATACCTATAGCTGAAAAAATCCTCATTGTTAGTAAATGTATCAATTGCAATGTCCTCTATTCTCCCAATATTGAGTCTATGCATAATACTTTTACAGTATTCAGATAGATCAAAGATATACCTTTTCTTACCATCATCCGATAATATAACTTCTTCAAAAAACAATTTTGCACCATCATCAACACTACAGAATGTACTATAAACATCTTCACCAACTTCATAGGAATTTTTTTTGATACATGGTCCGATAACTGCAATTGTTGTGCTATTACTACCACCAATCTTACACATGTACTCCACAGTATTTTGGATGATGCCAGATGCTGCCCCCCTCCACCCTGCATGCACAGACCCAATAATGTTATTTCGTTCATCATACAAAAGTATTGGTATACAGTCTGCAGTAACTATACCAAGTTTTATATCTGGCACTTTTGTCACCAAGGCATCAGCCTCAACCTCTGTAGTTTTGTCATTAATGTCATCAACATATATACATTTGTTTGAATGTATTTGCTTGACCATTTTCAATGTGAAATCATGTTGTATTACAGTTTTTTTATTTCCAAAAAGATGCTCTATTTTATTCAGCGCTTCGTGTTGCATACAATATCAATATATATTGTCTATATTTAGTTCATAGTCTATCGGTAAATAGTAATATATTCAATGCACTTGATATAACTATAAAACGTTTTTTCCACATAGACCCTATCTTTTGAAAACACAGTTACAGTCATAGTTATTGTGTTGAATAATGCGAAAGCTATGATAGAATGGTGTGTCTTGAACGTTCATACTATAGCCAGAATAGCACAGCGGTAGTGCAACTGATTCGTAATCAGTAGGTCGGAGGTTCAATTCCTCTTTCTGGCACCATCTAATGTCAACAGACTACTTCTTATAAAACACAAACACATTATTGCAAATCATACGTTTTTACTATATTCGATATAAACATGAATTGTAGACTACATATCTAAAAAATAACAAGTAAAAGAACATGTTTTCATCGATACTAGGTATGATGTCAAGTGACATGGCTATAGACCTAGGCACAGCTAATACTCTTGTGTATGTTCCAAAGCGAGGCATTGTCCTAAATGAGCCATCAGTTGTTGCTCTCGTAAGCTATAAAGGTGGGTTGATTCCTTACGCATTTGGACAACAGGCAAAGATGATGTTAGGGAAGACTCCAGCAGACATTACAGCCGTACGCCCAATGAAAGATGGTGTTATAGCGGATTTTAAAGGTGCTGAGGAAATGATCAAATATTTTATAGGAGTTGTTCATAAGAGAAGAGCATTTTTTGCAAGGCCTATGGTTGTTGTGTGTGTGCCATCTGGTTCAACACCAGTTGAACGTCGTGCAATACAAGATGCAGTTGAAAGTGCTGGTGCAAGAGAAGTGTACTTGATAGAGGAGCCAATGGCTGCAGCAATAGGTGCAAATTTACCTGTTATAGAGCCGACAGGTTCAATGGTTGTAGATATAGGAGGAGGGACAACAGAAGTTGGTATGATATCACTAGGTGGTATAGTGCAAGCAAAATCCATTAGAATAGGTGGTGATACAATGGATGAAGCAATCATGGCATATGTGAAAAAACACTATAACTTACTCATAGGTGAAAGCACAGCAGAAAAAATAAAACATGGAATTGGAACAGCATATAGCAAAAAAAATAGTCCAGAAAAAACGATGGAAGTCAGAGGTAGAGATTTAGTAACAGGTGTACCAAAGGCAATAACACTCAGTGATGCAAAAATTGTTGATAGCATAATTGAACCTATAAATCACATCATAGCAGCAGTCAAGGGAGTACTAGAAAACTCTCCCCCTGAATTATCTGCTGATATAGTAGATCGTGGAATCATATTAACTGGTGGAGGAGCAATGCTTAATGGTATAGACAGAGTTATAAGTGAGGCAACAGGATTACAAACTTATGTTGCAGATGAACCATTGCATTCCGTTGTGTTAGGTACTGGGAAAGTTCTAGATAATTTCAAACAATTAAAACATGTCCTGTTCAGACAAGACTAATTATATTAGTGACACAACCACAGACAACAGCATTGTGTTGTCATGGTATTGTGTGTTTAGAGGGCAGCTGCTATTTTTTGTGCCTTGTTAGCAATCACTTCAGCACATCGTTCTGCAACACATTCCTGCCATCTTTGTGCCTTCTGTTCTTCACTGCCAAATAACTTATCCTTTGTTCCCATAATGTATGCTTGTACAGCTACAATGAATCTACATACTGCTGCAACAAATCCCTTTTCATCACAACTGATATATCTATCAAATAGTTTTTCAGCAGCTTCTCTGATTTTGGCTTGTTTTTCTTCATCATCTTCATTGACAAGTTCAACAATGCTATTAGTAAAGTTAGTTTTCGCTTGCGCTACATTTTCCGCACTAGCACAAGCATTTTGAGCATTTTGTACTATTTCCTTGATGACCACGTCATCCAGCCTGACCTCAAGCTCATTAATTACAATCCTTCTATTACCACCTTGTAACAGACGATCTCCACTGTTTTCAACACATGACCTACCACTTTTTTCTATATTACCAACAAGATTGTTATCATCATTTTGTAATTGAGAACAACTTCGACGCCTCTCTCTGTTTCTAGCAAACGACACACTCTTTACTTCTATGTTATCAGAAGGCTTTCTATCTGGACGAACTTCATGATCATCATGAACTTCAAAATTCCTATCTTCATGATTGGAACTTTGATTCACTTGACGATCCTCATCATCTTTTTCTTCATCACTATGATTCTCAGGCCTTAGATTTCCTTTATCTTTAAAATTTTTAGCATCAAAAGGCTCGCTATCGCTTTCCGTACCATCATCTTGTTTACCGCCTTCATTACCGCGATCCCCATTCCTCTCACTGTTTTGTTCATGATTATCATCTTGCTCATCAACAGGCTTTTTTATCATAACGTATTGCGGTTGCGCATTAAATATACCATCCTCTTGATCTTCATTCTCGCTGCTATCATTAGAAAACTTTCTCATATTCTTTCTACTCTGCTTGTTGAATTTATCACACCCATCATAAATTTCCTCCATGATACCATCAATACTACTTTCATCCAGCTCCCCAAAATTCAGTTTAATACCATTATCATTCGAGTAATTTCCAACTACAGAGATTTTTTTATCTTTTGTTGGCGCATGTAGCTCACCTTGTTTAATCAACCCTCCAACCACTTCATCTATATCTTTTAAACAAGGCGCTGATAGAAATTCCAATACTCTGTTTTTAAATACATAATCTATTATCTTAGAGATATTTGGAAACTCCTCACCTTCCAACTCTTTCCATCTTGCTATGAGTTGTTGCAGTAAAGATTTTTCATACTGCGATTTATAATTATAATTATCGTATTCTTCTAAGCATTGATCACATTCTATCAATATATTTCTCGCTTCTGTCTCATTTTCAAATGACTCCAATTTCTCTCCAATCTTATCATGATTAAGTTTGTTATACATCTCGATGAACTTAGATTTGACATCATCATCACTATTTTCTCCATTATGAAATTTGAACTCATGTTGAATTTTGTATTCATTAATAAGTTTATTAAGATAATCTATATTATCTATTTCTTTAACACCCCCATCAACCAATTTTATTACAGCATTGTTGATTCCTAGTATATCATATCTTTTAGCATACATATGTTCAAGTTCCATACAACTAGGTGATACTGTCATAAGACACGACTTCAACGCATTATTGATATTGTTTTTAGAATTTTGATATGTATCTGGTATATCTTCGATAGCTTTATTGTAAAGCCCTACTACATTAACAAATGCTTCACACTCTGCGATTGCATTTTCATAGTCTTGCACTATTGCTGTACATGATTGTTTACCACGTTCAATCTCATCCTGCACCCACGTAACCAATTCCTTATTTATTGCAAGATTTACAGGACTATTAATATCATGATCTTCCATCTTCCCTCTTATTTGATTTTGTTAATTTATTTTTATGCCACAAACAACATACTACAGATCAAATGTTACAGGAATATTAAAGTCTTGTACAACCTTCGTTAGAGCATATGCTGTGACATTTATACGATGATCTGTGGTTTATACAACTTAGCATATACAAATCATATATGTAATGATCAACTATTTATATAGTAATAGCTATCAAAATACTTAGTTATTTGCTAAAATCCTATTCCTGGAAAGATTTTAATGTAGTATAAATTGAGATGATGAATATTTATCAACTATAAATATAAACATATTAAATATGTCCTTTGATCAAAGGTTGGAAAAAATAATAGAGAGATATCATAATCTGAATGACTGCTTATCTGATATATCGACACTCGATAGAAATGAATTGGCAAAACTCGCTAAGGAGCAGGCTGATCTTGAAAAAGTAGCTATCATAGCACAAAAGTATAAAGCAAAATGCAATGAATACAATGCATTACAAGAAATCATTGATGATAAGACTGCTGATCAAGACCTTCGTTCTATGGCAATTGATGACATTGGTAGTGTCAAGGATGCAATGGAGAGGTTGTCCCATGAGATTAGAATACTACTCTTACCAAAAGATGTTAATGATGATAAGGATGCAATACTTGAAATCAGAGCTGGTACCGGTGGTGAGGAAGCAGCGTTATTTGTAGCTGTACTATTGCAGATGTATATGAGATATGCTGAAAAAAAAGGCTGGAAATTTGAATTGATATCTGCAATGGAAACTGGTCTACATGGTTATAAGGAGGTGCTGGCTTCAATTAGTGGAAACGGTGCTTTTGCAAGACTCAAATTCGAATCTGGTGTGCATAGAGTGCAGCGCATTCCTGAAACTGAGTCTAGTGGTAGGATACATACATCAGCAGCAACAGTAGCAGTGTTACCAGCTGTTGAGGATGTTGATGTACACATAGATGAGAAAGATCTAAGGATAGATGTATATCGCTCAAGTGGTGCTGGTGGACAGCACGTTAACACCACAGACAGTGCAGTTAGGGTTACTCATATTCCAACTAATACTGTTGTATGTGTGCAAGATTGTAGATCACAACACAAAAACAAGGAGAAGGCTATGCAAATACTTAGATCTAGAGTTTATGAAGCTGAAACAGCAAAACAAGCATCAGAAAGATCAGCAATGAAAAAAACGCAGGTTGGTAGTGGTGATAGATCTGAAAGGATTCGCACATATAATTATCCGCAAGGCAGGATTACAGATCATCGTATAAATGTCACAGCATATGCTCTAACGAAGGTTATACAAGATGGTGATATAGATGACTTTATTGAAAGATTAATAGCTGATGATCAATCAGCCAAATTAGCACACATTGAGGAAAATTGAGTTACAAATTAAAGATTGCATTTTTTTCACTCTTTAATATTTCCGTAACATTTGATCTGTAGTATGTTGTTTGTGGCACAAAAATAAATTAACAAAATAAATAAGAGAGAAAATGGAAAATTCTGATATGGGTAGTCCTAGAAATCTTGCAATAAATAAGGAATTGATGTCTAAAGAGAAGTTTGGGAGTGGCAGTCCTAAGAGCGATCTTAATATGAGCGCAAGTGGTAGGCCTAACGAGCAGAAGCAGTTGTATTTTGAAGATAACAAGAGGTTTAAGCCAAATAAGAATTCTCACTCGGAAAACGATAGTGATAACAAGCCTGACAAGCGAAAGCGACATCCTGATATTCACTGTCATATGACTCAGCCAAAAGTTGAGATAATGAATATGTTAAATGACATCAAGACAATAGTACGAAATGCTCAAAATGCTTATAATAATGCTAGTGCGGAAAATGAAAATGTAGTGCAAGCGAAAACTAACTTTACTAATAGTATTGTTGAACTTGTCAATGTAAAAAATAATGAAGACAAAATCAGAGAAGCTGCTGAAAAACTATTTGATAGATATATCAGTTGTGATGAAAAGGGATTTGTTGCAGCAGCATATAGATTCATTGTAGCTGTACAAGCATACATTATGGGAACAAAGGATAAGTTATTTGGCAGTGAAGAACAGAAGGCACAAAGATGGCAGGAATGTGTTGCAGAACGATGTGCTGAAGTGATTGCTAACAAGGCACAAAAAATAGCAGCTGCCCTCTAAACACACAATACCATGACAACACAATGCTGTTGTCTATGGTCTTTCAATTACAATATGACTACACATATTGTATTTCTCGCACTTCATAATATCTAATGCCATTTGGTGTTTGCACTTCAACTTCATCATTAACTTTTTTGCCCAACATAGCTTGTGCTATTGGTGAGAATATAGATACATGACCATGTGTTATATCACTCTCATAATCACCAACAATTTTATATTTTTTCATTACATTTGTTTCAACATCCATAAGTGTTACAGTTGCACCAAATTGCACCTGGTCACTTTTTACATCGGACGCATCTATCACTTCTGCTATGGCCAATTTAGCTTCTAGGTCTGCTATACGTGCTTCAATCATACTTTGTTCTTCCTTGGCAGCAGTATACTCAGCATTCTCAGAAAGATCACCCTGCTCTTTTGCTTCTGCTATTGCTGTAATAACTCTATATCTGTCATTATTTTTCAGTTTCGCCAGATCATCATACATTTTCTGGTAACCAAATGGGGTGATAGGATATCGTCGCATCTTAATCTTAATTATTTGTTAGCAATTTACATAACATCTTTGTGTTATCACACTCTGCTTATCATAACGACATGTGTCACATCCTAGCGTGCACTGCATATTTTTTCAACCCCACTTTTCCTATATGCCTTGTGATATTAAGATGTATCCCCATACCTATCGCTTGCGCAAGCAATGATGAACCACCATAACTTATGAAAGGCAATGTTATACCCTTGGTTGGTATTAGGTGTAGTGTTACAGCAATATTAAACATTGACTGCAATACAAAATATCCAACAATACCAACACTACAATACACTCTATACGGACTGTATTTCATTTGCAATATATTTATGAAACACTTTACAGCAATATATACTATTAGTAGGATGATTGCAACGCAAAATATAGCACCCAATTCTTCTGCTGCTACAGGAAAAATAAAATCAGTATGGGAATCAGGTAGGTAATATTTTATTATACCCTCACCAGGACCATTCCCCCATAAACCACCACTTTCATATGATTCTAAAGACTTACGGACTTGATAGTTTGCATTAATATCATTATTATAGAGAAATTTTTCAACGCGTTTTGCAACATGCGGAAAAAGATGATATACAACAACTACAAAAAACAGAAATACACAAAATAGTATAAGCAACCATAACATTGGTATTCCAGCAATGAACAACTGTAGAATAAAAACTGCTGATATTACTACTGTCATTCCAAAGTCTGGCTGCATTAATAATAAAAAAGCTATTATAGAATGTAAACCAATCAGTATGAAGAATATTTCTAGCCTGTTCTTAAGCTGTGTTGCAGCAAGCATCATCGCAACAATACCACTGTAAAATGGTTTGAGAAACTCCGATGGTTGCAATGCAAAACTTGAGATGGTAAACCACCGTTTTGCCCCCTTTGTTTGGTCGCCAAAAAACAACACCATTATCATTATTGCAAGCGTAACTACGAATCCTACTCCAATCATTCGTTTGATCATGCTTTCATTTAGTGATGTAATGATGATCATTGTTGTAAAGGCAGTAACTAATGAAATAACTTGTTTTTCTAAAAAGTGAAATTGGTTTAATGATATTCTTTCTGCAATGGCTGGTCCTGCAGCCATAACCATAATTAAACCTACTAACATTAGAACAACTAGTGCTGAAAACAACTTTGTATCCATTTCATACCATAATTTATGAAGTTGATTTTTTTGTACTTTCATTATTGTTTATTATTGATTATAAATTCATATGACATTATCTGTATCTGAAATAGCAGTAAAGCTGCAATGCAAAGTAATAGGAGACAACAGCAAACAGATTACCGGCGCTGCTACACTCAAAGATGCACAAGTGAATGATATTGCGTTTTTCGCGAATTATAAATATAGAAAAGAATTAGAAAATACAAGGGCAGGAGCATGTTTTATAAGAGCAGCTGATGCTAACTTACTACCAGACAATGTTGTGCAGCTCATCTGCGATGACCCACACCTTGCCTACGCAAAGCTTCTTGATATGTTATATATTGATACAAATACTACTCACTATAAAAAGAAATTACAATCACTAAATGCTATTGCAAGAACTGCTCACATATCAAGTTCTGCAACAGTTGGGGTAAACTGTGTGATAGAGCACAATGCTGTAATAGAAGATAATGTCACTATTGGTGATAATTGTATGGTTGGAAGTTGTGTATACATAGGTGAGAATGTAACCATTGGAAGTAACACATACATAAGTCCTAATACGACATTAGTGTGTTGTAGTATTGGTGAAAATTGTATAATTCATCACGGTGTACGGATAGGTCAAGATGGATTCGGATTTATTTTGAATGAAAAACAACAAATACAAAAAATACAGCAAATAGGTAGAGTTATGGTGCATAATAATGTTGAAATAGGTGCAAACTCATGCATAGATAGAGGTGCAGTTGGTGACACTATAATAGGTGCTGGCACAAAAATAGACAATTTGGTACAAATAGGGCATAATGTTAGAATGGGTAGGAATTGTATTGTTTGTGGACAAGTTGGTATTGCCGGTAGTGCTGCAATAGGTGATTACGTAATGATAGGGGGACAGGCTGGTATAGTAGGACATCTCAGCATAGGCAACATGGCTAAAATAGCGGCTAGAAGTATGGTGATGGAAGACATCCTGGATGGTGAAACGGTTGGTGGCTTTCCCGCAGTAAAAATAGTACAGTGGCATAAACAAACACTTTTTTTGCGCAATCTTCATAGATGAAGCGTTGATGAAAATTGTGTTTATTATTACATCAATAGAATATTGAAAAGAGGTTGCTTTATAATGCATATAGAATGTTTATTGTATCATCAGAGATAAAATGATTTCATCAGATATTGCATGACAATAAGAATACAACAAATAATGAAAATGTTACCGCATAGGTATCCGTTTTTACTAATAGATAGAATCATTGAAGTCGTACCTGGAGAAAGTGCAACTGCAGTTAAGAATATAACGTCGAATGAACAATTCTTTCAAGGACATTTCCCGGAACAGCCTGTCATGCCTGGTGTATTGATAATAGAAGCTATGGCACAAACTGGAATAGTTTTAGTTGTTAACACCATAGCAGAAATGGAAGGCAAAATAATGTATTTAATGTCTATAGAAAAAGCACACTTCAGAAAAGTTGTTGAGCCTGGTGATACAATGCATCTTAAAGTATCCAAAGTCTTTGCTAGACGTAATGCTTGGAAATTAAAGGGTGAAGCAATGGTTGATGGCGTACTGGTTGCAGATGCTGAGTTTTCTGCGATTTTAGCAGAATAACATTGTAAGTAATGGTATATACTCCAAATATGAGATGGCAAAACAATTAAGCTATAATCAAAAACCAAACAACTGTGAAAATGATGATAAGCCTATAGTACACCATACAGCTATTGTAAGTCCTAATGCGACAATAGATAAGGGCGTACACATAGGGCCATACTGCATCATAGGTGATAACGTTACGCTTAGCAACGGTGTAAAACTATACTCACATATATACATAGATGGCATTGTGCACATAGGTGCAAATACTACTATTTTTCCATTTGCAGTTATAGGCTTACCACCGCAGGATCTAAAGTATCGTGGTGAAGCATCTCGTGTAGTGATTGGAGAAAACACCATAATTAGAGAACATGTTACAATCCATACTGGTACAAAGCTTGGACGTATGGAAACCCTAATAGGTAATAAATGTCTGCTGATGGTTGGTTCCCATATTGCACATGATTGTATTGTTGGTAACAATGTTGTAATGGCAAATAATGCCACCCTCGGAGGACATGTTACAGTAGAGGACAATGTTATTATAGGTGGTCTTGCAGCAATACATCAATTCGTTAGAATTGGACAACACTCTATTGTTGGAGGTGTTAGTGCAGTCGTAGACGATGTTATACCATATGCAAGTGTTGCTGGTGATAGAGCAAAACTTCTTGGTATTAATACTAGAGGCTTGAGAAGACATGGTTTTGATAGTCAGGATATAAGTGCATTGCATAGAGCATACGATATACTATTTAAAAATCCTGGAGGTGATTTTTTTGTAAGGGTGCAAAATCTTGCACAGGAATACCATAGTAACCAGAGAGTATTAACGATTGTAAAATTTCTAAGAGAAAATAAAGTTAGACCAATTTGTACTGCTACCAGTGAATGATAATACATTAAAAAAAACTAATGAAAAAAAATGTAAATGAAAAAAACAATACAACTGAATGTATTGACAGCATTGCAATCATGGCAGGGCAGGGATATCTACCAAGAGAGTTGTATGATACATGTGTGAAAAGAGGAATTAGGGTGGAGGTGATAAGATTAGATGAAAAGTGTCCTGATAAGATTTTTACTGATGTAAAAACACACTGTATGCCAGTACATGCTGTTAGTGATATCGTCAACACTATAAAGTCACACAACATTTCTCACATTGCAATGGCCGGTTATGTGAAGAGAGCTTCAATACCTAGGTTGATATTTGATATAAAGGGAGCAAAATTGCTAGCTAAAATAATTAAACAAGGTTTTAGTGATGCTGCACTTATAACTGCAATGTTATCCTTTTTAGAAAATGAAGGTTTCACAATTGTACCACCAGAAGAAATAGCAACTGATATCATTGCAAGTAAGGGGAATATGACAACTACTGTCAGAATAACTAAAGCAAATATGGAAGACATAACAGCTGGAGTCAAAAGTCTCAAAGGTATGTCGCAGTTTGATGCTGGGCAGGCGCTCGTAATACAAAATGGTTTGATATTAGGTGTTGAAGCGGTTGAGGGTACTGATGCATTGGTGCAGAGATGTGGTGCAATTAAGCAGAAATTTGGTACAGAACCAGTTTTGGTAAAGATATGTAAACCACATCAGGATAGAAGGGTTGATTTGCCTTGTATAGGTGACAATACAATTGAAAACCTCAAAAAATGTGGCATCAAGGGCGTTGCCATCCAAGCTGGGGCAGCATTTATTATTCACAGAAAAAAAGCCATAGAAATTGCAGCAGCTAATGACATATTTATATATGGTTATGAGATATAACTTCTATAGTGTTCGATTTAAACATAACGACATGTACTAAAAGAGAGGGGTCAGATGTTGTGGTTGAAGCACATCATCTTAAATATTTACGTAAATGCTAAAAATTGCTTTTTGAAATTCAAATCTCATGGTATAGAATCTCTTGTTGTCTAAACTGTAATAGATAACACAAAACTCACAAACATAATTGTTAGATATAACATACTATGAGTAAAAAACTATCTGCAGCTCTAGTCGCTGCTTCATTTATTTTCTCTCACGCTGCATTTGCTGGTGATGTGAAAGAGATGAAAAAGGACGTAACTGAGCAGGAAACAACTGAAGAGCAACAGGAGATGAATGCTAAAGCAAAACCAGATACCAAAACAGAAGTAAAGAAGTAACAAATGTTACATTAGTGGCACTCTCAAAAGGACAATGCCACACCTTCTCTCATCATCCGTTTGAATTCATAATATAACAACGTGTTATTTGCAAACCAAATGCACATCTACTTGATATAATTCAATGAAATATGACAACACAAGCATCAGTGATAACAAGATTTGCTCCAAGTCCAACTGGGTTGCTACATATAGGTAATGTTCGTACAGCAATACTGAATTGGCTTTTTGCTAGAGCAAACAATGGGAAATTTATATTGAGGATAGATGACACCGATAAGGAGCGTTCAACACAAAAATATGAAGATGCTATTAAACGGGATTTAGAATGGCTTGGTTTAGGGTGGGATGCAACGTTTAAGCAATCTGAACGGATGGATGCATACTATGTAGCACGAGATGCTCTGACAAAACAGAATAGACTATATCCATGCTATGAAACAACAGAAGAGTTAGCAGTTAAAAAAAAGTTGATGCTCAAACATGGTTTACCACCAATATACGATCGTGAGGCGTTAAAATTAACAGATAATGAAAAAAAACAACTTGAAGCACAGGGTATAAAACCATATTGGAGGTTTTTTTTATTGGATGAGGATATATCGTGGTTTGATGGCATCAGAGGTGATATGCATTTCAAAGCATGTAATATACCAGATCCAGTTCTATTTAAAGAGAATGGAAGCATGACATATAATCTCGCATCAGTAGTAGATGATATTGACCATGGTATAACACATATAATGCGTGGTGAGGATCATCTTACGAATACTGCAACACATGTGCAATTATTCAAAGCACTGAATGCAACTACAATGCCACAGTTTGCACACTTTTCACTTTTATACAATAAGAATGGGGAAATATCAAAGCGTTTGGGGGGATTTGATATAGCATCGTTGAGAGAAAATGGTATTGAACCAATGACAATCAATAGCTTTTTTGCTAGAGTTGGCTCATCTGCGACTGTAGAATGTTGTTACTCTCTTGAAGAACTGAGTAAAAATTTCTCACTCGATAGATTTAGTAAATCACCAGTGAATTATGATTTTGATGAATTACACAAGTTTAACATCAAAATGATACATCATATGCCACACGATGTTGCAAAAAATATCGTAAAAAATAGAGGTATGCATGAAATATCGGAGTTGTTTTGGCAAGCAATGCATGGCAATATCGACAGTATGAGTGATATGCAAACATGGTATGACATATGTTATAACAATGTAGAAACAATCATTATTGATAGTGATTTTTGCAGACATGCTGTCTCTCTATTACCTGACAAATCAGTAGTATGGAATGAAGGAATTTGGGATGTATGGATAGATAAGTTAAAACAATCAACTGGCAAGAAGGGAAAGGAATTATTTTTGCCAATTAGATTAGCACTAACTGGCAAGGCATCAGGCCCAGAAATGAGACTGATATTGGCACTGATAGGTAGAGAAAAAACTATCAGTAGACTTATGCACTGAAACCTTGGAGGCAGAGGATTATATATGATTATTAACAGCTTATGCCAATTGTTGTATTGTATTTGTCTGATACCTTATCGCGCCAGTCGCTTTCACTATATATCATCTTATTACTCTTATGAATTTTGTAGACTCATACTAAATCACTGTTATCATCATTCTGTGTTTGTAATCTTTCATATGTCGTGATCATCATTTATTATAAATCGTATAATTTCATATACATAGTGATTATGATCAGTACATATAAATATAATAATGTTCTAATTACCAGAAGCGACAATATACGTAATGTCATTACGCAAACCACAGATAATAATATATTAAACTTATACTACAGTAGGCATAGGTTAGCATGCAATGAATTTTATATTAAATTTGAGAATGAGAATGTTATAAAGAATAAGTGTATAATAATTTTGCATTATATTATACAGCCAATACATGATAGTCTATTTGAGTTATTATTGCTATCACAAAAATGCAAAGTATTAGGAGCAAAATCAATTAAGATTTTTATACCATACTTATATTATTCAAGGCATGATAAAAATGACAATCCAAACTTACAAGCATTACTCTCAATGTTAAAAGCAGTTGGGGTAAACAATATAATATCTATTGATATACATTCTCAGTATGATTTCAACACAATCAAGGTACACAATATATCACTAAGTAGTTTTTTTGCTCAGCAAATAATGCAAATTTACACAACAGATAAACTACAGGAACTAATCATTGTATCACCAGATCACGGTGGGCAAGATAGAGCAAAAAGTGTTGCACAGTTGTTGGGAGGAATACGCACAATATGCTTAAGTAAAAAGAGGAATATGTCACAAATTATATATTGTGATCTACCAAATAATAGCAATTTACTTGGTAAACAAGCGATTATAATTGACGATATCATTGATAGTGGTGATACATTACTTAGTGCAGCTCAAACTCTACATAGCGTAGGTGCTGCATCAGTTGATGCGTTTATCACCCATGCTGTGTTATCAGATAATGCAGCATTAAGAGTGCACCAATGCATATTGATAAATCAAGTTTATATAACTAACACCATTGTACACACAACACTTCCAAGTAAATTTCATACGATTGACATTACTAAATTCATTGCAGATGCAGTTGTGCAACTCATAACAGAAACAGATGTGTAGTCCATCATCATTTCTTCATGCATTTAGTCTTCTTGTTCCGAGTTGTTTTAATCGATGTTTGCCATGTTGCTTGTCTATTCGATTTGGTATCTAGCATTTTTGTATATGCTGTCTGCATATCTTTTAGTAATGCAGAGGAGTTCTTTTGTATTTTTGTAATTGTGCTCTTAAGATCCTTGTGATTTGTCAGGGCAACAGCATATATGAAATTCTTACTTTGATCCCACATACATACAAGCCTCATGTCACCAATTTTGTATTGACCATTATTACTATGACCAAGTATTTTCACTTCTGCTAATTGACAGCCATCTACTGCTTGGTTTAGCGATTTTATACCCACCTCTCCACGTTGCCCAACTATACCATTCTCTATTGCAGCCATGAACCTCTCTTCTAAAAGACTTAGACCCTTTTTATCTTCAGCTTTAGTGCTATATGACTTAATATCTTGTAAAACATCAGGTTTGATATATACCTGTACATTTGCATCGTGATATTTAAACTCACTAAAATTACTTACGCCAGATCTTGCATTTGTTTGCTGTATTGCTTGCACGCTTTTTGCAATGATCCTTTGTGCAGTCTGTTTTGCTACTTTGGTAACAATATATTCTTCTACTTCCTCATTACTTTGTTTAAAATTTGCGTTTTTATATTCCTCTTTTTCAATATTGCATTCATTGTTAGGTTCAACAATGTTTTGAGGAACTATATGTTCTACCTTTTGCTCTTCAACATTTTCATTATTATTGTATACTATCTTCCTTAAATAATCAATTAAATTTAAATGTTGTTCTAATGTCTGATCAATTATTAAACCCTCATTACATCTAATGGTAGGAAGTAGTATGTCAGAACACTCCATATAAAATTCTACTAAGTTAATCTGTTTTTGAATATCACAAGTAATCTCACTGTGAATAGCCTCTGATATTAATCCTGACTTCAGTGCTTGTAATAGCTGTGTATTAAAGTCACGACTAATTACTAATGCTTCATCACAGATTGATTTCAGTTGTGCACGTGTTGTCAGTACATATGGCAAATACTCTTCTATTTTTTGTAATTCCTCATCATTGAGTAGTTGTGGTGTCACTTGGTTTATAGTGTGTTGCAAAGACTCATCTAGTTTGTAGTACTCTGTAAAACTAACAATGCTTGATAGCAGTAGTCTATTCGCTGACTGCTTTGCCACTTGCACCAATGATTTGTTCTGTGTGTAGTCACTCCTTACTTTATTGAATACATCTGATAAGGGTGTATTTGATGTAAGGTAATTATCATATAAGAACGAGTGAAAACACAGTACTCTTGTAGCTTCAACAATACTCAATGAAGCGATATGAAGGTTACTAAGATTAGTTGCTTTCAATACTAACATTAATAACTTGTCTTTATTAGCTTCTGATATTCCAGTTGCCCTAGAAGCCTGTAATAGCAATTGTGTAATATGATTTTTCATATGTCCTTCACCAGAAGACGTAGCAGTTTGTCGTATAGAATGTATGATTTGAAGATAGACTGTCTTCAACATATTATAATCATATCGGCAACGAGGTGGCATTATAACCATCCCATTAGGCAATCGACACCTGTTAAAAAATTGCTCAATTGAAGATAGTAATTGTATACCTTTAGTATATGTTTCATTTACACAAAATGTTAATCCAAGCAATGTTTGACATATCACTTCAAAGCTTGCATTGGGAGTTTTTTGATATATGTCAAGATTAAATCTTTTGCTACAGTATTGCTGAGCACTATTATAATCATTATCATTATATTTATATTGATAGATAGACTGAGGCAGTTCTACCAAAAAGTAAGATGGATAACCCGTCACATTTTTTTCAGGATCACGATATCGATCCAGTAGTATTTTAAAATTTTGTGGAAGTATATTATCAAGCTGACGATATATGTCTTTAAGTAATGCTTCTGTCATTGCACGTTGCTCTGGTATCGAAACTTCATTTGATGCAATTTCAGATTGTTGTGGTACTGAATTTGCGCTTATTTTCTTTTGAAGCCGTGCTTTTATATTATTACCATCTCTCATCTTATTATTTTAATATATTAATTAGTCATCAGGTATCTGATAAACGTGTAGCATAACACACTATGCTAGACAATACAATGACCAATAATGAGTAATAATGTACTTTCTTCAGATTTGTTAGCAAATACCGATATACAATTTAAATTTCAACCATACTGTCTATTAGTGCTATTGTTTCATCTATACCATATAGCATTATGAATGTGCCAAATCTCGGCCCGCTATCGGATCCCAAGAGAATTTGATATAGTGCTTTAAACCACTCTTTCATCTCGATGTTATGATCTCTCGCTATTCTATATAGTTCATTTTGTATTGTATCCTGAGTCATTGATATTTTATCACAGTGTTTTAGAAAGTCACTAAGTGCTATCAATAAAGTTTTTTCGACATCCGTTGCAGGACGATATTTCTTATTTGGTTTTATGAAGTCATGATAATAGTTAATTGCTCCATTAACTATCCTTGTGATAAATTCACAGTTTTTAATTGTAGAATCACTTGTGAAATTCACCAAATATCCCCATATGACATCTGCACTATCAGTATTACATGCACTGACAAGGTTTAGTAGTAAACTATATGATATGTTGCTACTCGCAATGAGCTGTACATCATCCTTGTCGATTGCTTCTATCACAGCAGATATATGATATATTGGGTTTTCATATTGCCTCTCCTGTGATTGCTCATTTAAATCTTGTTTAAGATACGCAATATAGTCATCAACATATCGTGGGATGATATCAAACGAGAGTTTTTTTGCCTTTTGTGGTGAGATATACATTAATAGTACTAAGCTTTCTGCTGGAGCATATCTAAGCCATTGTTCTATTGTTAGGCCTGTACCCTTTGATTTTGAAATCTTTTTGCCATGCTCATCCAAATACATTTCATATATCATTTGATGTGGTGCCTTACCTCCAATGATTTTGCATATTTTTGTGTAGAGATTCGCATTCATTCCTACATCCTTCCCAAACATTTCAAAATCAACATCAAAAGCTGCCCATCTCATACCAAAATCTGGCTTCCATTGTAACTTACAATTTCCATCTCTTACACTAGTAATAATTTCTTCTGAAGTTTCAGGATCATTATAGGTTACGGTGCCGGCTGTAGTGTCGTATTTTGTAATTTGCACCTGCAATACCTTACCAGTTCTTTTACATATTGGTAAAAATGGACTATATGTTTTCTGCCTCTCATCACCGAGCGTTGGAAGCATCAACATCATGATTTCTTCATAATGCAGTAACACCTTCATCAACATTTCATTAAAAACACCATCTTTATAACACTGTGTGCTACTAATGAATTCATACTTAAAATTGAAATTATCTAGAAATCTACAGAGTCTTGCATTCATATTATCTCCATAGCTCGCGTGTGTTTCAAACGGATCAGGAATTGCAGTAAGTTGCCTATCAAGGTACTGTTTATATTGTTCTCTATTTGGGATATTCTCAGGTACTTTTCTCAGACCATCCATATCATCAGACACACATATGAGTTTTGTTGGCATACCATCTGATATAATTGAAAAGGCTTTTTGTACCATTATTGTGCGTGCTACTTCACCAAATGTCCCTATATGTGGTAATCCTGATGGTCCATACCCTGTTTCTAACAAGACATATCCTTTCTGTGGTAATGTATAATTTATTTTTTGCATTATTCCCATAGCTTGTACAAAGGGCCATGCTCTAGTGTTGGTATAATGCACTACATGTTCTTTAATGTGATTAATATATGTCATCTTCTATTATTAATAAGTATGTTTTTAAGTATATGAATCCAATACAACGAATATTATAATTTGTATGGTATGTATACACCAGAAGTAAATTTTGCATGAATTAACCGTTGAATTATTGTAATAATAAATATATATTAGTGCTTTATTATCATCACTACAACAACTTAGCAGTATTTGAAAATATTATCTATTAACTAGACATGACACACCAAAAGCCAAATTATAAAGTTATAGTAGCAGCAATCATGGGAAATATAGTTGAATACTATGATTTTGGTATATATGCAGTTTTTGCATCGATTATAGGTAGACTGTTTTTTTATTCAGATGATCAAACAACACAATTATTACTAACCTTTAGTGTATTTAGTGTTGGATTCATGATGAGGCCATTGGGAGGACTGGTATTTGGTTATATTGGAGATAAGTTTGGTAGAAAAAAGGCACTGATAGTATCAATGATTGGTATGTCATTATCAACGCTGTGCATAGGTTTATTACCAAGCTATGCAACTATTGGAATAGTTGCCCCAATTATCCTTGTAATCATTCGCATGATACAGGGTTTATGTATTGGCGGCGAAGGTACTGGCTCTGCAATATTTATTATGGAACATATGGAAAAGTCACGTGTTAGTCTTGTTGGTAGCATGATTATGGCTTCCAATATCATGGGGACATTAGTTGCTAATATAATTGCAATATTACTCGATGTAACAGTTGGCATAAATGATGATACATGGAGATATTGTTTTTTTCTTGGGTCTGTACTTGGAATCATAGGGTTGTATTTTCGCATCAAGAATAAGGAAACACCTGCATTTGAAAAACTCAAAGCAGACGACAGTGTTAAGAAGTTGCCAGTAAGTGATGTTCTTAACAAGAAAAAATATGCTGTGCTCTCAGTATTTTCGATAGCAGCATGTGCAACATCAACAGCATATTTGGTACGTGGGTATCTCAATATTTTCATGACTGATATTATGGGATATGAAGAGTACACTGCTCTATGCTATACAGTATTTACATTAACTTGCTTTGTGATATTATTATTGATCTTTGGTTTCTTGACAGATGTTTTAGGTACAAAATACATATTAAATTTCGGAGCCATCAGTATATTTTGTGGCATAATACCAATATGGCATATGGTTACTAACGACTTTGGAAATACACATCTAGGCTTATTTGCAATAGCAATAGTTGGTGCTGCGATGGGAGCACCAGCATACTCACATGCTATCAATTCATTCCCACCAGAAATCAGATACTCTGGTATTGCTCTTGGATGGAATTTGGGTAATGCAATATTTGGAGGTACAACACCTGTTATCTGCACACTACTTGTTACGATGTTTGGTAAAAGTGGTCCATGTTATTATCTGATGTTCACTGCAGCAATATTCCTAGGATTAAGAGTTGTAGTCAGCGTTTATGCTAAGAAAATAAAATCCACTAGAAAGCATCATTAATAGTAAGGAACCAGACTATATGACTTGGTATTATGCTTATACTACCAATTCATTCACACAAAAATATTTAATACATACTAGCTAGACAGTATTTCTGAATAAAAAAAGCATGAGGAGGGAAAAACAGCTAATAAGATAGAATAGTTGTCTAAAAAAATATTTGAATTATCAATACATGAAGTAAATGATGTGGTAGAGAATGATGCTATGGCTTGTTGAGACAACGTATAGAAAAGAATTAACACGTATGTGATAAGCAGCAAAATACTATGCATGCTGTTACTTTAACAACAGAACATGCAAACAAATATTACATCCAAAAAACCATGCAAGAGCATGAAAAACAACTTCCAGTCTGGTACAGAATGGCAAAATAAGACAAGTAAAAATAAACAACAACACAGTATACTTAATCTACCCCCTCCTTGCTAATTCTTTAGAGAAAGAGCCACATCAATACTTGAGAAAGTAGATAATTACACTATCGTCACTGTTCATTGACAGGCTAAACATTCATCATCATTGTTACTGCTCTTAGCTTTTTCCATTAATTTAAACATTTCAAACTGTGAAGCATATATTTTGCTATGGTGCTCATATCCTGTTTCAGCTCTCTGGATAGATTTAGATCTCAGATAGTAGAGACTTTTTATACCATTTTTCCATGCGCTCATATGTATGTTATGCAATATCCTTTTGTGCACATCTGCATACATGAAAAGATTTAATGATGTTGCTTGGCATACATACTTTGTTCTATCTGCATCAAGCTCTATTAGCCAAGCTTGATCTATTTCAAATGCCGTCTTAAATACTGCTTTTTCACTATCAGTCAAAAAATCAAGATGTTGAACGGATCCTTCATGCTTCATTATCGATGACCATATTGCATCGGTATTTCGACCCTTTGCTTCGAGTAGTTTGTAGAGGTGTTTATTGCGCATATTGAATGATCCACTAAGGGTTTTTTGGGTATACACATTTGCACTGTATGGTTCAATACCTGGTGATGAATCATTCGCAATTATTGATATTGAAGCTGTTGGTGCAATAGCAATCTTATGTGTAAACCTCTCGTTTAATCCACATTCTGCAGCATCAGGACATGGTCCCTTCTCTACCGCAAGCACAACTGATGCTTTGTCAGCTTCAGCCTTTATGTGAGAGAAAATCTTCTTGTTCCATACTTTTGCCATCACTGAATCCATGGGCACTCCCTTCATTTGTAAAAACGAGTGAAAACCCATTGCTCCTAAACCAACACTTCTTTCTCTTGTTGCTGCGTATACAGCTTTTTTATGTTCTGGCGTTGCATTGTCAATAAAGTCTTGTAAAACATTATCTAAGAATCTCATAATATCCATAATGAAACTTGGATGATCCTTCCAGTCATCATATTTCTCTATATTGACTGACGACAAACAACACACTGCTGTTCTCTCATTGCCTTTATGATCAGGACCAGTCGTCAATGTTATTTCGCTGCACAAGTTGGATGTTTTGACGTGCAAACCTAATTTCTTATATGTCTTGGGTGTGCCATCGTTGATGTGGTCTTCAAATATAAGATATGGTTCACCTGTTTCTATGCGTGCTATCAACAATCTAATCCACAGATCACGCGCTTTTAATGTTGCTATAACTTTGCTATCTACCGGACTTACAAGATTCCATTGTGCATCATTTTCAACTGCTTCCATAAAGGCATTTGAAATAATAACACCATGATGAAGATTTATCACCTTTCTAGTGTGATCACCGCCAGTTGGTTTCCTGATTTCAATGAATTCTTCTATTTCAGGATGTGATATTTGCAGAAAAACAGCAGAGCTACCACGCCTGAGATTACCTTGTGATATGGCTAGGGTTAAGCTATCTTGTACGCAGATGAATGGTATAATTCCAGATGTTTTACCATTTCCACGCACTCTCTCACCTATAGATCTAACATTTCCCCAGTACGTACCTATACCACCACCGCATGAAGCTAACCATGCATTTTCTTGCCATGTATTGATAATACTACTAAGGTTATCCTCAACTTCATTCAAAAAACATGATATTGGTAATCCTCTTGTTGTGCCTCCATTGCTTAAAATCGGTGTTGCTGGCATGAACCATAATTGACTTATGTAGTCATATAGACGTTGTGCATGTGCTTGATCATCGGAATAGTAAATCGCTACCCTCGCAAACATATCTTGAAATGATTCTCCTGGAAGAAGGTATCTATCCTTTAATATTGTTTTGCTAACTTTGGAGAGAAAATCATCCCTATTGCAATCTAATTGTATGCTACACTTGTGGGATATTTTTAAGTCTTTTTTTGACATCCCTTTGAGAACTTGATCAGCATTGCAATTTAACATTACACCTGCATTCATATTTCGTGTTAATATACCATTTACTTGCATCATAACTTATAATATTAATGTATTATTTTTACGTAACCTAGTATATCTATACTATATACTACATATTATTACACCTACCAAGACATAAAATTTTTTAGCAACATATTGACAAGGCAGCTCTGCTAGCAATTATGAAGGTTTCTGCAAAAAACGAATTTTTTTCTCATGCCATTTCAAATGATTACTTAACATACAAAACATGCAAATTCAAAAAATTAATGTATTTATACTAAATAATGTTCTCATATCATAAAAACCAATATTCATATCAATGCAATCCATGGTATAATCATTGTTTGAACGATAAAAAAGTTTCTGTTAAATCATGACAAACTTCATTATAGCAATACTGAGTGGCATCGCAGCAATAGCACTATTTTTCTTTTTATCATTATATATTGCAACCATGGTGTCTAAGTCTCGCTCAATGAGGCGTATGTCATCAATATACAAAGCATCTCCGTATAGGCAAGAGGAAAATAAGAAAAAAAATCATAATAACAAACCTGATGAGTTTAAAGCACGCAATGAAGAGCAAGAAAGAGCTGTTTTCAACAAACAGTATCATCCAAAAATTAATATTAGACAACAAGAAGATGAGATGGAAATAGAAAATGGTAATGTTAGTGTATATAATGAGAAACAACAATGTATCGGTAGCAAGGATGATACAACAATAGTTGGAATAGCAAAACCATTAGGCTTGTGGTCGAGATTTGTAATGTCACAAAAAATGGGTTTTTTGATGCAATTTCAGCAGCAAATGAATAAAAACAAAGCTGGTTTTTGGGTTAATCTCATCAATGCGCAAGCTCGTTCTCAAAGCAAGGAAAAAGGGCGTGGAATGTAGCGATATTATCGCAGCCAGATATTTATTTTTACACCCTATGCTAATAGCAATCTAATTGAATATATCGTGGTATCTGTTTCACATTGCCTGTACATGAATTTATTGCACTAACATAGCAGTTACCCACCCCTATTCGCTAGAAGTACATCACCCGCCAAGTATAGTGATCCACATATGATTATACGTCCATACACATCATGATACTTATCACTATGATACTGTACAACTTGTAATGTTGCATCTTTGACTGAATCAGAGACAATAGCACTAATATTGAGGTTTTTACAACATGCCTGTATTTCATATGGATCCTCAGAATCAGGTTCACTTATTATTTCAACACAACAGACAAGCTCAACAATATCAATGAAATGTTGTAGGAATACCGCCATATCTCTATGACGAGTTCTACCATGTATGACGTATAATATACCTTTTGGTTTCATATCCTGCAAACTCGTCACTATCATTTGCACCCCACCTTCGTTGTGAGCACCATCAAGCCATATTTCAAAGTTTTTAGGTATAATACTTGCTAAAACTCCTCCTGTTATTTTCTGCATTCTTCCTGGCCATATGGCTTGTTGTATTCCGTCTGATATATGTTGTTGATTGATGTTTTTAAATCTACTATCAGCACTCAATTTCAGAGCTGTAACTGCTGCAGTCGATGCATTGATATACTGGTGTAAACCAACAAGCGATGGTTGTGATAGGTGCAACATATCAGTGTTTGCAAATACAGCCAGCTCATTGCTCACTAGCTTTATTGAAAATGTATCATCCAAATGTTTCACAAAATTCCATTCGTTACCACACATATATCTCTCACATCCTAGCGACATAGTACGCTGTAGTAATATATTCTTAGCTTCCGATGTCTGCCAGCTGCAAACACAGAAGCCATCACGCTTTATAATACCAGCCTTCTCTTCAGCTATTTGTCCTATAGTGCTTCCTAGATATTCCATATGATCAAACGATATACTTGTAATAACAGTGGCAACGGAATGTGGTATGATATTTGTAGCATCAAGTCTCCCACCCATACCAACCTCTAAAAGCAAAACATCTGCTGGTACTCTAGAAAATGCTAAGAATGCAATTGCAGTTACACCCTCAAAAAATGTTGTTGGTATATCATCAGACTCACTAGCATACCTACATTCTTCACCAATTTGGAATAGCATTTCATCAGTAATCTTTTCACCGTTCAGTATTATCCTCTCGTTAAAATCAATTAGATGAGGAGAAATATATTTATGTACGCTATAACCTGCAGATTGTAATATTGCCTGTAGATACGCAATTGTTGATCCCTTGCCGTTTGTACCAGCAATATGTATTACTGGTGGCAGCTGCAGATGCGGATTACCAACTCTGTTAAGCAATGATAGTATCCTGTCTAAACCTAATCTTATATCATTATTACCACGTGGTATGGGCCAGTGTGGCATCTTGAAACTCTTAGGACGATGCAACATAAACTTATTTGTTGATCTTATTTTGAATATCTGCAAAGTATATGATTTTGTTATCCTCAGCTTCATTAGATTTCGATTTCATCGTATCAGATGCATATGCTAATTCGGCAAAGCATGTATTGTCAACAACTGATTTTGTATCCACATCCATACTGATGGAGAAATTTGCATGTGGATCAACAAATTTTGTTATTGCACCAAATGGTACTATAATCCTTTCTTCCACTCCACTGAAACTAAGGTTCACTTCAAATCTATCATAGTATACATTTAGGAGCCTCAACTGATGTTGCAATGCTATTGTCATTTCCTCTGGATAACTGTCATGTAATTGCTGAGAAATTTGTACACCTGGATATTTTGTAGCGAATGTTATATGGAAATAGTGGTTACCTGGTATTCCATTATTTTTTTCTACTTCTCTTAGAGCATTAAGTGCAACAATTCGCATTGCACTATCAATTAGATACTCATAGTCAATTTTATCAGACATGGATAGTTTTATTTCGATTAATTATAAGTAATATATTATATAACCTATCATAAAATACTGATTTTTATCATCATACAATATACTTCCGCTCATATTGTTGAAGTGGAATTATATCATAAATAGCAAGTCAGTACAACAAATTTACAATAACGAAGTATCAATGGATGACACAATAGACACCGCAAAACTGCAGCAGCAGCATAAGGATATAAAAGCAGCAATTCAAAATGTACAATCAATAAATGAACTATATCGTGTTAAATCTGAATATCTAGGTAAAGATAGCTATATATCAACATTGCTCAAAATGATACCATCGTTGCCTGATGATCAGAGAAAAACATTTGCTTCACAACTGCAACACTTCAGAAAGTTGTTCACAGAAATCATTGATGAAAAACAAACAGCGCTTGATTCATTATCAGTGTCAAAACAAGTGGATAATAATGTGTTTTTTGATCCAACCATCCCTGGAAGAGATACAAAAAAACGTGGTAAAAAACATGTGTTAACTCAAACAATTGATGAGTTGACGAATATAATGCTACACCTTGGCTTCAAATTCGCATCAGCACATGAAATAGAAGACGAGTTCCATAACTTCACAGCATTAAATGTTCCTGCTCTGCATCCAGCAAAAAACTTGCAGGATACCTTCTATATTGAGCAACCTGATAGCGATAATAGGCTTCTTTTACGTACTCATACATCATCAGTACAGATAAGATATATGAAATCACATCAACCTCCATACTATATCGCTTCGATTGGAAAGGTATATAGAGTTGATGATGCTGATCAAACACATCTGCCAATGTTTAACCAACTTGAGTGCTTATGTGTTGATAAAAACATTACACTGCTTGATATGAAAAATACCATACAGAATCTCTTGAAACTATTTTTTATGAGCTGTGATGTTCCAATGAGATTCCGTGCAAGCTATTTCCCATTCACTGAACCATCAATGGAGGTCGATATAAAATACCCAATAGGCGATAAAAATGGTAAATGGTTAGAAATCATGGGATGCGGGATGGTGCATCCTAATGTTTTGAAGAATGTTGGTATTGATCAAAATGACAAATATCAGGGTTTTGCATTTGGTATAGGAGTCGAAAGATTAGCTATGCTAAAACATAACATTGCTGATGTTAGAAGTTTCATCGAAGGAGATATTAGGTGGTTACATCATTATGGTGTGTGATTTTTGTATTGTGAAAGATATTCTAACAATTATTGGTTAATAGGACACCACTTGCAAAGTCATATTGCTCTGTTTAGAATAGAGCAATTGCTGTTAACACTGGAAGGAATGGAATGACTAAAATATCAATTAATGGATGTGAATATAATGTTGAGGATGGCTTGACCATCATACAAGCATGTGATCAACTTGGTATTGAAATCCCAAGGTTTTGTTATCATGAGAAGCTAAAAATAGCTGGTAATTGCCGTATGTGTTTGGTCGAAGTTGAAAAGAATCCAAAACCAGTAGCAAGCTGTTCAATACCAATCACAGATGGTATGATCATTCATACACAGTCCGAAATGGTAAAAAAAGCTAGAGAGGGGGTGATGGAATTCCTTCTCATCAACCATCCACTTGATTGTCCGATATGTGATCAGGGTGGGGAATGCGATTTGCAAGATCAAGCAGTAAAATATGGTAGAGGTGTAAGTAGATATCATGAGGAAAAACGTGCTGTGAATGACAAATATATGGGACCACTGATATCTACAAACATGAATAGGTGCATTCATTGCACTAGATGTGTTAGGTTTCTTGAAGATATAGCAGGTACAACAGAGTTAGGCGCTATTGGTAGGGGAGAAAACATGGAAATCACGACATACCTTGAGAAGGCTATTACATCAGAGATATCAGGTAATATTATAGACCTCTGTCCTGTTGGTGCCCTTACATCAAAGCCATATGCTTTCACTACACGCAGTTGGGAGCTCAGACATACATATTCAGTTGATGTACTTGATGCAGTTGGATCACATATTAGGATCGATACAAGAGGAAATGAAGTGATGCGGATTCTTCCACAAGCCTTTGAACCAATCAATGAGGAATGGATTTCAGATAAAACAAGGTTTGCATATGATGGACTGAAATACCAAAGACTTGATGCTCCTCTCGTGCGTGACAAACAAAAGGATACTTTTAATCCTGTTGGCTGGGATGTAGCGCTCCAAGAGATTGCACAGCTCATCAATAAACAAGATCAGAAAATTGCTATCATTGCTGGTAAACTCACAGATGTTGAAACAATGTTTGTAACAAAGCAGCTCGTTAATGCATTAGGCAATGGATATTGCGACCATGAATGCAATATGCATGCACTTGCAAAGGAACCAAGCAGAGGTAGTTATATTTTCAACACAACTATTGCAGGAATAGAAGAAGCAGATCATTGCCTTTTAGTTAATACAAACCCAAGAGTTGAAGCAGCACTGCTGAATGCTAGAATCAGAAAAGCGATAATGAACAATAAGATGAAGGTAGCTTTCATTGGTTCAAAGGTTAATTTGAATTATAAATATGAACATTTAGGTGCAAATCATGTTACCACACTGAAACAATTGGCAGATGGTATACATCCATATTGCAAAACATTACAAAATGCTGTAAAGCCCATGTTAGTGGCTAGCAGTGCTATGTTTGCTTCAGCTGATGGTGAATATTTATTGGATTTATACAAAAAAGTCGCACAGACAAATAATATTATTAGCGACAAGTGGAATGGTTTCAATATACTGCACCATAATGCATCAGCTGTTGGAGCCCTTGATATTGGCTTTGTAGACTATCATTGTGGCAGTTATAATACCAGTATTAAAGAATGTGATGTTGTGATATTATTGGGGGCTGATGATATTGTACTACCAGTTAGGTCATCAGGCAATAGTCAAAAAGTTATATATATTGGGCATCATGGTGATAGAAATGTTTACAACGCTGATATTATATTACCTGGTGTTGCATATACTGAAAAATCTACAACATATGTCAACTTAGAAGGAAGAGTGCAAAGAACAACACAAGCCATTGCTCCACCACACTTAGCAAAAAATGATTGTGAAATCATCATTGAACTTGCAAGAATCGCTGGTATTGATATTGGATTCAACAATATAAACGATCTAAGATATGCACTCTGTTCAACAAATGCAACCTTCATGGAAGAGTATTTATTTGAAATCACCAAACCTACAGTGTCTTTATTAACAAACAATCTTACATCAAACACAAATACATCATATACATTCTCCTACCCGATCGTAAATTTTTATTTAACAGATCCAATATCTAGAAATTCTAAAATAATGATTGAATGCTCTAATATAAAAAGCTAGCAATCCTCATTCAAAAGAACATGAGCATTTTTACTATATATACCTTGTTTTTTTGTTTTTGGATTGTACGTGTGATTTTTTTGCTGGTCAGCAACTGTAGTAGTCATAATGCTAAGCATTGTGTTGTTTAATTTTTTTCTACACATTACACTATGGAAGTTGTATTCGAGTGCTAACATGAATTCCTTAAGTAAATTCACTACGATGATTGGCATTTCATCAGTATGGTTAGTGAAACTAATCTGTGTATCAATTTTTACAATCTTGTTTTGATCTGTTTTATTTTGCGAAGCTGTAATATTATGTATGCCTTGCTTATATGATGTAATGAAATCACGTTGTGTAGCAGTATCACTGCTTTGGACTTCATGTATGAGCAATTGCTCTATTGCTTCCATTCTAACAAAAAGCTCCATGAATCTACCTGTGAGCATCTCATTTTTCAGCATAGATATATGATTCGATATATATAGCCCTATTGATGAAATATGCCACTCTAGAAAGTTCATCAAATTATTTTTTTCATGATGCAATTCATTTAACTCATTAGCATTGATCCTGAATCTAGAACGCATCATTTCAGACTCAACATTGCATATATCTATCATCCTATGCAGAGCTGATACAACAACTTGCAGATCAAGCGATGGTATACTGCTTGTTATCACATCTTCAGCTATACCCTCATGATCTGTCATCCTTGCATCATCGCGATCATTTTTCACATTGTTTGGCATCTGCTACAAATTTGTACTACTGATCACTATTTAATTCTAATTTCTCATTTAAAACTTCTGGCAACATTCGTTCACCTGCTAATAATTGCAGTGAACTGCCATTGAAATCATTATCATGCACCACTTCAACCATACCTCCCATATATTGATGTAAAAAATATTCTGTTAGGACGAAAAATGACATGCGATTTTCAGGACGTGCAAAACCGTGCCCTTCATCGGGATACAAAGCATATATAACAGGTATATTTTTCTCAATCATTGTATTAACTATTTGATCTGATTCAGCCTGTTTCACTCTTGGATCATTTGCTCCCTGTCCCACTAACAATGGTTTTGATATTTTATCCACATATGTGAGTGGGGATCTTAATTCTAGTTCAATTCTACCCTCTTCTGTTGCAGGATCACCACCTATTTTTCTTTTCAGATTTTCTAACATTGGTTTCCAATATTCTGGTATACTGTTCATCAACGTCAGCAAATTTGATGGCCCCACTATATCAACAGCACACTTGAAAAAATCAGGTGTGAATGTTAATCCAACAAGAGCTGCATATCCACCATAACTACCACCCATGATCGCTATATCACCTTGTGTAGTGATTTTACTTTGTATTGCCCATTTTGCAGCATCAATTAAATCATCGTGCATTTTCCGTGACCATTCACCATTACCAGCATTGATGAAATTCTTGCCAAATCCTGTAGATCCTCTGTAATTAACACTTAGAACAACATATCCTCTATCTGAAAGCCATTGATGTGTCTTATCAAGTCCCCAGTCATCTCTTGCTGTTGGACCACCATGCACATATAAGACCAATGGAAATGCCCTATCAGTTTCTATCGTCTTCACCACATGATCACCATTATCGATATCAATTTTTGTTTTAGCATCTTTGGGTAAAGTTAAGTATGACATCAATTTCAGTCCATCTCGTGCTGTTATTACCACTGGATGCATATGGTTGAGTTCGTATTGTGACAGTTTACTATCGCCAGAAAATAGGTACTCAATACTACCATCATCACGACTGGCTTTATAGTATTTTACTGGTGATACATCTGAATCGACAGCTATTATCCAGTTCTTATCATCTATTGAACGACTAACGATTGTTGCTTCACCATCGCTATCACTCTTTGCTAGTACCTTCTCAAATGTTTTTTCAACACCCTTGTCGAAGAAGTACCATTTATTTCTTGCATAATTATATGATATGGCCTGTATCTGTTTTGTGATGGGATGCTGTAATATATCACTTACATCAGCCTTATCATTTTCAAATATCAGCTTCTTCTCGTTGTTACTTATATTGAATTCAAACAATGCAGACTTATCTCTTTCACGTGAATCCATCATATACACAACGTTTTTGTCATCCGAAAATCCTACAACACCAGTTGTATAAACATCTTCAGGTCCAACTAATAAAAACTCGGATGTTGATGTGTTTTGAATTCTACTTGTAATTTCATTGATATACTCTCTATGTTTGATTGTATTAGCAGTTTCTTTTGCCTGTGCTTCAATTGCTTCAATCAATGCTGGAATGCTGAATTCTCCACTTTGTGCCGCAAACATATCAGTTTTAGTGCCACCATTTGGTGTTGGCATTGTACCAAATCTCATTTGAAAGTCATCGTCTATCGCAATATTAACATATTGATCATTTTTATATAAATGGTGTAGGTTCTTGTTCTTAATATCTAGCAGATACAGATCAAATAAGTCCTTACGTCTTTCATTAAGTGTTACCAATGCATAATTTGGAAAATGCTTACTTGTTGTAATGTCACCAACCTTAACACCATTCATTGGAGTTAATTCTGTTATTTCATTTGTATCTATATCAACACTAAAAAGATGATGGTTTTCATCACCATTTTTGTCTTGCTGATATATCACATGTTTGTTATCGTAGCTCCAAAAATATGATCTAATACCACGGTGTGTGTCATTTGTAATTGGCTGTGCATCACTACCAGGTTTTGATAAGAAGATATTTAAAACACCATTGTGCGGTGCAATATATGACATGTTTTCACCATTTGGGCTTAACCTAACAGCAATTTTTTCCGGATTGCCAAATAATACTGCTCTTGGTATCAACTTTTCTTGTTTCATATTGTCTATCGTGCTTTTTACTTTCGAAGTATCTTGTGTTTTTTCATGCCGTTCATTATACATATAAACCACGAGAATTGAAACCATTATGACAAAAATGCTTAAACATAGCCTAAAAACGGATTTTGATCGTGATGCATGTTGTGTGTGGCGCGGTTCATGTTGCATTGATAAATATCATTATTTTTTGAATTTATATATATCGTAAGCTCTATATGATCAGGGCACATTGCAGTGCAAATCTAATTCCTAACATAATCATTAGTTCATAGCCTACCAATGAATTGTAACATAACATAAAAATATATTGATTGTATGATTGATTTCATAAGGCAGATTGATATAAAATATATGTTTGACAAATCAACTGATAAAATAACAACTAGTTTTTATATGCACATAATAGTTTCAGGAAAACATTTTAATATTGGTGAATCACTTCGCACTTATACAGCTGAGGTTGTTCAAAAACACATAAAAAAACACTTCGAAAATGCTATCCATGCACATGTTACATTTAGTAAAGAAGCTAAAGAGTTTTATACTACAATAGTTGTAAATGAGGGTACTGGCACACAAATTGTCATAAAAAGTGATGCACATGATGAAGATGCATACAGAAGCATGGAAAAAGCTGTAAGGCAAATGGAAAAACAGCTTGAGAAATATAAGGAACGCATCAAAAATCATAAAAAGACAAAATATGATGCTTTATCAGTTGAAGCAAGAAAATATATATTGCCAATTGATAACGATGGAATGCATACAGAACAAGAACTACCTACCATCATTGCTGAGAAGAAGATTGATGTGAATATAATGTCTGTGAAAGATGCAGTTATGTATATGGAATTGCGCAACATGCAAGCACTATCATTTGTAAATTCTACAAACAATAAATTGAGTTTCGTGTATCATAGGAAAGATGGTAATATCGGATGGCTTGATACTGGTGTTGATGCCCAGCTCTAAACCCTTTCTCCCCCCCTCTCATTCATTGGCTTCTTTTCCTTCTACCAGTGGGTGTGGTGAGGCTTTTTATAAGGTCTATTATTGATTCTCTTACCTTCACATCTTTTATTTGCATAAACAGGTTAGATAGCCCTTTACTATCAGCTATGTACTCTTCACTTGCACTATCTGCAAGTATTAGCTCCCCCCTCACGCCATCTTCTGTACCGTTAAAGAAGTACCCAATTGATGTCCTTAAGGATCTTGCAATTTCATATAACATACTTGCACTAACTCTGTTTTTACCACTTTCATATTTTTGTATCTGCTGAAAAGTCAAACCAACATTTTCTGCAAGTTTTGATTGACTAAGGTTCAACTGAACACGACGTTTCTTAATGTTATAACCAACAACAGCATCTACCTGATGAATTGTCTCATGTTTTTTTTTACTCATTATATTATGATACTAAATGTTTTTGTTTTTTCAAGTGTATAACCTCACTAATTTTTCCCCTTGATTGTGTGGATACCACGACATGTCAAGTATATAAACATGATGTAAAAATACAAGTCTAAATATTAAAAAGTTATAATTTAATTAAACACTATAGATGTTAAGTGATAACTAATGCTAAGTACATACCAAATAATACTGCTACTCCTATAGCTCTAATAAGCAATCTATCAGAACGAGAATGAGTTACCACAACCACACCGATTATTTACATTGGGGTTTTTAATTTGAAAATACTCTCCTCCGAGATCAATCACATAGTCGATTGTCACATCCTTGAGGAACTGTGCAGAGTCTGTATCAATAACAACACCACAATCTCCATGATCAAAAACAATATCATTGTTATCATAACAATCATCAACTGAGTAGATGTATTGGTAACCTGAACACCCTCCTCCCTTTACTTCTATACGTAAACGTTTAATGCCAGCAACTGGTGTTGTACTGTGTACAGTAACCATGTCAATATTATCACTGCACTCTAAACCTGCAATGCTATAAAGTTTTTGCATTGCTGTTCCAGTGATAATAAGATTCATGACGCTTTACAAATCTCGGAAAATGCTTGTTGCTTGTCTCCTCCAACACCCCGTGTTATCGTATCAACAGCACTTCCAGCACCGAATAATAAGCCCATACCAACCATTGTTGCTATTGCTAAGCCCCATGTAACTTTTCCTAAAAACAAGCCTATTGCAAGTGCTGCAAGCATAATAACTGCTATTACTTTACCTGCCGTACCTGTTATCGTTTGCTGAACGTTACATAAAATTAGAGTTACATCATCAGTTTTTTTCTTATCTTCTGCAAATGCTGTATCCATTCTAAAACATGCAAACAAAAGCACAAATAAACAGCATAACATCGTCAAAAAAGGATTTCTTTGCACAGTCATATTTTTAAATATATTAATTATTTCTATCATTAGTCTTATTATTTGCAGCGTTGCAAAAAGAGATTGCATGATAAATATTATCATTTGTTCACAGATCACACAAGCAATTCAAAACTAAAACTTCAGATGATGAAGTTGATGACACCATTATGTGAAAACAACATCACAACATCACTACTTATCCTTTCAACCTGCTTGCTGTCGCCAGTGCCTTGATTTCTATTACCATCTCCTGCTGTTTGTCTGTGCGACATATTAGAGGAATTATTCTGTTGAAAATGCAAATCTATTGGATCGTTTATACTACTATTTATATTATTCAATAATGCGTTTTTGATCTCATTTGCATTTTGTTGCAACATAGTAAGTGTTGAAGCTTTTTCAGCTATTATGTGTAATTCCATCTTATCACGCACATTGCATACAATTTTTACTGTACCAAGTGTTTCAGGATGTAATGATACCTCCATACCGCCATTCCTTAACAAATGCATACTCACATTCGATATGGCATTAGTTAATTGCCTTCCAACAACTTTTGTAAGATTGTCATATCCATGTATATCAGTACTATAGTCAAAACTTATATTATGTGTATTGCAAACATACATCATCTCACCCGTTATAGGTGAATCTTGAGATGTAGAAGTTGAGATCGCATGTGTAAAGTTTCTATCACACATTGTAGCATTTCTAATTGCCTCATCAAATATGATACTATGTTCAACAGCATTTACTAGTTGTACATCAGTAAGATTAACACCATCCACATTTGCTAAAAATGACGAATTTACGCCTGATCTCACGTGAGCTATGCTGTTACCATCCGACGAATTGTGATGAAGCTGCCAATCATTCGACAAACTCAGTGGCATATTAGGTGTTATAATCCAAGGATAGGAACTCACCTCGCAGGATAACATCTCGATAGGTGTTGCACATTCCATGGTATTCAGCATTTCAGCAACTGCAGAATTATCCACAGCAAGATTCACATGATATATCAATGGTGATTGCATCATATCATCAAAAAACTCTTCAATATCATACTGATTGCCATCATTCTCACATATTAGATTACTACTCTGGATTTGTTCCTGTAGTTTTATTACTTCTGATTGCATAGCGGCAGTCGAGTATCTTACCCCGCCATCAGCTACTGCAACACTGCCATTATTACGAAATTCAACATTGACTGGCTTTAGTGTCAAAATATCATCATTAAACTGATTATCTGCATTGTCTGACACGTTATTACTTTCAACACTCTTTGCTTTTGGAACAGTATCATTTTCCAATTTAGCACAATTATCATCACAATCAGAGGCATTAACTTCCAACATTTTCTGAGACAATAGTTGCTTAAAAAGATCACTACCATCAATCGCACCAACCTGATCTATCTTGCTTTTACTATTACTGTTGTGGACCAAACAAGCTCCAGTGCGTGTAATATTAGTTTGTGTAGCGTTTGACAATGCAAAAATTACTATCAGTTAATTGGTTTTATATGCTAACCATGCAACGAACGAATGCCTATAATTCTAGCACCTTCAATATTCTATGTCTATTAGATATTTCTACTTCCAAAACAAACAGTATATAACTATGGAACATACAGCAAAACAGCAAACAACTGCTAAAAGTCACTGCAAATGGTTAATTCATTATCAACTAACACATGGTTCACTCAAGTTTGGAACAGTGTGTACAACATCACCCCAATTTTTAGCGTTTATAGTCCTCATACCTTCTGACTGCATTTTTTCAACAACTAACATGTTATAACGTTCATCTATACATTCACTTAATGTTACATCTCTTGCATTACCACGTAACTTTTGCACAACTGCTTGAACACATGCTATTAAAAGATAGATACATCTGTGTCCCTTTGCAATGATACCTTCCTCACCATTGATATATCTTGCAAAAATATTATTTATTGTGCACTGCAATACATTTTGTAGCTGAGTGTTGTTCAGCTTATCTTCTTCCACTCCAGATGCTTTTAGGCAGTTGTTGAATGCTTTGTAAAAGATTTCTATACCCACATTTTTATCCCTTATTAGACCAACCAACCCTCGTGTTAGTTGTTCAATATTCCTTTGCTCTATAACAGGTTGCTCATGACTTGATTGTTCAATCTGAGCAGAATATACACTGGATCTATCAATATTATACCTAACAGATGACGACTGATGTTCTTCATCATCAATATTTTCACCGTCAACCTTAAATCTACTATTTCCACCTTCTGCTGCTTCAAACATATTCAAGCCATTCCTAACTGCATCATGATCATTATATAATACACCTTCATCAGCATTGATTTGCTTGATAACGCTAAATGTTGGAATCCATGTGTTACCTAAATTATTATTTTTCACATGGTTGAACATATTTATTGTTGACACTTCTACATAAACATCGCTACCTAACTCAATACTAAATTGTTTAATCAAAGTATTAAGCATCTTATGATCTAAAATCTCTTCAATACCAGCCTTGATCAAGATGTAAATCGCATCATTTATCTGTGCCATAGTTTCACCTGAAGCGTAAATCCTGTCACTAATATGACATCCATTCACTACTTTAACAAAATGAGGTAACTTTTGCTTTCTTTCGTCTACTTGCAGTTCTACAAATTGTTCTTGGAAATCTTTATTAGCGACATACTCTGCAAGCGTAGCAAGCCAAAGCTCATAGAATAAATTACCATCTTTACATTGTCGTAACTGTTGATTGCCATTTTCCATCCAGAGATTATATGCATTATACAAGTTAAAAACTATATCTTTTGCTTCCTCAAAATTATATCCATTTTCCTCTTTATCATGAAAATCAATTACATTGCTCACTAAATATTTGTCAAGATCATTCTTATCTTCTATTATAATATTATTTGTAGTGAGTGTAAAAATTATATCATTCACTTCTTGCATGAAGTTAGCTGAAACATCTTCTAAAGACCTAACAATGTCAATTTGTGCTGCTACTTGATATAATATAGGTGTTTTTATATAAGCATCGCGATTGATATTGCACACTTGTTTATAATTATCATCTTCTGCATTGTATACTACCTCTTGTTGCCCTGCACTACCATATAAATTTTCAGCATATTGCATATCTCCTCCTCTAACTAAACCATCAAGCATTTTTCCTAACTCATTAATTTATTGTATTTGACCTCATACTACTAGTTAGATATTAAATAAATATTAAGATCTATAAAAATTTTCAATCATCAAGTGGTATCACTTATGTTTACTCATGCTACTTTCTCTTATAGTAAGACACCGATTAACTAACAATCAAGTGTGAAAAATAATTGAATAGATGAATAAAAATAATACAACAACTATGAAGAAAAAGCAGTATCTAGTATGAATGAGTATGACACTCTCATGCAAGAGTGTCTATATGTAATTTATCTACTGTTTATTTTCATTGTCTTCTTTTTTAACTTCCTCAAAATCAGCATCAACAACCTTTTCATCTTTTTTATTTTCAGCACCCGCATCACCATCACTTCCAGTATTATCCTGAGCACTCTGACTATATATATACTGACCTATCTTCATTGAAGCTTCAGTTAGCTTTTCAACCTTACTGTTAATGGCTTCTACATCATCGCTTTCTAGTATGGATCTAACATCAGCTATTGCAGTTTCAACTGCTGATTTCTCAGCTGCAGGAATCTTATCACCATACTCTTTGAGACTCTTTTCTGTTGAATAGACTATGCTATCAGCCTTATTTCTAGCTTCTATCAACACACGACGCTTTTCATCAGCATCAGCATTCATCTCAGCATCCTTCACCATTTTCTGTATTTCAGCATCGCTCAAACCACCAGATGACTGTATTGTGATACGTTGCTCCTTACCACTTGCTTTATCCTTAGCTGAGACGTGCAATATACCATTTGCATCAACATCAAATGTAACCTCAATTTGAGGTAGTCCACGAGGGGCTGGTGGAATACCTTCAAGATTGAATTGTCCTAGCAATTTGTTGTCTGCTGCCATCTTGCGCTCACCTTGAAATACCTTGATCGTTACGGCAACCTGATTGTCATCAGCAGTTGAAAAGACTTGACTTTTCTTTGTAGGAATTGTTGTATTACGCTCTATCAATGGAGTGAATACACCACCAAGCGTTTCTATACCTATTGATAATGGTGTGACATCAAGCAACACAACATCCTTCACATCACCACGTAATACAGCACCTTGAATCGCAGCACCTATAGCAACAACTTCATCAGGATTAACACCCTTATGTGGCTCCCTACCGAAAAATTTCTTAACCTTCTCAATAACCTTTGGCATACGTGTCATGCCACCAACAAGCACAACATCATCAATCTGTCCTACTGATATGCCTGCATCTTTGATAGCTAGTTCACAAGGCTTCATTGTATTCTCTATTAGATCATCAACCAAGCTTTCGAGTTTTGCTCTAGTCATCTTAATGTTCAGATGTTTAGGACCAGATGCATCAGCTGTAATATAGGGTAGATTAATCTCTGTCTCCATACTGCTAGACAATTCAATCTTAGCCTTCTCTGCTGCCTCCTTCAGTCTTTGTAAAGCTGATTTATCATTCATTAGGTTCATACCACTGCTGGCCTTAAATTCATCACACAAGTACTGTAATATACGCAAATCAAAGTCTTCACCACCCAAAAATGTGTCACCATTTGTAGACTTAACCTCAAATACCCCATCACCAATTTCTAGTATTGAAACATCAAAAGTACCACCACCAAGATCATATACAACAATTGTTTTAGTACCAGATTTATCTAAACCATATGCCAACGCTGCTGCGGTTGGCTCGTTGATAATACGCAATACATCTAAACCAGCTATACGCCCTGCATCCTTTGTGGCTTGCCGTTGCGAATCATTAAAATAAGCTGGTACAGTAATAACTGCCTGTGTAACTTTTTCACCAAGAAAACTTTCAGCTGTTTCCTTCATCTTTTGTAGAACCATTGCACTGATTTGACTTGGTGCATACTTCTCATCCCTTGCCTCTACCCATGCATCACCATTTGCAGCACTGATTATATGATATGGTACTTTTGCTGCAAGTTCCTTTGTTTTTGAATCACTATACCTACGACCTATTAGTCTTTTGACTGCAAAAATCGTGTTATTAGGATTTGTTACAGCTTGTCGTTTTGCTGCTTGCCCAACAAGCCTTTCACCACCATCTGTGAAGGCAATGATCGAAGGTGTAGTTCTTGTACCTTCACTGTTTTCAATCACACGCGCATTACTACCATCCATTACTGCAACGCAGGAATTTGTTGTTCCCAAATCTATACCTATAATCTTACTCATCTTTTTTTGTTATTGTTTGTTGTTTCAAACAGGTGTGTCTAATTGATAGACTTTACCTGAGCTTATTATGATATATATGAAACTTCTGAGACGATACAAGAACCTGATAACAAATAAATCTGTACCTATCTTCTAGCATTCATAGGATCATATTTTGATCCCTTACATAATTTATTGCTATGAAAATCAATGTTTTTTTTCAAAAAACCTACCAACGCTTTGTCCGGTATGTCATAAGGTACTGCATCCAATACCTTGAGAACTATTGTACCAGGTTTCTTTACCATACTATTGTTTACCCAATGCATACCAGAATTGAGTGCAACTGGAATTATTGGTACAGAGTATGATCTTCTCAATAGCACAATACCCGAACGATATGGCCTACTGTCAAATGGCTGTACTCTTGTGCCCTCAGGAAAAATCACTACATGTCTGCCACCTTCCAAAGCATGTTGTGTAGCATTTTTAACCTGTTTAATTGCATTTATGCTGCTCTTTCTATCAATTATTATCATCGACATTTTCCTCAAATACCAACCATATATCGGTATACTTGTTAATTCTTTCTTTATAACAAAAACTGGATTTTTTAATAAACATAACAAAAATATTGTTTCCCATGCTGATTGATGTTTTACAACTATTATCGATGGTCTGTTAGGTATTTTATATTGCGATAGCACTTTATGATCAATCCTGCATATGTATTTCAATCCAAATATCACTATCTTCGCCCAAATATAGCCACACTGCCCAAAGACTCTATGTCCTGTTGGCAAAATAAGAGTTGGTAAACATAAAATACCCCACATAGCTGTCCAGAAACATAGGAACAAAGAAAAAAGTAAACTTCTAAATTTAATTATCACCTTGAGAAATAGAATATATTATTAAAATATAAAAATGCATTGCTGTGTAATCACTAGCACAAAACAGATTTTTTCATACTACGCATACTATAGTGTCTAACATACGTATTGTTGAAAATCATCATAATACAGAATATACTGTTTTGATTTGAGAAGTCATTTAAAAAATAATAACTATTAAAATGTTCCATACCATTTTAGAAATAGTAGAAGATATCAAACAAGGAAAGATTGTAATAGTACTTGATGACGAGAGGGAAAATGAAGGAGATATGGTTGTTGCTGCACAGTTTGCAACACCTGATACATTACGTTTTATGACTAAATATGGGTGTGGCATCATATGTATGCCAATGGCAAAACAAATAATTGAAAACTTGGAACTTGAACTGCAGCCTCGCAGATATATTGATAACCTGCACAACTGTTTATACACAGTGTCAATTGATGCAAGGCATGGTATTGGTAGTGGTATCTCAGCTGAAGATAGAGCAACAACAATACAAGCTGCAGTACAAGCAGTAAAGGATGATATAAAAACACCTGGGCATATATTTCCAATATTAGCACATGATGATGGTGTGTTAGGACGTATTGGACATACTGAAGCATCAGTTGATATTGTAAAACTAGCGGGTTTGACACCAGCTGCAGTACTCACTGAAGTGATGGATGAAAACCGTGATGCTGCTGCAGCGTACGATGAATTACTTGCATTTGCAAAAAGACATCAAATAAAAATTTGTAAGATATGTGATTTGGTAGCTTATAGAAAAGCTCATTTGCTATAGTCGAACAGTAGTGGCATCATAGTTAAAACCTTTACTCAATAGTACATCCATAAAACTTTTCTGCAGTGGTGCATGCAACTCAATTTTTTTTCCAAAAAGTATCATTGATATGTAAGCAGAATGCAAGCACAGTGTGCTTGTACTGCACAAATCATCAGTCACTTGTTTCACAAGTATTTTCATCACACTCTTTTCACGATTGATCTTACTATGTACCCATGATGTATATTTACTATTATATTTCACATCACCAAATATCGGAATGCCACTCATTGCAGCATGAGCACGAATCTGATGAGTTCTGCCTGTAACAATCTGAAATCGTATCAGACTCATTGTTTTATCACTATTTACTAGTTGTACTTTATAATGAGTTATTGCCTCCTTGCCATTGATTGGACAATATGCCACATATTCCTTGTTTTGATACCACTTCATTTTGCACAATGGTGTGGATATAGTGCCATTTTGTATTTTAGGTACTCCATAACATAGTGCAAGGTAGTATTTAATAACATCACCTGATTTGAATAGTCTACCCAATTCCGTTGCTGTTCTGTTATTTTTAGCTATCACTATGACGCCACTTGTGTCTTTATCTATACGATGTACTAGTTTTGGTTTTTGATTGTCACTCTGCAACAGATGCAACACATCATCAAGACTAATTTTTATATTTGTCCCTCCTTGTACTGCAAAACCTGACGGTTTATTTATAGCAATGATATTTTCATCACTGTATAACACTGAGTTATGAATTTGCTTAGCAATAGTTGCATGGTATTTTCCTTTATTTATTGTCACATGTTTGGAAGTTACCATAGCAAAGTTATATATGTCGGCTTTACGCACTGTAATAATATCATTGCATTGCAATTTATATGATTGCTTCTGACGTTTTCTATTGACTCTCACTGATCCCTTCCTAAGTAGTTGCGCTACCAATAAAAATGAAATATTAGGAAAATGTCTTTTAAACCATCGATCTATTCTAATGTTCTGATCTTCATCTAATACTTGAAATGACTCAATAGCTTTATATCCCTCATCCATATGGGTTTATATTAGTTCAATATTTTCACAACAGTATGATTACATCACTGCTACAGGTTTTTGAAATGACTATAATCATTAGTATATCAAATAAAATTCTTCTATTTTGTATGCAAGAATTATCATATAATATTGATCAAAATAAATGCTGTTTACTGTTATAATAAAATAAACATTCAGGTGATGTTGAAAAGACTGCACAATATTATACATGAAATTGAGAACATACCAGCAGAATCTATATATGGCAAAGTTGTTGCTGTACGCGGGCTCCTGATCGAAGCCGTCGGGTTATATCACTACAGCAGTATAGGTGCTCAGTGCGAGATTATCACGACGTACGATACCATAGTAAAAGCTGAAGTCATTGGTGTGAAAAATGATACTACACTTCTGATGCCATTCAGCAATACTACTGGCATATCACTTGGAGCAACTGTGAGAATTATCTCAAGTCATCAACATATATACCCTAGCGTTTCATGGATGGGTAGAGTCATAGATAGTTTTGGACAACCAATTGATAGCAAGGGCCCATTAACGCATGGTGATCAGCCATATCATTTGCAAAGCACCCCTCCACTTGCACATCTACGCAAGAGGGTAGGAACGAAGGTTAATATGGGAATCAGAGCTATTAACACATTTTTAACCTGTTGTGAAGGCCAGAGGATGGGTATATTCTCAGGGTCAGGAGTCGGCAAGTCAATGATGATGGCAATGATGACAAAATTTGCTGATATAGATGTTAAAATTATTGGCCTAATAGGTGAAAGGGGACGGGAAGTCCAAGAGTTCATAGAAGATTACTTAGGGAATGATGGATTAGCAAAAGCAATCGTTGTTGTTGCAACATCAGATGAATCAGCATTGGCAAGGAGACAGGCTGCATACTTGACGTTAACACTTTCCGAATATTTTCGTGATCTTGGTATGAATGTATTGTGTATGATGGATAACCTCACTAGATTTGCAATGGCCCAAAGAGAAATAGGATTGGCTGGTGGCGAGCCACCCACAACAAAGGGTTATCCACCCAGTGTCTTCAGTCTACTGCCAAAGCTTTTGGAAAGAGCTGGACCAGGTCAAGCACACCAAGGATCAATCACTGGTTTGTTCAGTGTTCTTGTTGAAAATGATGATACAAATGAACCAATAGCAGATACTGTGCGTGGTATATTGGATGGACATATAGTATTGGATAGAAAAATAGCAGGCAAGGGAATATATCCTGCAATCGATATTCTTAATAGTGTTTCACGTATGATGCCACGATGCAATACAAGTGATGAAAATGCTGTAGTCAACCATGCAAGATATTTGTTATCTACATATAATGAAATGTCAGATATGATAAGAATAGGAGCTTACAAAAATGGTGCCGACCCTGAAGTTGATGAAGCAATCCAATATCATACATCTTTGAATGCATTTATATCACAAGACTTTAATGAACCTGAAACACTACAGTCATCACACGATAAGCTTGCTGCTGCAATTAATTTCAAGAAAACCACTGCATAGCAAATGAATTTAATGTTACCACAGTATGTTATTGAGTACATCGGCATTAATAAGAAGATCACACGTTATCATAATGATGTTAAACGCGGACATGTGTATATGCTTGCTTCTGATAATGTATCAATACCAGATGCAATGATATATATAGGTCATGCTATAGCTATGCAAGCTAGGTATATAATTTTAAATAAAAATGTATATCAAAAGATTATACATCAATGTAACACGTCTGAAACAACAATATTAGCAGTTGAAAACACGAGATTAGCTTGGGCAATTGCAGTCAGTTGCATTTATAATGAATTGCCAACTAATATCACAACTGTTACTGGTACAAATGGAAAAACTTCAGTTGCATATTTGTACTCACAAATTGCCTCAATAATAAAGAGCAGAGCGGGATATATAGGCACTCTTGGAGCAATCGAGATATGTAACAATAAGAAAAAGAAGGTAGAGGAAACCTTAACAACACCTGATGCAATGGATTTGCAAAGAATTCTAGCATCATTTCATGAAAGAAACTTTCAGCATGTTTGTATTGAAGCATCAAGCCATGGAATAGATCAGTATAGAGTTAGCATGATACCATTTACTGCTGCAGCCTTTACAAACCTTTCAGCAGAACACATGGATTATCATATTAATATGGAGCAGTATTATACCGCTAAAGCTAAATTATTCACCGATGTACTAGGAAAAGATACAACTGCAGTGTTAAATATTGATGATAAATATGGAAGGAGATTAGTTAATGACATTAGAGCTTTGAATAAAAAATTAAATATAATTACATATGGTAAAAGTAATGCCACAACAATTCAGTTGTTGCATTTTAAACAAAACGCATTTTGTGATATCAAGTACAACAATCAAAAAATGAATGTGAAATGCAATATAATTGGTGAATATAACATATATAATCTGCTGTGTGCATATGGTTTATTGATATCAAGTGGTTTTGATATCAATGAGATTGTAGAAGCAACAAAGCATGTAGAACTACCAGCAGGACGAATGACAAGAGTTTGTAATTCTCCTGATATATATGTTGATTTTGCACACAAACCCGAAGCATTAAGACACACATTGAATGCACTATTGGAATATAAACATGAGCATAGCAAAGGCAAAATCTTAATAGTATTTGGATGTGGTGGCGACAGAGATAAAAGTAAAAGACCAATAATGGGACAAATCGCAGCTGAACTTACAGATGTTGTTATTGTAACTGATGATAACCCAAGACATGAAATACCATCTGAAATAAGACGGCAAATCATTGACAAAATTAGTAATTACATTGAAATTCCAGATAGAAAAAATGCAATTGAGTATGTAATGCAACATATGTCAATAAATGATATGCTATTGATAGCTGGTAAGGGACATGAGCAATATCAAATAGTAGGTAGTAACAAAACAGATTTTTGTGATATAAAAACAGCCATCCTAGCAGTCGAGAAATTCTTTCAAAATGCTGATACCCTGGGAAATTACATCCTTTAAGGAATTGTTCATTTCAACACACATAATAGCACTGTGTTACATCAAGGCATCAAAACCTTTCACCTCAAATTGCAGTGGTGTCACCTATCCATGTTTTCAATGCTGTAGCACTTATCGAACCAAGTTTGGTATTAATAACTTCTCCGTCCTTAAAAATCATAAGAGTTGGTATACTTCTAATTGACATTTTGGATGCTATTTCCACACTATCATCGACATTCACTTTAACAAACTTTATCTTATCAGATACTTCATTAGCAACTTCATCAATAACTGGCATGAGTTGCTTGCATGGACCACACCATGGTGCCCAGAAGTCAACCAACACATAACCTTTATGCTCTATCACTTCTGCTGTAAATGTCGCATCATTTGCTTCTTTTATTTTTTCTGACATGTTACTGGTATTTAATTTTCATCATCTCAACACGATTGAGTTTATCATAGATTATTGTTGTCTCCAACAGCTAATCCACATTGAATGAACACCATGTTGAAAACAAAACAATATACACTTACGCATTTGTTGAAGGATTTAAAAAACCTCCTCAAACGAGCAAACATCATATCATATTCTCTTGATGCAGATATGATTGTTGCACATGCATTATCGATTACTAGAGAAAAATTAATATCAGAAGCCAATAATATAATTGTTGATGATATACAATATAAAAATATCATACAACTTATTAATAGGAGATTAAACAACGAACCAGTAGCTTATATTGTTGGAGAAAAATCATTTTGGAATTCTTCATTTAAAGTGACAGGTGATACATTAATACCGCGTCCAGATACGGAAATACTTGTAGAGGCTGTAATAGAACATATCAAAAACACAAAATTCAACTTTCAATATGACCAAATTAGAATCTTGGATATTGGCACTGGTACTGGTTGCATACTAATTGCACTGATACAAGAAGTATGTCAGTTACATACTGATGTCATTGGTGTTGGGATAGATATTACAAGTAAAGCGATTGAAGTTGCTATGGACAACGCAAGATGCATTGGCTTAGATATAAATAAAGTCATATTTGTCAACCAAAGTTGGGAGGATTTTGTAAAAAGTACAAAAATGCGGTTCGATATCATCGTTTCAAACCCACCATATATCTCATCAAATGACATAACGACTTTGATATCAGATGTCAAGGATTATGAACCACACATAGCACTTGATGGTGGTGAGGATGGGTTGATGTACTACCGTCAAATTATACATCTAATGGAATATGTCTCACGTGATAATACGCTTATAGCATTTGAGCTTGGTATTGGACAAGCTCATGATGTTGCTGAAATTATGCATGCAAATGCAATTGAAGTGATAAAAATCATAAAAGATATATCTGGCGTAGAACGTGTGATAGTTGGTATAAAGAAATAATTCATAAACCACTGTAGGAACTAAATTATACATTGATTGGCGATGATACAACCATATACTTCCTATAAAAACCCAGTTATATCAAATCAATAGTGACAATGAATTGTATGAACGCATATATCGTCAACTTCATTGCCAACCCTCACAGTATATCGATTCTTAAACAGCTGAAGCATACCAAGGCTTACTTGTCTAATTATTGAGTTACACTATGTAGCACATTTCTCAGATGTTTTTTTAGCAGCACTAACATTGCAATAATACCATCTGATGAATTCCAATCATGCATTGAAATAGAATCATCAATAAACTTATGATATGTATCTAATGCTTTACTTGAGCATATTTCACCCATACATTTTATATCATGTGCTATAACACCATTTTGATCTGCAAAATGTATATACACCTTTGTCAGTCGCATTAATAATGTATCTATACTTCTCATCAGAAGCCTTGTTGCAGACTTTACGTCATACTTCATATCAAAAAATACCCTACCTAGTCTTGCATTAACGAGATCCAAATGCAAATATGATCTCAACATATTATAGTATAGAAATACTTTCGATATATCAATCTTATACTTGTGTGACATATCAATCATGTCAAATGCAAATTGTGCAGCACATATTCTTCTTAGCAGATCCATCATAGCATCATTGATTTCGCCTTCACCTAATATATCTTTAATGAGTTGTATTTCATTTACAATATAAATATCATATTTGGGGCTTATATTTGAATAGAGTTCATCTGCAAGTTTTTCTATTGTTGAATAGTTAATCGTACTATTGCAAGCCATATCAATGGTTTTATTGTGCAATAACCAACCAATGTTGCGCGCAATAACTGTGTATATTATCTTGAAGAGAAAAAGCCGCGTATTATTGCTCACCTTTCCCTTCATATCAATAACAGCTTGCCAATGTTCATTAATTCTTAGCCCATATTTTATAGTACAAAATGCTTTGAGTAGAATTGCAGGATCTATCGCTTGATTGACTACCATTGAATGGAAATAAGTACAGCCCATTGTGTTAATGAGATCATTTACCAAAATCATTACCATGAGTTGATGACGCAGCTTGTGATTTTCAAGGTATGGTAAATACTCCTTATGCTCAGCAAGTTTTTTTGGAAAATACTTTAAAAACAATCGATTGCACTGTTGCATATCAAAGAATTTCCATATCATTTCATTATTCTCTAACATCTTAATGGCAGAGTTTTTTGCATAGGCAAGTATGACACATAGTTCTGGCCTTGTAAGACTCCCTTTTGCTTTTTCTAGCTTACTCAATTCATCTGCTGAAAGCAGTTGCTCTACATCCCTATCTAATTCTCCAGCGTTAACTAGATAGCTAATCAACCAATTATGTTCCCAAATTTTTTCTTTGCCACAATATGATTCTATTGATAAAATCTGTGTTTGTAGTTTATTATCTTCTAGCACCAACTCTGTAATTTCGTAAGACATTTGTTCTAGTAACGCATTTCTTTGTTCTATTGACATTTTCCCTTCTGCAACCATTTGAGCAAACGCTATCTTCAGATTGACCTCATGATCCGAACAATCAACACCAGCAGAGTTGTCTATGAAATCAGTATTGATACAACCACCATTACGAGCGTATTCTATTCTTCCCTTTTGAGTTAATCCTATATTGCCACCTTCCACTACAACTTTGCATCTTAAATCTGAACCATTAACGCGCAAACCATCGTTCAATTTATCACCTATAACGGCATTCGATTCCACAGACGACTTAACATATGTACCTATGCCGCCATTCCATAATAGATCGACTGGTGCCATCAGTATTGCTGAGATCAGCTCATCAGGCGATATTGACGTTGTATTACCAGCAATGCTTAAAGCATTTCTCATCTCTTTGGTGAGTGCAATTGATTTCACTGCACGAGAAAATATACCCCCCCCCTTGGATATTAATTTTTGATCGTAATCAGACCATTTTGATTTGGGCATATTGAACAACCTTTTTCTCTCAATAAAACTACTAGTAGCATCTGGGTTTGGATCTATAAATATATGCATGTGATTGAATGCAGCAACAAGACGTATTTTATTAGACATTAACATACCATTTCCAAACACATCACCAGACATATCACCTATACCTACAACAGTTATTTCTTGTTCATTAGGATCTATTCCAAGGACACTGAAATGTTGCACTGCTGATATCCATGCTCCTCTTGAGGTTATACCGAGTTCCTTATGGTCATATCCCGCTGATCCTCCTGATGCAAACGCATCGTCAAGCCAAAACTTATATTGAGCAGAAATAGCATTAGCGTAGTCTGAAAATGTTGCTGTGCCTTTATCAGCTGCAACAACAAGATATGGATCAACATCATCCCAACAAATGCTGTTTTTTGTCCGTATAACTTCACCATTCTCAAAATTATCAGTTATATCCAACAATCCGCACAAAAATAATTTGTAGCATGCAACACCTTCACTTATAAATGCATCACTATAAGGTTGTACGCTTTTTACTATGAATCCTCCCTTAGAACCAACTGGTACTATGACGGAGTTCTTTGTCATCTGTGCTTTCATCAGTCCTAAAATCTCTGTTCTATAGTCCTCATGTCTATCTGACCATCGCATACCACCACGAGCAATCTTACCGCCACGAAGATGTACTGCTTCAAAACGAGGAGAGTATACAAAGATCTCCATGAATGGCTTTGGTGATGGTGCAAAACTAATCTCAGATGATGCAATCTTAAATGATATGTACTCGAAATCTGATTCCACACATTTCGTACTATAAAAATTAGTACGTTTTGTAGCGTTTATTATCTCAAGATATGCACGCAATATTTTATCTGATACAACACTTTCAACATTAGATATATTAGTAAGCACTTCATCATACAGCCCTTCAACCTCACTTGCCAACACATCATGAGCTGTATTGAAGCTTGAAAACTTTAATTTGAATAGTGATATTAACTCATTTGTAACCAGATGATTTGTAACAAGTGTATGAATTATGATTTTTATCTCATATGCAAGCCCCAACTGTTTCAAGTAACATGTATATGCTCTGAAAATAATCACTTCATACCATGACAAACCAGCATATAATATAAGACTATTAAATTGGTCATGTTCAACTACTCCATATTCTGCTTTTTGCAGCACACTTTCAAGATTTTTCTGTAGGAAATTGAATCTTTCATCACTGATTTTAAAACCTAGCACTCTGCATCTCACACTTAATTTATATATGTGTATTTCAACTGCCATATTACTATATATTGGCTTAACAACATAATTATCAATTTCAATTACAGCAAATCCAGTGTTTTCTATCGCTGGTAATATATCTGATATCTCAACTTTTTGCTTGCTATATATTCTGAAGTTATAGTCATTACTCGCGTGATCTAAACCAAATGTGAACATTTTACTCTGCTCTGTTTCCAGCATCAACCAAATATTATCTATATCTAATATGGCGTGATCGGTTTTAGATACAGCAATATATTCATTATCAAATGCATCACTAAATGCATTGAACTTCGCATTAGCAACCGCCTTTTGATACTTTTGGTTGAGAGCGTACTGTAGATGATCTCTCCAGCTATATATAATTGCTGTAACCTGTTGTTCTATAGCTGCAGCATCATAGTGTGAACAATGAGTATTTGCCTTGACTATAAGTTGCAGTCTTACAATATGTGATTCTGAGATATATACATATTCTTTTGAAACAGTGACATTCATATGCTTGCATACAATCTGCTCTATCTGTCTATACAGATCCATTCCAAACTTGTTCTTTGGAACAAATAATACAACACTAATAAAGTCTGATAATATGTCACATCTTATTAAAACCCTAACACAAGGCAATAAAACAATTGATACAAGATTCGTAATAAGTGAATATATTTCATCTGTTGTCATTTGAAATAACTCAGCTCTTGGATAATACTGCAGAGCTGCAATAATTTCCTTCACTAGATAACCGTTTCTAGGATGTGCATAGCGCTCTAGAGCATTGTCAATCTTTGCTCTAACAATCGGTATATGCATGATACTTTGATTGTACGCAGCAGAAGTAAAAAACCCAAGAATCACTATAAAACCATCTATTCTATCGCTACTATCACCAATCTTTTTTACATACAATGCTTCCATGTTTGTAGATCTGTGAACATTTGAATAGTACTGAGTTTTATAAAATGTCACATGATCATCACTTTTGCAAAGATGCTCAACTACATCTTGATCCATTAATTCTGACTCATCATATATGTTACTTCTTAATAATCCTAGCGAACTCTCTTTAAAGATCTGAATCTGTTTGTCAGCATCGATACCGCATTCACAAGTTGCTAGAAATATAAAATTATCCTGCAATAACCAATTCATAAAACTAATGATGTTCTCTTTATCAAGGATGTTTTCAATTTTCTTATCAATAAAAGAAACTGTGTTGGAAACTAAATCCTGCATCATTGACCAGTCCCTATTTGTCAGGAACACACACTCCATCACAGTATTTAATCTCTCTTTCATTATATTGTAATCAACGTTATGTGCTTTTCTTACTACAAACACTGATACCGCTTCATTCTTGTATTTCGAAGTATTACTTGTGCTGCCATAAGCACTGCTGAAGCACTCCATCATCCCCCCACTACTTCTCATAACTGTCATTACGGGCACAGCTATCAATACAATTTCAATATTCTGTTTATTAATTTCATTCACAGCTGAATCAACTATGAACGCTACATCATCCGATATGATGTATATGAGCATCATCTCATTATCTGAAGCCAATGGTGTGACCTCAATATTGAATGCTTTTTCACTTCCCTTCTTAAAACTTTCAAATACAATCATTGCAACCTCATTGACAGTGTTGCTGTTGCAATTTGATGGTGGAACATCTGCATCCGAGTATAGAATTGTAGTAAACTCTTCAAACGTTTTGCATTTTTCAATGTTGCTGTGTGTTGTATTTGAGAATTTCATATCAAAAATATATGTAGGTGATATGGCTTTACTTACCAAGTAAAAACGAGTTGTTATGCTCTGATATCATCAGGTCTTTCAACTTCATGTATTAAATGAATTATAACAACTGAAAATAGTGTGTTCAATATATATTTAACATTTGAAAGATTTTTACCATTAAACAATCTATAAAAATTTAACTTCTTCAATATCAACTAAATCAAGAGGCAAATAAAATGCTATATAAGAAGATTACACGGTTGATAACAGACAGTGGTATAATTCCACTTGATCTGTATATGACAACTGCGATACAACACTACTATGGCTGCAAGGATGATCTATTGGGACATCACGGCGATTTCACTACAGCACCAGAAATCTCATCAATATTCTGTATCACAATATTTCTTTGGATATACCAGCTATGGCAAGTAAGACCATCAGATCTTGTTTTAGTAGAGCTTGGTCCAGGCAATGGAACATTAATGAGTGATATGTTGCGATTTGCATGTTGTGATAGAAATTTCTATACATCAATAAAAAAAATCTTTCTACTTGAAAATAGTGTGCAAATGCGATCAAGACAAGCTGAAGTACTAAAAACATACACTGAAAAAGACATCATATGGTGTAGCGATATACATGAACTCACAAATGTACTCACACGAACAAAAGATAAGTTCGAAGTTGTATTCATTGCGAATGAGTTTTTCGATGCAATGCCAATCAAACAATTCATTGCTAGAAAAAATTCTGCAAATATCAATATGTTCTATGAAGTATTTATCACACGAAATTCTAGTGATGAAAATAATTTCTGCTTCATAACAAACTCAAATGCTCCAATCACGACACAAGATATGCAAACAATTATGCAATATAGCAATTGCGAACCAGATGACTTTAATGATGGTGATATATATGAAATGTCAATCATAGGGTTATCAATTTTATCGAATATTGCTAGACTTATAGAGCAATTTAATGGTAACTGTCTGATAATAGACTATGGCTACAAAAAAAACCCTAAACGTAGCACATTGAAAGCGATTTATAAACATCAACTGCTGAAGAGTATTTTCAGTCAGATGGAACATGCTGATATTTCAGCACATGTTGACTTTAGTGCAATGCATGGTCTTTTAGCGAAAAATCATGAAAAACTACAAGTATCATACTATAATCAAAGTGAATTTTTACAAAAAAACAGTGCAGATTTTATTCTTATTAAATTACTCGAGACTGCTAATGAAGATATAAAAATGCAGATAAAATCAGCATTTGACACAATTGTTAATGAAATGGGAGGAATATTCAAAGTCCTTACAATCAGATTATGATACGATTGATTCAACACAAGACTATTGATACTTCGATAATTTATATTTATAATGATCTTCCAGGGTAGTGGTATATAACTACTCACCATACATATTTGCTAACAGAATAATGTGTAACGTTTTCACAAATTTTTAACACAATTATTGTATATTAAGTACAGTTTTGTATGGTTTGCAATACTATAAATTGTTTAACTAAATTGATCTAAAAACATGCCAAAACAAAAAACAGCCGTAGCAAAACTACGAGAAACCATTTCAAAGACATATACAGATAACGTACCACAATGGGCCGATAGAATAGTATCACTTATACCAGCAGCTGGAATATTAGGATATGCATACTATAATCATGGTGAGACTTTTGATGGGAAAAAATATGACATATCATCAGTCAATGGGAAAGGAATAGGCATCCCATTAGGACTAGGTATTTATGCAGCATCACAAGTTGGAATTAGCTTTGCAGAACAGTATACAGATTCAATTGCTAACCCCACTGTGCAGAAAACAATCAAGTTTTTCACAGGATTACTTGATGCAGTGAATGATGCATTTGTCATATCACCTGCTCTGAATATGCTACCTGCAGGAGGTATCAATAGCACATTTGCAATAAATATGTTGCCAAATTATTTCAAGGGTATTGAAGCTGATATTAGAAGTGTTATTAAGGGTGAGGGCTTGGATGGATATTATGCTGGCAACATCTTCCCTTCTGCAGCAGCAGGAGCACTGAAAAATATAGTTTTACAAGCAGGTATTGAAAAATCTGATGTGAAAGGAAAAATAGGTGCAGAAGCTAGCTCTATCACAACAGCGATAGCAAAGCAGTTTGTATATAATATCAGTTTTATGGCAATGACTGGAAAAACCTTTGCAAAAGGTGAATATGTTTCCGACATGTTCAAATCAGTTGCAATGTCACATGTTTATAGTGCTAACCTTGGTTTTAAAAACTGCTCTTTGGACAATAAAATAGTTGGTGTTGATGACAATTCTGTTTTCAATGGCCTCACAACTGCAGTGGTAATTGAAAGTGGAGCGTATATCCTTACACAAGTTTGTAAACTTATGGAAAGCGAAGAAACTGTTGATGCTATGGAAACTGCACTTGAACCAACAGCATTGCAAACAGCAGACATGTTTGAATAAGCCAATCGCATTATTGCACATTTGCTGACATTTTTCACAGCATGTGTGATGTGTACCATCACAAGAATCAATATATATACTCATATTATATTGACTAGTATTTTTTTTGCTTTATCATCCAAGATGGGAACAAAAAAAATAGGAGGGGGGTATAATATGAAAGAGATTGCGCAAGCAGCTGCTCGGAAAATCATGGAGACGCATAGTAATGATGTTGCTGCTGCTACAAGAGAGATAATGGGTAGATCTTATGATGCTAATGGTGGTTTGGCATCTGAAACTTTGAAACGCAGATTTAAAGTTTCTGCCGATCCAACAATGCTCTTAAATATAGATGACTTAAAACACTTTGATACAAATGAGCGCGCCGAAGTAGCAAAGGCTTTAGTCCAACCGCTACAACAGTTAACTGATTTTACAATACAAAGACTCGGGCTCACGGTGCAGGAAAATACAAATAACATGACATTTGATATACTGCAGCACAAGGCACAGAAAACCGAGAGGAAATTACAACATAAAACGAAAGAAACAATTAAATATAATGAAGTGCTGGAAGCTGTAGCAAAGATCATTGAACAACAGCTTGAAAAAAAAGCAGCACAAGAAAAAGAGAGTCAAACAATCACAACAAGAGCTAGTAGTCCATCAACGGTTGCAACAACACATGATATCACTAGTGTGAATGAAAGAGCAGCACAAGCACAAACAACGACTAAAAACACATTAGATCCGAAACATGTCACTGTTGGCAAGCATACAGCTAATGCAGTCAAAAATGAAACTACAGTGCATCAAAGCATCAGTGTAGCTGACAGAATAAAACAATTTGAAAAACCAAAACCATCACATGAAGAGAAAATAAAAAGCCATGTGAAGGGTGTGGTGAAAACGCTGTAACAAACACAAAATTGGGTTTTATTTTCCTAAAGTCCATCCCTTCGCTTGCTCCTGGGATTTCCCATTAGGCATGTTTTTGAAATTATCAGCAACAGACGCTGAGATATCATTCACCTTCTCACCACCTTTCATCCATGAAAGATTAAGATTTTGTTGTTGGTCTCTTTCACGTATTGATTTAACTACTTCATCTAATATGCCATATTCATCTCCTAAGCTTCTCATCATTCTCTTATCAACTTGTTTTTCTCTTGTCTGCTCAACTTCTTCTTTTTTCTCAGCTGCCTTTTCCTTATGTAGTTCTTGTGCAATCATCACTTGAGCATTTATTATTGACTGATTTATAGATTTGACAACATTGCTAACCTTTGTATTATCTCTAATTGCTTGATCACGTTCATGTGGTTCCAAATGTGCTTCTGCAGCCTGCATAAGATGGTATTCTGCAGCATTTGATGGTCCTTCTTTGATAAGATCACCAAAGCCCTTGTTCATATCCAGAAGCTCAACATTTTTACCGAGTTCACGCATTGGATGCAATCCATGTTCAATACCTGCTGCAATTTCAGCTAATTTATCATACTGTTGTGAATTTATTGTACTATCAGTTTTTGGTTTCGCATCACCATCTTCAGCATCTGAAGATTGCACATTTGACTGATGCATACTTCGCATACCAACTACGAAAACATCATTGAAAAGCTCTGGATTGTCATGACACCATTTCCTAAATTCATTGATTGCCTTTGCAAATGCTGCTTGTATGTTTGTACTCATATGTGATTTTCATGAAATATGTGATATCTACTACATTTGAATTCTAACACATCATACAGTGGAGTCAAAGTGAAATATTATACTTCCTGCACTTGTGATGTTCAATACTATCAATATATGGCTCTCCTCTGAAATTCTTTGCGTTATCGAAGATACTACAGCATACATTAAAGGTTTTATCACAAGCGAGCAATATACCTATTATTGCACCAATATTAATGCCTTGTTGGGCCTGTCGCAAAATTGTTACATTTGAATTGGCATACTTTAGGATTGGGATTATGGCGGTTGATGCACCTGGTGATTCTGCCACAACACTACCTGATTCAATAATTTTGTGTAAATCTATATTATTTAAATGTGCAATTGCTTCAGGCATTACAGCTGCAGTCAAATCTATCGTAAATGTCACAGCATCCTTTATCTCTGTGACTAAAATATTTGATATCATATACTTTGTTTTGTCCATTCTACATTTCACATCTCCAAACGTTGCTCTGCATGTTTTAGAATACCTATTTTCAATTCTATTGCTAAGGTATTGTTTGATACTCCTAACCTCTATACAACATTTGGCTCCTTCAATTTCAACTCTGCCTATAAAACCACTCTTTAAGTTCACAACGCTGTTATGATTCATATCAATAATATTATCACACTTAAGTGTAAATATATTGACCTTCGCATTATCATATGCTCCAGACATTATACTTGTCCTTGTGAAATCACCACCTAAAGCGACCTTAACTGATATGTAGTTAACTAAAAGCGATGTATTGTTTTCTACTGCTCCCATCGCTATGCTTTTGTTGCAAAAATATACTTCTCCATCTAGAAATACATCATAGTCATTATTTGTCATACAAATTATCTTGCCATCACCTCTCACAATTTTAATGAATATACTGTTTAGGATGATAGGTATTGTACTGTCATGAGCACTGTATTGTAGCATGTTTAGTAGGGGGGAATGATATGTTTATGTTATAGTTTGCAGGGTATTGTAACTTGATGTGCAACAAATGGCTAGATCTTGACTTCTATTAATGATATGTCAGGGAATGAAAAAAATCCTGGGCTCTCAATTGTGGTCGGTATGTAATCCGTTTCAAATCTTACAAGCACATCAAATTCAAAACTTACTGATATCTGCACATTTTTCTCAGGCGCTGTTTTAAAGGCTATGTTGCCCGTATTATAATCAATATCGAATTGATTGCTATCAGCTGTATTACCATTCAAGTAGATTCCTACCGTATTGCGCACTGGCTTATGGATTATTCTTTTTTCTATTACCTCACCATCCAACATATAATGTTTTATTAATTGAAAGTTCTGTTTTATACCATCACCAATACCTATATTCTCATTTATTCCTCTAAAATCACTCCAATCCTTATATCTGAAGGCCTTATATCTACCATTACATCCACGAAAAAAAGCTATTAGATTCTGCATTTGAATATTATTTTTAATACCATTAATGATATTAAAACGCATTCTAGATGTGTTCCATTTGTTGCTACGATGCTCATAGCCACTTGTTGTCATAACAACCTCTGTATTGTACTCAGGCCCTCCTGATGAACCATATGATATGTCCACAGGAAAGCGTTTATCATAAAAGTCAATGCTTTGATGATTGCTATATGTTGCTTTTTGCATACCTTAAGAGTTTTTTGAATTTGAGAAGAAATGAAAATCTGCGATATGATCGCCATATAATATTACCAATACAAAAGTCCACTACCAAATGTCATACCAGCACCAGCTGCAGTTAATAATAATAGATCACCATGTTGCACCTTTTTACCATTCTTATCACCAAACCTTACATATTTATCAAGTGTTATTGGTATTGTTGCTGCAACAGGATTTGCACACTCAGCAATCGATGTCATCACTATATCGTTTGGTACTGACAGTCTTTCTGCAACAGCATTAATAATCCTGATGTTTGCCTGATGTGGTAACACCCAGTTCACATCTTTAACTGCAATACTGTTACGCTCAAGTATTTCCTGACTCATCCTCGCCATCTGCTCAACAGCATTTTTGAATACTACCTTACCATTCATAAATACACCTGTATCAACATTATCCTGCTGTTCATCTGTTATAAAACGTGTGATGTTTTGCATGTTTTTTCGATCATGATACCTTGTTGCATACAGTGATGATTTAAGTCTTGGGTCTGAAAAAAGTTTTATATCGATGATATCACTCTTTTGTATATCATCCTCATATGCTTCTAAAATCACAGCTCCAGCACCATCACCGAACAGAATACATGTCGATCTATCATTCCAATCAAGTATACGAGATGTAACATCAGCTCCTATAACAGCTATTCTTCTAACTGGATTAATTTTACCATATGTTGATATATTCTCAGAGCAAAGAATTTTTTCAGCAATATATAATCCATATAAAAATCCGCCACAGACTGCTTGTACATCAAAAGCAAATCCATGATACATGCCAATGTTTTGTTGTACCTGTATTGCAGTAGCAGGCCATATCAAATCAGGTGTTGATGTTGCAAGTATTATTGCATCTATTTTATCAACCCCAGCTGTCATAATGGCATTCTGTAAAGCTGCTGTTGCTAGATCAGCTGTTGATTGATTTGATGCTGCAATGTGTCTTTGCAGAATTCCTGTCCTTTCATATATCCATTCATTACTAGTGTCTAATATGGCACTGAGATCATTATTTGTCACTATATTATGTGGTAGGTATGATCCAGTGCCAATAATCCTAATTTTTGTCTTTTGCATTGTTTTTTATATATTTCTTATTCTGAAAACATCGTTATTCAGTCTGAGCATTTTAATTTCGTTCTGCTGGGACCAAGATAAGAACTGAGATGTACTATCAACCTGATCATCATACTCTACATTTGGGAAATGCAGTATTTCTTCTGTAAATGCATTCTTCCAACTTGCGCTCTTTGGTAACACTACGAGTTGTCTTTCGAAAACAGGTGATACTAGGGTAAAACGTGTGACCTTATCATATTGTGGTCTGATTGGAAACACTGCAATTACAGTACTGAGATGCTGTATCTCTTGCAATATCTGTTGTCCAGCAGCACAATCTTCTATTAGAATTGCACTTGGTTGAAATATTGCTGCCATTGCCATCACAATAACCCTTAGTTCAGGATAATCAAGTTTTTCTCTCATGACATGTATCAAGTGATATTTACCATCCTTTACACCCCATGATGTGCACACACTATAATCATTGTTATCACCAGATTTTATAGCACAATCCCAACTCTGGTATATATATTCAAAATTCTTAACATGTAGTGATATGTTATCTCTTAGTTTGTTTATAGCACAATCTCTAGCATCACCTATTTTGCACCTCTTGAGAAACTCAATACTAGGCAATTCAACACCTTTATTTTCAGAATATATCAACCACCCCTCTTTAATGATAGTATGTTGCGATAGAGTTGGTTCCTGTTGGTATTGTATATTAAAAGTTGTTGTCCCCACCTCACGTTTAATTGTGCTAAAATCAAGATTGATACCACATGCTACATTTTTTTGTACCTCCTTATGGAAACACACCTTTTTTCTCTTATGTTGTTTGTGCAAGACAATATCCTTTGCATAGGATAATGATTTTTCAGTATAGTGATGCTGTATACTCTGCATCGCAATAACCTGCATTATACCAGTTGCACTTATTCTACTGTTAATATCATCAAATATAATATTGTGCATCACGCTGCTGATAGCACTACAATATTTCCTCAGGACTTCATCTGTCAAACTGTCATCATTGAATAGCATTTCTTGCTCATGCACCACTTTGAGTTCTTGTGTGCAAGTAAACATAAACAAAACTTCATAACTCACACTCACAATGGCATTAGTTGTATTATATGCTGTATCATTGTCCCAACAATATAATTTGAATGGGCTACTGATTGCATGATTAACTTCATCATCATTTGCACTGTATACCATCTTCTCAGCATAAACCCCTTCCTTTACATCAACTCCATCATATATGATTTCAGCATTATCATATAGCTGCTCTCCAGCAAGTCTATTGTATGAAAACTCACCAAATGATATATGTTGATTTTTTGTAGCAATTGCTGATACCTTCAGATGATGCCAATTGTTATCATGATCATTTTTCAATAGCATACCAGTTAGATCGTCAACATGTAGCCTCTGCATAACCAAAACAATCTTACCATTCACACAGTCATTCAATCTTGATAAAAGACACTGTCTAAACCATTCATACGCTTTATTCCGTTTTCTTCTACTAAATGTATCAACAGCAGAACATGGATCATCTATAATTATTATGTCAGCCCCCTCACCAGTTAGCGTTCCACCAGTCGAAGTAGCAAATCTAAAACCATGCTCAGTGGTAACAAATTTGCTTTTCATATTCATTCCCCTTGCTATTCTTGTCTCAGGAAACATTTCCTTATACCAATCGCTTTGCATCACAAGACGGCAATCTACAGCATGTTTTTCACTCAAGCTTTGGCTGTAACTAACAGTAATAATTCTAGTTGATGGATCTTTACCCAACAACCATGCAGGCCAAGCAACATTGATACATACTGATTTTAGTGATCTTGGAGGCAGATTGACTATCAATCGTTTCATACCACCATTCTCCACTGCTTTCAGATATTCAATCAGCAAATCAAGATGCCAATTGCTAATCATTTTTTTAGTTGGGTGAAGCGTTGCAAAAACCATTTTTAGAAACTCCTTCATATTATATTGTGTTACTAGCGCCTTATCTTTCCTACGATCATCATAGTGAGAATTATTACTATTTTGATAGTATATGCTATGAACATTATTACGTGTGACATTATTCTTTTCATATGAACCATTTGAAATTAGATGTTGATTTTTATACATTTTTTAGATGTGAATATTGTGAATATCTGACGCTACAGACAAATTGTATTGGAATCTTTGGGAGAATGCAGAACAACTAGATCATATAATTAATTGTATGATTTAGTTGCGATACACGGAAGTACATATAAAACTTTCTAGAATAAATTATTTCTTTTTGTATTTAAGAGCCAGAAGACATGGTGTAAAGAATAATGTCAACACAGTAGCAAATGTCAATCCACCACATATGCTTGTTGCTAACTGAGTCCACCATTGTGTTGATGGTGCATCATAAGTTACGCTTCTACCAAAAAAGTTGAGTGTTATTCTTGTTGCCATAGGGAGCAGACCCAACACTGCAGCCAATGCAGTTAATAATATTGGTCTAATCCTCTGAGCGCCAGCACGCATTATTGCCTCAACTCCACTAAAATTTTGCCTTTTCAAGTGGTTGAATGTATCAACCATCAATATGTTGTTGTTCAGGACTATTCCTGCTAGTGCTATAATACCTATGCCACACATCACTATGTTGAATGGACGTCCAGTAATCATCAAACCAATCAACACACCTGTAATTGAAAGAAAAACAGCTGTCATCACAACAAATGCTTCATAGAAATCATTGAATTGCGTCAACATTATCATAAATGTCACAGCTAAAACAAAGAAAAACGCGTTCCTAAGGAATGTTGCAGCCTCCTTTTGATCCTCTGCTTCACCCTTAAATGTTACCTTTACATTGTCTGGTGTGTTGGTATTAAGCCATTTCTGTATCAATTTCACTTGTGAATCAACAAGATATCCAGGTTTCACGTCAGCATCTATTGTAACTACGTTTTCCCTATCAATTCTCTTAATCTGTGTCAGCTGTGGTTTAGCCTTTTGTTCGACAAATTTGTTGATTGGGATGATGTCACCATTCATATTTACAATACGTAAGTCTGTCAATTTTGATGTTATTCTACTGGATTCAGGCATTCTCAATAGTATATCTACCTCATAATCCAGATCATCAAGTCTGCATGTTGATATTTTCAATCCGCTTGTTGCCATCTGCACCAAATTACCAACATCGATAACACTAACTAAATATTTCGCAGCAAGTACCTTATCTATTTCAAGATACCACTCTATGCCCGACACAGGCAAACTATCATCTATATCTTTAAAACCACCAATGTCATTCTCCATTGCTTCTTTCATTGTTCGAGCAAAATCCATAGCATTAGCATAATCGCGCGCTGTCACACTGAGCTGTATTGGTTTGCCCGACGACGGGCCCTGACGCTCCTTATTAACTTGCACTATTGCACCAGGTGTTTTGACACTTCTCTCAATTTCATCCAATATTATAGAAGCCTTTTTACGGTGTTTCCAATCACTAAACTCAATATCAACAGTACCTATCGTGTCTTCAGGCAGTTGATGCGATGCTCCAACCCTCCCAACCTTTGTATAGAATACGCTAATACCATCTTTAAATTTGAAAAGTTGTTTTTCAACATCCATCATTATTGCATTTTTCTGATGTATAGATAAGTTTCCAGCTGATCTTACAATAATTGTAGCGTTATCTGGTTCAACATCAGGAAAAAACTCAACCCCAGTACCCAAAATACTAAACATACCTATTGTTGTAACCATTAAACCAACTGTACCAAAAACAAATATTTTGGGATGTGCAAGTAACTTATCCAGTAACTTCATGTATCTACCAATGACTCCCTTTATATCACTCAATGGACCAGACTCAGCAGCTACAATTGCCTTCATTTCGTCCTCACCTACTGGTGCGTGTTTCTTCATCATCATGCTACCTATTGCCGGTTGAAATAGAAGTGCAAACACGATCGAATTTGTCATGATAATAAGTACGGTGATTGGCATGTACTTCATAAATTGACCAAGCACTCCTGGCCACATTAGGAATGGCAAAAACACAACTATCTTCACTAGAGTGGCAGTAAAAATTGGTACGAACATCCTCTTTGCAGCTTCAAGATATGCAACTTCTGATGATGCTCCTTCTATCATTTTTCTATCAGCATACTCAGTCACAACTATTGCATCATCAACAACCATACCAACTGTCAATATAAGACTAAACAACACAACAATGTTAAGTGTATACCCATAGATATCCATCACTAGAATGCAAACAAAAAACGATACTGGCAACGAAAAAGCTATAAGGATTGCAGATTTTATACCAACAGACATTATGATGATTATCATCACAAGCAATGCAGCAAATATGATCCCATTCTCCAACTCAAATACCATATCAATAATATGTTCTGAATCATCATTAGCATACGTTACACTGATATCCTCTGACCATTGCTGCTTTGCTGTCTCCACAGCATCCTTCACTGTCTTCACAGTGTCCATCACATTTGCTCCCGCTTGTTTTGATACTTCCAATACAACAGCTCTCTTACCATTGACTCTTGCTATGCTATCAGTATCCTTAAAATCACGTTTGACTTCAGCTATGTCTTTCAGTTGTATTACTGTACCATTTTTACTAGAAACTGGAAAATTTACAAGAGTTGTATAGTCCTTGATCAAACCTGGAATCTTTACTACATACTCACCATCATGCTTTTTAATGGCACCAGCAGTCACAAGTACATTGTTTGAATTGATGATCTGTTGAAGAAAACCAGTTGAAAGATGATACCTTTCAAGCATTTCTGGTTTTATGATAATCTGTACAGCTTCCATCGCATTACCACCAATGTTTACCTCTCTAACGTATGAAATTTTCTCTATTTTATCCTTTGTATCTCTAGCTATTCTCAAGAGTTCACGCTGTGGTATATCACTCGATAATACAACATTCAGTACTGGTATCAGACTTAAGTCGATTTGCTTGACTATTTGCTCATCAGCCTCCTTTGGTAAATCATGCTTCGAGTCATTGACCTTATTTCTGACATCATCAAGTGACTTCTTCGAATCTGCACCAGCGTGAAACTCAATTTGCACAGCTGCTGCACCATCGTAAGCGTATGATGTTATCTGTTTCACATTTTCTAACCCCTGTAAACCTGTTTCAAGTGGCTGCAAAATCATTTTCTTTGCATCTTCAGGCGATATCCCTCTCTGTGTTACTATGACATATATCATTGGAATCTTAATATCAGGCCTTCCTTCCTTTGCAATATTGATATATGCATGTATGCCACATAATAGTAGCAATAGCATCAGAGTAATAACACTTTTTTTACGTGCAACACAAAATTCAAATAACCACACTAGTATATGTAATGAATCTATTCCATTCTAAATCTATTAACTGCAGCAGTATATATGAATTCCTTCCTATTGGAAATGCTTAACCACATAACAACAAACACAATGCGTATTTCACGTACATACACATGATCTGCACACAGTTTATCATTATTGCTATAACAACAATTGTGGTGTAGAGTTCGAGTGGTTGAATACCAACTTACAACGCATACAGACACGTTTTTGGTGTTACAAAATACTGTGATAAAGTCTGTAGAGGCATAACCAAAATGAAATCAAACTATGTTTTATCAAAAATATTTCACTATACAAAAACTTCTTGAAAATGGAGTGCATTATGGACACCGCAAAAACAAGTGGAATCCAAAGATGGCACAATACATCTACGGCATCAAGAACAAGGTACATATAATAGATCTGGAACAAACGGCTAGAATGCTTGAGACAGCACTGCAAATAGTAAAAGAGGTTGCTGCAAAAAATGGACGCATCTTGTTCGTATCAACAAAAAAACAATCTTCTGAGATCATTGCACAACAAGCATCACGATGTGGACAATACTATATAAACAAAAGGTGGCTGGGTGGCATGCTGAGCAACTGGACAACGGTTTCAGCATCAATTAAAAAAATGGACTCATATGCTGCAACTCTTAATGAGAAAGATTCAATTTTAAAGAAAAAAGAAAGATTAGTTCTCAGTAGAAAACATGACAAATTAGAATCAGTTCTAGGTGGTATTAGAACAATGGGTGGATTGCCTGACATGCTTTTTGTTATAGATGCTGGAAAACACTATATAGCTGTCAAGGAAGCCAATAAACTTGGTATACCTGTTTGCGCAATAGTTGATACAAACACAGATCCAACGAACGTTGATCATATCATCCCAGGGAATGATGATGCCCGTAAAGCAATCGAGTTATATGCTGATTTGGCAGCAGAAGCAGTGCTGCTTGGCATACACGAAAGTTTAACATCTTCAGGTGTTGATATAGCACCAATCAGTGATGTCTCGACATTAAAACAATATGATGAGATGAGAAAACCTAAGAGAAAGGATGATAACAATAATGATCGTAAAAGATCACCAATTAAAAGATTAAAGAGCAAGTAGAATATTTTTGTTCCCAGATGTTGGGAACAAATAATTACATCATGATGGAAAACGCAATTTGACAGTACTATCGTTAATAACTTCTATAGATTTTCACCATTTGATCCACTACTGATATTGCATCGCACTTTTGTCTCTGGAATAGATTTCTTCCTATAATTGAACCATTACCCCCTCCTCCTGCTATGCCATTTACCTCATCATATATAGCATTGTCATCTTTAATAATACCACCTGAAAATAAAACAATTCTTTTCCCATTAAATGCACATCTCATCACATGTGCAACTCTATGATCAATTCTGTTAATATCAATCCCCATATCAACATATCCACTACACAGCTTTTCATCTACAACATTTATAGTAGGTAGCTTCACCTTGATGATGTGCGCTCCTGTCATTGCAGCAATATTGGTAGCATAGCAAATTGTGTCAAAAGATGTAGCATCTATAATTCCAGAACCGCGCGGGTATGACCATACTACAGAGATCAATCCCATTGCCCTTGCCTCGCCTATTGCATTTTTAACCTGCTCCAACATCACATCACAATGTTTGGATCCTGGATATATTGTCATACCAACACCAATGCATCCTAACCTTATAGCATCATCGACACAACCAATGAAGGCCTGGTCTGGTTCATCATTTTTTGGCTTAAGATTATTACTACTATTGAGTTTTAATATCATTGGTATAACACCAGCGTAATGTGACGCAGCAACTTCCATCATGCCAAGTGGTGCTGCATATGCACTCATACCTGCTGATATTGCTAATTCCACATGATATAGTGGATCATATGCAGCTGGATTTACAGCAAAGCTTTTGTCAGGACCATGTTCAATCCCCTGATCAACTGGTAATACAATGAGTTTCCCTGTGCCTGCTAATTTTCCATGGTGTAAAATCCGATATAGATTTGCTCTAATGGCCGGAATTTCATATGAGTATTCCCCAAGTATTTGCATTGCAGTTTTGATATTGTATTTGTTACTTTACCTCGTCAAATATAACACAGCAGTAAACAAAATTTCAAAACTTGAAAGTGTACAACTCTATATCAAGTTATACATCTGCCCTTCAATATTATCATACTATAATGCATTATACACTTACCAATAGTGTAACGATTAACAAATCATAACATCTTTACTTACTTCTACTCGATTATTAATCGCATTAACAAAAGAATTGTTAGCATCTTGTTGTATATTGTTACTAGCAAGTAACAACTTCATGTTTTCATATACTTTTTCACTATCTACACTGTTTCCAAACAACTGCATAAAGAAGTTAACCACCATATCAATACAATCCTTAATATGTAGAATCACTCCATTTGTATTAGCTCTCTTTTCTAATTCCAAAGCAATTTCATTGAGTTTTAATTTTGTAGTATTATCCAAAGCATCAAATATTGCAATATCAATATATTTATCATTTTTAATCTTACCAGACTTGATACCACTTTCTATGATTCTTGCAATTCTACTGCTATCAATATTTTCTGTGAAAAATGTGTTTACTCTTAATGCTACTGCTACTTTTTCATCATGTTGTTCTTCTTCTCTTTGTTCTCTTGCTGGAGGTACTTCTTCTATTACTTCATCATCATGTTGTTCTCCTTCTCTTTGTTCTCTTGCTGGAAGTGCTTCTATTGCTTCATCATCATGTCGTTCTTCTTCTCTTTGTTCTCTTGCTGGAAGTGCTTCTATTACTTCATCATCATGTTGTTCTCCTTCTCTTTGTTCTCTTGCTGGAGGTACTTCTTCTATTACTTCATCATCATATTGTTCTTCTTCTCTTTGTTCTCTTGCTGGAAGTGCTTCTATTGCTTCATCATCATGTTGTTCTCCTTCTCTTTGTTCTCTTGCTGGAGGTACTTCTTCTATTACTTCATCATCATATTGTTCTTCTTCTCTTTGTTCTCTTGCTGGAAGTGCTTCTATTGCTTCATCATCATGTCGTTCTTCTTCTCTTTGTTCTCTTGCTGGAGGTACTTCTTCTATTACTTCATCATCATGTTGTTCTCCTTCTCTTTGTTCTCTTGCTGGAGGTGCTATATTCTGTATAGCTGCACGCTGCTGTTCCACAGCCCCTATATCAACATTGAGAAGACTTAAGTAATCACTAATAGCTTTATTAGTTGTATTCACTATGTCTGCTTTAACATCCTGAACACCATCTATTTCAGATTGCAGTTCAGTAAACACTTTATAGAACCAATATTTTTGCTCATCAGTTAGTTCGCTGCTTTGCAATTTATCTATGATTTCACTAAGTCCAATAAACTCGGTACCTAAATTGATGGTTGGAAGTTTTTTTGCTGATGGACCTGCTTTTGTTTGATACTCCCCACCCTCAAAACCTTCAGCTATGTAAAATAATTTTTGCACAGCAGGTAGAGCTAAAAGTTTTATTGGTTCATAATTAAAGAATCGTTGTTCACATGCTTCTCTGATAATACCCAATCTCACTAGTCCTTTAGCATTTGTATAATGACTGACCTTCATATTATAAGAATTATCATATTCAAAATAACACAACTCCTTTGCCTCATCTATGCCTGGACAATAAGATATTATGTCCTTTTGTTCTGCAACTGTACACCCAGCAAATTGACCATTAAACTTGTTAGGTATAAAAGGTAATTGCAAACCATCCTGCGTTAAGTTTATAATGTTTTTTAATGAGTCGGGTGATGCAAGCTCTTGTCTGAGATTCTGTATTACTTTGTTCTGTATGCTAGAAGTCTCTGCATGCTTATCACCCAACACCTTCTCAATCCCAAGAACATCAGCAACCGCATTTTTTGTTGCATTGACATAATGTACTTTCAATGCACTTCCCGTATATTGCCCTTCTATCTCTTTAGTAATATAACCAGTAACATATGCTTGTTTGGCGTAGTATAGTTGTCCTGCTATACCAATCCCCATCACATTGTTCATCACTTTCTCTACACCCAATCTCATCTCTCCCATCTTAGCAACACATCCCTCCAAGCACTCAAAGATTGAAAACTTATAAACTTCAGTAAGAGCATCATCAAATGCTGGTTTGTTATCGCTAGCACTTAGCATGTCGAATATTTGCACTATAACATTTAAACATTGTACAATTGACATTTTCTTATCAATGTCTTTATCAGCAATAAAAGTATATCTTTGTATTTTATTACTCAAAATTTTAAATGGATGTTTACCAAGAGTTCTTGGCAAATCAGGGTATAACAATAACATTTTATTACATAGTCCCGTTGCTAGTTCATCGAACGCTGTCGCATGCAAATCATAAAGCTCCAGTGTTTCTACTGTAAATGTTTGCTCAGGTTTTTTATTACTAAAAAACTCATATGAAAATATGTTTGTGCTTGGCTGCTCAGTTTGATGCCACCTATCTTCATCACGCAAATTACGTTCCTGATGATACCAATCTTCCAGATCATCATACCAATTCATTGCATACATCATTTCCCCCATATTTTTGTTTATTTTTTGTTCATAACCAGAAGTTTAGCTCATAAATATTACATACTCGTTAAGATCCATTAAAAATTTGTGATGTTCAGTAAGAATATAAATTAATTGTTGTCCAAAAAAGTGCTACTACACCTAAGCTTCAGATTAGGTAATATAACCTGTTTGGACAGCAACTTCTCGTTGCAAATACAATTAACTGTTCTGCAATGATTTTTTATTCGCTATCAGTTCAGAGAGCTGTATAATCAGGAAAAGAATATTTAATAATATTTACCTCAAAATTATGGCAGGACATTCAAAATTTAAGAACATTATGCATCGCAAAGGAGCACAAGATAAAAAACGTGCAAATGCATTCACTAAAATAGTGCGCGAGGTAATAGTTGCTGTTAAGAGTGGGGGGGATGATCCAAATACAAATCTAAGATTGAGAATGGCAATCGCTGCTGCTAAGGCTATGAATATGCCAAAAGATAAAGTTGACAATGCAATCAAAAAAGCAACATCAAATGATATCGATAGCAACTATGATGAGGTCAGATATGAAGGATATGGGCCAGCAGGCACAGCAATTATAGTTGAAGGTTTAACAAGCAATAGAAACCGCACAGCATCTGAAATCCGCACAATATTTGGAAAAAATGGTGGACATCTAGGTGAAACAGGTAGTGTAAGTTATATGTTCAATAGGTCTGGACTTATAATATACTCACGTGAAATCAATGTATCATCAGATGAGTTATTAGGTACAATATTAGAGATTGGAGCTGATGATTGCATAGAACATGATGAAGCATATGAAATAATATGCAAACAGGAGGATTTTCACACTACCAAAGAGCAATTAACTGCAAAATATGGGGAACCACTAGAAGCGAAAATTACATGGAGATCAAATAATATTATAACCCTGAGTGGTGATGATGCAGTAAAGGCAGAAAAATTGATAGATGCATTAGAAGATAGTGATGATGTACAGAACGTTTCGCATAATTTTGAAATTACGGGATAGTTCTGTGTCAGAGAGTAATAATGATAGTCAAGACAATAGCAACTGGAATGCATATGTGAAGGATATATATAAGGACAAGAAGGTTGAAAAAATAAAAACATATCATACAGAAACAGCACAACGCAGTGTACAACTGCAACCTCGTGCAGAAAGAGTTATCATAATGAACTCGAGTAAACAGTACAAGAATGATATTAACATTCCAGAAAGTGATAGAATGCATCATTTACTGTATCGTGAGAGTCTTTTATCAGCACAAAACAATGTTTCACTAGGCAACCAGCAACTAGAAACAAAGCAATACACAGATCTTGAATGTGGAAAAGATACAAATTTCAGTAGGCGACTAATAAATAATATGCGGAGTGGTAAGTGGCATATTGATGCGAAATTTGATCTACACGGCTACACAATCAATGAAGGATATGAAGTGTTTTGTAATGCTATTATTTCTTCTTTTGCAAATTGTTTTTCACTGATACTTGTTGTAACTGGCAAAGGCATCTCGTGCCCACTTAATCATTATAGAACAACTTTGAAGGAAAGCTTGCCTAAATGGGTCAACACTCAAAGGATTAGACGATATATACGATACTTTTCATATGCCTCCCCAAAACATGGAGAGAATGGGGCATTCTATGTCGTTATAGCAAGGACATAAGACACTCGATCACTTCACGTATTACAATACATCTCATTTCGAGATTGCGTTTTCTAGTGTAAATAACCTATTGCGCAATGATAGGTCAAGAGTTTTCGGTCCAATTTCAATAATCATACCATCTAGTATTGTTTCATCAGTTATGAAATCAGCTCGTACTCCTTTACCGATAATATCCTCTATTTCATCTACAATCGATGCTTGATATTGATTGTCAATATCATATGCAGTTGTAACTAATACTTTGACAACATTAGCATCATCATATGCAAACTGCTGCAGCAATTCCAATACAATTCCAAGCACATGTAGTCCATGATGTGATATCATAGTACAAACCATCATGGATGTGTATTGGTTTGATAGCTTGCATTCTTTTACTATAGTATTCCATATATCTATCTTTTGCTTACATGGCATCCATTTCATGTATAAAAGTTTTTTTATTGATGGTATGTCATTCAGCAAATCTATAATACTTCTTATATCATTTATAATATCCCACAGTGCGTTGTTGCTTTTGCATAGTGTTCGCATTGCATTCGCGTACTGTTTTGCAATTTTTTGTGTGGACTTATGCATATTCTCTCAATATCAAACAGCATCAACACATGTATTATACTACTAAAATCCATAAAAGCAAAAGGCGATGAAAGGAAAAATTCTCATAGCATCAGATCATGCAGGATATGAATTAAAACAATCACTTATTAATACACTCGCATCAAGATATAATTGTATTGATCTTGGAACAAATTCACCAAACATATCAGTCGACTATAATGACTATGTTTACAAGCTTGTGCAACAATTTTTAAGCGACAAATCAAATGGTCAAGATAATGTGCACGCTATACTCATATGTGGTACTGGTATAGGTATGAGCATTGCTGCAAACCGCTATCCACTCATTAGAGCTGCGTTATGTTGTGATGTGATAACAGCAAAACTCAGCAGAGAACACAATGATGCTAATGTGTTGGTATTGGGTAGTAGAGTTACACCAACACAGACAGCACTAAACATAACAAAAGTCTTTCTAGAGACGGCATTCAGCCATGAGGAAAGACACATTAGGAGGGTATCAAAACTGCAAAAAATTTAGAGTTAAATATTATTCAATATGAGTCATTGACATAACCTTATAACTTAAGGCAGTAGTATTATAACGCCACCTTCATACCATCGTATGCGGGCACAATGTTGTGTGGTAACATTTTCAAGAGTGTATAATACTCTATATCATGACACATATGCGTTAGTATTGCCTTCGTTGGTGCAACTCTATTTATTGCACGCATCGTATCTTCCATGCAGAAATGAGTTGGTGATTTATAATATCTTATGCAATCAACAACCCATACCTTGACACCATCAAGTACTGAATATGCATCTTCTGACAAGCAATTTACATCAGTTGAATATGCAAAATCCCCAATGCGAAAACCATAGGAAAAATACCTACCATGAGTTTGTTTAAATGGATATATCGTAATACTATTTCTTACCGAATTGTCCGCCATTGCATTGATGTTCAGTATAGAAAATGGTCCATCAAATACATATGGTTTGAGAAGTGGAGGATATAACGGGTTAGTGTCTTTAAAAGCATATGTGAATGATTTTATTACCATTGATATTGTCTCTGGATCAGCAAACATTGGTATGACTTCACCCCTTGTGAGATGCTTTAAATCACCTAATCCAGCTATATGATCAAAATGACAGTGTGTATATATCACTGCATCAAGATAACTGACGTTTTCTCTAAGTAATTGTGCTCTGAGATCAGGTCCAGTATCTATGATAATGTTATATGCACGTGATTGACCAGATATAGTGACAAGTACTGATGCACGTGTCCTCTTGTTTGCCGGCATATCAGATTTACAAACATAGCATTTACAACTTATTTGTGGCACACCATCTGACCCCCCACACCCTAATATCGTAACATCTAATTGCGCCATAAATATTGTCAACTCTATTCAGTGTCTCCACTATCATCACTCTCTATCACTCTGCTTACAGAACCAATGCTATCACCCTTATGCAAGTTTATCAGCTTCACTCCCACTGAACTTCTTCCACTAACCCTTATTTCGTCGGCAGCAATTCTTATAGTAACAGCATTACCTGTAACAACAACAATATCATCATTATGATGAATTGGAAAGGCAGACATTACATATCCGCTGTAACTCCGCAGAGTTGCATTTATTACACCTTGCCCACCTCTTCCAGTTGTTCTATATGTGTAGGACGAACTGCATTTTCCATAGCCATTGCTTGTGACGGTTAAGATAAACTGTTCATTTTGAGCTAGTTGTACAAGTGTAGCAGGATCTATTTGTACATCCGTTTGATCTGAAAGCTCTGTTGATATTACTTTCTCTGCTAATGCCATAGCCGCATTATAATCGTCCATAGCAGCAATTTGCAGTCTTGTATCTATGTTGATGCGAAGATACAAATCCTTCATTTCATTTGATGCAACTATGCCATTTAGTCTTGTGAGAGCAACAACACCATCATCACATGATTTGAGTTTTATTCCTCTTACACCAGTTGATGTCCTACCTTTGAAAACACGCACTCTACTCACGGCAAACCTTATTGCTCTACCCATTTTTGTTGCGATGAAAATATCATCATTTGCCTTGCATACTATTAATCCTACAAGACTATCTCCTTCTTCAAGGCCTATAGCAATCTTACCATTACTTGGTATATTATAGAAATCACTCAAGGCATTTCTTCTGATGTTACCCTTAGCAGTTGCAAAGACAATATATTCACCATCATCTTGCACATCTTCAATGTTATCTTCACAAGTATTCAAGTCATTTTCGTCATTTGTGGTCTTTTTCCTTGTGCGTTCAAAATTAACAATTGGTATTGCAATCACATTTGTCACGATTTCTCCTTCAGATAAGGGTAACAAATTAACTATTGCTCTACCCTTGCTTTGCAGGCTACCGATTGGTAACTGATATGCAATCATCCTGTATACACGTCCAGTACTTGTGAAGAATAATACATTATGATGTGTTGTAGTAATGATCATTTGTGTGACTATATCATCATCATTTGTATTCATCGTTATCTTACCTCTACCACCACGTTTCTGTCCCTTGTAACTTGACATTGGCATGCGTTTTATGTAGCCACCACGTGTGATCGTTATCGATATATCCTCACACTGTATGAGATCTATATCTGACACTTCTATCAGTTGTTGTGATATGGTTGTTTTGCGAGGAGCAGCGAAGTTTGATTTGATCTCAAGCAACTCTTTTTTCATCAACTGCAAAAGTTTTGGACGAGACTCCAATAGTGAGGTGTACTCCTGTATTTGCAATGATAGCTGATTCAGTTCATCATGAATTTTGTTGTGCTCCAAAGCAGTCAAACGTTGCAAGCGCATGTCAAGAATTGATTTTATCTGCATATCAGTAAAAACTGTATATCCATCCTCAATTGTATTTCTATCATCTCTGATTGTTTCAAGTACTCTAACAACAGACAAGGCATTCCATTTTTTGCTGATAATGATATCCTTTGCAACACTCGCATCATTTGCGCTTTTGATTAGTGGTATGATCTCATCAATGTTTTCCACTGCCACCATTAATCCAACCAGAGTATGGGCCTTATCCTGTGCTTTTTTCAAAAGAAATTTAGTGCGGTTTCTGATGACCTCCTCTCTGAACTTCATGAATGTGACAACCATTTCATATACATTCATCACAAGTGGTTGTCCATCTCTCAGTGCAACCATATTGACACCAAATGATGTTTGCAGTTGTGTATGCCTATAGAGTTTGTTTAGTATAACTTCAGCTTCAACATCTTTTTTTAACTCTAAAACAATCCTAATGCCTAGCTTATTAGTCTCATCCCTTATTTCTGATATTCCTTCTATCTGTTTTGTATTTGCTAATTCCTCCATTGTTTTTACCAACTCAGCTTTGTTCACCTGATATGGTATTTCATTTATGATAATTGATTTTTTATTACTACCTTCTATTGTTGTTCTGCCTCTCATCATAACACTCCCTCTGCCTGTCATTAGAGCGGTCTTCGTCCTATCAATTCCTAATATTTCTCCACCTGTAGGGAAGTCAGGACCAGGAATATATTTCAACATTTCCTCTGCCGTCATTGTGTCATCATCTATATATGCACAACATGCATCAATTATTTCCCCCATGTTATGTGGTGGTATATTCGTTGCCATACCAACCGCTATACCGTTCGCACCATTTATAAGAAGATTCGGAAAGCAAATTGGTAAAACCCTTGGTTCAACCTCTGAGCTATCATAGTTTTCTTGAAAACTAACTGTTTCCTTATCGATATCTGCGAGCATGCCAACATCAGCAAGCTTTGCTAGACGTGCTTCTGTATAACGCATTTGTGCTGGTTCATCACCATCGATCGAACCGAAGTTTCCCTGTCCATCAATGAGTGGAGCCAGTAAGGAAAAGTCCTGTGTCATTCTAGCCAATGCTCCATATATTGGTGAGTCACCATGTGGATGGAATTTACCCATCACATCACCAACAATTCTTGCTGATTTTCTATATGGTTTATTGTGATGGTTACCAGAAGCATACATTGCATACAATATACGCCTATGCACTGGCTTCAAACCATCTCTGCAATCTGGTAATGCCCTGCTCACTATAACACTCATTGCATAATCCAGATACGCTCTCTGCATTTCTGTCTCTATTGCTATTGGTAAATAACCATTACCTAGACCTCCAGTGTCTTCATTATCACTCGTATTCATATCAGCTTCATCATGCATTTTTTCTGTTGTCATATCGCTGCCAAAGATTTTATGAAAGTTAATGCTATTATATTTAATCTTAGTATTGTGTTTTGTCCATATGCCTTTCTGGTGTATCAAAGAGAGTACATCAGATCTCTGTTTTGCAATGAACCTATTGCTGATATGTCAGAACAACACTGTATCTTTTAACCATTCAACTGCTTGCTGTAAAGATGTTTATTTGGTAAATTTCATTAGTTCTAGTGAATTAAATACCATGCGTAATCCATGACACCAACACAAGTTAACAAAAAAAATATAGCTATTAAAGTCTTGACCAGTGAAATTCAATCATTACAAACTCTGATGATTGGTCTAGACTTTTCAAAAGTTGAAGTTTTAGTTGATGCAATAATGCATACGAGTGGTAAGATAGTAATTTGTGGGATAGGCAAAAGTGGCTATATAGCAAACAAAATTGCGGCAACGATCTGCTCAATCGGCATGCCAACAGTGTTTCTACATGCTGCTGAAGCTTGTCATGGTGACCTAGGAGTTATCAGTTCTAATGACATTGTGATTGTATTTTCCAATTCCGGCGAGGGATATGAATTAAAGAACGTAGTTAAGTATTGCAAATTTCGCAAAATAAATTTAGTAGGTATATCGCGTGATCCATTCTCAATGTTAGCACAACATAGTGATATTTCTATAACTCTACCACAAACTCCAGAAGCATCAGATTTAGATATACCAACTACATCGACAATGATGATGCTTGCATTCGGCGATATGCTTGGTATTCTCTTGAAAGAAACACGTAACTTGTCTTATAATGAATACATTACATATCATCCTGGTGGAAAAATAGGATTTAAGGGATTGAAAGCATCGGATGTAATGTACTCAGGTGATGCCATGCCTTTGGTGAGTAATGATGCTAATATCATAGAAATATTGAAGGTAATGAGCGCAAAACGGTTGGGATGTGCAATGGTGACAGATAAGCAAACGACCGGTATTATTACAGATGATGATCTTAAGAGGTTCACTGCTGATGAAGTTCGTAACATTAAAGCAACTGATATTGCTAGACAGATAGAATATTATATTTCTCCTGATATATATGTAGTAGATATATTGAAATCATTTGAATCACAAGAACATATTGTCATCATAGATAATGATATGCCAGTTGGCATAATTTTGCATAGTCAACTTTCAGAATTAACTCATAAATATCAACCATGATACAAAAATTTGTGATATTCATGGTTGTGGTAGCTATAATTGGTGGTGTTATCATCTCCATTTCAAAGCATAAAAAAAATAACATAATCAAAAAACAAATAGTGTCAGAAATGGCACAAAATACCAAGGATACAATCGTGAACCCACATCTTTATAGTAATACTAGAGATGGCGAACAATTTGAAATAACCGCAAGCAAGGCTGAAAACACAGCTGATACAGTTGTTTTACATGATGTTGTGACAACCTTACACAATACTGATGGCAAATCGATTATAGTAGAAGCAAAAAAAGCTACCTTCGATATCAACACCAAAACACTTAATATGGATGGTAATGCCATGGTTTCGATACTTGACCATACAGAAGAAAAATTGTATATGAACAGTGCAAATATAGCAGTTTACACAAAAGAACAAAAAATCATAATGAAAGAGACAGTACATGTTAAAACATCTGACTTTTATATGGTATCCAGCGGTGCAATGATTGATGTGGAACAGCTGGATATTACTCTTGACAAGGTTATTCTAACACATCGACAAGATTACAGATAAAAGAGTAATATGAAACGAAATCGTCTCACTGGAAAAAAAACATCTAGTACAAAATACTGGTTATATGGCAGACACAGTGTCATCAACATGCTTCTGAACAGTAGAAGAAAATATGATAAGATCCTATGCACAAAGGAAACACTGCTTCACATCAAGGAACTACTCGAACAACATATTGAGTTGAACTACGATAAAATACATGTTGTTGAACCACATCTGATTGCATCAGCAATCTCTAACAAAAATCCTATCAATTCGAATAACTTTTTACATCAGGGAATAGCTGCATATGTATATAAACTAGAGCAATATGATATGCATGACATTATCACAGACACTTCAAAACAAACAATCGTATTACTTGATCAACTACAAGATAGTCAAAACATTGGTGCAATAATTAGATCAGCTGGTGTCTTCAATGTGAAGGCAGTGGTTTCCACACTCCACGCAAGTCCTGATGAGAATGCGCAGATGGTAAAGGCTGCATGTGGCGCATTTGAGTATGTGTCATTTTTGAATGTTGTTAATCTTTCTCAAACAATGGAGTTGCTGAAAAAACACGGATATTGGATAATAGGTATGGATGCAAATGGTGATAAATCACTCTATGATGTTCAGAAATCATTTTCTCAAGGTGAAAAAATAGCACTTGTTGTTGGAAATGAAGAAAGTGGTATGAGGCATATGATCACAAAAAATTGTGACTTTATATTTAACATTCCTATTAACACTCATAATGGAGTTGATAGTCTAAATGTTTCAAATGCTACCGCAATTGCTCTTTATGAGATCAATAGATTGCAGACACCTTGTAGTTAACTCTATAATATCACTCCATGTCATCTATATAGTGATGACTATCCAAGTTGTTAAAGGCTGTTGTAGCACTATGGAAATGAAGCATTAAACTACCTATTGGACCATTTCTCTGTTTTGCTATTATCACTTCTGCGATGTTTTTAACTCTGTTTAGTTTGTCTTGCCATTCATTATGCTTAGTTTCATTAGTTGGTATTTTTTTTCTCTCTAAATAATATTCCTCTCTATATAAGAACATTACTACATCTGCATCTTGTTCTATATTACCGCTATCACGCAAATCAGATAATTGAGGTCTTTTGTCATCACGACTTTCAACTGCTCTTGATAGTTGTGACAATGCTATAACAGGTATGTGCATTTCCCTAGCAAGCGCTTTCAGTCCTTGTGATATTTCACCTATCTCTTGCACCCTATTTGCATTTGATTTATTACTTGATACTCTTACTAGCTGCAGATAATCTACCACTACTAAACCGATGTTATATTGACGCATCAACCTGATCACACGTGATCTTATACCAGATATTGTGATTGCAGGTGTATCATCGATGATAATTGGTAAGTTCTCTATAAAACGCTTCTCACTTCCATGCAGTAATTTCTCAAGTTCAGCCTTATTGATATTGCCAGTTCTAAGTCTGCTACTATCTATTCCTGTGCCTATTGCAAGAATCCTATTCACTAGCTGTTCTGCAGACATTTCTAATGAGAAAAATGCTGCATATTGTTGCTTGATTTGCCTTCTTGCATTTTCATCCATATCATTATCTTTAACCATAATGCTATTATACTCACTTTGAAATGCCTCCGCCGCATTAATACACATATTAATAGCAAGTGATGTTTTCCCCATTGATGGTCTTGCAGCAATAATCACGAGGTCTGACTTCTGCATTCCGCCAGTTTTTACATCCATATCTACAAATCCCGTTGGTACACCTGTGATATGTTTTCCATCCTTATACATCATCGAAACCTTGCTTATAACCTGTTGCATCACATCAGTCACTATATGGTAGTCTCTTCTGTTGCCACTAGAACTTATATCAAGTAATTTTTTACAGGCCTGTTCTATGATGTTTTCCGCACCAACATGTCCCTCAGCATAGGATGATTTCAACATGTCACTACCTATTTCTACTAAGCATCGTTTGATATAATAGCTATGAACAATCTTTGCAAGGGTTTTGATATCATGTGTAAACTGCACAGAGGTAACTATACCACACAGATAGTCATAGCATGATATTCCTGCTGCTGCGAAGGCATTTTCATCCTTCAGCTCATGTCTGAGTGTCAGCGGTGTCGCAATGAGATCATTACTGATAAGCCAGCATACTCTGTTATATATCCTCTGGTGTACTGGAAGTAAAAATTCATCATCTGTTATGATTTCATTGATATCATATAGTTTTTTGTTATTGACGATTAAACTGCCAAGTAAATGCTTTTCAACTTCAACATCTCCTATTGGTTCAGTCCTTTGTATCAGTGATGTTTTTTGTAACATATCATCTTTGTTTTTCAACTGAACGAACTGTAGCTATTAAATGATATATATTCTCTATTTTTGTTGATGGTAATACACCATGTGCAAGGTTGAATATAAACCCCCCATCATATAGCTTATCAACAATATTCTGCACTTCTCTTGTTATAATCCCCTCCGCAAAAGAAGGTTCGAGTGTTAAAATCAAATTATCTAAATTTCCCTGCACAACAGCATTTTGTTGGATATTATTTTTAATCCAATCAAGTGGTAATGCGTTGTCTACAGACACACAATCAACATGCGTTTCTTCAGAAAATTCCTTGTATAGCACTCCACATTTCCTCGGGAATCCTATGACTGTGATATTTGGATGTCTCAACTTAAGTTCATTTACAATCATTTTTGTTGGTGCTATTACAAACTCTCTAAATTCATTATATCCTAAAACATTAGCCCATGAATCAAATATTTTTACTACCTCTGCACCAGCATTGATTTGTACTGAAAGATATTCGATTGTTGCTGCTGTGATAGCATATATCAACTCAGTAAATTGTTTTGGATACTGATACATCATACTAAGTGTAGTAGTAAAGCTGCTATTTTTGGTTCGTTCTAGCATATAGCATGCAACGGTCCATGGTGATCCAGCAAACCCTATTGTTGCGATGTGTGGTTTATGGATATCAAGATATGAACGTACAATTGATATTGTTTTTGCTATCTTATTTGTTATATCTTTAAATCTCTCATCTGAAATCTGACCAAGGCTTGCCGTCATGTCAGATACATCATAGTTATACTGCACTACTGGACCTATACCATCGTGAAACTCAACATCAACACCCATAGCATATGGGAGCATTAGGATGTCAGAAAATACTATTGCAGCATCAATATCAAATCTCTTAATTGGTTGCAATGTGATCTCAGCAGCAATGTTTGGTTCTAAAACCATTTTCATAAAACCACCAGCTTTAGAACGTATTTCTCTGTACTCAGGCAGATATCTTCCTGCCTGTCTCATAAACCATATTGGGATTCTGCAATTTCTTGTATTACGTTGTAGAACCTGTAGTATCGACTTGTCATGCTGCATTGGTAACGACTATGATTTATCTTTGTATGCAAGATTGTTACTCCATATGAACACTATATGCAATACTCTCTGCCATCCTATCTTTGAAAGAAGAATGTTATATTATATGAAGTATAGTATATATCTTCTTCTTGTATGTTGAAAAATGTTGAAAACTTGTAAAAAACGTTGAGAAAATACGATTATATAGCCAATTTTTTACTTTGGTTGATTGTTGAAAAATGTTGAAAAATGTTGAAAACTTTTTGTAATGAAGCTGACATAATGTTGAAAAATGTTGAAAACTTTCAACAAAATATATAGTTACTAACAACTACATTAATGGAAAATTATAATAATTCTATATAGGATGCTGAGACAAAAAATCAGAAAAATAGTAAATGAAGTTTTCACATGCATCTCTGACATGTTGTCTAGAACAACTAGTTTTTTCAAACCACTGAAAAACCGTTATATGGCCTTTTCTTCAACGAAATATGGAAGGCTAATAAGGGCAGATAAGCCACATGTATACTGTTTATTATTTTTACCCACCTGGTCTGCAGCTGTGCTTGCAAATTCAGATTATAATGTGTTGCTAGTAATAGCCTTTTGTATCGTTTTCTTTATTGGTAGTATTATGATGCGAAGTATAGGCTGTATAATAAACGACATAATTGACAAGGACATTGACATTAAGGTTACAAGAACAAAAAACCGACCAGTTGCTAGTGGTGAAATATCAGTCAAGAAAGCATTGATAGTAGCAGGCATTATGCTTCTGTGCACAACAGTAATGTTATTATTTTTACCAAGAGAATCAATTATCGTGTGTTGCATTGCAGCTATCATGACATGTTTATATCCATATAGTAAAAAATTTACTTATTTCCCTCAGGTTATATTAGGTCTAACATTTAATACCGGTGTGCCAATTGCATGGTTTTGTTTTACAGATAGTTTTATGTGGCAATTGTTCACACTATACATGAGTTTTGCTATCTTGACAGTTGCATATGATACAATATATGCCTGTCAAGATATTGAAGATGATATTAAGAATAATATTAAATCACTGCCAGTATATCTTAGAAAGACAAATCGTGATATCAAATTTGTTATATGGCAGTTATATAAAATATCTGTTACTTGTTTAGGAATTGTTGGACTAGGAATGAATATGGGATTGCTATTTTATATCACGCTTGTTGTAGCAGTCTATATACTCTATAATGATCTTGAATTATGTGATATAAATGATACAAATGCCTGTGCCAAACATTTTAGAAAGACTATTGTGACGTATTTACTACTGGTATTTTTGGGTGTTTTAGCAGGGAAATAAATTTAGAAATACATATTTGAATATAATGTCAAATTTGACACCAAAGGCAATTGTGGCAGAACTGGATCGTTTTATAATAGGTCAAAAGGATGCAAAAATGGCTGTTGCCAATGCACTGCGAAATAGGTATAGAAGGAAGCATGTTGATGCAGCGATGCGCAATGAGATACTACCACATAATATATTGATGGTTGGGCCAACTGGTGTTGGTAAAACTGAAATATCAAGGCGTCTTGCAAAACTTACTAGTTCTCCTTTTATAAAGGTAGAAGCCACTAAATTCACCGAGGTTGGGTATGTTGGACGGGATGTAGATGCTATTATAAGAGATTTGGTTGATGCAGCAATAACGCAAATCAGAGAAAAGATGCGTGAGGAAGTGCGAGAAAATGCTCGTACGGCAGCAGAAAAACGTCTGATTGATGAAATAGCTGGTGCAAATGCAAGCGATGAAACAAAAGCTAAATTTAGAGAGAAGTTTAACAATCATGAGTTGGATGCGTTAGAAGTTGAGATATCATTACTTGATAATACTAACAATATAATGCATACAATGGATATTCCTGGTGCACAGGTTGGTATGTTTAACATAGGTGAGATGCTTGGTAAGGCGTTAGGAAATAAAAAGAACAAGATAGTACGAATGAAGGTTCCGGAAGCATATGAAAGCATTCTACAGGAGGAAAGTGATAAGATGCTGAATGAGGAACAAATTATAAAGAGTGCTCTCAAGGCTGTTGAGGAGGATGGTATAGTGTTCATTGATGAAATAGATAAGATTGCAAGTCGTTCAAATAGTGGAGGCAGAGCAGAAGTGAGCAGGGAAGGTGTACAAAGGGATTTGTTGCCATTGATAGAGGGAACAATCATTAGCACAAAATATGGTTCTGTAAAAACAAGTCATATACTATTTATAGCTTCTGGAGCATTTCATGTGTCAAAGCCATCAGACCTATTACCTGAACTTCAAGGCCGTTTACCTGTGAAGGTGGAACTACATCCACTCAGTATTGATGATATGATAAGAATATTACATGAAAGAGAATTCGGTCTTCCACAACAATATCAGGCGCTTTTGAATGTCGAAGATGTAAAACTTGAGTTCACCGAATCAGGAATCAAAAAAATAGCAGAGTTTGCAATGGAATTGAATGATAGAGTTGAAAATATAGGTGCTAGAAGATTACATGCAATTATGGAAAAAGTTTTTGAGGATACTAGCTTTAATGCTTTGGAAAATGCAGGTAAGACAATAGTTATTGATGATAAGTTTGTTGAACAACAGTTGGGAGATGTGATAAATTTGAACTACAATATTAATAAGTTCATACTCTAAAGTATCAACTTCAAATGTTCTGTGTTCGTAGTTTGCTATTTTGCAGTGAAGAGGGAATACGTTTTCATGGTCCTTTAATGTAATTGGACGTTATAAGGATGGAAAACAATTAATAACAACACCGAGTGTGATTGTATGCTATTGTTATTGATAACATAATGACTAGAATGTATCCTATGAAATGTATGGCGAAAATTATATTACATATATATCGTCTCCTGATGTGCTTGTTACATTATATCCTGCCATTTTACATTAAAGTTAGAATGACAAATGGTAAGGAAGATAAGATGAGGTGGCGAGAAAAACTTAGTATATATTCAGATGAAAGATTGAAATCAATATCGCATGCTAAACATGATCGATCTGTATTGTGGTTTCATGCAGTGAGTATTGGCGAGTTTAATGCGATAAAACCATTGCTTAAACTACTAGAACATCCGTCAAGGTTATTATTAGTTACAACTGTCACAAGAGGTGGGGCTTTAACGTGCACTACATATCAGGAGCAATGCAATAATTTAATCCACTCTTTTGCACCACTAGATACACCACAGATAATTGCTAGATTCATCAAGATATGGGAGCCTAAAATGCTAATATTGGTTGAGTCAGAGATATGGCCTAATATGATAAATACAGTGTCGAAAACCTGTCCAGTTGCAATAATAAATGGCAACATGTCGCAAAAATCATTTGTAAAATGGAACAAGTTTGCCTTCTTAATAAAGGAGATCCTATCAAAATGCACCTTCATAACCACTAGTACTGAGGGAAGTATGAGATACTATAGTAGTTTTTACAGTAAAAACATATACTGTACAGGTAATTTAAAGTATGATGCGACACCACTTGCAGCTGATATGGACGTTGTGAACAAATTAAGAGCATCAATTGGTAGTAGACATGTGATGGTTTGTGCTAGTACACATTATGGTGAGGAGGAAATGCTATTGCATACATGTAAAAGGATAGCTGAAAAGTTGCCCCACTTTCTGATGGTGATTATACCACGTCATATTGATAGGGGACAAGATATTGCAACAATATGTACTGAATATGGTATAAGCTCAACATTACGTTCAAGAGAAACGACACATAATTCAATACCAAAACATACTCAAGTATATATTGCTGATACTATTGGTGAGCTGGGAACGTTTTTTAGATTGGGCAATATAGTTTTCATTGGGGGATCACTTGTTAATATAGGAGGACATAACTTGGTTGAACCAGCTATGCTAAAATGTGCTATCATAATTGGTCCATATTATCAGAGTTGTATCGAGATGGTAAATGGTTTAAGTGAAAAAAAGGCAATCCTGATCGCATATGATAGTGCTGATTTAGCAGTGAAATTTCTTGAGTTGTATGATGATATGGATGAGATTAATACTATCACAAGTAATGCTTCAGCCTTTATTAATGAAAACAAAGGGGCAATTGATAGAACGCTTGGTTTAATGAGTAAGTATATTGTTTAAGTTGTCATATGAAGGCAAAACATTATTATATTTATGATAGATATAGAGCTGTTTCTGTTTTCTGATATATTGTAATGAATTTAAACAGTTTATAGATAAAGTGTCTAGTAAAAAAAACTATCTGGATAAAAGAAACATTAAGTATTGACAATTGAAGGCGACTGATGATACTCAATTGGTATGTGAAGGGTTAATTTATAAATATGAGGTCAAAAATGAAGAATTCTCAATCTACAAGTTTTATAAGAGAATATTTATTAAATAGTTTAGTGCCTTCTTTTGTAAATACAAAGATTAAAGATTTGATGATGTCGATTAAAGATGCGATGGGACAACCTAAAATTTTCTTCCTCACCACGTATAACCTCATAACACTGGATATGGAGGAATTTAACTTATTGTTGCAGAAATATTTCACTGAAAACGACATGAAAAATCTACAAAGCTTGATGACGATAAGTATGCTTTTGAAAAGTCAGGATATTGAACAATTACAAAAATCTAAAGCATTAAAAGAACTAATACAGCATTGCAAGCCAAGGAACCAAGAGGATCTGCAAGATTTTCTTCGGTGTTTTCAAGAAAGGGCAGTTCCATTATATTTAAACGTTATTTCTGAATTGGATGACAAAGGACTATACTTTAATTTTCTTAAGGAAAAACACTACATTACAAAACCAGCAATAATAGAAAACTACATGCAGCAGAAAAAGGAAACTCAAAGTATTAATTCAAAGTATTAATATTTAGTGCAATGTCGTTTTTTAATTTGTTCCAAGTCTTTTTTTATCAGTTGTTGTTTTTCTTCATGCGATAAGTTTGTAGTATCTCTCACGTATATCGGTGTATCCGTTTTCATCTCTCCATTAATGACATTGCTTGTAAGATTTTTTCTGAAATTAATCTCATTTTGTGTCAATGATACTTGGTTTAGACCAGATTGACTACTCAGCAAGTTTACAGTGTTGGTAACATTGTTATCGTTGTTTTTATTTGGCTCTGGTAACTCACCTAATAAATCTTCGTGAGCATCAAATAGAGTAAATTCAAACTTGTGACCTGGTTTTCTCAATTCTTCAAGGGAATTCGAGCTACCATCAGCACTAACTTTTTTAGAAGAAATATTTTGTTCATTGCTTAGTACATTGCTTGGCACTACTTTGGTGCGATCGTAATCTTCAATATAGTTACAAATCTCTTTTGAGATGACAACCTTTTGATTTTCTGGTAAGTACTCATATTTAATTCCCTGTGACTCATTAATATTTTTATCCACACTCTGAAAATCTTCCAAACTTTGATATTGTTGAGGAATAACTTGAATATTCGTGCCGAGAAATTTGTTTTTGATCAACAGTGGTAAAGATGGAGAATTTTGCTTGTCAAATAAATGCGAATCGCCACATAATATAACAAAATAATATGGCGGATTTGATCCTTTAATAATATCCTCAATTTTTTCCAACATAACATTATTCATGGCACTATGTCTTGCATCATTAGCACCTCGCATATCCTTACAATCATCAAGAGCACTTTTAGAATCACCACATATTACTTTTGCTCCCACGTCTTTAGCCTTCTTAATAAGAGCAAAAAAACTAACATTATCACATTCTTTACTACCACGTAATAAGTTAGTACCATAGAGAAGCGTTTGTAATTTCTTTTGAGAATTATTTTGATCATTTAAGTTATTTTGATCATTTAAGAATTCATTAACTATATCTTGATGACCTTTATCAGAGCACAGAAACTCTAGTACCAAGTAAGTGCTCTCTCTTATTAGACCGTTATCGAGAATGTAATTCGCTCCACGAGATTGTAAATCACATTCTTCAATTTTCTTATACACATCATATTCTGGATGTTCATCTCCAACAACGATAAAGAATTTTTTGTCAATCATTAATGACATCATAATTAGCTATATATAAATTTTTTTTGAGCTTGAGAGTAATTTTTCTTCTTCTCCTGCACAAGAATGTACTTTAAAAAGCACATCTGATATACCTTTACCAAGAATATTGCTCAAGAACTGACTATCCTGTTTTTCCACACTTTCTAGATCTATTTTTTTCCTTATCTCGTCTGGTAAATGAGTTAGAAACTCCTTTGCAACTCTTTTTCTTGACATAGCTTTCTTGAAAAATCCATCATGACCACGGAGTTCCACTTCTTCTTTTTTGACTTTCCTATTTGATATCCTTTACAAGACTTATGTTTATGGAGCAATCACTGATAGATTTGAAAAATATGAACAATATCTACTCTTATCTCTTGTGAGTATTGCTCTTTTTGTTATAGCTGCATGTGCTCCTATATAAAAATCTGGCAATATTGTATTTTTATTACCACTATTCCTTTTATACTTTATGAAACACTTACCTGCCAAAAAACCAGCCTCCCAAGGTAAATTTTCACATTTTATATTTGCTGCTGCTATTATCATATCCAACTCTTCTATTCTACTAAATCTGATCGATATTTCCGCATAGATAATCTGATTAATTATTAGCTCATTATTTTCCGCAAGTTCCATTAATTTCTTTGATGACCAATCATACCAGTGTTTATCAAGAGTCATAATATCCAATATCACATTGCTATCTACTATAATGGACATTATCAACTTCTTGTATATTGCATTATTTCATCTGTGGTTATATTAATATCACCTTTGTGTTTTAGTGCTCTAATCACTGATATCCCTCTCCTATCAGTGTTCTCTTTCTTTACTAGAACTACTCTTTGCTCATCCTCCTTGAAATCAATCTCTGTATGTGGCAAAAACCCAAATTTTTCTCTTATAACTTTTGGTATAGTTACTTGTCCTTTTTCATTTATATGCATATTTTTTACCCTTTTTGTTATTTGTAACAATTTTATTATTATTACTTATGCAAAGTTTGTCAATCAATATATCAAAAAACTTTCTTTTTTCTTCGTGATAAAACATATAGCTTCATCTCCTCAAATACTTTGTACAACTTTAAAAGCATCAATTGGTAGTAGACATGTGATGGTTTGTGCTAGTACACATTATGGTGAGGAGGAAATGCTATTGCATACATGTAAAAGGATAGCTGAAAAGTTGCTCCACTTTTTGATGGTGATTATACCACATCATATTGATAGGGGACAAGACATTGCAACAATATGTACTGAATATGGTATGAGCTCAACATTACGTTCAAGAGAAACGACACATAATTCAATACCAAAACATACTCGTATATTGTTTAAGTTGTCATATGAAGGCAAAACATTATTATGTCTATGATAGATATAAAGCTGTTTTCCAATATGTTGTAATGAATTTACAATGTGAGATATGCTATACTGCAGCAATATAGGTAGCATTAATAAATTTGTACAGATCAACGAAATGTCATTACAATCAAATAAAAAACTAGCATTAGTATTACCAGGTGGCGGTGTGAGAGGAATTATTCAAACAAAACTACTTGTAGCACTGGATGAAATATTGAAAAATAAAATACCTAATTATCAAGGTTTAGGCAAAACATTTGATTATATTGCTGGCACATCAATAGGTGGTATCAATGCTATTAATCTTGTTGTTCAAGATCAAGATGGTAATTTAAAGTATACACAAACTGATAATATGCAAATGTTTCTCGATAATGCCGGTAAGGTATTAAAACAAAACTCATGGCTGTCATTTGCTAATACTTCTTATTCAAATGAAAATATAGTGAAACTTACAGAGGAAAGATTTGAGAATAAAACATTTAAATCAAGTGATGTTTCTGCAAAGGTTTTATTATCATCATATTGTTTAAATACAACTGAACAAACACTCTGGACAAATATCGGTACAGAAGAACAGAGAACATATGGCAAGCAATTTGTGTTAGATATAGATAATGTAAAGTTATGTGATGCTGCAATTGCAACATCTGCATTACCAAAGTATTTGCCATCTCATAAGATTTGTTATGACCGTGGCTGGGGCATTGCACAGGAATATTGTGAGGTTGATGGTGGTATGATTAGCAACACTCCAATTCTTCCACTATTGAGCAGCATTGTAGGTATGGATAAAGTAAATGTGTCAGATCTGTGCATCATATCAATTGGATGTGGTACATTTGAAATGGACATGAGTCATGTCGCATCTGGTGGCACATATACATATCTTTCAAATATGGCTTATATGATGAGTAGCCATATCAAATCTATACAGGATAATGATAATACAATAACTGAAAGGATAGTTAAAAATTTAGGAGGGCTGTGTTTCTTTGTAGAACCGACAATAACATTTAACGACTATATGAACGGTATGGTTGATTCAAAAGCGCAATTACAGCACTATGTGAATATAGTAGATGAATATGTACAGAATAATCAAGACTACCTGAATGACATTGCTGATGCTATTGTGCAGTGGCACGGATAGATCAACCGTATAAGATAGTTGAACAACTATCTTATTTTCATTTCCAATGTGGAGATAGCACACATCAACAACAACTATACAGTGAATATCCTGCGTTTGTAATCTAGCGTGATATGATGTACGTAATGGCATTGAGGATGCCATTATATATTGAGTTGTTGCTATGCGGATACTGCAAGCACAACATTGTTGCTGTTTGGTGATGTTAAGTACTTTTCAACATTAGTCAAAGTTTCAATTTTTGGCTCCATATTTTTTATATCATTTTCTAAAGCACTAATTCCAGATAAAACCTTTATCAATTCAATATTGAAAATCATATCAAGGACCCTTCTAATCCAGTCTACATTGCATAACCAGATGATGATTGCATCAATTACACTAAGTTGAACATCGTTACATTCTTCGAGCGCATCTTGTATCCTGCTCATCGCATCATTAGTGAAATTAACATATTTTTCTAGTTTTGTTTTATATTCTTCTTCTTTCAGCTTCTGTATATGTGTTACCTTACCGCTATTTATCTGTTTATGTAAAATATAGAGTAGAAGTTCCTTTGTTTTTGTATCATCAAAAAGTTTAATGAACTCATGTTTATCACTTATGGTTATTGTTGTTGCACTTTTCTTATTGCATTTAACATTATAACAACACGCAAGAGTATTCCTCAGACGATCGGTATTTCGCTTATCACACTTCTCTGCAAGAAACTGCACTACTGTTTGTATATCTTTTTTATTGTTTTTAACATAATCAAAGACATTCCTGTATTTTACCCTCACATCATTTGGTGCTATTGCTTGTAATACTTCACCACCAAACTCCTGCACAAACTTTTTGCAGTCATTATTTGATTCTTCGTTATCACGCAATATTGTTTTACCATTGTCTTGTCTATAGAAAACATTTTTCAAAAGAAAGTCATTTTTGAATTTTTTAATATCCAACTTACCATTCTCATCTTTTTGAAATCCATTATCAGTCTCTTTCATGTCATGCCATGCCTTAATCATTGATGTACTGTTACAAACTGCTGCTAAACCACAGCAGTTACCAACTTGTTGTCCTTCCACTGAAAGATTATGTATTTTATTATTTTGCGCATCCTCTTGAATATGCAATTCAAATTTTTTACAAATGTTAGTGACTTCTTGCGATATCCGACTTGCAAGACCACAACCTACCAGTGAATCCATACTACATAGTATAATCCCGTTAGGATCATGTATGTCAGGTAATACTGTCACAGTAATCCAATGAGAATCATTTGATACTAGTAAACTTGCTGGCTTTTGTTTTGTTTTAACATAAAGTAGAGCATTTATTAGTGCAGATGTTTTTTCTTCTTTTCTTGCTTCAACAAGATTTATAATTCTAACATCAACACCATTCGCCTTTTCCTTACTCAGTTCCTTGGTGAGTAGATGTTGTACCATAGGTAATACATGGGAATCTTCTAGCATTATACTAGTGTCATACTTGTAATCATTGTCTAGTAATTCCAATTCTTTGTTAGTCCTATCTCGCTTGCATCTAAGTGATTGCTCTTCTTCTAGTACGTATTTTGGAATATGTATATCATCAAGTTTTATGCCGATGATTTCTTTGTGGCCATATTCTAGGAAGCAATCTCTTTGCAGTACTTGCTGTCGATCTGTACGACCCCTAAGGTATATACCATAATCATCCAAATGACGCTCTATTGACTCCATAACACCTTTGAAATCATCAGTAGTTGCATTACCAAGCCTATCAGTAAGCAAACCAGCAAGTTGTTGTGCATATTCTAACTCCTTAGTGTACCACATATGATCTCGCAATGCTTGACATGATTGGTTCTCCGAATTCTGAGGATTTTTCGGTTTTACATCATCTAATTTTTTCTTTAGATTTTTAATATCCTTAATTTGCCCATATAATGATTTTGCCTCTGCTCTTTCATTAGAACTCATAAGAGTATCAATATAAGCATTATCAAATAAATTTTGCATATTACCATCAAATAGCGTATTTAGCTTTTTGTTGAAAAATTCTACCTCTTTTCGTGTTAATTTTTTGTTATTTTGAAGTTTAACGATAATATGTTGTTCATATAATGATAATATTTTGTCTTTTTCATCCTCTTCAGTTGCAATATTATCTATTAATTCCAATAGGATATATTTCGATTCTTGTTGATCAACTACTTCTTCAACTTTTTCCACAGAGTCATACACATATGATATCACATCAAAAAGATACTGTGTCTGTCGCAATGTCAATTCTTGCGTATCGATGAATTTAGCTCGTGCATCAATAACTCCCTGCTGCATTCTTTCTATTGATTCGCTATCATATTTTGTATCATAGGTAAAATCAAATACCTCATTCAATTGTGCCTGCACATATTGTGCAATAATAAATGTCTTATCTTGAGATTCATTGTTTTTATCACTAGCACTATTATCTTCAATTGATATGTTATTATCTTTACCCTGATCGATACTGTTAGCACTATATGGGACTATTATATTATCAATATTGTCATCAGGGCCATTTTTGTGCTTGCTTGATATTACATCCCAGCTTTTTCCGTCTCTTCTTACAACTTTAAATGTGATGTGTTTATTTTTTTGATTTTCTTGTGTGTACTTTATTGTTTCTTCAACATCTACCTTTAAATCCCTTGCTTTAAGAAAGTCCTTCAACTCATTTAAAGCATTTGCAGCACCACTAAATCCATCATGAGCATTGTCATAACTTGAACATGTTTTATTCACCAAGTTTTGAATTGGACTGTAATCAATATCCTCTTGATTGTTTATACCATTATCAAGCATGTTCCAACTTTGATATTTTGTTTGAGTCGTTTCATTGCACACATGCTATCAATATATTATTAAAAATTCATGAAGAAATTGATTCCAAGTTGTATGCAAACATTCTTTCTGCACACGTGATCATGAGTTATAGCAGAAACCAACTGACTCAACAAAAACGTTAAGTATATGCATTATCATACCATTGCGCATATTGCAACACGCACATTTCACAACTGCAGTTTTATATCGATTGGTACAGAATAATACATTGAAAAAGTTTTAAATATTATGCGTAGATCTTTAGTTGTAGCATGAAACTACTCCTAATTGACACTTCTCAGCGAATGCTTTCGTGATTGCATATATACATCGTAAATTATATGATTGAACATATGAAATGATTAACCGCAGCAACTCAAATTATTAATTAGTTTTATGACAGATATAACACATAATGACCCAATACACTTAGGTGATGCAAAACTTGTATTAGAACAACTTAAGAAAGAAGTACTACTACCACTATACGTAGATAGTGAAGGACAACACCTGATTGATATATCAAAATTATATTCCAATGGAATATTCACATTCGATCCTGGATTTATGTCAACTGCTGCGTGTGCATCAGCAATAACATATATAGATGGTGCTGCTGGTATATTGCGATATCGGGGATATGACATTGCTGAAATTGCAGAATATGGCACCTTTATAGAAGTCTGTTACTTGTTATTATATGGTGAGTTGCCAAATCAAAGCCAATATGAAACTTTTGTCGAGCATATTAAACGACATACTATGGTTCATGAACAAATCAAACTTATGTATAGAGGTTTTCCCCGACATGCACATCCAATGGCAATTATGGCTGGTGTTGTCAATTCATTGTCTGCATTTTATCATGAGAAGATCAATATAAAAAATTCTACACATAGGGAAGAGGTGGCGTTCAAACTAATTGCTAAAATACCAACGCTAGCTACAATGACATACAAACATTCGATTGGACAGCCATTTATATATCCTAATAATGATCTCGATTATATATCGAATTTCATACATATGATGTTTGCAACACCTGCAGAACGCTATATTATAAGTCCTGTAATAAAAAGAGCTATAGACTTATTGTTCATATTACATGCTGATCATGAACAAAATGCATCAGCATCAACGGTACGACTATGTGGCTCATCAGGTGCTGATCCATTCGCCGTTATAGGTGCTGGTGTGGCAGCACTGTGGGGACCAGCACACGGTGGTGCAGCTGAAGCTGTAGTACGCATGCTTGGACAAATAGCAAAAAGAGAAAACATTAAAGACTTCATAGTAGATGTGAAGACTAAAAATAGCACTTCAAGGTTGATGGGATTTGGACATAGGGTATACAAAAATTACGATCCTAGAGCTAAAATAATAAAGAGAGTTTGTATGGATGTTTTACATGAACTACAAAAGGATGATGATTTATTGAACATAGCTTTAGAGCTTGAAAGCATAGCATTGAATGATGAATACTTTATTGAGAGAAAGCTATATCCTAATGTTGATTTCTATTCTGGGTTGATATATAGGGCAATAGGTATACCTACAAGCATGTTTACAGTGATGTTTGCAATAGCAAGAACTGCTGGATGGGTTGCGCAGTGGAAAGAAATGCTAGAAGATCCAACACAAAAAATCGGCAGACCTAGACAAATGTATTTGGGATCACAACATAGAAAATTTGTACCAATATCTGAGCGTTGATATATTTTCATATTGACGTATGTTTTTTGGGTATGCTACTCTTAATAGTAAGGGGGACTACCTAAAATGGTACCTCTGATGAGAAATCATGAAAACAGGTAACACAATGCAAAACAACAATCAAAACAATCAAAATATTAACAAACAACAAAATAATAACAACAAACCAGTAGGACAAAGCCAACAGTGTAATCAAGAAAGTAAAAGATAACAGCAATCTGTAGTTACAAACATCAAATGATTCTCAAAAGGCAATCACAACATGCTATTCGAGAATTATTTGGTTTTCTAGTGCTATTTTGTTATCATTACTTCTAATAACTAACCCTTCTACCTCTAGCTCACTGATAATACTGTTGAAATCTGATACTGAGAGTGCAACAACTCTAAATAGGTCATCAATATCTACAGGTATATTGCTAAGTTTTGACAAAATATCATGCTTCACGTGAGTACACTGATCATCCATATCAGTTGTGATGCTTGTACTAACATCAATGTCAACAACATCGTCATCGAACAAGTCAGATTGTGCAATTTTTCTTGCACTATGTGTGCAACTCAGCTCATCTAGTATATCCTGTGCAGTTTGAACTAAAATTGCTCCACTCTTTATTAGATTATTTGTACCTTGTGCTCTTGGATCATGTGGTGAGCCAGGTATAGCGAAAACATCTCTACCCTGTTCCAAGGCATAATTTGCTGTTATAATTGTGCCTGACCGTTGTTTAGCTTCAACAACTAAGACGCCTCGTGATATGCCTGATATGATACGGTTGCGACGGGGAAAGTTCTTGCTAACAGGTGGTGTGTCCATAAGGTTTTCGCTGATAATAAGACCTCTTTCATATAGTTCATTATATAATTTGATATTTTCCTTTGGATAAATACAATTTATGCCACCAGCGACAACACCTATTGTACCATGCTCAAGACCACCATAATGTGCTGCAGCATCTATTCCACGTGCTAAACCTGAAACTACTACTATATTGTTCCTACCAAGATCTTTGGCTATGCCATTAGCAATCTTTTCACCATGTAGTGAGGCATTTCTGGTACCAACTATTGCTATTTTCTCCCTTGATAAGAGAGATAAATCACCTTTTACTATTAAAACAGCAGGTGGAGACTGTGTTTCAAGCAATAGAGCTGGATATGCTGGATCGCATGATAGTATTATTTTACTACAAAACTTTTCACATTTTGCTATTTCATCCTCGATTTGTGAAATTGATAACGGAGTAATGGTAAGCTTATATTTTTGTTGTATTTCATCAAGATTTTCAAATACAAGCTTTGGACAGCCAAAAATTCTTACCAGATTGAAGAAGGTTTTAGGGCCAATTTTTGGTGTGAATGCAAGTCGCATCCATGACACCACTACATCGTCAGTATCAGTCTGCACTATAATGTTGACATATTTATTTTACTTCAACTATACAACATTTGTAGGCAGCATGCTATATAGTTCATATGAAATATATAGTTTATTACTTGTTGGTGTTCACTATATTACTTTTGAACTTTTCAAGTATAGTAAGATTACTACCTTCAACCATGGTTTTCTGCTTTGCATACATGACATTGTCCTCAGTGTTTGTAACTTCAAATCTAGCTTTTACTACATTGTTATCCTTATCAAAGTCTACTTGCAATATTTTATTCTTGATATTTTTTGAACCTAGAAACGGCCTTTGTACTAAAATATTTTCGATATAAAAAAATGAATTTTCATCTTCAAAGGTTGGTGTACCAAATATTCTAATAACATCAGCTTTTTTGGTTTTATGCTTTTGAATATGTGTTATTTTTTCATTGATCTTCTCAACATCATTGAATGTGTATCCATAGTAGATAGTGTTATCCTTGCTGCATCCAAACATTGTTACTACAGCTAGTATCAGCAACGCTGATGTCAGAATGTTATTGATATGCATATTGATCGAACTTTTTAATGTGTTGCTATGGTTGGCATTTTATATGTTTAATATCTTTTATAACACATAATCAGAGTTGTATTTTTACCGTTAATCATCTATAATTTATTTATAGTAGTAGTATGAAAAAATTATGAGTGATATTATTGTGCGATTGAGAGTACAAAGACAACTTCCGAATGCAGAGTACAGAAAAAAGTTTGCTGATGCATTGAAAAGGCTGCTGAGTAGCAGCAGGGAAAGTAATCAACAAAGTGGAGAGCAATCTGGCCCGGAAGAAATAGCTGTTACAAAGCTCAAAGATTTACTTGCTGAAGCGGTTGAAAAACATCATCAAACAGGAAATAGCAGTTATAATAGGATGTGTGCAATGTCATTATACTCACTAGAAGCTGTTTTTTTTAAAGAAATTGCTGAGTATTGCAATACAAAGGAGTCAATAGCAGTATATGAAAAGATGTGGAATGTGCTATATGGTGAGGATACTGCTTTTGCAAAAAAAATGGCAGCATTCGAGCTAGATATACAACAAAACCATTTGAAAAAAGATGCAATTTATATTACTGCACAGACTGATTCATTTGCAGGTAATCTAGAATTTGCTAGAGCAATGAAGGATGTGTTGGGAGCAATGAAAACTGATGGTGATGGGAAGGTCATTATGGTTAGTAAATATGATGCTAGTGCCTTTGCAGTATTTCTTGCACACATTGATCCAAATATTATAGGTACAATGGTTGCACATGATGTTGTAGACAAGCTTAGATTGCAAAAAATTAATATTGGTATAAAAGAAAAATCATTATCTATTGCTGCAGAATGCGTTGCAGCATGTTCTACATTGTTATGTGTTGCTGTTGATATTGGAAAAGTTACTCTGCCTGCAGCATCAGTCGCTGCTATATCTATCTGTGCTGGTGCAGCGGCACCTATGACACTTGGTATGACGGTTGGTATATTTGTAATGACTCTTTACAATGTTAAACACAGTGAATTTCATGATATGTTGCGTAACAATAGTATGATAGATGAAGGCGCAATATCACGACAAGTTAATAGTAGTGCGAGTAGTGTGTTTCCAGGCGACAATAATCCTATGCAATATTTCAACGCTTTTGAAATATGCAAAGCAGTTTTGGGATATATGATGTTTTCTTACAATGAAAACAGTAGAAATATTAGAACTAAATTTGGACTAGTAGAGCAAGTGCCTGATGAGGTTGAAACATTGAATGAGATACTCGAATGGGAGTATAAATCATTTACTGGATCAAAGTATAAAAATGATGATAAAGGCTTAATATTAAGAGGTATGCAAGAACTTGGCCTGCAGGTTATAGGGTTACAGCTTTAATATCTTTTTACCATATAAAACATGCTGAATATGATATATAACAGCACAAACTAAAAATATTATTCTTGGTACTATTACTGACGTGCAGACATCAAATGAATGGTTAACTAGGATGCTCGTAACGATATCATTTGTAAAATATATAATGAAACTAATAACCATACCATATAGCGTATGCATTTTTTTATGATAACGGTGTATGTAATAAAAGCTCGAATAAAAACCTACTATTACCATTGTAAGTAATACCAATGGCATTGCAAAATTTGTGTTAAGGTACATCTCATACTTAAGAGTACTAAAACCACATTCAGTAAATGTTTTTATAAGATTTAATATATGCCATATTTTGATCTCTTCTGGTAGCTTCAAACTGTTAACGATTTCATTAGGTGAGATGTTGAGATTTAATGTTATATTATTAAAATTAAATCTTTTACCTACACTATTTATTATAACAATATCTTCTATCACCCAATGCTTTGCATCATTGCGAGTTGCCCTCTTTCCACTGATAATACATACTAATAAGCTGTTTTCATCTAGTAACCATATTGTTATATGTAGCATTACATTTGCATCTTCACTTACCTTTTCAACATTTATTATCATATTAGATGGCGTGTTATTGCTATCAAGCATGTGATTTGCTTGATTGTTAAGATATACTTGATTTGCAGTATCGATTTTTTGTTTGAACCATAAGCCGGATTCTGTTAGATATATATTGTTTTGTTCTCTATTTAGTATTGTATGATTATATATTGACATTAGCTGTGCATTGAGTGGTAATAGCACTATTATATGCAGTAAATAACATAATATAGTTATAATACTAAGATTTGTAAGAATTTGTGTTGTTGATATACCAAGCGTTGAAAAAACAACTAACTCATTCTTCATGCTAAAGCGATACATGAGGTTTATAGTTGCTATTAGTGTTATAAATGGCAGCAGCTGTCTCACTTCATTATAATTTCTACATATAGTCATAATCACTATATTGTATAGTTTTTGTTCAGTAAACTTTGTAATAATTCTTGTGATATCTATCATATTTATTATGAAAACTAGCATCATTACAGCAATTAGAGTGTAAGCAATACTTTTTGCAAACTCTTTTGCGATATAGATATGCATTTTTGTCTGATACATGTAAGTATATTTTCCTTGATGCTATGAATCACATTTCAATTATCATTCCTTAGTACTATTGTCTATTTTATGTTAGAAAATATATAAAGGACCTTTATCTGATAACATGTACTATTCACAAATAATTATAATAGGCTCAGGGCCAGCAGGTTATACAGCTGCTATATATGCTGCAAGGGCATGTATTAAAACAACTCTAATTGCAGGTGATGCAAAGGGAGGGCAATTGGTAACCACAACTGATGTTGAGAACTACCCAGGATTTGCTGAAGTCATACAAGGACCTTGGTTGATGGAGCAAATGGAACAACAGGCTAAGCATGCTGGAGCTAAAATGATAAATGATCATGTAGTCTCGATCTCGAAAAATAAATTGTTTGCTTTAAAAGGAGAGTCAGGTGTTGAATATACAGCTGATGCAGTGATAGTTGCAACTGGTGCTCAAGCGAAGTGGCTTGGGATTGAGAGTGAGACAAAGTTTCGTGGATATGGTGTGTCATCCTGTGCAACGTGTGATGGCTTCTTTTATCGAAATAAGAATGTATTAGTTGTTGGTGGTGGCAACACAGCTGTTGAGGAGGCATTATACCTTGCTAATATTGTTGGTAGTGTGACATTGATCCATAGAAGAGATGAATTTAGAGCAGAAAAGGTGCTGCAGCAGAGATTATTTGCTAATGAGAAGGTAAAAATTGTATGGAATACAGTTTTAGAAGAAGTTTTAGGGCAGGAAAACCCAAAGGTGGTAAATGGAGCAATAGTAAAAAATATTAAAGATAATAAAATTGCAAGCATTGATGTTGATGGTATATTTATAGCAATAGGTCATACACCAAATACAAAGCTCTTTAGTGGAATACTGGAATTGGATAGTGATGGTTATATTGTAACTATACCTGGTACAACAAAGACAAATGTTGCGGGGATATTTGCTGCAGGAGATGTGCAAGATAAAATATACAGACAGGCAGTTACTGCTGCGGGTAGTGGTTGTATGGCAGCTCTTGATGCTGAGAAGTATTTGACTCAGTTGCTTTAAAACAAGGATGATGGGCCTTGCACATCATGCAGCCATATCACCATATTTTCATCAATTAGTTTTTTTGTAAATCCCTTTTGTTTCTGCTGTAATATATCTGATATTAAACTTTTGAATGCTTCTGTATTCTCTATCAGTGTTTTGAATCTATCATGATTTACTTCAAAAAAAGGCCATTGATCAGACTTATTGAACATTGCAATATCTTGTACTGCTTTAACTTTAACTATATTATAAATTTCAGTAAGTGATTTATTTACTGATATTATTTCAGATATCTGGCACTGTGTCTTTACACCAATCCTTTCTCCATTTAATTGGATGCCTACCCTCCCAAGTATTTCCTCCACTGAAGTAACAAAACGGAGAAGCAATTCTGTGTCATTGAGTACCGGTGTTGCAAGACTTTGTTGTTCATTATAGCGTCGATCCAATGCCACTACCATTGTGAATCTAGGAATTAAAAGGTTACTTATAATTTTATTGGACAATTTTTGTTTTTTATCAGTTATCTGCTGATCTTGCATATCAATATAATAATTGTTTTAATTACAGTATGCTTTGCTGAGCATGCGCACTGATACTTATAGCATATAGATATTGCTTCATCAACCAATATTATGATAAAATAGCATGAGAACTACTTTCAAAGTTGAGTAATATACTTCCTTGAGATTGAAAAATATACAGATGTGCTGTTACAGCCACAGGAAGTGGCCGTATTGTGCGCTATATTAGAATGTTAGTTTGACACCACCTAACACAACTGTACCTCTGTTTGTTTTAACATTTTTCAAAGGTGTTTTGTATTCAAATGTTGTAGCTTCTATGTAAGGTACTAGACCTGGCATAGCCTTGTACTCAACACCGAATGACACAGCATCGAATTTGTTCTTTGCTACATTGAATGCAGCTTCATTTGCTGCAATGTATCTTAGCGCATCCATTGCAAAGCCACCTTGTCTTTCACTACCAAGGTATGTCACACTAACTCCAGCCTTATCTGCAGTATATGCTAGACCAGCAGTCCAAAACTTCGCTTCTTTTTTATGTTTTGTTGTTATGGTCAAAGGTTGTTTCAATGTGCCAGATTTACCCCAATCACCATATGAAGCAGCTGCAGCCATGCCTTTGTATTCAACTTTACCACCAACTTGCCATGCGCCAAGTTTTTCTAATTGAAGCATTCTTCTTTGTGGAATGGTTGTACCATTAGATGCATCTGCTGTGACATAGGCATCACGAGCATCACCGACTTGACCAGTTGCTGAAATCGCGAACAACATATCATTTGTCTTATGCTCATATCCAATGCCACCCTCTACAACATTTTTATAACCACTGCCTTTGAAAGCAAGTAGTTTATATGCAGTGCCATCAACTGTTGTATCAGGTACATAGCTTATTCCTGCATTGAAACCATTAACTTTAGGTGTATAGTATGTAATCTTATTAGATTTCTTCGCATACTGAGAAGCATATGGCAGTGATGGTGCAGTCAAAAACGTATGATGTAGCATTGATCTTGTTGCATCATCACTTACAGCAGTATATGGTACCCATTTACCAAAATCACCATCTATACCATCTGTTGCTTTTGCTATGCTTGCGCCAGATATCCCCATTGATGTGCTTGCACCATCTTCACCACCAATTTCAACGCGCCCAATATGATTTTCAGCAAAGATAAATACTTTGTTTGCAATGTCCTTGCTGCCTGATGCTGATGGTGAAGCACTTGCATTCGCTTCGATTGTTGCGCCATATTTCATACCATTAGCATCCTCTTTGCAAGCTGTAAACTCCAGTTTACCATTTGCTGCAAGACCTTGTTTATTAGTAAATTGTTTTCCTTGTGTACCATCAACACCAAAAGAAGGCATGGATTGTGGTGTAATCACCTCATTATGAGGCAAGCCATCACCATTGCTTGGATTCACAAAATGTTTTCTTTGTGAAATAACACCATATTGTATATCTACTTTACCACCAACTTTTACAGACACACCATCACTATTTATGAGTGAATCCCTTTGTGAAAAAGGATTTGGCATGCCAATCAACCGTACTTCCTTTTCACTGGTTCTTGATGACACAGTAGCTTCTTGTTGATTGTGTTGTACCCTTGGTTCAATGCGTTGTGATGGATGGTATGTATCATCGATGTTATGCCTCTGTACTTTTTTACCATGCACAGCATTTTTCTTCATACTGTGTGCAGTTTTTGAAACATGAGATTTTTGTTTCGTTTCATGCACTGCATCTGCAGCAACAGCAAGCGATGTTGTAGCGATTATTGCTGTTAAAGTTGTTGAGAAGAGAAGTTTTTTCATTATTGACTTTATTTTAATTTGCATTTGTTCAAAACTTTGCAGTAACAGGTTGTGAAAGTATCATGTGCTTGTTGGTTATGACAACTCACAATGCGTATATTGCGCTTGTTTTTTATATGCAATTGTTTTTTATCTACATTCAAAGTTTCAAGATAAGGTTTTATTCGGTGCTCTATATTGTGCAAGTATTTACAAGTTTATAATTTAAAAAAAGATAGTCAACTGTAGATTATTTGTATACATTGTACGTATCACGGCTCCTGATTATCTTTACGTCTGAGAGGGGTGTATGATATGCTAAAGCTTTATACTTTATGGATAACTTCTTGATAAAACAAATAATGAATTAGTGTTAGAAAGATAAGTTGATATGTTTCTTTATGCCAAATGGTTAGCAGCTATTATAATAGCTGCATAATGTCATATTTATATCAATGAGTACCTACTGCTATATAATGGTAGTGCGTGATGTTTTATAGATGACATACTTAAAGAGGTAGAGGTAAATGTGTGAACAGATGAAGCTCTGATAGAAAGAATTAGATGGCAAACAATACTATTCACAAGGTGATACTCATGCTAGTATAGAATTTCACCTTATTGGTTACTAAAGGGTATTTTGATGCGCGTCGTGTTTACACGATATTAGTTCTTTTACTTTTGCTGTATGACTTTTTATTTCTTTTTTTAGACTAGTTGTAGTTTTTATTCCAAACATAGCTGCAATGTGACATATTAATCTCATGAAAAATCCATCATCTTTTGCTAGTGCTGTTCTGAGTTCATTATTGCCTATTTTTTCCTGCAATTTTTTCATATAATCGTAAGCGTCTTCTAAACACTTTTCTATTGCTTTGCTGTTGATATTTGCACGTGCTACGCAATAGTCTGGCATTTTTGGCAAATATTCTGACTGCATTTGATCTTCTTTCAATAACTGAGGTTTTTCCATATCTGCTAGTGCATTGGTAGTTGCTGTAACAAATGTACTGCAATCATCTTTATTATCATTATAACTTACTATAAAAATATTTAGTATTGCTTCATCTGTAATTTTATTGTTGTTATCTGGCATATGTTTCATATTAATATCGAAGTGATGTCACCAAAGATCATGCATGACAATTCAATTTGTTTACTACTTAGAATGCTATGTAGCACTACAGCTATGATAGTATCCATATCCTTCATTGACTTAATCTTTGATGGCGGTTTATTTCTTCCCTGTGTTTTGCTATTTTTTCAGTATGACTTTCTATTTTTTTAGTACAACCTTTTATTTCCTCTCTCAAATGAACATTTGTTTCTATTCCGATCTTAGCTAGGATGCGATATATTAGTTTTATGAGAAAAGAATTATCTTTCTTAACTTCTGCTTTGAAGTCGTTCTCATACAAATTATTACCATCTATGCCTAACTTGTTCTGAAGCTTCGTCATAAACTTATACATTGCTTCTAAATCAGGTTGCAAATCATTTTTTATGATTTTATCTTCCATCTCATCATTAGGTTCTGCATGGTAAGTTATATTTTTCGCCACAATATCATCAATATCATGATTCATTTGCTTAACAAATGCATCTATAGATTTTGCTGTACAAAATGTGGTGATACACTCCCACAATATATCATTTACTATATCTTCATTGTTGCTGTCTTCACTATCAAGCATATATTTATGTGTTTTATGTTATAAAAACACTATTCTGAATAGTATTCATATTCATTATAGAATAAATTAGGATACATATCAATAACTATGAGTTGTAGAATTTTGAAATATTTTCACAGATAGCAGATGCAATTGCACGACAAATCAATGCTCATGATAAAACACTACTGTTGGGTTTGTGTTTCTGCTAGTAAGTTTCCATGATTATTATTTTTAAGATAATTAGTCACACCATCATGTAATGGAACGATGTGTGCATCATTTATCATGTTCTCTAATGTAATTGAATCAAATACTTGATGTAATGACTTTATATGGTCAATATTACTGAATATTGTACCAATGAGTTTATATATTTGTGCATCCGTGATATCAGAGGTTGTTAATATGACTGGCTTAACAGCAATTGTTTCAACATCTGTTGGTGAACCAAGATATGTACCACCTGCTATTTTAGCATTTTTATATTCCTTATTTTTTGAGACAATAGCATCCACATCACGTGCATTAACACTGGCAATATTTGTTTCACATGCTCTAGTTACATCCTTTAGCGATTGATTTGAACATTCAGCAACCACCACCATTACATCTATATTACCATTACATAAAGCCTTTGCTTGATCGTTTACATCAAGTGCTGTAACACTTTTAAATATCCTATTGTCCCAACCCTTCACTTCAAGTAATTTTTTCATTACTATTTCTGTGGCTGTACCTTGTTTTCCAAGATTGATTGTTTGGTCTTTAGTGTCATCAAATACTCTAATGTATGAGTTTTTTCTCGTTACGATTGCAAGTGGTTCATCATAAAATGATGCAACAAACCGTAGCTTTTTGTACTGGTCAGTCTTGTCAAAAGGCTTATTACCATCAATAATGTTTTTTTCCCAAACAGAGCGTACTATGGCAACATCGACATCACCACTGAGCATTGCAGTGATCGCATCAACAGCATTATTATATCGTTTGATATGACAACTTTCCTTGTTTTTTTCATTCATAAAAAGACAAATGCTGCTTGCCAATGGATAGAAAACTCTTTCAAACCTATTCACGCCTATTGTTATCTTCGCATTGCTCACATCATTTGATGGTACCTTTTTATTAGGTGTTTGTACTGTGTTTTGTTCCGTTGATTTTTCACTTTGCTGTAGTTTTGGTTTTTCAACAAAACCACCATACTTATTTGACTGTGTCATATCATCTTTCAGCACCTTTCTCATGTTATCAATTTGCTTGGAAGATGTAGGTGGAGGTAGTAGCACATCATCTGCAGATGCTATTAAAGTGTTGATTATCACATAAAATAATACCAGTATCATATGGTAACTGACACTTCTAATGTTACTATAGTTCTTAAGCATTTTTTATAGATTATATTTAGCCATTACTTTTTACAAGTTGTACTAGTATTTTGTTATTTTGCTGAAAGACTGCGATGCCATTCTTTAATAACATATCACTCAAATCACCTGGGGAGCATATATATTCTAGCTCTAAGTCTGCACTTTTAGTATCAATAGCTTTATATTTGTATTGTTTTATCGCATCTATCTTATTTAGTGTTGAACGGATCGTATGCCACTCCCTCTGGTTGTGAAACTGTACAGTGACGCTCGAGTTGAAAACTGTATCATTTGGTTTTTCAATGCCTCTTTTCCACACTGCGTCAGTATTATTCATCAAATCTGTTGATATTCTCTTCATAAAATTATCTCTAGGTTCATTTGCAGATTTTATATATTTAAATGTGTCTTTATATTTGCTATGCTTCCCGATGAAGCTAAGATCAACAACCACTGCTGAATGATTCAAGTCTCTTGCTTGTACTATCATTATATTGTCACATTCATAATGTTGCAATAGATTTCTCACATCATCATATGTGCCATTTATAATATTTGCTGCATCTACGTTCTCAGCATCAAATATATCATTGTGCAACACTTTGAAATTCATTAAGCCAAATTTGTGTGGTATATCTTGCCATGTTTTGAACCATATATTGTCTATCATTTCACTACTCAAAATATGACGATTGTTTGCTACGAGTATCGGTACAATAAGAGTATTGCCTGATGCTGTACTAGCATAAGTGAAACCACAAGTATTCAAAATGCTTTTTACTTTCTCATCATCAAAAACTATATCTATAACCCCACTATATGATCTAGATGTCATTCTCTCAGATTTAAAAATATAATTACTAACTAGAGTTGATGGTGGATACATCATTTTATTTACACAATCCTTTATACTTGATGTATTTTCCCTATGTGTGTGTTGTGTATCAAGTCTTGATATAAGCTGTACTAGTGCAGCTCTTGTTCCATTTGCTAAAGCTATGCTTTTAGAATCAACAAGATTTCCTTCGTTTGCTGTAACACTAACACCCTCAACCACGAATGGATTGATCTGTTGATCACTTTGCACAGCAAAAGAATGATGCACATGCACTATAAAACATAAAATGCTGAATAATTTAAACAACAATTTCTGGATATATAAAAATTTTTTTTGTATCATTATCAGTAATATTCTTATTCATAATACTGCTTACAAGTAGTAACTCGCATTATACATATAGTATTTCCAATATGCCATCACAACTTATTGAATTGATTCCTGCACTATGTTTCTTCATATCATATAAAATCTTCGATCTTTATTTCGCTACATCAACACTAGTATTTACTACGATTTGCACAACAATTTTCATTTATTTCAAGCATAGAAAAATATCCAGTGTGACAATTGTGAGCGTCATATTGCTATTACTCTTCAGTATACTGACTGTTGTGACAGGAAACATGACATTCATCAAAATGAAACCAACTTTCTTATACTTAACCATTGCTATAGTACTATTTATCGACATCATTTTTTTGAAAAAGCATTTCATCAAAAAACTTTACATCACCTGTAATAATATAACAGATTTATCATCAAATATCGATATAAAGCTATGGCGTAAGGTTGAAATTGAATGGTGTTGTTTTCTAGTGTTGTTTTCTATGTCAAATGAAGTGGTATGGAGATATACTAGTGAAAGCGCATGGGTAAACTTTAAAGTGTTTATCATGCCAGTATTAATCATGTGTATTATAATGATGCATATTATTATGTTATCAAAACACACGAAAGCAAAAAGTCAAATGTAGCAGTGAATCAGCCGCATAAAAACTATAATGTATATTTGACATTCTGCCTATGAAATGCAAATATTTTGAATATCAAGAGCTATATATATTTTTTGCACATGGTACAATTTTTATTACCAAAGAACTCAAGAGTACAAAAAGGCAGAGAACATGTAGAGGTGGGTTGTGATAAATCAAGTAACGATAAAACACTCTGTGTGCAAATATACCGGTATGATCCAGAGTTACATACAAATCCACAATTGGATACATATTATTTAAACAAGGCAAGTAGCGGTAATATGGTGCTTGATATACTGATGAAAATTAAAGATGAGCTTGATCCAACACTGACATTTCGAAGATCTTGTAGGGAGGGGGTATGTGGTAGTTGTGCAATGAATATAGATGGTACCAACACACTTGCTTGTATAAAGCACATAGGCGAAATAGGCGACACAATCAAGATATATCCACTACCTCATCTATCAGTAATACGAGATCTCGTGTGTGATTTAAGTGGTTTTTACAATCAGCTGAAAAGGGTGAAGCCTTGGCTGCATCCAAAGACTGATATGGTGGAGTCAGGCATAGAACAAATGCAATCTGAAGAAGATAGGAGAAAACTTGATGGGCTATATGAGTGTGTATTGTGTGCTTGTTGTTCAACTGCCTGTCCAAGCTACTGGTGGAATGAGGAAAAATTCTTGGGTCCTGCAGCGTTATTACAAGCATATAGGTGGCTTGTTGATACTCGTGATGATGCAAGAGAGGAAAGACTGCAGTACCTTGATGATGATTTTAAACTATATCGTTGTCATACAATAATGAACTGCACTAAAACATGCCCTAAAGGACTGAATCCTTCGGCTGCAATTGCAAAAATAAAAAGCATGTTAGTTGATAGCTAAGTGTTAAGGTTTCACCATATTGCTGTTGATCCGCTCGCCTATTTTAGGCCATTTTATTGAATCAATATGGTATGACAATTTTTCATTGATCGTTTCAATATTACCCTGTGTTTCAGGCCATATCTGTTGTGCAGTACTGATGAGATCAAGAATGCCTTGATATATGAAGGCATCATTTTTCCTTAGCCATACTTGCCACTTTCCATCTTCCATTTTCACTTTATTTCCCAATTCAGCTCGTAATTCCTCAAGTGTTCTTTCGCTGCTCACTGCTGTGTTCAGCTCGTTTTTTATCTGTTGTAATATATAGTATCCCTCATTGAAGGTGTCAGGTCCCAATTCATACTTGTTATGATGCATCATAAGAGTTGTTGTATGCTGCATCCACCATTCAATATCATGCTCTTTATTTGTAACCCCCTCTTTTTGTAAGTATGATTCCAGTGAATGAATGTGCATGGCAAGTTCAAGTCCAGACTGTACTGCATCAATTACAGACATATGAGTGCTTTCCATCATTTTCCTGGTACGATTTGGACCATCAGGCATTATCATATTTAGTTTAATATCATCATTCTCACGTAAGGCATACATTGAATACAGTATTGCTGCTATATCTTGCATTCTATCATGGCTTAGTTTTGCACTATCTCCAGCAAAGTAAAATATCCCATCTTGATCTTGTGATCCAATAATCCAACCATTTGTTGCTGCATGCTGCACATCAAATGGCCCTCTCCCAGACCAATGGTCAGCTGGTACAGCTGTCATAGTTGCGAGAGCATTATTCTGTCCTTCAATTTCAACTGTTTCATACCATTTTGTAACATGAATATTTTCTGTTTTGAAACCAAAACTTTTGAACAACTTGTCATCACCTTCTGGTACGTAAATTTTAACATTAGGATATAGCTTTACAAGTTTCTTGAGTGCGGCTGCATCAACATGATCTCTATGGTTGTGAGATATTATTATTGCGTCAAGTCTTGGAAGATCTGTGATTGCAACACCTGGCTTGGTTTTTGCTGGATATAGTATCCAATTTAGGTCACCAAATACTGGATCTGTTATTATGTTAATATCCTTTCCAAGCTGTATTAGTTGTGTCGCATGACCAACATTCTGTATTGCATATTCTCCATCATTCAATGCTGTAGCACTATCAAATTTGTATATATTACTATCGCTTTCATTATGGGCAAAATACTTGAATTTATTGCATAGATACAACGTTAGGAGGCGTAATAATCTCTTCAGTTGTGTCTCAAAAAAAATGTTAAATGCCTCCCAGTCATGTGAACAGTCATGTGAGCCTTCGCTACATATGTACTTCTTCTTGCTACTCCATTTGTCATTACGCAATTCAGGTTGTGCAAAAGGTTTAGAGCTGCTATTTTCAGACTTCGATTTCGCAATTGCCTGTTGTTGTATCTCTTTGAATAACTCGTTTTTCTTATCTATTGATGTATATTTAATCATATTTAATTGTTAGAAGCCTCAATATTTTGATACATACGAATAATATCATGATTCATATGCATGATAACACACAAATTTTAAAGAACTATTACATTTACTAAAAAACATATTTTTTATGATATGCGCTATGACCTTAACAGGGTTCAGGAATCATAACAGACTTGAGCTTACTAATACAAATGCAAAATGTGTTATAATACAAGGTGAAAATGGTGCTGGCAAGACAACGATATTAGAAGCACTATCAGTCACTTCTCCTGGTAGGGGAATAAGAGCAACACTGCTTGATGAGATGATTACACATCATGACATCAACACTCAACTAACACAATATGATGAAATAAGAAACAGACTGGGCATAGGGTGGCATGTATTGCTACAAGTAAATGCTGTTGATAACAATGCTGAAAGTCAAATTATAGAGTGTTTTTATAATACTAAGACCAGAAAAAAAGTTATACACTGTCTGGACAATATGTCTGATGTAATGTCTGCTGGAAAAAGGACAACTAGAAAAGGCATTCAGCACATTCCAATAATTCATTTTGCACCACAAATGTGTAATTTGTTCAATGATAGCACTACATCACGTAGAAGGTTTTTTGATAGGATAGTATACAATGTCTTTCCACAACATGCGAAGTGTTATAATGAATACGAACATCACATAAAAACGCGTATGAACATCTTGCGTGATGAACATACCAATATTACTAGCAGCAATAAAATGCTATCAATAGTAGAGGAGAAACTAGCTGATGTATCGACTCAAATCACTATCAATCGCTTTATTGTGATGACACTTTTGCAAAATATTTTATTGAATTTATGTAGGAAAGATGAGATATATCAACATTTCTTGATGAAACCATTGGTAGATTGCAGTATTTACAATATGTTGTGTGACAGTATGGGCAATATGATTACAAAAAATGATGTGTTAAATACTTCCTTAATATATTTGCAACACATTATAAATAACATCACAACTGACATAAATAACAAATTCAAGGCAACAATTGCACAGCAATTTGCTATGAGTAGAGAGCGCGATAGATATAGTGGCAAGTCACTGTATGGTATACATAGAGCAAATTTCACAATGCTGAATATTGTGAAAAACCTTGACATATCACTTTGCTCAACTGGTGAGCAGAAGCATGCACTTCTAGCTATCATATTTGCTCAGGTTTATATGTTGAAACATATCAGGAGTGATGCTGCAACATATGGTGGGACTGCAGGAATTGTTCCTATACTATTACTTGATGACATCACTGAGCATCTTGATGAAACGAGACTTAGTATGTTGATCGGCCACCTAACAGGGATGGAAGGACAGATATGGATTACATCAATAGATAGACATTTACCAGATGTTATAGCTAGAAGCCTTAATGATATAAATGTAATATCACTATAAAAATATAATAATTCTAAAGTGGGGGGGGTATGAATTACTCTGAAATTTTTACAAGATATGGGAAGTCAGCCTTGGCAGGCTCAGTGATGGGATTATTTGGTGTGTCATTGTGTGGTGCTAAAACTCATTATTGGTGTTGGGGAGCAGAATATCAACACTCACATGATGATAAGGTATTAGAAAAAATACTAGATGCCATTGAGAGAGGAAATGGAATTAGTGAAATAATACAGCATGCAGTTCCAGATTGCTTTCAGCAACATGCTGATGATCTTTACTCTGTCTCTTTACAACAACAAGAGACTAAGTGGACATATACAAAAAGCTTCATTGGAAATCAGGTAGCCTTCATAGCAACAGCAATATTTGGTGCTTTGTTTCATGATTTTATTGGCAAGGATTTGACAGTAGAAATAAATGAGTTGTTCAACACAGACATCAGTTCATACATTGTTGATGCATGTGCTATTGGTACTTTGAGTGTTCCCATTTTTTGTAGTGTTGTATTCTATGCAAGTGCATTTGATTGTAAACGTTTCATCAAGGACATAAACACGCCATATTTTAATAATAATGTAATCATCCAAGCCTTTATACTTGGTGTTACAGCTGGTCTGGGTGCATATTGCGGCGATAAAGTAGATGAAGAAACTAGTGATGAACAGGCTGATATATTGGATGCATTGGAGTCATATAATCAGATTAATGCTATAACTGATTGATCGTACATATGTGTGTATTTTTTTGCTGTGTTTTAGCTGATATGTCAAACTTTGACATGCAATGTTTTATTTGGTATTATCGGTGCAAATTCATAGTTCTCAATATGTAAGCCAACAATGCAATCGTATCCTAATACAAGGCTAAGACGCAATAGAAAAGCACAATGGATTAGAGATTTAGTAGCAGAAAATCATCTCATATCATCAGATCTCATTGTGCCGCTTTTTATTACTGAGGGCGTTAGTGCTGTTGAGGAGATAAAAAATATGGATTCTGTATATCGCTATAGTATAGATAAGATGCTTGATGAAGTGAAGCGCTTGCACGATCTAGGTGTGCAGGCTGTAATGCTTTTCCCATATATACCACAGGATCTAAAAACACATGATGGAGCTGAAGCACTTAATAAATCAGGACTAATGTGTAGAGCAGTGGAGGCATTGAAAAAACATCTACCACAAGTTGGTGTGATAGTTGATGTTGCATTAGATCCATATACATCTCATGGACATGATGGTGTTCTTGATGATCATGGTGATGTAGACAATGATAAAACAGTCAAATTATTGTGTGAACAAGCACTTATGCTTGCGGGTTCAGGTGCAGATGCTGTTGCTCCATCAGATATGATGGATGGTAGAATAGGATGTATTAGAAAAGTATTTGAAGATAATCACTACTACAATACTCAAATCTTTGCATATTCAGTAAAATATATATCGAATTTTTATTCACCATTTCGACATGCAGTTGGTTCAATAAGCAATCTTAGCGGTTCTGATAAGAAATCATATCAGATGGATTATCGTAACAGTAGGGAAGCAATACTTGAAATCGAAATGGACATTCAAGAGGGGGCTGACGCAATCATAATCAAACCTGGTATGATGTGTCTTGATATAGTAAAGACAGCTAGTCAAAAATACAACTTACCGGTTCTTTCATACCACGTTAGTGGCGAATATTCAATCTTGAGAAACGCAGTTAGGAACAGTATAATAGCGGATGAGAAACAAGTAGTATTAGAGATTTTGCATTGTTTCAAACGAGCTGGGGCGAGTGCCATCATCACGTACTATGCAGGCTGGATTGCTGGATTGCTACATTGATTATATTGCTAGTAGTATTCTTTGATACGATAACACTAATGCATTAATGATGCAATGTTAATACTGAATAAAATAGAAGATTTAAAAAAGAGATTCATTACGAATTCTTTGGAGATGCAGTTGATGGTGGCATTTATTGCTTTATTTAATGCTATTTTCACTGTTATTTTGGTCATATGTGATATTACCATTATATCTACAAATGTTTTTTTTCACAGATGTATAGTGTTATGTCTTACTATGATTTTAATTTTCTATATTAGATTTGATAAGAACACTACTGCAGTGAATAGCATGTGGAATATTGTACTTGTGCTATCATTTTTTTTACTACCCTTGCACTATCTGCTACAACATCAGCTTGCGTTTGGTTGGATGATAAATTTTTTCCTCTCGATTTTGCTTTGTTTAACATTAGTAAATATCAAAAACATTTTTGTACTATTCATAGTAATAATGTACACATTAACGATGTTTTACTGCATATCATTAGATAATATTGTGCAAGATACTGTTTTCAGCACTAAAAAGGAATTTTTTGCGTTCATTTCATCAACATTCACGTCATGTGGTATTTATATCACATATATGTATAGAAAGATAGATCTCAATGTTGAAATAAATAATATGAGGCTATTTAGTGGAGTGGTTGCACATCGTGTGCTCACGCCATTTGCTGTTGCTATAACAACAATACAGGTTATAAAGAGGGAGGCATCTGAATTTATGAAAAAAGATACACTACAGCTAACAGATGAATTACTATCTATTATTGGAAATGCAAGAAGCGAGGTTAGTATGATGTTAAACAATGTGCAAAATGTTGATGACGTTCATTGTGATGAAATTTGCTCACTCGAGAAAATACTTAGAGATGTCATATCAAACTATTACGTAGCAAAGGCAGCAGTTATGGAAATCAATATACATAGTGATATACAATTTCTAGGAAATAGGAGGTTAATGGAGTATGTTATAATTAATCTTTTGAAAAATGCATGGCAACATGGGGGACACGATGTAAAGGTTACAATATCGATAGATGCTAATAAAATGATTTTGAGTGATAACGGTTGTGGTATCAATAGAGAAGCTAGTATATTTACAAAGTTTTTTAGTACAAAAAGTGGGTATAGTTTGGGGCTAGGATTATGGTTTTGTAAAGCTGCAATGGAAAAGATGGGTGGGAGTATAACTTGTATATCAGATGTTGGCATGCATACGACTTTCATATTATATTTTCCGCGATGCAAAATAAACACTGCAACTCAATGATATCAAGTCTATTGATTAATTTGCTCTCTGATGTTATTGCAAATAAATGTTTGCTTTGTAAACATCAAGTTGTGATTGGCAGTAAGGCATTGTGTAGTAAATGTTGGGGAAGTATTGTTTTTATCACTGATGCATCAACAGTTGATTCATTATATGCTCATATCGCAGAAGGTTATATAGATAGACATCACGGTATTTATACTGCTATAGAGTATAATAGTGCTGGCAAAAAGCTTATACATGCACTGAAGTATAAGTCACCATATGTATTGTGTGATTTGTTTGCAAAATGGTTATTTCTATTTCATCAGCACAAAATAGCACAATATGATGTAATAATACCAGTGCCAATACATAACATAAAGTTGAAAAAGCGTGGTTACAATCAAGCTGCGATTTTAGCGAAGCGTTTATCAGGTATAAGCTGTAAAAAATATTTGTTGGATATGTTGATAAAAACCCGTAATACAAAATCACAAACTCTTTTAAATCAACACGAAAGATTGTATAATATTGCTAATACATTTGCAATCAATCCCAAATATAGCGATTTCTTATCATATAAGAATGTATTACTGGTTGATGATGTGATTACAACGGGTGCAACTGTTGTTGAGTGTGCAAATACTCTGTTTGCATCTCGTAACATCAGAGGCGTTGCATGTATTAGTGCTGCTAAAACTGTATTCTGATGTGACCATGATTTTTTATGGACTAACATGCAATGCCTTGTGTTATTTTATTTACACAGCATTAAAATGCTGCTACAATGCATGGGCTTTGGTTGTTATATCAATATATATGTTTCAAACAAAATGCGAACGGTACCGAAAAGCGTTATCCCATTCTTGATTCATTTCATGAAGAAACATCAATGTGGATTTATTATAATTGCACTATCTGCAACAACAGTACATGTTTCTAGTAATACTCTATGGCCATATATTATGGGAGAACTAGTGAGTGCTTTTAATGAACTTGATGTAAGTAAGACTAAATCTATTAGTACATTATTTTGGCCAATGATGTGGGCACTTGTGTTTTGGGCAAGTGCAACCTTAGCTCATAGTTTGAAGGGATTTACTATGAGTAAAGTTAATCCACTTTTTTGTGCAGACATAAGAAAGGAGTTATTTGATGGTGTGATGCACCATAAACATACATATTTTGTGCACAAACATATAGGTGGAATAGCACAGCGTATATCTGAATTGCCAAGGAGTGCACAGTACATATGTGATAATACACTGACTGTTTTTGGACCGATAGGTATTTCAATTGCTCTATCATCCTTGGTGTTTTGTACTGTTCATTATATCCCTAGTATCATATTCGCCATTTCATTAGTAGTATATCTTGCAATAGTGTTAATGTTAGGACGCTATGCTTCAAGATACTCGGATGAACATGCAGCTTCAATGGCTAATCTGTATGGTACTATTGTTGATAGTATCAGAAACCATTTTAACATTCGTGTGTTCAATGGTATCAGTAAGGAGAAAATGGTGATTGATGCCGCACAAAACAACGAAATCAGAAAAAACAAAAGATCGTTATTTTTTATAGAAAAACTCAAACTCATTTTGGGCATATGGGAGATACTGAGCGTAACAACGCTATTATGGGTATCGGTTATACTATGGCAAAAATCTGAGTTAACAGTTGGAGATTTAGTATTTATAGCAAACAGTATTTTTAATATTACAGGATGTTTATGGTTTGCTGTTGATGAAATAACATACACATTTAAAGAAATAGGGGTTTGCAGCCAAGGATTAACACTACTTCATGATGATATGAATGATGGGGCAGATGCTGGTTATACAAAATATTATCATGAAAGCTACCTATCGACATCTACTACTGGAGCAAACGCTAAAAAGACAGATCTAACTGTAACAAAGGCTGAAATAGTATTTCATAATGTTAACTTCAAATATAAAACTGGACATAAGATATTCGATGGAAAATCATTACGAATACGTGGTGGAGAAAAGGTCGGTTTAGTTGGGTTCTCAGGCAGTGGAAAAACAACTTTTGCATATCTAATAATGCGTATCTATGAGCTGGAAAGTGGGAACATTTTGATAGATGAACAGGATATCAGTAAGGTTTCAACAACTTCACTGAGAAGGAATATTTCGTTCATACAACAAGAACCAATATTGTTCCATAGAAGTGTGATGGAAAACATTCGATATGGTAATTTTAATGCAACAGATGAAGAAGTGATTGAAGCATCAATCAAAGCACATGCTCATGATTTCATAGAAAATATGCCAGATCGTTATAATAGTACTGTTGGTGAAATGGGTACAAGATTGTCTGGTGGTCAAAGACAAAGAATAGCAATAGCTAGAGCCATATTACATAATGCACCAATCCTTATTATGGATGAAGCAACATCAGCTCTAGATTCAGTTACTGAAAAGAAAATACAGCAAAGTTTAGATTATTTAATGCATAGTAAAACCGTGATAGTAATTGCACATCGACTATCAACAATACTACATATGGATCGCATTATAGTTTTTGATAAGGGAAAAATTGTAGAACAAGGAACACATGATCAACTCATTGCAAAAAATGGGTATTATTCCTCACTATGGAGTATGCAACAAGATGGCATTCTGCCAGATGAAAATGGTGATTAAGTTATCACTTGATCGACAGAATTTTCATCTGAAAATATCTTTGATGATCTTAGCTCTTATAAAGACAAGTGTTAAGCAATACGCAATTGCACTTGTTACAATATATATTGTACATACTGTTACAATGTGTAAGTTGCAATTTGCAAGTACCTCTTTTAGTATGCTTATTATGACCCATATTACAGTACCTGCACAGAAATATTTTACAATATCAATGTATGTGTTCTGTTCAATGAATATATCAGCACCATGTAACTTTTGAGCACTTTTTTTCCATTTAGATACTAGCAGTATAAGATTACACCATGCTGCAACGGATGCTGCAAGTGCAACACCAGCATGATTGAAAAATTGTATAAATATGACACTGCAAATTAAATTAACAATTAGGGATATACTTGCTATCTTGACTGGTGTTGATGTTTCACCATGTGCATGGAACACAGCAACATATATTTTTATCATTGCATAGGCTGGCAAGCCAACACATAACATCTTCAATGTTATACATGTTCCTTGAACTGATACTTCATCGAATGCTCCTCTTTTGAATAAAACAGTTATAATCTCTCTTGTTATTAGAAATATGCCAATTGTTGATGCAATTGTAAGAGATAACACAATGCGTATTGTCTTATTAAAGGCTCTTGTCTTTATTGTGCTATCACTATGTTTTTTACTGAGAAATGGTAGAAGTGTAATCGAAGATGCTGTACTGAAAAGAGCAAGTGGTAGTTGAATTATTCTATCTGCAAAGTATAGGTATGACATACCACCGGTAAAAAATGATAATATCACCATATCACACCAAACACTTATTTGTGTCACACCTGATCCAATCAAGCTTGGTATTATTCTTTGACTCAAATTTCTTACATGTTTGGTGATGATTGGTTTGCGTATATGTATCTTTATGTCATACTTCCATGCAAAATATATCATCCAAAGCACCTCTAGTACTCCTGACACTACAACTCCATATGCCAATGGGTGTGCAGCTGTGCTGAAGTTATGGGATAGTAGTTTCTGCATGAGTGGACAACTTATTAACACCACATTGAGTATAATTGATGTGGCTGCATATGGTATGAAAAAACCATGACTTTGCATCACTGCACCATAAAATGCCGCAATAGAAATAAGTATGAGATATGGAAATGTTATACATGCAAGGTCAATAGCTAATTCTAATATTTCATTGTTTGTACTAAAACCAGGGTTTGTAATGCTGATGATTTTACTCATATTATATAATATCAGTATAGTAAAAACTGATAACGCAATTAGTAGAATAGAAAAAATATGACATGCTATAACCGTCGCGTATTTTTTTCCATGCGATGATATTACTCTAGAGAGAATTGGTACAAACGATGCACTGAGTGCCCCCTCAGCAAACAACGAACGAAATAAATTTGTAAGTTTGAATGCTGCAATGAATGCGTCATTGAGTGGACCAGTACCGATAAATGCTGCCATAACTGCATCTCTGATATAACCTGTAATACGAGATATGAAAATTGTAATTGTAACTAAAAGTGTTGATCTATACATTGATGATTTTGATATGTGCAGCACATGTAAATATTTATTCCGTATACTGCATAATATGATAGTATTCAATGTTTTTTCTAAAAACCATATCGAAAAAGGCTATAATATTATAATATAATATGGATAATAATACCGAACAATATAGTACTAAAAGGACAACGACCCAAGCACTGGAAGAAATACTTTGTAAGCCAATCAAGGTATTGGATCATGGGTTTATTAGGGTTGTTGACTATATGGGTGATGATGCAGCAATAGTTCAAGCGGCAAGGGTTTCATATGGCAAGGGAACAAAAAAAGTTAATGAGGACAAGGGATTGATAAACTACCTGATGAGACATTCTCATACCACGCCATTTGAGATGTGTGAAATCAAGTTTCATATCAAGTTACCAATATTTGTAGCAAGACAATGGATAAGACATAGAACTGCCAATGTAAATGAGTATTCAGCACGATATTCAATGCTGGACAAGGAATTCTATGTGCCACTGGTTGAAAATATCACACCACAATCTCAAACCAACAAACAGGGTAGAAATAACATCAACATATCAGATGCAGAATCAGCAAGAGTACTACAAATACTCAATGATGATGCATCTCGTTGTTATGATCACTACCTAGAGATGTTAAATCTGTCAGATGACAATAGCAGTACAATGGAAGATGATGTAACACACATTCATATGCAAGATAGGAAGTACACTGAACGAACTGATATAAAACTGCGTGATGCCAATCGTCTAGGTATAGCGAGAGAGTTAGCGCGCATTAATCTCACATTAAATTATTATACGCAATGGTATTGGAAAATAGATTTACACAACCTCTTGCACTTTGTGAAGTTGCGTGCTGACTCGCATGCACAATTTGAAATAAGGGAATATGCCAAAGAAATGCTGAACATAATAAAATTATGGGTACCCTATACATATGAAGCATTTGAAAATCACCATTTAAATGCTGTGAAGTTGTCTGCAAATGCTAAATCTGTTATTTGCAGGATGATTGCTGGCGAGAGTGTCTCACAGCAAAACAGCGGCATATCAGTGAGGGAATGGAATGAATTGATTCACAGCATGAATCTGAAGCATTTGCGTGACTAATTTGCATGAATGTTGCTATCCAAAATGTCAAATCATCATTTGTAGAACGTATTATATCCAGTCTATCATCTTCCACCAAACCATACATCCAACAAACCATACAAATGCGTTGATAACTGATATAATGCCAGATATTTGCCACCACTCTTTTACAGACATATATCCACCACTAAAAAATACTGGAGCAGATGCTATACCGTAATGTGTTAGTCCAGATGATAGCATTATCACTAGAATTAACATATATGCTGCCACTAGCGGATTAATTCCAAATCCAATAAACATTTTTAAAAAGATTACATACATTGCAGTGAAGTATACAGTTGTGCTTGCAAAGAGATAGTGTACTACGAATAAACCAATGCATATAACGATAACAGAAGTACTGGTATTATACCCACTTAAAATATCAGCAATTGCATTACCAATCCATGATATGATGCCTTGATTGTTCATAGCATTTGCTAATACTAACAATATTCCAAACCATATAAACGTATCCCATGCTGTCTTTGATGTAATAATGTCATGCCATGTAATGATATGAGTGAGCAATAGGATCGTGACTCCAAGCATTGCTGTTGTTGTTGAATTGATGCCAATTTGTTTTTCAAATATCCACAGGACTATCAATGCAATAAAAGTTGTAGCAGTAACAATCTCTGATCCCTTCATCTTACCCATTTCAGCGATGGCACCCTTTGCATATATTTTTATTATGTTACCATCTAATGATGGTGGTAATTTATATAGTAACTGTACAATAAATGGCAGTCCCAACAGTGATATTATACCTGGCACAGCGACAGCAGTCGCCCAATTTGTCCAGGTTACATCAACTCCACATGATGCAGCAAGGCTTTGTGCAACAGGATTTCCTGCCATTGCTGTTAAAAACATGGAGCTTGTTATGATATTGCTATGAAGGCATAACATGGAGAAGTATTTGCCTATGTTATTTATTGCAGTTGTTTTATGTTTGTGTGATGTTTCATGGATTTGTAGTGAATAGCTTTCTATCACTGCTTTCGCTATTGGATATATTATTCCACCACCACGTGATGTTGCGCTTGGTATCATTGGTGCCATTATTAACTCTGTCATTAACAAACTGTATGAGACACCAATCTTACTGTGACCAAATTTCGCCATGAGTGTATATGCTATTCTTGCACCAAGTCCTGTTTTAATAACAGCATTGGATATAAAAAATGCACAAGCTACAAGCCAAACTATATTTTCACTAAATCCACTTAGAGCGGTTTTATGGTCTATAGCTGATGTTATAATACACGTCACAAGTGATGTAAAAGCTATTGTACCCATTGGCATAAAGTTTGAAATGAGCGCAACAATTGTCATTACAAATATGATGAATAGATGCCATGCATTATCAGTAAGTTGATGTGGAGTTTCTATATGCCAAAATAAAAATGATATTAGTCCAATTGCGATAAATTTTACATTTTTTGATGTAGAGTTATGATGCATAAGTATTATTTTGATGTTGCAGCACTTTAGGTGTTATCCTTGTGTGTATTATTTATCTGTTCTAAGCTTTACTTGCAAGTGTTATAAATCCAAGGTATAATGAATCATTACTTACATATTGATATGTATTGATTGTTTTACATGAGTAATATACAAAAATCACAACATATAGCAATGTTGTATACTACATTTCCTGATAGTGAAACAGCATCAAGTACAGCATCTGCATTGATAGAGTTGAGGTTGATAGCCTGTGCTAATATTATACCGAATATTAGTTCGATATATACTTGGGAAGAAAAAATTTGTAATGGAAATGAATGTATTATGATATTAAAAACAACTCGAGACATGCTTGATCAAGCTGTAGATAAACTCAGGAATATACATCCATATAATGCACCATGCATATTGGAAATCACTTTGGAAAAAACAGTGCATAGTCAACCATATCATGACTGGTTGACACACTATCTATGTGGAAAATAAATTAATTCTTAGATGGTTGATGTCCAACTGATGTGGAAGATGGTTGTATAACCTGTGTTCCAGGCTGAACGAATACAGCTCCAGCTTGAACCATATCGTTCTGAGATTGTTGCTGAGGTGCTTGTATTGTTGTGTTTGTTGGTAGAATGATTGGAATATCACTTTTTTCATTAAATACACATATGACATCCTTACCATATCTAAGAGTGAATTTCGATGTAACCCTTTCAACAACCATATAACCGCTGGAAATTCTATAGTTCACCATCGCTTCGTTGCCGTACTGATCAACCATAAATACTGATGGCATATCAGCATTGATATCTCTGAACTTAAAATATGTAAATTTCCCATCATCGAATATAAGAATTGGTTCGATGTGTCTAGCTTGACCACTAATAGCGTACTTGAAATTATACCGATCAGGTTTTGTCAAGTCTGGACCTGGATCAGTATATCCCCCTACAATATTTGGCACATTCGATTGGTTGTCTGGGTACATGAATTTTGTAATGAATGCGAGGCCTTGATCACTGATACTTGATGCGTGTTCTGCATGCATTTCGAAGAAATACATTCTTTTATTGGTTATAACAGTCATATTCGTTGTTGCATCAGCTGCAACTGGCTTCAAAAATATCCTATTGCCATCTGGATTAAGTTGCCATCCCGTTGCTTCACCCATTGTAATGGTTTTTATCTCCTCTTCCGGACTGAATTCTATTATTGAATGGTAGTTGTAGTGCCCTACAAACCTTATTACACTATTTGGAACATAGTTGATCACTCTGATTCTACTCTCATTGCCAACAGGTCTAGACATTGATATCGCATGAGCAGTATTACTAGAAGTACAGTGTTGCTGACATGTATATATTACTGTACAGCAAATAACAATAACTTTAAAAAACTTTGACATCATCATCCATTGTTAATGTATATGAGAAGATTTTCTTTCAAGATATACTACCATCCACCTTTGATAATGCAAAGTTGTAGTTATATTTTTAGAGATAATTTTTGCAATTTTAGTGGTGTAAGTTACAGGATCATAATATTTCACTTGTAAAAATCACCAGCGTAGAATTTTTTTGTATTGCCGCTTATTTGCATTAGAAGTGCTCCATCTTCTGCTATATCAGAGAATATACCTGATATAACATTCTTACCATCATTAAATGTGATTTTTTTGCCAATTTTATATGCGTTTGCTCTCCATACTTTATTAAAGTAATCAAATCCATAGGTTATCCAATGATTGTAAAGTGATACGAATTTACTCAGCAAAATATCAAGAAAAACACTAATATCAGTATTAGAAATATACTTTGTAATGCTAGTAGCTCCAATAAAGTTAGTATTACCAGGACTTGCTCCTACATTTGGTTTGCATTTCATGTTCACTCCTACACCAATAACAAAATATTTTCTGAACACTTCAATTAATATTCCAGCAACTTTTTTATCGTCAATTAATATATCATTCACCCACTTGTATTTGATGGATGTTTGGAGTGTATTGTGGTCCATTAATGACGATATTGCCTGTCCAACAGCAATACACATCACATAACTGAGCTGACTATACTTTATATAATCATATGGTATGACTGGTATGATGATTGTCAAATGTAAGTTGCCACTGATGCTTTGCCAGCTTCTTGACAGTCTGCCGTATCCCTCTGTTTGTGTTGATGCTGTTATTGCAATTTGTTGCGAGGAGTTAGTATGCAATGTTTCTATAAGTCTCTTTGCATATTTTTGTGTGCTGTCGACTGATACAAGCTTTTGCATCAACCAGTTATCATTAAGTAATTGTGGTTTTTGATGCATATTTATAATACAAAGTCATTACCGAGATAGAATTGCTTTACTTGCTGATGCATGACAATCTCACTTACTGTACCATACGTTAGGACTCTACCTTGATATATAACATATCCCCTATCTATGAGTGACAATGCATCCTTTACATTATGGTCAGTGATCAAAACACCGATATCTTTATTTTTTAACTGTATGATGAGATTTTTAATGTCAGCTATCGATATTGGATCTATACCAGCAAATGGTTCATCCAACAAAACATATGATGGTTTGCATGCAATACATCTAGCAATTTCAACACGTCTTCTCTCACCGCCTGACAAGGCAATTCCCTTTATATTATGTAGATATGATATGCTAAAATCTTCTAAAATGCGCTCAAGCATCATAGCTCTATTTTTTGGTATTTCTTCACTTGCTTCCAGTGCAACCATAATATTGTCAGCAACTGTCATATTTTGAAATATTGAACTATCCTGTGGTAAGTATATCATTCCAAGTCTTGCTCTTTCATGTGGCAACAGTTTTGTTATTTCATTATCATTTAAGTATACATTGCCATAATCTGGCTTCACTAACCCTAATGTCATATAAAATGATGTGCTTTTGCCTGCACCATTAGGTCCAAGCAAACCTACTATTTCACCCCTTGCAACATTGAAGCTAACATTTTCTACTATATGTCTACCATCAATGGTTTTACCGAGGTTTTTTACAATTAACATGCCAGCATATGAAAGTATTGATATATATCAAGTGTAATATATTGTAAGACCGAAATAGTTTGAACACTTTAGCCAAGCAAAGAGAATTTTGCAATGCATTGCTCATCCATAGAAGAACTATGAAGGAACTAGGTATTTAGTGCACAAAGGTATAATGATGTCCAGTCATATCGCACTATAGCACGTTTTTATTTACACTCATTATTTCCCTTCCCTCTTCTATTTTTGCAGCAAAACTTTTCACCTTGTGAGCAGCTTTGTATTTCGTTTCATATTGTCCCAGTGTTAAAACTGATACGATTACTGCAATTATCTCTTGAAGTTTACTGTCCTTTTGCATTGCTGCTTCGAAGGCAGCACGATCAAACACGCAATCGTTAGTAAACTTTTCAAGTCTAGCATGCATATCAACGATTGGTTTGTATAACTCAATATTAGTTAATGCAATTGGTTGTTGTGATGATTTTAAAGTCTCTGTATTGTTTTCTGCAAACTTAACCACATCTTCTGCTTTTATAAACTTAATCGCATTTTCTGAAATGTCTGGCTTCTTGATGTGACTATCCTCCAATACAACCATCTCAACCAATTTATTCTCCATGTTCACTGCAAATTCAATCAGACTAATATTCTTAAATGATATGACATCACCAAATATTTGAAACATGTCGTCATAACTTAGATCACTATTATCAAACTTACTTTTATTCGCAGCAAAATATTTATCACTTCTTTCTTGAAGCTTCTTAAGCGATGCCTCATACTCTTCTATCATCATACCAATTATTTTTTGTCCTAACATCTGCTGTTTTTCTTGCTGCAAATCAGACAAAATCCCCTCTGGTGACATAATATACTCGAATCATTTTATTTTTATACACTCTAAAACTATATATGTATCAGAAACAGCTCGTTATGCAACATATATTTCAGTTCTTTTTTGTTTTGAGAACAGCGATAAAGGCAGTCTGTGGTATACTAACCTTGCCTATTGATCTCATGCGTTTTTTACCTTCTTTCTGTTTCTCAAGCAGTTTACGCTTACGAGTTATATCACCTCCATAGCATTTTGCCGTAACATCTTTTCTCATAGCACTGATTGTTTCTCTAGCAATTATTTTTCCACCAATTGCAGCTTGTATTGGAACAGCAAACATATGTTTTGGTATGAGCTCCTTTAGCTTAATGCAAAGTTCTCGTCCTCTGCTCTCTGATTTCGATCTGTGTACTATCATTGCTAGTGCATCAACTGCTTCACCATTAATCAATATCTTCAATACAACCAAGTCACTTGTTCTATAGCTGTGAAACTCCCAGTCGAAACTTGCATAACCTCTAGAGCATGATTTCAAATCATCATAAAAATCATATACAATTTCATTGAGAGGTAATAGATACACCAACATTACTCTTTCTCCAACATAGTTCATCTCCATCTGTTCACCACGCTTTTGAGTGCATAGATCTAGCACAACTCCTAAATACTGATCTGGTAGCATTATTGTTGCACGAACCCACGGTTCTTCCATTGTAGATATCTTTGTTGGATCAGGCATATCGTTTGGATTATGCAGTTCAATAAATCCACCAGAACGCAAGTGAATACGGTACACCACACTAGGAGCAGTTGTAATTAGATCTATATTAAACTCACGCATTATCCTCTCTTGTATGATTTCCAGGTGCAATAGACCTAAAAATCCACATCTAAAACCAAATCCTAATGCACTTGAGGTTTCAATTTCATATGAAAAACTTGAGTCATTAAGGTGAAGTTTAGTAAGACTATCCTTAAGTTGCTCAAACATACCAGCATCAGTTGGATACAGACTACAAAAAACAACTGGTATGACTTTTTTGAATCCTGGTAATGCTTCCATACACTGGTTTTTATCTTCCGTTATGGTGTCACCAACATTGCATTCTGAAACTTGTTTGATTGCTGCAGTGATAAACCCTACCTCTCCTGCCTTGAGTTCATCAACATATACTTTTTTTGGGGTAAATACTCCAACGTTTTCAATTGTATGTATTATATTATTGGATAATGTCTTAATAGTCATTTTACGGCGCAATACACCATCTATCACTCTTACTAGAATTACAACGCCTATATATTGATCATACCAACTATCAACCAACATTGCTTTGAGTGGTTTATTGATATCACCAGTTGGTGCTGGGAGGTGTTCTACAATTGCTTTAAGTACATTGTCTATTCCAAATCCAGTTTTGGCTGAAATTTGCACTGCATTCTGTGCATCAAGACCAATTACTGTTTCAATTTGTTCTATAACTCTTTCTGGATCTGCTGCTGGTAAGTCAACCTTATTTAGTACAATAAATATTTCATTGTTTGCTTCCATTGCTTTATAGACATTGACAAGCGTCTGTGCTTCCACACCCTGGCTTGCATCAACAACTAATATTGAGCCCTCACATGCAGCAAGTGATCTACTAACTTCATATCCGAAATCAACATGTCCTGGTGTATCTATGAGATTTAATATATATTCAATGCCATTCTGTGCTTTATATTGCAATCTGACAGTCTGTGCCTTTATTGTAATGCCACGCTCCTTTTCTAGAGGCATTGAATCAAGCACTTGTGATACCATTTCCCTCGCCTCGAGTCCACCACATTTTTCTATTAGCCTATCTGCAAGGGTTGATTTTCCATGATCTATGTGAGCGATTATTGAGAAATTTCTGATGTTTTGCATTTGAAAAATTTATTATGCTTTTCATTACTGTATGTTTAGTATTTTTATGATATCATCAATGGTACATATAAAATGAACTACATTAGTAATAAAAATAGTCCTGAGAGTTTAGCTATGCATTATAATAATTATGGAAAGCAGCTTCAATACCTACTAGAAAATAATAGTATAGATAAACCAATAGTTCTTATAGGTACAGCTGGAAGTGGTAAGAGCACTGTTGGTAGACGTGTTGCAAAAAAGGTTAGATTGCAGTTTTATGATAGTGATAAGATTATAGAGGAGAGGGAAAATATGAGTGTAATCAGCATCTATAACACCTATGGTGCTGAGTACTTTCAGAAGCGCGAGAAGGAAGTAATAGAAGAAGTGATAAGTGGGTATGGGAGGGTTGTATTGTCAACTGGTAGTAATGCATTTATAGATCCAGAAATAAGGCATTTTATTAAATCTCATAGTGTTACTGTTTGGTTATATGCTGATATAAAAATACTTCATGAGCGCATTTCCAGAAGAAATAGTAGGCCTGGTTTTACACCTGAAAATACTTTGCAGGTGCTGGAAAAAATCATAAGTGAGCATTATCCAATATATAGTGAGGCTGATATTGCAATTGAAAGTCATGAGTATGATATATATAGAGTTGTGGATATAGTCATATTAAAGCTCAAAGAATATTTTGAAACTACACTACTAGCTGATGACAAAATATGAGGTTTATACTGTAAGATGTAATATAATAGAATTACTTGGTTTTCCTTGCGATACTATATTGTGGCACTACTTGCTGTAGTGGTATTGTTAGTGATGATGTCTGATAGGTATAACTTGATAGAATTATCGGATTACAGGCAGCAAATCGCTAAGAGCTTATCTACAAAATACGGTCTGAAAGTTAATTTGGATGATAAACTTATATTGAAATTCTTACCATCCCCATATGTTTATGTCTCTAATGTTAGTGTAGCGTATGATGATCAGATGCTAATGAAGGGGTCTGGTGTGAGAATTCTAATGTCATTGCAAGATCTACCAAGCATGTTTGACATACAAGGCCTTTCACTAGGCAGTATAAAAGTTGCCTCTACCAATGCATACCTCAATGTTAGTACACTGAGTGCTATGATGAAAAATTCGTCAAATAACAAATCTGTGCGTGGCAATTTTGTTTTTGATACTTTAGACCTAGTTGGTATTGATGATATAAATCATCATGTTGATGATGTTGCATTTAGAAATGTTAACTATGATGTTACTGATACAGCATATTCCTTAACAGCTGATATTATAGCTAACAACTTGAATGTTAGGTGCGCAATAGAAGTCAGTACAAAACAAGATGATGTTGTTGATGTTACGATTGATGCTAAAACTCATGGTGCAACATTGCAAATTAATATCAATGATCTCAACATTGGAAGTGACTCGCTGAAAGGTGGCAATATAGCTTTCGCAATAAAAGATATTCAAGCGTTAAAGGCAAATTTTAATCAACAGTTAATCTCCAATGATAGCGATAGCTTTTTGAATACTATTATTGGTAACATGAAGAGTGATGATATTAGGGTAACGGCTGAGATACATGGCAATTCAGAGGGTGGTTTTGAAATCAATAATGTAAAACTTATATCTGATAATAGCAGTGAGGATATTGATGTTATTATAAATACTCATAAGGTTGATGATGATCTTATAGAAATAAATGCAAACGCTCTAATAGATAAGATCAACTTCGACGTACTGAGTGACGTAATGGGTATAGGTACACAGAAACCATATCATCTTCTCTTGATAGCACAAGATTTATTTCATGACATTATATTACCTAAAAATATTGATGCTATTTTAAATTTAAGGATAAATAGTATTATAACAAATAATGAGGAAATTAGAGCGTTGAAATTCCAAGCATATAATGTGATGGGAGATGTTATAGTGAAGAATTTCAGCATGATTTTGCCAAAGGATTCGGAGATCACATTGAGTGGCGTTATATCACAGAATAATATTAGACCTAAATTCGAAGGACTGATTGATATTAGATCAACGGACTATCAATACACAGTTGATTGGTATGACACTGCTAAACTAGCATCTGATGGTGTGAGCCTGAAAAAACCAAAGAGATTACGTGGTCATGCTAAGATTTCTGCCATATCACACGTATTAAAAATATTTGATATATTACTAGAGTCAGATGATATAGTATTAGGAGGAGGGGTGTTTTTATATGATACACCACATGTGACGCCAGCGCGGTCATTTTTTCTAAGCTTGAAAAACTTTAATTTTGATGAGGAAACAAGTGTAAGCACTGACTTCAGTGAGTATATAAAAATGTTGTACACAGTAGATTATGATAGGAATGGTGAATCATACTTCAAGATCACAAATGATAACAATTGGCTAAGATGCATGAAAAAAACGTCCTACTTTAATCTAGATATGCAGGATATTGTTTTCATGAAACGGAAGTTCAACAGTATCAAGGCTCAAATAGAAGTTGCACCAAGTAGTTTTAGTATAGATAAAATGCAGATTAACACAAATGATGGTTTTGATGGAACCCTGCAGTTTAAATTTTTCCTACCTGTGTTTAGACCGCAGATCACTGCAAAGATCAATTTTGCAAATTTGGATCTTGGTGTACTAGGTAGTATTCTTCCGTCAATTAATGAAATGTATCAGTACAAGGACAATTATTTGAGCTTAAAACGTCCCAACCATTATGAAAATATAAATTTTTTTTCTGTCAATCACTATGATGGTAATTTGGAGATAAAAATTGACGTATTAACAAACGGTCAAACTAAAATACTAGAGAACATTGATGGCAATTTAGAGTGGGACTTTGGTACAGTCACACTTAGAAAATTAAGTGGTAACATCTGGGATGGAAAAATAGATGTTAGTGCAAGAACAACAGCAACAGCACAGCCGGAATTTCAGTTGAACTTTCACCTAGACAGTATAAATCCTAGTCCTCCGTTCTTGATGATAACTGGTTTAGATAAAATCAATGGTTATATGAGTGTAGCGGGTAATGTGATGGCTAGTGGCAGAAGTTGGGATGATGTATCTAAGAATATTAATGGTAATGTTAAGTTTGTAGGTGCTCAAATTACATTTGATGGTTTTGATTTAAATCAAATAGTATCAACATTAGATAATGATTACACAGTTGATAGTAAGGTACAGAGCATTAATTACTATACAAAATATGGCAGCACTCTTTTTGATGAGATCAGCGGTGGTATATCACTTCAGAAGAGTATTGCGAAGATAGATAACATACAATTAAAAAATAGTAGAATTGCTGGAGTGTACAGCGCATACTATAATCTTAATTCAAAATCTATTAATGGTGTAGGGGTGTTCTCATTCATACCAATTAGCGGCTCGAAAGCAATCACAGTACAAATTAAAGGCAAAGGGACAATACACAACATGCAAAATTTTGAGGTTGATGCAAGTGAAGCAATCAATTATGCAGAAGGGAAGTGACAAACAGAATGGATAATGTAATTTTATCTTGACTTGAATAGTGCAAGTTTGTATACATATACGCTTGTTGTATGAGAACAAATACATAATATGTGAGCAATGGAAACTCTACCTCAAAATAAAAGTGTAAAAACAAAAGAACAGAAAATACTTGATTCATTGGCTTTTGTATTAAATGGTGGCGGTATATGTTCAGCTGTTATTTTTGATGATAACAATGAACGATTATATATCACTACTAATGATCCATCGCAGTATAATGACAAAGAAATAGAGCATATATCGGATGTTTTATCTTGCTTATCAGAAGAAAATCCATCACAAGAATCACAAGATAAACTAGTTAAAATAGTGCTTGAAAAGCATTTCTGTAATCCTAGGGATAAGTCTAATAGTACTGAGGGCAATGAACAGTATCTTTACTCTAAAATGATAGTAGATTTGTCAAATGATGGTGACTTTCTTGCAGAACAATTAAGGGAATGTTTTTCAGCGCCAGATGAAAATGAAAACGAAGATCGATTGTTGCATGCAGATACTACTGATAAAACGAACAAAGAAAAGTTGATTAGCAAGTTGAAAAAATTGATTAATGGAGAATATCAGTGTGGTGATGCAAAAATGCGATTACAATACATGATTATGCGCAATAAGATTAATAGTACGGATGAAGAGATGAATAGCAAGTTGGCAAGGTTAGGTATAGTAAAAATCAAAAGAAACAAGACTTCGTGTGCACTTACAAGCTATATGGGTTTTGTGATTGCTGCTACAGTACACTCGAAACGTTTGATTAAATTTTTGGGGGATAGTGAAGAAAAATTGCGCAATGCAATTTTGGCAAAAAATCTTACTGTTCTGGTTAGTAATCAAGATAAAAAAAAGGAGCAAGATTATGATGATGAGGAGGCAAAGCATTCTGGATCAGAAGGTGAAGGAAGTAAGCATTCTGATTCAGAAGGTGAAAGAAGTATGAAGACAGCAGAATTTGCAACAGTATTTCCAGATACTAAGAGTAATCAATATTCGCATGCGGAAGTACTTCTAGTGATGGAATTTGTGCGACAAATGAAAATATCATATGTTGGAGTATCAAAATATTGTTGTCCAATGTGCGCAACAATATTGTCTTCCCTTGGAGTTAAATTTGCAGGAATGCATAACAAATGCAGTAATGTGTATGTGCTTCCCAAGCTTAGTGCTGATGATAATGTAGAAGTTATTGAGAAATCGGATGGACAGGTTGAGGAGAAATTGAATAAATATTTGAATGATTTTTGTGAGGAAAATCAGTATCAAGCAATCACATCTATAGATGTAGGGCCCGTACTTGGCGGTACGGGTGGTTGGGAGAAATATTTTGCACAGCAAAAAATGGCTCCTGATGTAGAAATAACTATTTGTAATAATGATATAAAAATTGGATATACTACTATTGAATCCACCAACAAATTTTTCAATCAAGGTGACCATATTGATTGCAATGTTGACTTGAGACAAAAGGGAGTAATTGAAGTTTTAAAAGATCTAGAAGGTGGTCATAAAGCTTCTTGTCTCAGATATTATCAACTGCGCGAAGAATTACAAGGGATGAAATTTTAGTGTTGACATGTAAGGAAATTTATGTTATCATTCAATGTATGGTTGTTCAATTTAACTTATAAGGAGTGGGTTATGCTCAAAAAAGTCAGAAAAGAAGTACAAGCAGCAAACAAAGCTACACAAGGCGATGAAATGCACAATGGATCCGATGGTTATAGCGATGTTGTATCAAAAATGGTGGAGGCTGCTAAATCACGCGATTATGGGGGTTTGGAGTTTTATGCTGCAAAACTAATAGGAGATGAAAGCATTGACTTATCTGGTGTAGTAGGTGAGTTCTTTACAGGACTAAAGGAAGAATATAATATATATAGTGTCATAGATGAAATTGCAGAAGAAAAATGTGAGAATATGATGAAATTGTGCAGAAAAGTATACGAGGGAAAAGAAAACGAAAACAAAAATCAACCGTCGTATGTGAAGTATTTGGAATATTGTGATGAATACCTAGAAGATCAAGATAGAAGTCTCTAGTATCACACATCATCTTGTGTGCAAGTTCCAACGGAATCAAACCATTTCCAAGCAAATTCATGTTATCCTGATAGGGGTCTCCAAAACAGGGGGGGCCCAAAATGCCTCCGATTGCCTTGGTAGCAATGGTTGCAAATAATGGGAGGGCTGCGGGGTTTAGAGTTTCATACTATAAAAACATACAAGTAGGGAGAGTCTTTGCAGGACTAAAGTGAGAATATAATAATAGTGTCATAGATGAAACTGCAGAAGAAAAATGTGAGACATATGATGAAACAAGGAGAACATCAACGATAACAAATCATTGCATGTAAGAAAATACATCCCAAGCAACATAGCAAACGTAAAAGACAGTGGTCTCAAGTTTTGGTCTTTTAAGGAGGTAATCCAGCCGCAGGTTCCCCTACGGCTACCTTGTTACGACTTCACCCCAGTCATCGACCTCACCGTGGTACACTGCCCCCTTACGGTTAGCGCATGTACTTAAGGCAAGACCAACTCCCATGGCGTGACGGGCAGTGTGTACAAGACCCGGGAACGTATTCACCGCAGCGTTCTGATCTGCGATTACTAGCGATTCCGACTTCATGCACTCGAGTTGCAGAGTGCAATCCGAACTGAGATGATTTTTGAGGATTCGCTTTAGGTTACCCTATTGCCGCCCATTGTAATCACCATTGTAACACGTGTGTAGCCCAAGTCATAAGGGCCATGCTGACTTGACATCGTCCCCACCTTCCTCTAGTTTTCACTAGCAGTCCCCTTAGAGTCCACAGCCGAACTGTTTGTAACTAAGAGCGAGGGTTGCGCTCGTTGCGGGACTTAACCCAACATCTCACGACACGAGCTGACGACAGCCATGCAACACCTGTGATGGTCCAGCCGAACTGACTATTCAGTTTCCTAAATATACGACCATCATGTCAAGACTTGGTAAGGTTTTTCGCGTGACATCGAATTAAACCACATGTTCCACCGCTTGTGCGGGTCCCCGTCAATTCCTTTGAGTTTTAATCTTGCGACCGTACTCCCCAGGCGGAGTGCTTAACGCGTTAGCTACGACGCCGAAACCTCGGTCCCGACACCTAGCACTCATCGTTTACTGCGTGGACTACCAGGGTATCTAATCCTGTTTGCTCCCCACGCCTTCGTGCAACAGCGTCAGTATCCAACTAGATAGCCGCTTTCGCTTCTGGTGTTCCTCCTAATATCTACGAATTTCACCTCTACACTAGGAATTCCACTATCTTCTTTGGCACTCTAGTTTTGCAGTTTTGATAGCAGGCCTTGGGTTGAGCCCAAGAATTTAACCATCAACTTACAAAACAGCCTACGCACGCTTTACGCCCAGTAATTCCGAGTAACGCTAGCCCCCTTCGTATTACCGCGGCTGCTGGCACGAAGTTAGCCGGGACTTTTTCTGTAGGTACCGTCATTATCTTCCCTACTAAAAGAGCTTTACGACCCTAAGGCCTTCTTCACTCACGCGGCATCGCTAGATCAGGCTTGCGCCCATTGTCTAATATTCCCCACTGCTGCCTCCCGTAGGAGTCTGGACCGTGTCTCAGTTCCAGTGTGGCTGATCATCCTCTCAGACCAACTAAAGATCACAGCCTTGGTAGGCCATTACCCTACCAACTAGCTAATCCTGCATGGGCTCATCTTGTAGCGAAAAATCTTTCACCTCTCGGCAATATGTGGTATTAGCTGTCGTTTCCAACAGTTATCCCACTCTACAAGGCAGATTCCCATGTATTACTCACCCGTCTGCCACTAACGAATTTGGCGAACCAAATTCATCCGTTCGACTTGCATGTGTTAAGCGTGCCGCCAGCGTTCACTCTGAGCCAGGATCAAACTCTCATGTTTTGATTTCCTGACAAAAAAATGTCATTATGTGAACTCAATTGAGTTCTAATTCAAATATTGAATTACCACTGTCTTTTGCGTTTGCTATGAACTTTTTAAAAAGAATTTATTCAACGAACTCCTTCGTCACAGGAATAATAAATATCAATGTTTTCATGGTGTGTCAATAGATTCATGAAAATATTTTCATATTTTTTTAATTATTCCTATTTATTGGCTGTTTTTGTTTATGTATGTTGTTATCCTAGCAGTTATTGTTAACTTGTCTTATACTTGTAAAAGTATTGGTATATAAACGTATACGTATACAAATAAAAAGTTCTTATTAACTTGGTCATATATAAATAACTTACATTAGCAAATGGCATATGATGACATTAGTTCTGTACTACGAGAGGTTCGCAGCATAGTTTCGCACAAGTATAAATCGTTATTGCTTGTTTTAGTATTTACAGTGTTAGTACCACTGTTTTGTGATGTGTTTCTTAATAAGACAGTGCTGGGAGATCTGCATATTTTGCAAGAACAACTGTTACATCTCAAAGATGAAACAACAAAAGTAGATTTTGATACCAGTTTGCTCTATAAAACCATGATTTTAGCTTGCTTGAATGTGATTATTATCATAGTTGTTGATACCTTCATAGTGATAACTGCTATATATATTGTTTTATCAACCAGTGATGATCTTTTTGATATTAAGAGAAATTTTTTTATGCGATTGCTGAAGCAGACGTTTTTCAATGTCTTCAAAATATTCTGCGTTTTATATTTCGTACTTTTTTTATCAGCAATGCTACATATCATAGCACAATTAAGTAATAATACAATAGTCCAGCTGCTTAAATTTCTCATGGTTAATTTTGTTGCGATATATACAACGATCACTTTATTTGCACCACTGAATGCAGCTGGAGAAGGTAATACTATAACGCAAGCATTTAGAGGTAGCTTTTATCTTGTCAGGCAAAATTTGGGTTTATCTGTTAAATTGAGCTGTATATATTTACTGTTATCATTTGTTTTCAGTTTAAACATCACTCTAATGAGTATATTACTTCCTACACTAAAGATCTTGTTATATATATGTATAGCATTGATTTATTTTGATGATATGAAATGTCGTATTAATACTAATGCAAATGCGTAATAGAAATAAATGTAAAATGCTTTTAGCACTCCTTTATAAGGAATTACTCTTAATAGTGCGTGAAAGAGATAAATTAATATATAATGTTTTATTCTTAGTAGTATCATTTTGTCTTATATATCTTATACTACAAAACTATATTTTAAGTGATGTATTAACGGCATATGGCATTATGCTCATAACAAGTGTTTTCGTTATTATGTCATCTGATACATTTTTCATAGAAGATGATTATCGTGATGGCACTCTAGAGCAATTACTTTTATTACCAATAACACCAATAATTGGTTTGTTAATGAAGTTTTTTATTGCAACAGTTAAGCAAATTCTTCTATTAAATGCCTTCTGGCTAGTAGTATGGACAATGCTGTTTGATAAACTTCAACCATTCCTATCATTGGTAATCAGTATGAATTATATTATGTTTTTACTATATACACTTGCTATGATGTTTTTCATAAGATGTCTTTCCTTATCTATTTATCATAATAATGGTGCTGTTGTATCAATACTTTTAATTCCCTTTATTTTTCCGCAGGTGATTTTTTCAATATTAAGTGTGCAAGATAGATTATATATACTTTTATCAGTTGCACTATCGATTACAATGATACCACTTCTGCTTGTTTGTTCTGTCTTCATAGTACGGAATACAATTGCGAACAATTAAGTTTTTATATGGGATGGTGGGGCCTGCAGGATTTGAACCTGCGACAACACCGTTATGAGCGGTGCGTTCTAACCAGGCTGAACTAAAGCCCCTGGATAAGATTTTGAGATAGCATATCAACAGATGAGATACAAACTTTTTATCAAGTATTAAATCAATTTGCAAGAGTTTTTTAATACTTCATTATAAAAGATTGCAAGATAATGATGATGTTCATAGATATTTCACTAAAACTTCACATCATACCCATGGTGTTACCACCACTTTTTTTCATATTCTCAACAATGTTTTGTTGTGATTGTATTTTTTCAATTTCAGACAAGAATGGTTTCGCTATCTCTTGCGCCATTGCATATACTTCCTTCACTGGTATGGTGCGTTTATTATAGATACTATCAAGTATTTTTTGCAGATGTTGCATCATATGTTGTTGTGAATCTGACAAATTGTTTGTTTGCATTCGTCTCAACTGCACCATACATCTTACCATCATTTCAAGAATTATATTGAAGTGCACAACATTTTTGAGAGGATCGGTTAGTGTTTCAGCAATTTTTTGCAGTGTTTTTGATATTACCTTGCCATCAACAGTGATAATATCAAAATAATCACTATGTAATTTTTCTTTAATGAAAAACGAATGGAAAAATAATAGCTGTTCTGGACTCAATTGCAGAAGACTTTTTTTAATATCTTCTGGCATAACATTCAAGTCTGTCAATCCCATCACACTACATGTCTCCTGTGCTAGGCTTAATCTTTCGAGTGGGCATAGCTTATGCAACTCATTTAATGATTTTTTTATTTTTCCAAGTTTTTTTATTGCAATATCCCAGTTACCAGCAAAAAAATGCAAGAAATTTGTATATATCTTATATATTTCCTTCTTGTTATTATGCAGTATTACATCATATGCATTTGGTATGTCATGAGGATTTGGTATAGTTGTTGAATATTGCTTCAAATAGAGCTTTTTGGCAAATGGTGCATTAGTTTCCTCTCCTTGAATAATATTAATTGTATGGAGGAAACCATCACACAGTAGTAAATCTGCTATTTCTTGCAACAGACTATCCAATATTATAACAGTCTTCTTGAGCTCATCAATTTCACTATCTTGATTTGGACTTTTTATATGCAATATATAGTCAGTGCGTTTGATGAGGAAAAATTTACTTGGTGCAAGATGCATATATATAGAACTCAATATTGCAGCAGCATTGATACCAAGCTTATACCCAACACTATACTCACTCGTGCTATGATCGTTACATATTGGAATAAGGCATTGTGTTGTAAGTACAGCAATGAGTTCATCTATATTGTTAGCACCTGGTGTTTTGTTGATAACATCATATATTACTGCTCTCTCCTTATCCTCAAGATTTTTTAAGTCCTTAATTGTCTTACTATCATTTATTAAGATTCGTTCCATAGCATGGTTGATCAATATTGGATATAACGGTTTCCTATTATACCATATAAAAAACGACATTTTGACTACATCACTTTGAGTGTATATTATGCATTTGAGATGACCACATTTCCCTCTATTGTATTTGTAATAGGATCGTACTACAGATACTATCTGTTAATATGGTAATCATTTTTCAAATACCAGTATCACAACACCACGTCATCTATTATTACAAACACAGCTTACTTAAACTCATAGAGTGATCATGTCAATATGACACCACCATGTTGGATACTCCTTTACAATGTTATTCATCGCATTCATTGCAGCTTCATTTGAATCAAAAATACCGAAACATGCAGAACCACTTCCACTCATGCGTGCAACAACATTACCCTCTTGTTTTTGCAATGCGTCAATTACATTAACAATTTGTGGTCTGAGCGCAACTGCTGCACTATATAGATCGTTGCTACCACTATGTACATGTTGTAGAACAGCATGATGTATTTCATCACCGCATGCAATCATCTTGCATAACGATTTGGTTGGGTAGTGTTCTCTATAGTAAGAATATGCAGCAATTGTATCAACACCATATTCTGGCTTCACAATCAACACTGGAAACTTCATACCAAGAGTGATATCACATGACCTGTTACCATCAAGATACATGGCATTCATACTTGAAATGAAGAACTTTATATCATCACCTATTTGTTCTCCAAGCTCCAGCAGAATATTATTCGAAAAATTGAACTCCCAGAGTTGATTGAGTGCTATTATTACAGCTGCAGCATCACTTGACCCACCACCAAGTCCTGATCCGATTGGTATTTTCTTGTGCAGTTTTATTATTGCATTGTAATTATTCCTCGTCAGTAGGTGGTTTTGCTCAGCAAGATTTAGTAATGATTTTGCAGCTCTGAGGACTATGTTGTTTTCGATGATGTGATGACACTTGAGACTATCATCATATGTTGTTTCAACTTTGATCCCTTCAACATCATCATCCACTATTATTACTAACTCATCAGCAAGTGATGGTATTTTGCAGAAAAGACTCTGTAAAATATGATAATTTCTATCATCCCTACCTATAATATACAGAAATAAATTAAGTTTTGCTGGTGCTATAATATGCATCCCACTATCAATCTTCAACATCATCATATGTTACATTTAAATTAAGCTCTTTTGATATATCAACACTTGTATGTTTTGGTTCTTCAATGTCATCATCATCATCATTGTATATTTCCATCGCTTCCTGTGCAACAATTTCACAACAGTCATCATCATAATCTTCATCATGCTCATATCCATCCGTTATATCATCATTTGAATTGCTAACATTTACTGCTAACTCTTTAAATATTTCATCCATAGCATTTTTATTCCTAGCATGTTTTCTACTATTTGGTGCTATGTCATTCTGTTTCGATATAACAAGCTCCCTCAACTTGTCACAATCTATAGTTCCTGCTGCTATTTCTCTTAGCGCTAGTACTGCATCTTTGTCTTTACCTTTCTGCACAAATGTTGGTAAACCCAATGATATGTCCTTTGCTCTCTGTGCTGCAAGTATTACTAATTCAAATCGATTGGCTAGGTATTTTTTGCAATCTTCAACTGTTACACGTGCCATAATTTATAAGTATTTTTTTGTTTTATATTAGCTATTTTACTTGAAGTTGTAAAGATCTCTTTAGTATCAGTTAATTAATTTTACGTTAAGTTGTTATTCATCATATCTTTACAGAAGAGCATTAATACAGGTGCTGAAATGTATATTGAAGAATATGTGCCAAATGCTATACCAAATACAAGTCCTGCACTGAAGCTTCTTAAAACTTCTCCTCCTAATGTTAGTAGAGCAATGCAAACAACAAGAGTTGTAAGTGATGTCATAATTGTACGTGAGAGTGTTTCATTGATGCTTTTGTTAATTAGGATTGATAAGTCTGTTTTTGTTAAGTTACTGATAGTTTTACCTAAGTTCTCCCTGATTCTGTCATATATTACAATGCTGTCATTAATTGAGTAGCCTATCACCGTTAGTATTACTGCCACTGATGTTAAATCAAATTGGTATCTTGTAAAACTAAAAAAACCAAATATCATTATTACATCATGTAGTAGAGATAAAACAACACCAATCCCAAACTGCCACTCAAAGCGGCACCATACATATATCATCATGGCAATCAAGGCGAAAAATACTGCCTTTATACTATTGGTTGTAAAATCACTGCTAACCTTTGGGCCTATATAATCAACCTTATTCAACAAAACAGCGAGTTTCAATTCATGTAATGTGTTTGTGATATCTGCTACAATGTCATTTTGCGTATTAGCATCACTGTGGCTTGAGAGTTTCAAGATGAAACTATTCGCATCAACATTCTGCAATTCAACACCACTATATCCACGTTTTTCAAATGCAGACCTAAGTATCTTAATGTTTGGTTGTGTTGTTGTTGAAAAATCTATGGTCACTCCACCACTGAAGTCAGTGCCTAAATTTAAACCGTTCGTCACCAATAATATGATGCTAGCCATTGAAAGAATAATGCTAAAGAACAGGGCATATTTTTTTTTGCTAATGAAATCTATTTGTGTTTCTATCATATGAATTTAGTAGTATTCTTCATTCACACAGTCATGAGTTTGCTGCAAAAACTGTTATTATTTCTACTCTGTTTATAACAAATCTTTTGAGTATGTACTACAGTTTATAATCAATATGGTATATATGATGGTTTGTTGCAGGAGGTAATATTATTGAAACAGTTTTACGTGTTAGGTTATCAGTAAAATTCACATAGTACAGCATCTGCCTTAGATAGTGATTAATTATAAAATAAGTACATAAATGTCGAGTAAGAAAATAATAATAGATGCATTATATCAAGATGAAATCAGAGTTGCATTGTGCAGAAATGGTATACTTGAGGAATTTAAATATCAAAATAGTGTACAAAAAATTCTTAAAGGTAATATATATTTAGCAAAAGTTGAGAGGGTAGAACCAGCACTACAAGCAGCATTTATCAACTATGGTAGTAACCGTACAGGTTTTTTACCAATGTCAGAGATACATCCAAGATTTTATTGTGATAAGAACACGCAGAGCGATGATAGTACTCCTAAAAATGTTATGTCATTGGATGATGAGAACTTTGTCACAATCAAGCAAATTCAAAAGAGATTTGCTGAAAATTATATGCGCAAAGCACCCTATATCCAAAATGTAATAAAAAAAAATCAAACGATTTTAGTGCAAGTAGAAAAGGATGAAAGGGGAAATAAAGGAGCTAGTTTTTCAACATTCCTATCGTTATCAGGACGTTACTGTGTTTTATTGATCAATGCAGAGAAAGTAAACATTATATCAAAGCAGATCAATGATGATGTTGAGAGAGAAAGATTATCTAGCATTGCAAGTGAACTATCTACTTTTGAACACAGTGCTGGTATTGTTATCAAATCCAATGCTGCATATAAAACAAAACTTGAAATCACAAGAGATTTTGGCTATTTGATACGTCTATGGCGCAATATAAAACATCATAGTGCAAATGGTGAAGCGCCTTTGTTTGTACATGAGGAGGGTGATATAATCAAACAGTCTCTCAGGGATTTATGTGATAATGAAGTCGATGAAGTAATAATCTCAGGTGAAAAGGCATATAAGGAAACACTAGATTTTGCAGAACATTTACTGCCTAGGCATGTTAGAAAGATAAAACACTACGGACATGTGCTGCCCATTTTCATCAAGTATGATGTGCAACAGCAAATAAGATCTTTATATAGTGACAATGTATCATTGCCATCGGGTGGCTATATTGTTATTAATCAAACAGAAGCTCTAACATCAATAGACGTCAACTCAGGAAAATCGAGTAGTGATCTTAAAAAGGTGGAGGAAATGGCTCTGAAAAACAATCTTGAGGCTGCAAAAGAAGCAGCAAGACAAATCAAGTTAAGAGATATATCTGGTCTAATAGTAATAGATTTTATAGACATGATGGAGCACAGTGGCAACACTCTTGTTGAAAATATTGTGCGTAATGAACTGTATTGCCAAAATGCTAAAACATCAATGTCACTGATTAACGAGTTTGGCTTACTAAGTATAAGCAGACAACGCCTAGGTAATAGTCTATATGAGGCTAGCTTTGATAAATGTAAACACTGTAATGGTAGAGGATGGAAACGTTTGTCACATTTAACTGTAATTGCAATTTTTAAAGCTATACATGAAGAAATTGCTTCATTGAATAATAGAGAGACTGAAATGGTATTTATAAATGTGATGGCAGAAAGTGATGTTATAATGTACATCATAAATGAAAGGAAATATGAGTTGTTAGAACTAGAATCTAAACATAATATTAAAATAGATTTGCATATCGATCATCATATTGATGCTGATAGTTTTTTTATAGAAAAACGAGATGTCATATCTGCTAAAACGCATGGTAACGCAGCAGCGCTATCTACTATTAGTGCAACACACTATCACGAACTGCGGAAAGGTATGAAACAATCTGTAGCTGCACAGCAAACTGCAGTTGATAATGTTGCTAAGTATCATAATAAAAATAATGCTGTACATACTGCAAATAATGCAAACATTACATCCAATACTGAAAAGCCTATAAAAGGCGCAACAATTTCCACATCTGCAGATCGTAAGGGCAAAAGACATACAGCTTATAAGGATAAAACATTACTGCATAGTAATAAGCATAAGAAAGTTCAGAAACCACAAAAATCATTGTTGCAACAAATATTTGGTAAATTCATAAAACTAGGTGATAATTGATATGAGAAGTATTAGTAGATGTACCATACTTAGATATATTGCTATATTAGCATTTCTAACTGGATGCAGAAGCACACAACAAGTTGAACAAATTTCAATTACTGAGCATACTCCTATAAACGGTGATACTGCCGTTACACATGAAATCAAGGAAGAAAGCCATGAAGCTGATGTTGAGGTTCAAAAAGATGCTGCTGAAGCAATGAAACATCAAGATATTGTTCGCTCAAAATTTAAAGTTGATGATGAAATAATAGGTGTCGATCATGATGATGTTACAACAACAAAACATGTTATAGTTGGCATAATGGCGCCAATGAGTGGTAAAAACAATATAATTGGTAGCAGCATAATAGATGGAGCATATATTGGATTAACAGACTTGTTCAATAGGCATAAGGTGCCTGTGCGTCTAATAACAATTGATACAGGTGCTAATATGGAGGATATCGAATGCAATATATCAAAACTAGATAATAGTGATTTTGATATTATCGTTGGATACATGTCTGGAGAGCAAGAGAAATTTGTATCTGCATATCTAGAGCATCACACTAACAAGCCATTTATTATCAATCTGAATGTTGAAATTGATAACATGAAGTATGAAAGATCATGTAATATGGTAACAAGACAGCAGCAATTTGAAGCCGTCATGCAACACGTGTCACAACAATCTCAACAAAAATCAATTTTGTTTCTGATCTTACAGGAATCAGAAAATGAGCAAGATTGGATCGGGAATGTTGATGAGCACAGTAATATTGAAGTTAGAACGTTAAAATACCATGATCACAATGCAAGGCAGGCAGCTGATGATATACACAAAATTGTACAAAAGATTCATGAAATAAAAACTGCAACACAAAATACTGATGCTAATGAGCCAAACATATTCATTGTATTTACTGAGAACAACTGGAAATTCAAAAAACTAATGAGTCAGATAGATAGTATAACCAATATGGTGAAAACACATATCATCCTAGCATCAATGACTGATGTACATAGTAAAATGGAAATGGCCGCTGCAAAGAGACATAAGTTTGGTAAAATAGCTGTTGTAATGCCAAACGAACCAAATTATGGACAGTTCATTGGTAGCTTTTTCGCTGAGTATCATAAAAAACCATTAGAACTGTCATTTTTGTCATACAACGCCATCTTGAATCTCAAGGATGCTAAATTCGTTGATGATAAATGGCATATCAAGCATGATGATGTATGTAGAGTGACAGCAACTTTGCAATAAAAAGTTTTACATGATGCTGCATTGCCTCGTGTCCTTCTTTGTCTTCTCTATAATCAACTGATTTTTTGTACTACACACCCTCCCACCATAATTACTCGCTCAGTTCCCTAGATTTTCTTCTTTCCCAATCACGTTGTTTGATGGTTTCTCTCTTATCAACTAACTTCTTACCCCTTGCTACGCCAATGAGAGCTTTAACCTTGTTCCGATGATTGAAGTATAATTTCAAAACAGTCAGTGTCATACCCTTGCGTTCTATCGTTCCAATGAGTTTTTTTATTTCACTCTTATGCAATAGGAGTTTTTTTGGTCTCTTCGGATAGTGATTAAAGCGATTTGCTTGAACGTACTCATCAATATATAAATTATATATAAATATCTCACCTTTATCACTTGATGCATGAGACTCAACCAAGCTTGGCCTATTTTTCCTCAAGGATTTGACTTCTGTACCTTTTAAAACTATACCAGCTTCATATGTATCTTCTATAAAATATTCAAAACGAGCTCTGTTATTCTGTGCTATTAGTAATCTTATATTGTTTTCATATTGTTGCGTTTTCTTGATGCTACCCATGTGTATACTTCTATATTGTTAAATCCAGACTAGGACATAATATATAATACCACCTTCATTTCACTTTATCTATTGCACTAAACAAATCTTGCTTGTTAAAAACTATTGGTAAAACGATACCACTCCTACTGTTTGGACCATATACAACAGTCAATGGTATGCCGGATCTATGTTGTTGCGCTATATAGCCAGTAATTTCATCAGAGCCAGATGTATAATTTCCACGGAGCAACACTACATTTCCCTGCAGCAGCGTATTGATCACATCTGAATTTTTTAAAACTCTTTCTTCATTCATCTTGCAAGTTACACACCATGCTGCCGTGATGTTAACAACTATTATATCGTCTGATACTATATGCTTTGTGAGTTTGGTTGTATTAAATTCCACCCATGATAACTGTTGCTCTTCAACATCATTTGAATAATGTGAACAGATCATAATAAAAATTATACCAAGTGATGTCAATCCAAGCAATACTGTTTTTTTAGTAAATTTCGTTATTTTACTGATGCTTTGCCATGAAAGCAATAGTATAACAATGAATAGAGAGAACATGAAGACAATTAATAATGGCACTCCAACCTGTTCTGCTAAAACAGAACACAACCAAATGGATAACCATAATAACAGTGTTGCTGCTGTAAACTTTAAGTATTGCAGCCACTTACCAGGTCTGGGTATTATTCTTCTAGTTGTATTGGGGAAGGCCATTATTAGCATATATGGCACCCCCATGCCGATTCCTATTGCAAGATATATACAGAAAATAACTACATTATTTTGAGTGATAGCAAATGCAACAGCAGTGCCTAAAAATGGTGCGGTGCATGGTGTTGCTAGTAGTACTAAAAAAGCACCATGTAAAAAATCAGAAATGGAAGTTTGATTGGGAGTAATTTTACCTTCTATCCTGTTAACGATATCAACAACACATTGAGGTAGCCCTATGTCAAATAAACCAAATGTGTTTGCTGATGCAATGGCTGTGACCGTTATGATAAACATAACAAATATTGGCTCTTGGAAATGCATCCCCCAATCCATCGTGCGTCCTAAAAAACGCAATAGGACTGTAAAAAATCCAAACGCAGCAAATGAACTAATAATACCCAAACATATAAATAATAATTCATATTTGATATTTGAATTAGTATCGTGGTATTTTTTGACAAGATGTGATATTTTTATGCCAACAACTGGCAACACACATGGCATGAAGTTGAGTATTAATCCACCAAGCATTGCTAACATCAGCATATAAAAAAACTGAGCTGTGGTAGCGCTATTTGATATATTTACACCATTTTGAAGCACATCATATGATATTTCCTGTTTGAAGACACCACAGTATTTGTTACATGCTGCGTACTTCAAATCCAATGTAATCTTATATTCTGCATCTGGTGTTACTACCGCATCTATTGGTATAATAGTATGAGAATCATAAAGGTATGTTGTTATGTTCTCAGATGCATTTTTTATGATTTGTGGCTTTGACCAGTCGCTAGTAATTTTTACAATGTTGTTGCTTTTGTCTTTATTCAGATTTATCTCAAATTCCGATCCATAGTTCTTAGGATGGTGTGCATACACTTTCCATCCATTATTGACACTTATGTTGAGTGCACAATTCAAATTCTGGTGTGATGATTTATCACATAGTAGACTAAAGGTTGCTGGCTCTGAATCTTTTGCAAATGTTGTAGTGGATACTACAAGCAGTGGTAGTAATAGTAATAATAAATATAATAAAGTGTAATTAATGCGTTTCTGATACATTATCTAATTCATAGTTTAAGAAAACTTCATGCTGAGCATACACAAAGGTATACATCAATTTTTGATTTGATGTTAGGTCATGTATGGAATGCACTACACAACAGTGGATATGAGATATTGTAATATCACAATATCTCCACAGATCTGGTGAAACGCAAGTCAGATGCAATTGGCTTAATGCGCTACAGTATTGACTGGTATGTTAGCTATCACCTTGAGGTTATTTCCATATTTCATCTGTTGTCCACTAGCATCAACACTATTGAGTGATGTAGTTTTTTGCATATTTTGTTCGAGTTTTTTTTGTGTACCAATTCTCCTGGCTTGTCGTTCTATTGTGTTGTTGTTGATCGAACCAGTTTTTAAATCACAACCTCGCAGTTTATAGAGTGACTTCAGGTAATCAACACGATCCCAAAGAGTATATTCATTTCTCATTGCATCAAGTTTTACCATTGGTGTGCATGGTACAAACTTGGAGAATACATATGGACGTGCACATCTTTCATTGACATTTTTTATCCAGAATTCTGTTTCATTAATTGCATATATTATCTGTTGACAGTTCATATACTTATCATCTTTTTTGACAATATAATTCTCCGGCATGTATGATGCTTTGCAATTACATGCTGCAGCCATTATAGATATATAAAGTAATCCTACCAGTTTAATTGTCTTTTCATTTAAGAACATTGTGTCATTAAGTATATTATATTAATAAACGAAATTGTATAATATGAAAAATTTATACACTATGTCACTCATAAGTGCATATTAAATCAGAAAAATAAATATGAGTAAACTGAGTAAAAAATTTAAAGCCAATAAACTGGCGCTGCGCACTATAAGTGCATTGGTACTTATACTCCCAGTAATTACAGTAATATACTACGGGGGGCTAATGTATAGCGCATTTATAGTCATGATAGGATTGCTGGCAGGATATGAGTTATGTAATATCGTTATAGCAAATACACATACCACATATGTACCAGCGAGGAAGAGAATTGTCATACTAGTAGTAGGATTCCTATACCTTATTGGCTTTTGCATGAACATGATTGCAATGAGAAGTATGGATGATGGGTTCATTACAACTATATTTTTCTTTGTAATTGTATGGATAGCAGATATTGCAGCATATTTTACAGGCATAGCAATAGGTGGGAAAAAGTTAGCACCACAGATTAGTCCTAGTAAAACATATGCTGGATTAATAGGTGCAATAATATGTTCAGCAGTCGTTGGAATATTGATGCGTGTCATATTACTGCATGATAGAGGGGTATTACAGTCAGTTGTATCAGCGATATCGATATGCATTATTGCTCAAGTTGGCGATCTAGTCGAATCATTTTTTAAACGCTATTTTAACGTGAAGGATAGTGGTAATATAATACCTGGTCATGGTGGTGTTCTTGATAGGGTTGATGGTTTATTGGCCGCTAGCTATCTGTCATGGTACTATATAAGCTCTTGATGATATATGTAATATAAACCAATACCATTTCAATATATGATTCAGAAAATTAACAGCACATTACTTAGTAAGCGCAAGCAAATTGATGAATGGGTAAATGAAAAACTTAAAGCAATACCAAATATACATAAATTAACACCAATTTATTCATCGATTGATATAAGAGAATCATATTTTAAAGCTGCACCAGTTGACATAAATATTTTTCCAAGTGGATTTAACAACTTTATTCAAACAGATGGCAATGACAATATTGCTGACAGACTACAGCAAGCGTTCATAAGATATATTCAAAAGTATTATGATGTTGATGATAAAAGCATTATGGGAATGAACATAGCATTAATTGTAGAGAACTTTACTCGCAATAAGAAGTACTTTGATAATGTTAATGTTTTGTATGAGATATTGCAAAGCTGTGGTGCATCAGTGACGCTTTATACAATTGATGAGAATAATCTTGATATTATACCATTCACAGGTAAGAAGATTAGCACCAAACTGCCAGTTAGCATCAACACATTGGAAGGGTTTGACATTGTAATTTTAAACAATGACCTCAGCATAGGACTACCACCATTGCTTCAAAAGATAAGTACAAATATTACACCAAATGTATTGTATGGATGGTATGCAAGAAGAAAAGATATACATTTAAACTACTACAATTATTTCGTTAGTCAATTGTGTAGTGATATTAATCTTGTGATAGATCCATGGTTGATATCAACATATATTGACAGCCAACATAATATTAATTTTAAACACAAGGCAGGCATCGAAGAATTAGCAGATAAGGTTGGAAAAATGCTCAGAATGTTGGAGGAAAAATATGCTGTATATGGAATAGATGATGTTAGACCACATGTTTTTATAAAGGCAAATTGCGGAACATTCGGAATGGGTATTATATCTGTTTACTCTCAAGAGGAAATATTACAGATAAATAAAAAGACACGACATAGTATCCACACTTTAAAACAAGGAATGAGTAATAATAACGTTGTAATACAGGAAGGAGTTCCAACATCAATATCACATGTATACGAAGGGAATAGAATGCCAGCAGAACATATAGTATATAATATTGGTAACGAGATAATTGGCCTATTAATGCGATGTAATAAAAATAAGAGTCATGAACAAAATCTCAATTCAAACGGCATGCAAATCATGCGTTTATCAGATGATACAACAAGTATCGTACATGAGATGATAGCAAAGATATCACATCTTGCAATTGTCGCTGAATGTGCTGATTCGTCTGATAAATGAATATTTTATGTATGAATATAAATTGGATGTTGCATGCAATGTCAAAGCATTGTATTATGCTCTGGAGAATTAAGATGTTTACAAAGCATTGCAGAGAACATCTGCAGAATGTTTTTCAACACAGAAATGTGTTGAGGATATTTCATTGTATGCATGCCGAAAAACACTGGATACAGTGCAGTTATGGTTTCCTTCAAAAACAACTCATTCAGAGGAGATGTTTGCTCCTATTTGTAGTGTGAGATGCTGTTTTGTTGTTCATTGTGGTATCATATTCGCACAAAAATATCATGGTGTTGAACAATATAACTTCTTTATTGAGATGAAGGTACAAGTTTTGAATTGGGAGAATCAGCAGGTCAGTGAGGTGCATTTGGATGAATCAGTATTTGGTATTGCAACACGTACTGATGTAGTGCATCGTGTTGTATTATGGCAGAGGGCCAAGGCGCGTGCTGGCACACATAAAGTGAAACAACGTAATGAAGTCAGTGGCTCTACGAGGAAAATATATAACCAGAAAGGTGGTGGTCGTGCAAGACATGGCAGCATTAAGGCGCCAATATTTGTTGGTGGTGGTATAGTATTTGGTCCCGTTGTTAGATCACATGAGTTCAAACTGAACAAAAAGGTGAAAAGGATTGCATTGAGATCAGCCCTTTCAACATATTTCAAAGGTTCTAATATCATGCTGATGGATGATGTTAGCATTAATGAGCGCAAAACTTCACTGCTTTTAAAAATGTTGTGTGGTATTGGGTTGAGCAATCAAAAGGTGTTGATATGTGATACCACAATTGATGGTAATTTGCGTTGTTCCTGTGCAAACTTGCATCGTGTTAACGTTTTACCAGTAGTTGGAATGAATGTTTTAGATGTAATCAAACATGATAAGATAATTCTAACAGCAGCAGCAGCAGAGCAGCTGCAACAAAGACTTAAAGATTAAATGGGAAAAAATATGAAAAGCGAAATTGGATTATATGACATTCTTGTATGTCCAGTCAGCACTGAAAAGTCAGTTCTACAACAAGATCATGGTAAATATACATTTTTTGTGAGGAGCAACATTTCGAAGTGTGATGTGAGAGCAGCAATAGAAAAGCTTTTTAATAAGAAGGTTACTAGTGTTAATATTGTTGCTTCGAGAACTAAAACCAAAAAACAAAAGAATGGTAGAATTGGGAAGAAGAATACAATGAAGAAGGCAATAGTAACATTGCAGAAGGGTATGAAATTGGAAGAGATATTTGGTAATCAATAAATCTCTCTCTTTAAGAGTGCTAGTTTTACCTCAGCAACACATCAAATGAGTTATATAAAGTAAAGTAACAATGGCATTAAAGTTTTTTAAACCTACAACACCTGCTTCCCGTGGTACAGTCTTAATTGATAGATCAGAGCTATGGAAGGGCAAACCTGAAAAAACATTGCTTTGTAAAAAACAAGCTGCAAAGGGACGTAACAACCTTGGTAGGATCACAGCATGGAAAAAGGGAGCTGGTTGTAAACACAAATATAGGATTGTTGATTTTAAGCGCTCAAAGGTTGATGTACAGGCAACCGTTGAACGTATGGAGTACGATCCAAACCGCTCTGCATTCATTGCACTGCTGAAGTACGACGATGGTGAGCTCGCATACATTGTAGCACCACAAAAGCTTGTTCAGGGTGATAGGATTGTATCTTCAGTCAGTGCTGACATAAAGGTTGGTAATGCTATGTTGTTGAAAAACATGCCTGTTGGTACCACAGTGCATAACATAGAATTAAAAGCGGGCAAGGGAGGACAAATCGCTAGAGCTGCTGGTGCGTATGCATTGCTTATTAGCAAGGATGCGGATAAGGTTTTGCTGAGGCTGAGATCTGGTGAAGTTCGTATTGTATCACCAGCATGTCGCGCAACAGTTGGCGTTGTTTCAAATCAAGACAATCAAAATATAGTTTTTGGTAAAGCTGGTAGGAAACGTTGGCTTGGTGTGCGTCCTACAGTGCGTGGTGTTGCTATGACGACGAAGGATCATCCTCTTGGTGGTGGTGAAGGTAAATCATCTGGTGGTAGACATCCTGTGACTCCATGGGGAAAACCAACCAAGGGTAAACGTACTAGAAATAACAAGCGCACTGATAAGTTCATTGCAACATCAAGGCATAAGAAGCGTTGAGTTTGACTGTTAATTGTTTTTTTAACCATATGATTATTATATATATATGAGTAGATCTGTTTGGAAGGGGCCATATGTTGACCCTAGATTGCTAAAGAAAGTGGAAAAGGTGATACAATCTTCAAGGGATAACAAGGTGATACAAACTTGGTCTCGTCGTAGTACAGTGTTGCCAGATTTTGTTGGCCTTGTTTTCTCTGTACACAATGGTATCAAGTTCATTCCAGTTGTGATAACTGAAATGATGATTGGGAAAAAGCTAGGAGAATTTGCGCCAACAAGAACATTTAAGGGTCATGGTGCGAACAGAAAAGCTACAAGATAATTTTAATTTTTGATATTATGAGCTTACTTGATTACAGACATCATCTACCAAAGGATACAACAGCCTATGCAAGAAGTACTTTGGTTAATACAAGCGTTTACAAAGCAGGTCTTGTTGCAGACTTGATCAGGGGAATGCGTGCTGACACGGCAGTGTTGCAGTTGCGTTTTTCCAAAAAGAAAATTGCAAGTACAATTCTTAGTGTTTTGAATTCTGCTATTGCTAATGCTGAAAATAATAAATCACTCGATATCGATAATTTATATATTTCAGAAGTTTTAGTAGAAAGAGGGCCTTATTTAAAAAGGTTTACTGCTAGAGCTAGAGGCAGAGGATCAAGAATTAGAAAACCACTCAGCAAAATTGTGGTTTTTGTCACTGAAAGAAAATAAAATAAGAGGAAACATATGGGTCAAAAAGCAAATCCTGTTGGTTTACGTCTTGGTATAACCCGTACATGGGATTCAAGATGGTATGCAAGGAATGACAAGTATATTGAGAAACTACATCATGATCTCAAGATCAGGAGTTTCATTGGAAAAAAACTTGCAAATGCTGCATTCGGTGGTCTTCAAATAGAGCATTTTAATAAGAAAATACATGTCACAATACATACTGCTAAACCTGCAATTGTTGTAGGAAGGAAAGGTGATGGGCTGAATGTGATTAAAAAGTTCATTGCTGAATTGACGACTAATGAAGTGCTTGTCAATGTTGTTGAAATCAAAAAACCAGAACTTGAGGCCAGCATTGTTGCTGCAGATATCGCAAGGCAGCTAGAGGCTAGGGTTTCTTTCAAAAAAGCAATGAAGAGTGCGTTGCGCAGTGCAATGAAAATGGGTGCTCTTGGTGTTAGAATAAATGTTTCAGGAAGATTAGGGGGCGCTGAGATCGCTCGCATGGAATGGTGTAGGGAAGGAAGAGTACCACTACACACATTGAGAGCACAAATTGATTATTCAACGGCTCGCGCAAATACAACATATGGGGTAATTGGTGTAAAGGTGTGGATCTATAAAGGTGATGCTAAGGGCATTGAGTATTAATCGAAATAAAAAATGAGAGTCAAAGCAAATGTTAGTCCCTAAAAAAACAAAGTATAGAAAGGCATTCAAGGGCAGAATACACGGTAATGCTAGAGGTGGTTACACTGTGGCATTTGGTGCATTCGGTTTGAAGGCACTTGAACCAGAGAGAATCACTGCGAGGCAAATAGAAGCGGCAAGGAAAGCAATAAATAGACATTTACGCAGAGCTGGAAAATTATGGATAAGAATTTTCCCCGATATTCCAGTATCTCGTAAACCAGCAGAAGTTAGGATGGGCAGCGGCAAGGGGTCAGTTGAGTTTTTTATTTGCAGGGTGAAGCCAGGTCGCATCATGTTCGAACTTGATGGTGTGAGTGATGAACAGGCAGCTGGTGCTTTTGATCGTGCTGCTGCGAAATTACCAATCAAGGTAAGAATGGTAAGACGCATGGAGGATAATGTATAAACTGTATTATTGCTAGACAAGTTGATCGTTTATTGCTATAAAATGTTGAGAAGTAAACTCCAATTAATTAGTGTGACATGAAAAACTCAGAAATAATGCGGCTTAATGAAGCTGAATTGTTTGAAACATTAAAAGATTTGAAGCGTGAACATATGAATTTGCGCTTTCAAGTGAAACTCATGGCTGATAATGCTAACCCCAATAAACTTTGTTTAATTAGAAGGAATATAGCAAGGATTATGACTGAAATCAAAAAACGCAAAAAATAAGTGGAGTGTGAAATGTCAAAAAGAAGATTAAATGGTATTGTGATCAGCACTGCAAACCAGAAAACTGTTTCTGTAATGGTGCGAACACGAAAAAAACATCCAAAGTATGGTAAAACGATATTGCTCGATAAGAAGTATATGGCACATGATCCAAAGGAGAGTTTTTCTGTTGGTGATGCTGTGATCATAGAAGAATCACGACCAATATCTAAGACTAAAAAATGGATTGTTATGTATGATTTATAATGATGCCACTGAAACATGAATTGAGTTTTTCATAACATAATTATTAAAACGTAGTAAAATGGTACAGGTACAGATGTTAACACGCCTTGAAGTGGCAGATAATTCTGGTGCTGAAATTGCGATGTGTATAAAACCAGTTGGCGGCACAGGAAAACACCATGCTGGACTCGGTGATGAAATCGTTGTTTCAATAAAGAAAGCTAAGTCCAATGGTAAAGTTAAAGCAGGATCAGTGCAGAGGGCTGTCATTGTAAGGGTTACTGAATTTCAAAGGAAGGATGGATCAACGGTTAGATTTGATAAGAATGCTGTAGTGCTCATAGATAAGAATCATGAGCCAATCGGCACAAGGGTGTTTGGTCCAATGCCAAGAGAACTGAGACGAAACTTTGCAAAAATATTATCATTAGCACCGGAGGTACTTTGAATATGTCAAGAAATAAGATGAAATTTAAAAAGGGAGATAGTGTTATTGTTACAACTGGTAAATACAAGGGACAGCAAGGACAAATAATACAAGTAGTGCCAACAACGAGACATGTTGTCATTGAGGGTATTAATATGGTGAAGAGGCGTGTAAAGCCATCAATGAACAAAAACACATCATCCGCTATGGTTGAGCGCCCATTACATTCTTCAAATGTTTTGCATGTTGATCCAAGGACCGGTTTGCCTACAAGGATTGGGTATAAAACACTACCAGATGGTAATAAGATAAGGTTTGCCAAGAGAACAGGAGAACATTTAGATGTTGTCAAGTAATATTTAACTAATTATGACTAATTCTACAAAAAAAGCTCGTCTGCAGGAGCGTTATGATGCCAGCATTAAGGGGATGCTCATGAAAAGTATGAAATATGCTAATGTTATGCAAGTTCCAAAGCTACAGAAAATTGTCATCAACATGGGTGTTAAAGATGCAGTACTTAGCAGTTCTGCAATAGATGGTGCGCTCAATGAGTTGTTTTTAATCGCAGGTCAAAAACCTGTTGTGACAAGGGCAAAGAAATCAATTGCAGGATTTAAGATAAGAGAAGGTATGGCAATTGGTTGCAAGGCAACCTTGCGCGGTAAAATGATGTATGAGTTTCTGGATAGGTTAGTGAACATAGCATTACCAAGAGTCAGGGATTTTAAAGGTTTTTCGCGCGAACAGTTTGATGGCAATGGGAATTTCTCAATTGGTCTTAAAGAACAAATAGTTTTTCCTGAAATAAATTATGATAGAATAGAGAGAATTCGTGGTATGAATGTTGTTGTTGTTACTTCTGCTAAAACAGATGCTGATGCAAAAGCGCTTCTAGAGCAATTTGATATACCATTTATGAACTAACAATAGATTTGTATAAGAATTTGATATGGCGAAAAAAAGTGTAATAGCGCGAAATGACAGACGTCGTCGCATGTGTGCAAAGTTGAAAGCTGAACGTGCAAAGTTGAAAACCATCATCCGCAACAGAAAGTTGTCGCTTGAGGTGAGGTTTAAAGCACAAGCTGAGCTTGATTTGTTGCCACGTGACAGCTCAACAGTTAGGATACGCAACAGATGTGAGTTAAGTGGACGTGCGCGTGGCTATTATGGAAAATTTAGACTGGCAAGAACACCACTTAGGCAGTCAGCAGTGGATGGATTAATCCCTGGTCTTATAAAGGCTAGCTGGTAATAATTGGTTATATAATGAAATTTAACAAGACTATCTAATAATGTCACAGCAAGATTTACTCTCCGATGCTCTAACCAGGATACGCAATGGCCAAATGGCCTCGCATTCGTTTGTTACAGTACCTTCATCTAAAGTTATAAAAAACTCTCTTGCATTGCTTGAAGAAGAAGGTTACATAAGGGGATATAAGGAATTTGAGGAGAGAAAGGGAGTACACTCTATAAAGGTTGCCTTGAAGTATCATAGAGGCATGCCAGCAATATCGGAAATAAAAAGAGTTTCAAAACCAGGACGTAGAGTGTACTCTAAGATAAAAAATGTGAAAAGCACATACAATGGTTTAGGAGTCACAGTAGTAAGTACATCACATGGCTTGATGGCTGATAAAAAGGCGAAAGTGCTTAATGTTGGTGGTGAGATTTTATTCGCAGTTTTTTAAAATAAAAATATTTTTAATTTAATATGTCAAGAGTTGGAAAAGACCCTGTGCAGATACTATCTGGTGTTACACTCAACATAAGTGGTAATACCATATCAGCCAAAGGTCCCAAGGGGAGCCTCTCACGTTCATTTAGTGAACTTATAAGCTTCTCATTAGAAGGCAATCAGGTCATCGTAAAGCCAGCAGGTGATATGAAGGCTTCGGAATTGCCAAATAAAGTAAGGGCAATGTGGGGGCTCACAAGAAAGCTCATCTATAATATGGTGCAAGGAGTGTCAGTTGGATACTCAAAAAGTCTAGAAGTGAACGGTACAGGTTACAAAGCAAATGTTGCTGATGGACTTCTGCAGATGTCGCTGGGTTATAGTCATGATGTATTGTTTGCAATACCACAAGATATCGATATTAAATGTGATAAGAATATTATTACAGTTTCAGGTTTTGATAAGGAAAAAGTAGGGCAGATTGCTGCAGAAATCAGATCAAAACGTCCACCTGAACCATACAAGGGTAAAGGCATTAAATATGTTGGTGAGAACATTAGAAGGAAAGTTGCTAAGAAAAAGTAAAAATATTTAAATATAGCAAGAAAAAATCATGGCAAGATGTAAATCAAAACTGAACTTTGAAAGACGCAAAAAAAGGGTTAGAACCAAGATTAAAAATATATCTTGTGGTGCTCTTAGGCTTACTGTCGCTAAGTCGAATATGCATATACGTGCACAAATAATAGATGATGCAAAGGGCATAACAATTGCAGCAGCTTCAACACTTGATAAAGATGTCATTGCAGCACTCAACGGCAAGTTATCTGCCAATGTAAAGGCTGCAGCTGTGGTTGGCAAGATTATAGCAGACAAAGCAGTTAAACAACAGGTTGGAAGTGTTGTTTTCGATCGCGGTGGTTATAAATATCATGGTCGTGTAAAGGCATTAGCAGATGCTGCGAGAGAAGGTGGGTTGAGGTTTTGAGGGGTTTCAAAAAATACTGCATATGTGTTCGCTATTATGATCCTTTGTTATGTACTTGGTACACACAACATCAACATATTCTTCTTTCAAGATATGTTGTAATTCTGATACTATCCCTTGTGTCTGATGTTGTAACCCTAACAAGGTTATCTTTTTTCTCAATCGAGAGAAAACTTCATGTTCTGTGTTATTAAGATAGTCGTTAGTGTACTCAAGGAATTTATATTGTTGCGAGTCACTAATTTTTCTCAAGCTATCCCGTATTTTTTCAAATTCCTCATCTGTACCAAGTGCAATTTCAACGAGTTTTAGCCAGTTGTTTATAGTGTCACGATTTTTATATCCTACAATGAAGTTATCAACACTCTGTGTAAACGCGCTTTTAAATTTGTTAATATATCCCTGTAAAACTGCTTCTGCTTTAACTATGGTGCATTCATCACTAATATAACGACTACACATTTGATATAATCTGTTATCCTCATCATAGCAAAGGTCGCTGATAATCTCGTTAGATGTTTTCGTATGCATTTTTGAATTTTTTAATTTTATTTAATCTCTATATTTATATAGTCCCAATACATCAAAATATTACACATCTACAACAACAGTCAGAAGCCTCTTTCTCTCGTCCTTCCATTTCAAGTCCAAATACACGCGGACCATCTCGATCAGATATCATACTATTGCTAGCACTACTTACAAGCTTAACAAAGCTACGTGTGGTATTATTGATTGCAACTTTATTTCTAACATCTTCTATTTTTTGCTTTAGCTTATATGGTTCTTCCATGATCGTTTTTTTGTACTCGCTATATGTAGCCTTTTTCTTTGCATCTATAGTCTTTGTCTCTGTATCTGTTGTCAATGCATCAATAATATCACTGCCTATAGTATATCTCTCTGACATTATGTGATTGAAATAGCAATTAATGAATTCAATCATTGGCTTGAATTTTGCTGATGCAATAATTTTCTTTGTTGTTTCAATGAATTGTGAAAACTCATCATTAGTTTCAATGAATTGTGAAAACTCATCCTTAGAATAGTCACTATCCAACTCCAAAAGCTCCAAAGTCTCTTTACAATCTCGACAAAAATGATCACTCAGTTCTTCACTAATCCCATTATCATAAGACAAAGGATCGAAAATCAGCAGTATTCTATCTTTCGAAATACAACAATTACTGTATAACTTGCTTTCATACTCGGCATTAGCAATGTTAAATGACCCAGCATTACCACTCATGAACAATACATCTTTTATTCGTAGCAAGTCTAGCACTATTAGAGTTTTAATTGCTGCATCAGCTGTAATCTCACGGTTTTTGTTTTCTATATCACGTGAGAGATCTTCCATAATTAAAAGATGAGAGATATGTTTTGCTGAGCTATCAATCGCAACATCATAGAATTTTTCCTCTTGCGCTTTTTCCTCTTCATTCTGTCTTATTTCAGTATCTGAGCTGACAGATCTGAACTTAAATTGTACTACATCAAAAGGCACATTAAACCCTTTGTCCTTAGCAAACTTTTTGAATAATTTCAACTTGCATAATGCTGTTATCTGTCGTAGCATATGATCCTGTCCATTAGTATGCGCATTATTACAATACTTAAGGACCAAACCATTGCCCTTATAGATCACTTGAGGACTATTGGAAGTTTTTTTTATCAGTTCAAACTCTTCTATATTTTGCATGTTGATTCACTACTGTTGTATGTTTCACCAGGTATTAACACAATATATATACAAAGTGTAGAAAAAGGTCAACTATATATTGGTTGTAAAAAACCAATACACCAAGTGATAGTTAGATTGTTGATTTCAAAAATTGATATCGTTTATAACTTCGTTGATGATTTGTTGTTGTTTTGTACTAGTCCTATTTTCAAGCTGTGTAAGCTCAAAGCAAGCCTTCCACAACGCCCAACCTCTTGCCCTGTTCCACGTGTTATGATCTAAATCCATCTGTGATTTAAATATTTTTCTGGATGCACCATTTAAAAATGTCCAAGCAATGACTAGGTCGCATGCTGGATCACCAATACCCATGCCACCGAAATCTATGATTGCTGTAGGACGCCTGTTCTTGATAATGATATTACCAACTGCTAAGTCACCATGTATAAATACGGGAGTTTTATGCCATTTAGAGCTAATTGCCTCTTCCCATAGAGTGAGAGCAGCCTCTGTATCAATGATACCTTGTAGGTCGATAATTTGAGTTCTGGCCTGTTCATCATAAACACTTACATGATCACCACGCCACCAGTTATGTTGACCTGGTAATAGATCATTAGCATCGGATGTATCAATCATATGTAATTCTTTCAAGAATCTAACTAACTCAGTTGCAATGCATTCAAGATCCAAATCATTAGTATACAAAGTATTAATACTGCTTCCTTCAATCCATTTATATATTGACCAATGCCAGGGATAATCATTTGAAGGTTGTCCCATCGCAATAGGGTGTGGAATTGCAAGTGATAAGTATGGTGCAAGTTTCGGAAGCCATTCTTGTTCCTTTGGTACCTTCAATGCATATGGCTCAGCACTTGACAACCTGATGAGCAATGCTTCACCAAGATGGAATGTTCTGTTATCATGCCCACTAGTTTCAACTGGCTTTATTTCCAAATGTTCTAACCATGGGAACTGTTCTATGATGAGTGCTTTTACAAGCTCTGTTGTGATATTTACATTCATAATTCCTTCTATTTTAACTTTCATAATTAAAAAAGTGCTTTGGATTTTAGTCACAATTATAGAAGCGCTACAGATCCAGCAATTCGCTACTTCAACGGCATTTACCCATGATAACATATTTTAAATTCACCTAAAAAACATTGCACGCTAATTTATACTTAGTATTATCATACTTAGTAACGCTAATTGTTCACTTAGCTTTTACTCTTGTTTTTTCTGAAAACATCGGCATTCAAGACTAAACCTAATCCTATGAAAATTGTTATGAGATTTGAACGACCATATGAAAAAAGTGGTAAAGGAATACCAACAGCTGGCATCAAACCTGAAATCATTCCTATATTTATAAATGTATGAAAAAATATCATACTAATGATACCAACACATACCAGTTTAGTATAACTTACTTTGCAACGCAAGGCAATCATGTACATCATTGCTGTGAGTAGAAAATACAGTAATAAAGTGAGGGCCACGCCATAAAAACCAAATTCTTCTGCTAATACTGTGAAAATAAAATCTGTTTGTTTTTCTGGTAAAAAGCTTAATTGTGTTTGAGTGCCACATATTAGTCCTTTGCCGTATAGTCCTCCTGAACCTATTGCAATTCTCGATTGCATGATGTTATATCCTGCTCCCAACAGATCATCTTCAGGATGTAAAAATGTTGTGATGCGTTTTTTTTGGTAATCATGGAGGGAGCCCCATATGAATGGTATTGTACAGATTACAGACAATACCACTACAACAAACTTCCATATTTTAACTCCTGCTGCAAAGAAGATTGTACCAGATACAAGAATTATAATAGTTGCGGTTCCAAGATTTGGTTGTTTCAGTATGATCACAACCGGTATAAAAATGATGCATAACGGTATACACAAGTATCTGACTTTCAATATTTCATCAAGACTCAGCTGTGAAAAATATCTTGATAAAGCGAGTGTTACTCCTATTTTTGTTAATTCTGATGGTTGTATTGTAATGCCAGATATCTTCAACCATCGTTGTGCTCCCATTGCAGTATGTCCCATTGATTCTGCTATTAACAACAATAGTATACATATGCAGTAAAGGTAATATGATGTGCTATAGACATAGGTTGTAGGTGTAAATGCAATGAACAGTGCCAACATACATGAAAAAACAGCAGCAATTAATTGCTTCTGAGCCCAAACTTCAATGTGACCACCAGCTGCTGAATATAACATTACACAACCAATTGCAGTCAATATGATGACTATAAAAAAACATAGCAATCCATAAATTGATAAACATGACTTTTTCTGCATACAAAACTATTTCTTTTTACCATAATCTAACATCGCATCAGCAAGTTCAGCATATGCATCAGCTTCATCAAATGTTGTGATTGCTTTGGCATGTTTTTTAATAATACTTTTCTGCTTGTCTTGTAAATATTCTTCATCACGCACTTTTTGTGCAACAATTGAACTCTTTTTATTGTCAATATTTGTCATAGATGCGCTTATGAAACCGTAGCCAATTTTTGGCTTGAGATCGTTGTCAATCAAGCTATATGTCATCTCTGCGGCACCTTGTACTATTGATATCTGCGTCTCTATCTTTGTTTCAGCACCACTATATATGATTTCTAAGTTATCTATTTTTTGTTTATCGCTACTACCATTTAAAACTGTTATTTTTCCTACACCATTTATATCACTACCATACAATGTATAATTGCATAACTTCTTATAAAACAACCCTTGTGCAACTGATACTTGCACATCAATAGCATTGTTGACATCAAAAAACTTATTGCTCATTTGTTGCGCATATATTGGTGTAATTGTAGTCGTTATAGCATTTGCACTGTTGTCCATACTGATGTCATCCAACTTATTACTCTTAAAACGCAAGAACATCTTACCTGTTAATGGGTTGATATCTGATTCAACCTTGACTCTACTGATACTAGTCTGTGCATTGATATTAGATATGACATCAGCAAGTGTGTTACCTTGTAATGTAATGTTGACACCATTAACTATTAATGATTGACCTATAGCAATTTGTGATGATGATGTAGACGTATCACTAACATCAAAATCACTGGTGCGTCTCGATGTTGAAAATAAATCCTTCAAAATATTGTTAGGATCATATATGTTGATGTTATCAAACTTTTCTTGATCGTCAGTTGCAGGATACAATCCTGAATACTTATTCAGTTGTATGTAGTATTGACCAGCGCTGCCTATAATAGCAGCACTGATACGTGACATTGAACTAACACTATTAATACTCGTTACTATATCATTTAGAGACATTCCATTCGAAATAGTGATAGGATAATTATTGATAAAAAATTGCCCTGGTGAAAATTTGTTGATATCACTACTACTTACAACATTGCTCGCATCGGCAAAATTAACAGTGGACTTTGATTTGACATCAATATCATCAAGATCAATTGAGATGTTAACATCCAGTCGTTTGTTGCCCATTGGAGTATTGTTTACATATATGCTCTTTTTAAAGAGTGGTGAAGAAAAAGTAGTAGATGTACTTTCAAAATTGTAATCAAAGGTTTGTTTGATCATTTTTGCATCTTTCTGAATGGCGGCCAGTAGCTTATCATTATCAATCTTCATTATATTGCTATATGTTCTTGTAATATTTTTTCCATCTTCAGTTGATTGGACTGTGATTGTATCTCGAGATATGCCAATATCAGCTTGTTCCATTATGGAGAGAATATTACTGAGTTGCATTGAAAGCTCAAAGATTTTGCTGTCATCTTTCAAGACAGAATCCTTTGGAATAGTACCATCCTTGTTGATTGCCTGCTGTTTTTGGCAGAATTGCACCAAATCATTATATTTTTGAGAAAATGTTGTTATTGCTCCAAAGATGCCATTCCAATCAGCTTGTACGTCAAACATCAATGTACTACTTGTTGCTGCTTTAGCGTTAATATTAACACCAGTAAGCACCTTTATACTATTAAGTGCATTGTGAATTTCTATACCATCGACTATTATAATCGCATCCTGTGGCTGTTGGAGTATCACGTTTGTAGCCTGACTATTTGCTGAGCTAAAGAGTGTGCCAAAAACACTACCACCGTTTGTACCGTTCAATATGACGCCATTATCATCTATTGTAAACGTATTATCTGCACCAGTTGCAAGTGATGTGAGTACAAGTCTATATTGATCTTTGGCTGTTTGTACGACATCAGTATGTAGATTAGTATACTGTTCAATCGTGTTGATTTTATATGCTATTCTGTTAAGATTATCACCATATTCCAATGTGATTGTCTTATAATCCTGCAGTGGATCCAAATAACCATCACTTGTGCTATTCAGAGTAAGTTGTGTAAACACACTATCAGGATCATGTATTGTAAAAGAGTTCTGCGCACCTATTGTGTTAGAACGTAATGCTAATGTTTGACCACCAGTTGCACTTTCTGCTGATGCTGTAACACCTATATTTAGGTTATTAATTTGTGTTACAAGGTTATCGAGTGTCATACCCGACGATAATGACACCGTAGTATCATTAATGAAAAAACTGCCAGTCTTAAATTGTCCTGTGTCCGTTCCAACAATGCTACCAGATGAAAAAATCTGTGTAAATGCTTGCCCATTGTTAGGTATCATAATGCTAAACGTCCCTGCTGTGAACATATTTTGATTTGTACCACCACTCTGTTGTGTGACACTCACAACCTTGCTGCTGAAATATTGGCTTTGCCATTTTGCAGCTTGTGCTGTTTGTGTGATTGACAAAGAGACTCTACCCAACTGAGCTTCTTGCTGCACGTCAATGTCAGCATATGTTACAAAGTCTGCTGTTGTCATTCCAACAGCAGCAGCAGTTTTTTTATTAAAAATATCTACATCATCACTCAAGCCACTTGGTGTTGTACGTAAAAACATTGCACTACTTTGTAAGCTCTTCATCAAATCCTCAAGTTCACCATATGCAGCCCTTTTGTTATCCAAACTCACTATATCATCCTGTAATTTCTTAATTCTCTGTTGATCCTTTAATGTCAATCCATCTGCAATTTTTTTCAAATCTCTAAAATCTACCATTTCTCCATTGATGTTCAGCTTTGGTGGTGTTATTGGCATGTGTGATATATTGAAATGAATTACAACTGATCATAACTTTATTTATAACATCATACTCAATCAGACTCAACTTCTCTGCATTACTAATATTGAAATGTAACAGTAATAGATCGATTAATGCCACAAATATGTAACAACAAAAACTTGTCATATAACATTGATTTTTTATATAATATTATTATCGACGTTGAGAAATATAATGAATTTATACCGTGGTGTGATAAAATCGTAGTTGTTTCTAAGGATGAAGATGTAATAGTAAGTGATGTTACAGTAAAATTTATGTTTATAAAGGAACATTACAGATCCATTGCAATGCTAAAACCTTCTACTGTTATTGATAGTGAAGTTACACAAGCGAATGTCGATATCAAAATGTTATATGGGCCATTCTCGCACTTTTACACATCATGGATATTAACAAAGATACATGATAATGAAACACGAATTGACTTTACATGCGATTTTGCATTTAACAACCACTTGTATAACAGTATAGCAGCAGCTGTTTTATATAAGGCTAACAGTAGTATATTCAAGGCGTTTGAACAACGTGCACTGAGGCTGTCTACAGGTTTTTAATGCTACACTAAGTAGTGGTGTACGTGTTTTTATCACAGCTTCTCGTTGTTTTTAGACATATTTTTAAAATGGCTGAAATTTATTTCAGAAGATAGACAAAATCATTGTGATTTTATGGTAAAATGACGTGAGTAGATTTGAAAAGTAACAATGAAATTTTTTGCAGGGTGTAATGAAGATTGCAGAGTTATCAAGCGTAATCACACAACAAATATCACAACTAGAATCAGTTGATGCAATTCAAATGGAAGAGGTTGGACGAGTTGTGCAAATATCTGATGGTATAGCAATAGCATACGGTTTAGATCATGTACAATACTATGAGGTTGTCATATTTGAGACAGGAGTGAAGGGTATAGCAATGAATCTTGAGGAGGATTGTGTTGGTATAGTGATACTCGATGATGAAAGTACTGTGAAGGAAGGACATAAAGTTAGACGTTCGCATAAACTTGCCATGATACCAGTTGGCAAGGGAATGCTTGGTCGTGTTGTAAATGCACTGGGTGAACCAATTGATGGCAAAGGACATATAAGTGGCGACGTTGAACTATATGATGTTGAAAGCAAAGCTCCAGATATAATATCACGTCGGTCTGTATATCAGCCAATGCAAACTGGAATAAAAGCAATAGATGCTCTCATACCAATAGGGAGAGGACAGAGGGAATTAATAATAGGTGATAGGCAGACTGGTAAAACAACAATAGCAATAGATACTATTATTAATCAGCAGCATTATAACGATAACACCGATGACAAACTACATTGTATATATGTTGCGATAGGACAGAAACAATCATCTGTTGCTAGAATTGTGAAGATGTTGGAAGAAAAAGGAGTGATGGAATATACAACGGTTGTGATGGCATCAGCATCTGATACTGCTGCTATGCAATTTCTTGCTCCATATTCAGGTTGTGCAATGGGTGAATATTTCCGTGATAATAGCATGCATGCATTGATAGTATATGACGATTTAAGCAAACATGCAGTTGCATATAGGCAGTTGTCATTGCTTTTGAAAAGGCCACCAGGACGCGAAGCATATCCTAGTGATATTTTTTATTTACACTCACGCCTACTCGAAAGAGCAGCACAGTTGAGTGATGAAAAGGGCAATGGTTCATTGACTGCACTGCCAATAGTAGAAACACAAGGAGGTGATGTGTCATCATACGTACCAACAAACGTCATATCAATTACAGATGGACAAATATTTTTAGAAACGGAATTGTTTTATAAGGGCATTAGACCGGCAGTTAATGTTGGCTTATCTGTTAGCCGTGTTGGTTCAGCTGCACAAACCAAAGCAATGAAGTCAGTAGCAGGAAAAATTAAGTTGGAATTAGCTCAGTATCGGGAAATGGAAAGCTTTGCACAATTTGCTTCAGATTTAGATGAAGCAACGCAGAAGCTACTAAGTAAAGGACAGAAGATGGTTGAATTGTTGAAGCAACCACAACATATTATTTATCCAATGGAAGACCAAGCAGTGTTGCTTTTTGCTGCAATAAACGGATATCTAGACGCGATACCATTATCAGAAATCAAAACTTTTGAAGAGGAATTATTATGGATAGTGAAAAATCATCATAATGATATCAATCTAGTTATAAGAGGGGAAAAAGTTATTAGTGATAACACTGCTGGTATTCTGCATCAACTACTCAGTAAATTTTGTAATGATTTTAATGCTGATATGGCTGATTTAATGAAGACAAAGAAAAGTGTAATAAGGCATATAAAAAAGCATGTTAAATAGATATGATATCACTGAAGGAATTAAAAAAGCGCATATGTACAGTACAAAGTACACAGAAGATAACTAAAGTGATGTCTTTAATTAGCGCATCACAAATAAAAAGGTTGAAGTATGTGTTAGATAATACAGCGTGTTATAAACAGATCATGTCTGATATTTTATACATTACAGCAATGAACAGCAGTGAAAAATATGATGCAAATACTGATAGTAGTGTTGTTATACCTAATGAAGCTTTTTATATTGCAATCAACACATTTTTAGACATTCAATATAAGGTCAGACATCATAATGTCAAATTACCTCATGCTACACTAGCACGTAGCCCATACCCTCAGAAAGCAAGGCAGCTTATTATTGTATTAACATCCGATAAGGGGCTGTGTGGATCATTCAACTCTTCTATAATACGCAATATGCTTAATATTGCAAGAGACTATAGTGGAACAACTGACTTTTTATGTGTTGGTAAAAAAAGTTATGAGGCATTGTCAAAAATGCATCAATACAAAAATCATATTGTTAAAAAATACGTTACGCTACATTATAAGTATTTACAAAGTAAGATAGTAATGCATAAATTGACAACAAGTATTTTTGAGTTGATAGCAGAGCATGCTTATACATCAGTGAAAGTAGTGTACACTCAATTCGTCACTACACTCAAGCAAGACGTAGTAGTCAAACAAATATTGCCGCTAATTGTGCAGGATGATAGTGGGGCGCGGAATTATCATCAATATGCATTTGATGATAAACCATATAACTCTCTCGTTAGTCTCTTGCCGTACTATATTCATTCAATCGTTCACAATTGTGTTTTACATAGTTTTTTAAGTGAGGCTGTAAAGCGCATGATTACAATGGATAATGCAACATCAAATTCACAAGAAATGCTCAACAAGTACACATTGCAATATAATAGAATGAGACAAACAAAGGTAACAATGGAATTAATAGAGGTTATATCAGGTATGCAAGGTTTATCTATAAAATAGTGGAGCAATATGATTAAATGTACGAAGAAAATAGAGTTTGACGCTGCACATAGAATCATTGGGCATGATGGTGGATGTCAAATGGTACATGGACACAGATATGTCGTGAAAATAACGTTTGAATCATCAGATGTTGATAAAATGGGAATGGTGATAGATTTTCGAATAATCAAAGCAAAATTTAAAGATTGGATTGATAAAAACTGGGATCATAACATAATTCTACATGTTGATGATAGACAATTAGGTGAGATGATTGCAAGCTATACTCAACAAAAAGTTTTTTATATGCAACAAAATCCTACAGCTGAAAACATTGCTATATACTTACATAAAAATGTATTACCAAATGTTTTTTCAGATTTACCACACTATATAAAAAGTTGTACACAAATTGAAGTGTGTGAAACGCCAACATCCACAGCAATATATTGCAAGTGATTTTTTCCATCTGTAACCTTGATTTTTTTCATCTTATGCATACCTTATTTTTAAGGTATAGACATTAACAATACATATATGATAAGTAATATATATATGAATACAGAAATGAGTCTAAAATGAGTCTACAAGTATACAACTAAGCTGAACCATGTCTACACACAACAACGCAATGCTTGTTTCATCTTGCAGCAGGAAGTCGATGATTACATGTACCACTGATGGGTCATTGCAATCATACATGAAACAGGTTTACAGCATACCAGTTCTTACTATAGAAGAAGAGGGGGAATTAACAGAAAGATGGTGGAAGGGGGGAGATATTGCTGCAGCACAAAGGCTCGTATTAGCGCACTTAAAACTGGTGGTCAAGGTTGCACAGAATTTTCGTTCATACGAACTACCTCTATCAGATATGATATCTGAAGGTAATATAGGTTTGATGAAAGCTGTGCAAAAATTCAATGTTAATATGGGTTGTAGACTTGCTACATATGCAATATGGTGGATCAAAGCAGCGATACAAGAGTATATATTGAAAAGTTGGTCAATGCTCAAAGTTAGTACATCCATTATGAAGAAAAAACTTTTTTGTAAATTACGTGCTGCAAAGGATAACATAATGCAACTCAACAAGAAAATAAGTAGCATCGAGGATGCATATGAAGCTGATGTTGAAACAATAACATATAGTGCCGACCCAACGTTATTACAGTTGCGTGCGATCTCATTACATCAGCCCATTTCTCATGATGATGAGGGGGCAACACTACTTGATAGTGTGATATCTGATGACGCTATATCGCATGAGGATGTGTTGATATCTAATCAAGAAAAACAAATACAAACTCAATTGCTCAGCAATAGTGTAAAAAAACTTACAGATAGAGAAAAAGACATTTTATATAGGCGTAGATTGAAGACAAAACCTGATACACTTACTGTATTGTCAGAAGAATATGGTGTTTCTACAGAACGTATTAGGCAAATAGAGGAGCGCATCATACAAAAACTACGCAAATTTGTTGTGTCACATGCTGTTGCTGCAACAGGAATTTGAAATGTGTTCACGTTTTAGATCTGTAGATTTCCTCAAGGTTATAGTGCTGACGCATTTCATATGTGAACAAATGTACCATCAACTCTCCCATATCTAATAAAATCCATTGTGCATTTGGTGCACCTTCTATGTGCACATTATCTACCCCTGGACATTCATCTTTTATCCTATCAACCAACTTATCAGTCATGGATGATATGTGTTTTGATGATCTACCACTTGCAATCACTACATATGAGGTGATGTCACTTTTCACATTAAAAACCTCAATGTCATCAGCTTTATCTTCGGACAATTGGTCGACTACAATCTCTCTGATGTCTTCCAAATCCTCATTGTCACCTTCGATTGTAATATGTGTATCTGGTCTATCTTGCATGAAGTATATTTATTTTCAATTAGCGCTAGATGTATCAATTATTATGTGTAGCATTTGTTGCTTTTTCAATACTATTTTCATCTGAAGATGAAATTTTATACTTCAGATACTCATCAAGCATGTGGTTAATATAGTCTAGGTTATCATTTGCATTATGATGCTGACCTATGATTTGCAGGTAATTTTGTGCTCGCAATTGATCATCCATCGCATTACTTACAGCCACAGCAGTCAAGGCTATATTATTTGCAAAGACTTCATTATGAAAGAGCTTATCATCAATCTTACCATCATCATGCATATATTTACTAAGACTAGCATCACACTGTTTTATAGCACTTTCATAGGGGATCCTATCATACTGTAGCTTCGCATTCAAAGCAACAAGATTTGCATATTGCCTTATAATATTGGGGTATGATGTGTTCTTAGCGACACGTTCATAATAATATATAGCCTTACTAGAGTTAGATTGCATTAATGACACACTTGCAAGATAGAAGTTAGCCAATGCTGTATAAATTGAACCGTCTTGTGCTGCTAGTTTTTCAAGCTTCTCTATTTTTTTTGATTCATTTTGCCCATTATCCTGCTTAGAGTTGTTATTCGATACCTCTTTTTGTCTCAATTTTGAATAATTTATACTATGCACCGTACGTATTAATGTAATGCCATCCTGCTGTATCCTATCACGACTTCTCGCTTGATACCAAGACATTACACCTAGGTAAACTATTAAAACTATCCCACATATTAACAACACTATGGTAAAGCTACCTACAATTCTGTTGAAGCGTTGTTCATTAGATTGCTCTTTAATTTCATCTAAAATGTCAGACATTAAAAAATAAGATTCTTATTACATTCATTTATTTAGAATTTGATCATATCACTTCTCAACGTGCTTTCCAACACATCGTCTATCAACTTACTAACGCCTTCCATATCTTCTATGCCTTGCACTAAATGCTATAAATGCGTCGTTAAGCACCCTTTCATTAAAATCGGGCCACAATACATTGGTGAAGTACAATTCAGTATAAGCAAGCTGCCATAAGAGAAAATTACTTAATCTTTTTTCCCCGCTTGTTCTGATCAACAGATCTGGATCTGGTATACCATGCGGATTTATGTGTTGTGAGAATTTCGTATTATATAACTCCTTAGATAGCGAGTTGTCGTTTTTGTATATATCACTAGCAGCTGCAAATGCAGCATTTAATATTTCATTCCTTGATCCATAGCTAACGGCTAATACTAGCGTGAAGGTATCGTGCTGTTTTGATTTATTTTCTATATCTTCCATTATCTTTACAATATTACGTGGAATTCTATTTCTTTCACCTATGAATATTATGCGCATCTGTTCATCAGTTATACCACTTAGATAATTCAACATATACTCCTTAAAAATTGACATCAACAACGATACCTCATCATGATCTCGTTCCCAGTTTTCAGTTGAAAATGCGTATAGTGTCAGCCATTTGACTCCGTAGTTTTTACAAATTTTGATTATATTCTCAGCAGCCTGTGCACCTTTTCTGTAAGCAATAGCTATTGGTATAGTATTTTGTTTTGCCCACCTATTATTACCATCCATAATTATCGCAAGATGTTGCGGTATGATCAGTGTTGATCCATGTTGATTTCCTACTTGTTGCTGCATTATAATGATGTAATTTTTTTATCTGCAGAATACATTATAACGATATTTGCTAAGACATTCAACACGAAATGAAATATGTTATTTCAACTCATTTGCGAAGTCTACTATATAAGATATGACTTACCAAGTGTAAAATATTCGCGTTCACATCAATTATATTCCATCAATAACTTGATTTCATATTAAATCATGGTATTTAATTTCATATGTCATGTATATCATCTGCAATAAAGAACATACAATGAAAACTATTTTAGGGGTATCTTCGCTATGAACTATAAACGTATTTTTAAAAAGAAAAATATAGATGAACTGCTACAGCATGCACAACACAATCCGATGAAAAGAACGCTCGATGCAATGAAACTTGTGATGCTAGGAATCGGGGCAATTGTTGGTGCTGGCATATTTGTTCTAGCTGGTACTGCAGCTGGGGCAAGTGCAGGTCCTGCTGTAGTATTATCATTTATAGTAGGTGGTATTGCATGTGCATGCGCAGCATTGTGTTATGCTGAGATGGCTGCCACTATTCCAATTTCGGGTGGTGCATATACATATACATATGTAGCATTAGGTGAAATGCCTGCGTGGTTGATAGGGTCATTTATATTAGTTGGTAATAGTTTCATGGTTGCTGCAGTTGCTGTTGGTTGGTCTGGATATGTGGTATCGTTCCTTGAACAAATGAGTATAAACTTACCAACAGCATTTACACATCACGTTGGAGAAGTGATTGTAATGAACGATGGTACAACTAGTGTTGGTGTTTTCAACCTACTGGCTTGCGCAATTGTGCTTATGATTGGTACAGTGTTATATAAAGGCACAGAAACATCTGCACTGTTGAATAATATCATAGTTATTATAAAAATAGGTGTCTTAACATCATTTGTGCTAATTGGTGTGATGTATATTAATCCTGAAAACTGGACACCATTTATACCTGAACACATAGATGCAACAGGACAGTTTGGTATACAAGGAATATTCGGTGGTGCAGCAATAGTATTCTTAGCATTTAATGGTTTTGATACTGTAGCATCTGCTGCACAGGAAACAAAAAATCCACAAAGAGACTTACCAATTGGTATAATAGGATCATTACTTGTTTCAATGATAGTCTATGTTCTTGTTTCAGGAGTTTTAACTGGTCTTGTGCATTACACAAAGCTGAATAGTCCTCAGTCAATGGCATTAGCTGTGAATGCGATGAACATGCCATGGCTTGCTATCATCATCAAGGTTGGAGCAATATGTGGACTTAGTTCTGTAGCGCTAGTAATGACATATGCAATCATACGTGTAACATTTAGCATGTCAAACGATGGGCTATTACCAAAAAGCTTACAGAAAATACATGCAAAAAATAAAACCCCACATGTTGCTACAGTTGTAATCACTGTAATTATAGCATTGTTAGCAGGGGCCTTCCCTCTGGATACAATGGCTCAAATGGGTAATTTCTGTGTTATTACAACATTTATTGTCGTTTCAGTCTTACCTATCTACTTGCGTCATAAGCAACCTGATTTGAAACGTGAGTTCATGTGTCCGATGCTGCCATTTATACCGGTTTTTGGTATCGTATTGCTTTTGTCGTTCCTAGTGAGTATGCCTAATAAAAATATCATGTGGTATTTCCTAGGCTTGGTTATATTGAGTTCAATCTATTATTTGATAACACATGGATGCAAAAAGGAAAAAAATGAAGTATTAGCTGAACAGTAACACTAATACAGACAATGGTATGGTGTTCACAGATTTATGATGCCTGTGATGCAACCTGATAGCAATTGTCTAATCTCTTCCTCTGTTAAGCCATAGGATGGCTTAACTTCAACTGAACATGTTTTGTTGCTTTCCATGTCTCTTGCACTAACTGTTAGGAGGCCATCAGCATCAACCCTAAAACATACTTCCAATCTCACTGCTCCTGCAGGTTTTGGTGTGATACCATTCAACTCAAATGTGCCAAGCGATCTACAACTATCCACACTTTCTCCTTCACCCTGTAGGATGTGGATTTTAAAACCCCTCTGGTTATCTACGTATGTAGTATAGGTTTGATATGCTACTGCTGGTATTGGTGTATTGCGTTGTATGATCACTTCAACCATATTACCCAATAATTCTATCCCTAGTGATAACGGCACTACATCGATTAAAAGATGATCACTTGTCATCAGTGCCCTCGCTTGCAGTGCCGCCCCCACTGCAACAACCTTATCAGGATCTATGTGCATTAATAAAGTGCTGTTGAAAGCATTTTTAATAGCGTTCTGTATGGCTGGAATGCGTGTTGCTCCACCAACAAGAACAACATGTGATATGTTTTGTACCTTGGCACTGTCAACAGTATCACGTGCAATTTGCATCGTTTTTTCTATTAGGGGATGCCATGCCTTTTCAGCATCACTCCTTGTGATGGAAGTTTCACTACCAAGAAAATTGCCGATCCAAGTATATTGTGTAGATAGATGATTTTTTATCTGTGTTGCTAATAATACATGCTTTGCTGTTGCTGCGGCTGGATTATAGCCAATTCTTTTACATATCATCCTTAGTAACATCATATCAAAATCATCACCACCAATATAACCATCACCACCCGTTGCTATAACACGCAGTATACCACCATACATCTTAAGTATTGAAACATCAAAAGTTCCACCACCAAGATCATACACTAAAAAATTTCCTGTGGGATTGACATCAAGACCATATGCTATTGCTGCTGCTGTTGGCTCATTTATCATGCGCACAACTTCAAGACCAGCAATCCTTGCTGCATCTTTAGTTGCTGTACGTGCTGCTTCATCAAAATGTGCTGGCACTGTTATTACAATTTTCTTGATTTGCCGTCCTATATAATTTTCAGCGCTTTTTTTTAAGGACTTTAGTATCTCCGCAGCAGCTTCTATTGGTGAGATATTGTCTTTACCATTGCAACTCAGTTTGACAATTTCATTTGATGAATTTTTGTGGTCTATATCCCATATATTATTTACTAAAATTCCATCGTTGATGCCCTTACCCATTAATCTCTTCACAGACTTAATATAACTAGGCTGTGTTAGAGCACTATGCCCAACAAGTGATGTATTGTCTCTATATGACACTACTGATGGCAGTAGTGTATCACCGTTGTCATTTAGTGGTACTACGATTGTTTCATTCCCATTATAGTATGCGATGATAGAGTTGGTGGTACCCAAATCTATTCCTACTATGATGTCACCTTCAGCTATATGTGTTATATCTGTTGGTTCTAATATTTGATATAGTGTCATTTGTATAACGTTTTAACATTTGATTTCTTGATTTCTGATGCCTTAATCCCTGCACTATTTATTAGTCTTTCAATGAATCTAATCTTTTCTAGGTTGTTCTTTGCAGCAACAAATTGATTTGTATTGATAGCATTTTGTGTTGATTTAATCACCATATGTAACATGTTCAACATCTTTCTTTCAAATGCTTCAATTTGTTTTATACTGCTCAAATCATTTAGTTCCTCATGTAATGCCATTGATTCAGCAAGCCATATATTACTATCTTCACCATTATCAATTGATGATGAAATTATTGTATGATGCTGCAATTCAAATTGTTGAACAATATATTCGCAGGTTAGTATTGGTGATGAGAGTGTATGGTATGCTGAATTAATCAATGCAGCATTATTTGTAGCAATTTCCTGTTCTTTGACTGATTTCGTCACAAATTTGTCTGGATGAAACAATGTGATCTTATCGATGTATTTGTCATCTAACATTTTCATATCTACTACAACATTCTGTTTCAAACCTAAAATCTCAAAAAAACTTAGCTCTTGATTGATGGGTAATATCTTGTTGCATTTTGCACATGTTTCTTCATTGTGCTGAAATTGTTGACAGTGCGGACATTGTGTCATAAATCTGCCATTTAATTGTTAATACATATTATATTGCTGTAAAACAGCATGCTATAGTACTCTACATTGTACAAAAATTCACATCTTTGTCTATAAATGTCTAAAGTTCTCAACCTATATCTTGTATCAGACTCTTCCGGGGAAACAGTCATAGCAATCAGTAAGGCAACATTTGTTCAATTTCCAGAAATTGAAGTGAAGGAGCATGCCTTCTTGCTTGTGCGCAACAAACAGCAAGTTAATGCAGTAATAGAGAGCTTTGAAAAAGCACGTGGTTTAATCATATATACCATGGGAAAAGGCGAAGTAAGAGATTATTTTATTTCTCTATGTTACAAGCATTCAATACCACATATATGTCCACTCCAGTCTATTATATCGTTTGTGTCAAAGTGTATGGAGATAAGACCATCAAATGCTGGACCAGGTAAATATAAAAAGTTAGGAGATGATTACTATGAAAGAATTAACAGTATTGGTTATGCTTTGAGTCATGATGATGGTCAGGCATCTAATGATTACAAGTGTGCAGATATTATTTTATTAGGTATCTCAAGGACATCAAAGTCCCCAACTGCACTATATCTTGCACAGAGGGGCTATAATGTTGCAAACATTCCAATAGTGCGAGATCTACAACTCAATATTCCAAACATCGAGGAAATTATCGAAAACAAACATCCTGTCATGATAGGTTTGACAATACTACCACATCATTTATTAAGAATCAGGAATGTTAGACTATCATCGTTATATCAGACATATATTACACCTTCACATCTTGAAGATTCTATGATGCAACATTATTCATCAATAGCTGCAATAAAACAAGAGATACAGTATGCAAATTCAGTGTTTAAATCCCTAGGTATAAGGGTAATAGATGTTACAAACAAAGCAGTAGAAGAGGTTGCAGCTGAAATAATCAATATATATTCTTCGAGTGATATGAATACAAATAATATACATTGATATTTTTTCCATTATACTTCACATAAACACTTGAAATCATGGTTCTAAGGAATATCTATTTAATTAGTGTATCACAAATAGCAATGCTCACAATTAATATATACAAACATGAATAATAAAAAACAAAATGAGATTGAAAACAAGGAAGTGCATCCAAATGATAATGCTGCAATGCAGCAGACAGCAAATGAAGAGACACAGAGGACAGAAGAGACACAAGATGGTGAAGGTATAACACGTGAGCAGGTACAAGCTCTAGCACTTGAAATAAAAAGATTGAGAGAAGAAAATGCGCTACTCAAAGATAGTATTATGAGGGAAAAAGCAGATAACGATAACTTAAGAAAACGTCATACACGTGAATTGGATGACATGTCAAAATATATAATTGCTGAGTTTGCAAGGGGGCTTACTGACGTGATGGAAAGTCTTCATAGAGCACAATCGCATAAGTCTGATTTTGATGGTTTGATAGATATAGATTGCTCAAAAATTACTCCTGATGAGATAAAAAACTATGCTAATAAAGTTGCAGCAATGTTTGAGGGTATAGATATGACATTAAAATTACTTGAAAAAGCTTTCAGTAGTCATGGTGTAAGTAGACTACATCCCGAAGGTGAGGATTTTGATCATAGATTTCATCAGGCAATATCGCAGGTTGCAGCTGATGATAAGCCTCACAATACAATTGCACAGGTGGTACAAGCTGGTTATGTAATCAAGGATCGACTATTAAAACCTGCATTGGTGATAGTTCATAATTCAAAAACAGATGATAAAAAGTAGAGTGTTATGAAAGGTGTACAGAATAACATTGCTATATTTTGTAAGCAAAATAGTTTACAACAGATCCAACAATACGTTTTTTAGATCTGATATCAGAACTAGATAAAATTGCAAAGGAATTTTTCAAGACAACAAATTATGGACAGCAGCATGACATTAAAAAATCCTGAGCTGAACTAGAGTTAGGAGATATATTTTTCTCATTGCTTTGTTTAGCTAACAATTTGGATATAGATCTTGAATCTGCCTTGGCAAAAGTGCATGGAGAGAATAAGCCACTGATCAAACTGATGTACTGTTGATCTCTCACTTTCTCACAAACATTAGTAATAATGCTCCAAAAGTGCATGATAAAAGTGATCCAATCAAAATGCCAACCTTTGAACTCATGAGTGCAATGCTATGCATATCAAATGCCAACGCTGCAACAAATAAACTCATTGTGAAGCCTATACCGCACATTACTGATGCCACATATGCTAGGAAATATGTTGCATTCTCTGGCATTACAACGAGTTTAGTTTTGACTAAGATATAAAATGAACTGAATATACCAATTTGTTTACCAAAAAATAAACCAAGGATTATACTGGCTGTGATACCATTGAGAATATGTTGCAGCTCAAGTTCTATTACCGATACGCCAGCATTGAAAAATGCAAAAATTGGCATGATTAAATAGGTACTAAATGGTTGCAAGTGTTTCTCAAGAGTTTTACCAAGTTTCGCTGTATTATTCTCTGGAGTTTCAACATCACATGGTATTAGAAACCCAAGTACTACACCAGCAACGGTCGCATGTATACCAGAGAAAAAAAAGCAATACCACATTATAACACCGATTAGAATATAGGGTTGCAAATAACATACCTTACTGCGATTTAATAGTAGTAGCATTATAATACATATTATTATACCTATTATGTATAGGCCATGCAATGTTTCTGTATAAAATAATGCTATTACAATAACGGCAATGAGATCATCTATTATCGCTAATGCAGTTACAAATACTTTAATTGACATTGGAATTGTTGATGCAAATAATGACATCACAGCAAGAGTAAAAGCTATATCTGTTGCAGTTGGTATAGCCCATCCTTTAATAGCATCAGTTCCATGGTTGAATATAATATAAATGACCATCGGACCAATTACCCCACACATCGCACATGCAATAGGCAATATTCTTTGTGATTTTGTAGCAAGGTGCCCAGATGTTATCTCCTTCTTTATTTCTATCCCAACAATAAGAAAAAATATAGACATCAACATGTCATTTACAATAGCATGCAAAGGGATTCCTATGCTTATTGTATCAGATATAAATGATATTTTAGAATGCAATAGCTCATAGTATAATGGTGCAACATCAGTGTTGGCAAATACAAATGCAATCACCGTTGCAAGTATTAGGAGTAATCCTTTGTCTATTGCATTTTTTAAAAATGATGGGAATGCCCTGGCTAGCTTATACATATATCACAATGAATTAATAATATTGTGTGAACAATGATATCCGATTTTCATCAGACATATACATAATTTTGAGTTAGAATGTTATATTGCATGTAAAAACTCACACATAAATTCGATGAAATGCAACAGAGTATACCAATAAAATTCCTTCTATCATTTATTATTTTCACTCTGATATTTAGATTTTATCCACAAATAGACATACAAGTATCGCAAATGTTTTTTGATAGTGATCTGGGGTTTTTCCCATTTAACACTGAGCATAATATAACAATGTATATTGGTGATATTTGCATACAATTAGGTAGTGTCATATGGATATGCGGAATGCTTTTTTTTGCACGTAGAATATATTCACATAATCTAAGGCTGAAAAATATTGCTATAAAATCTAATACCTATGAACAAACATACTTGATAGCACAAAATGTCAAGCATCGTATCATACAAGTACAACGTTTTTTCTTTGATAGTAGTTCCAAGAGAAAAATGACATATGTCATACTAGTCGGAATACTTGGTTCACTGATTGCAGTATATTCAACAAAGTTTCTTTTTCAAAGGATTAGGCCGCAGTATATTAATGAGTTCAATGGTCAATATCAGTTTACAAAAGCATGGGAGCATAATAATAGAAATAATGCTGGCTATCAAGATACATTTTCCTTTGTTTCAGGACACTCTGCAATAGGTTTTTTGATATATAGTATTGCGTTTCTGTATGATGCGAAAAGCATCAGAAGAAAAAAATTTATGATAATTAGCACAATTATAGGTGGAATATTTGGATTATTCCGTGTAATACAAGGTAAGCATTTTATCAGTGATGTAGTATTTTCTGGATATATAATGTATGGTAGTGCACTCATTTTGAGTTATATTATTAAACCATATCTAGTTGATAAGCCAAGTAATGTTAGCAAGTTCTAGCTGTATGTGAAGATGTAATATATTGCATATACTAGTCAATTTTTATATCACTAGTGTGTTATGAGTAATTATAATATTTTATCAATTGAGGATAATTTCATATGCGATTGCATATTATTATATGACTGTAGCACTCAATACAATGTGATTGGTATCGTTACTATGTATTATTGATGGGAATGAATTGACATTTCTATAACCCATCGATAATACATGTGATATCAAAAAAAATTGATTGTATAAACGCTATAGTGAAGGCAAATAACTCAATGACAAAAGAAGATATAATACTACAACATCGTGTGACAGATAATGATAAACAGACCAAGTTGGTAGTAGCAATAGATGCTATGGGTGGAACAAATGCACCACTTTCAATAATATCTGGCATAAATATTGCAACTCAGAAACATCAAAATGTGCACTTTCTAATATGTGGTAATGCTGAGATGATATCTGATCTATTAAAACAATATTTTATACCGAAGAACTCATATACTATCATACATACAAGTACCGTTGTATCTGATAATGACAAACCAACAGATGCTTTGCGACATCACAAAAATTCAAGTATGCGTATTGCAATAGATGCTGTACATACAGGAAAAGCAATAGCATGTGTATCCTCAGGTAACACTGGAGCTCTTATGTTGACTGCACGTATGGTGTTAGGTAGCATCATTGATGTCAAAAGACCTGCGATAATATGTCCTTTTCCAACGATTGGTAATGAAGTTGGTAGAGCTGTATTACTTGACATGGGGGCAAACACAGAGTGTGATGAAATTGTCTTGAGTCAGTTTGCTGTGATGGGCACGTGTTTCGCAAAATCTGTTTTAAAAAAAACAAATCCGACAATTGGTATTTTAAATATAGGAATAGAACATACTAAGGGAAGGATGTTGGAAAGACAAACTCATGCGATCCTAAGTCATTCAGGTCTAAATTTCATAGGATATGTTGAGGGGCATGATGTAATAGCTGGCAAGGCTGATGTGATTGTAACTGATGGTTTTTCTGGTAATATCTTCCTAAAGTCATCAGAGGGTGCTGCAAAGGCATGTTTAGGACAAATGTACTCAGCAATAAAAACAAATATCATTACAAAGACATGTGGATTGATACTACAGCCATATCTCAAGAAAAAAATGGCCTTTCTAGATCCTAGAGTGAATAATGGTGCTATGTTTATAGGAATAGATGGGATAGTAGTAAAGAGTCATGGAGGAGCTGATGATATTGCCTTTGCAAATGCAATTAATGTTGCAATAGATTTAGCTGAAAATGACATCAACACTAGTATAGTTGAAAACATACATCAGCTTGCACAGACGGAAGTTCATGACACATCAGTTGGCTCAGAGATCATTGAGAAGATAAAGCTGACATCAGCTAAAATACTCGGTTTAGGAAAGAAGAAGGAATAGCAAGTGCGACTCGTTGCACACAAAATATGACAACCGGGCTCAGCTCTTCACATGATGACATGTTGTAACGCTCCAGAGCAACTCTGAGAGCCGATACAGTACTGTCATGCTAGGACATTGCTCTCATGGAGTGATCACAACATCATCATTAGATGCTTTTTTTGTGAAAATCATTATCAAACGCTTTGTTTGTATATTCAACATATGATTGTTGTTTGTATGAGTCACAACCAGTTTCTTCCAATGTATCACCAGAATCTTGATCACCCACAAATTTTTCCTCCCCCATCTCGCGTTTACCAGAATTTTTCTCAGCTATTTTCTTCAACATCTCATGGAGCATTGAGTATTCAGTAGAATTTTTCTTCACCATTTCACAGAGTGTTTGGTCTTCCTTAAGCATTTTAATGTTTTCAGCAATCTCATCAACCTTGTTGCACTTCTCTTGCGCACCAATCCCTTCTGTATTTCTCACTATCTTTCCACATGGTGTTTGGTCTTGCATTTTAGTGGTTTCTCTAGCTGTTTCATCTCTAGATTTGTCTTTACTGTATGCTTGCATTTTCGATTCTAATTCTTTTAAAATATAATCACTTAAAAGTGTTTTGTTCTCACTAATCTCGTTGTACTCCTCTTTCGCACCAATCCCTTCTGTGTTTTTCAATGAATGCATGGATCTTACATGCACTTCACATTCAATTTCTTCTTGCTCTTCCAATGCCACTTCGATATTAGCTGCGATGCAAGTATCGTATACATCGTATACACTATATTCATTTTTTCCATTTTTACTACAATCCAAAATAATATGTATTCCATCATCATAATCCTTGTAGTATGCTGGACATACATATACATTATCTATTTTAATCACACTTTCATTATCATTTTCATCAACTGCAATGAAACCGTTTGCTAGCAATTTATGAATTGCTGAATATATTTTCAGATTTTGCATTTGTTAACCTTGGTTTTTAGTTTGATGATTGTATGGGCTATACTAAGTCATGTATGATTTCCCCCACACACACATATAGTAGTTTTACCATGTGTTAATTACAAAGGCAAACTCTTAATATAAACTTCACACTCAATTGATATACTACAAATTGTAAAAAAACAATATAGGAGGGGAAAATATGGAAAATAGAAGTGAATACAATGCAAATGATGAATATTTGAAGAATTTATATTGTCACGCAAAATGTTATGGTGAGAATAGTAATAACAAGGATATTCGTTGGTACTGTGGCTTTAGAGCTCTAGATATTTTGTATGCTTATAAAGAGTCAGATAAGATTAAGAAGACTAAGATTTGTGATGCTGATTTTGAAAAGTTGGGTTTGGATGGTTTTAAGAGGGATGATATTAATAAACTCAGAAATAATTTGCTTTATTATAATAAGTCCGATGATAGATTAATGGCAGAGTTATGTAAGAAGTTGTCTGATGCTTTAGAAGAACGTGCTAGTGAATGGGAGTATGAAATCGAAAATTTTGAAAAATTGATACACAGCAATGCTGCACCCAGGTATAAACTTATACATCAAATGGTTGAAATAGTTAGCACATTGTATGAAAAAATAAACGGTGACAAAGAATTGAAAAAAGAAATCATAGTAAAATTAGAGAAAGAACAAAAAAACAAAAACAAGAAAGAGCGTGCAGCAACGCTAATTCTAAACCTGAAAAAAGGATGGTCTCATTCCGAGATTCTAGAGAGAATTAGTACAATATTCGAATGTTCTTCCGTCGAAAAAATAGTAAAAAGTGTGATGAAAAAAAACAATGAGAAGAAAAAAAGTAATGATAGTTTTGAGGAGGTGCAGTCAAAAAAAGATCGTAAAAAGAGTAAAGCGACTAATAGCATGGCAACCTTCGCAAAAGATTTTAACAAATTGCGTAAGCAGATAGTTCATGAGGATAAATGCAGTTCTCAAGATGTAAAAATGTTCGAGACAAAACTTGAGCTTCTCGATAAGATAGTAGAACAACTTCTTAAACTATCCAAAGATAAAGAGGATCAAAAAGAAGAATATGAAGTAGGAGAATATGAAGGAGGAGAAGAACAATCACAGACATTCACAGCATATGTGACAAAAAATGCTGCAGCCAAGTGCAGCATACAACTTTGATCGCAGTGTTTTAAATGCACAGTAACAATGCTATGATCGATCTTCATAAGTATGTAAATAGCATTTGTGCATAATATGAGAGGATACGATATCATCATAGTTGGGTCGAGTTTCATAGGCATTACAACAGCAATAATGTTAGCAAAACTCGAAAGGATAAGAGTTGCAATTGTAACAAATGATGCTGATGTAATCTCAATGCTGAAGGATAATACATATAATTTCAACAGATCGAGTGCTAGTACAAATGCATCAAAATTACTAGCTATAGCAAACTCTTCCTATGAGTTGTTGAAAGAATGTGGTGTTGGTGATGCGCTTCAGAAAAATTCTCAGAAAATCAATCATATCAGGGTAGTAGATGATGATTCATATGCAAAGGTTGACTTTGCACCACATGATATAGGTGTAGATTGTTTTGGTTATATGATTGATGAAAGAGTGTTGAAAGCAGTCTTATGTGAGAAATTTTATAAATTGCTATCTGAAAATACTAATTTTCATGTGTTTCAGAGTGATCAAATTGCGAGTATTAGGGCAAATACATACAATGTTTCATTGAATAGTACACTTGTGAATGTTGTAGAAAACGAGGCATGTAGCACACTTCAAGCGCAGTTGATTGTTGGTTGTGATGGTCGTAATTCAATTGTAAGAAATCTATCATATATTGGTACTAATATAAAGGATTATGATCAAACTGCAATAGTAGTTGATATATCGCATCAGAATTGGCCACATGATGGTGTTGCAGTGGAGAAATTTACTCCAGCTGGCCCCTTTGCAGTATTACCAAAGCATGACAATGATGGCACACAATCATCTTTAGTGTGGATTGAGAGGGGTAATATAAAAAGTGATGACCTCAACAAGCTTGGTGCTACAGCCATATCTGATCTCATTAGGAAAAAACTTGCAGGGTATCTTGGTGATATTGATGTCATTTCAGAACCATCAGCACACCAGTTGAAACTTGTACAGGCAAAACAGAGATATGCAAAGAGAGTTGTATTGTTGGGTGATGCTGCGCAGAGCATTCATCCTGTTGCAGGACAAGGAGTTAACCTGGGACTGCGTGATGTGAAGTCATTTATATCAATTGTACAACAACATCATAGTATTGGTCTTGATGTTGGTGCAGCTGACGTTTTGAAAGAATATGCTACTTCTAGAGAATTAGATGTACAGACAATGATATTTGCAACTACCAGTCTTGTGAAGCTTTTTTCAAATGATTTTTTACCATTGAAAATATTACGTCGTTGTGGCCTAAAACTTTTTGACAAACTGGATTACCTGAAAAAACATGCCATGTTGTATGCTGTTGGATGCAAAAATTGATGCTATATGAAAACGTCAATTTACACATTTGAAGCCCCTCATATTCCAGCTATGTCTGAAGCTTTTAACCAAATCGGCTGGAATAAACCAGTATCGCTTTTTACAGGATATTTAAAGGAGCAAGAAGCAGGAGAGCGACTCGTTTGGGTGGCTCACGTCCAAGACAAGTTTACCGGTTATGTAACCTTGAAATGGCAATCACAATATCCGTTATTTAAAGCACAAAATATCCCAGAGATTATGGATTTAAACGTATTGCCTGGCTTTCGCAAGATAGGTATTGGTTCCTTACTGCTAGATACAGCAGAAAAAGCAGCAGCAATGAAAAGTAGTATTGTTGGTTTAGGTGTTGGTTTGTACAGTGGGTATGGGGCTGCACAGAGACTTTACATCAAACGTGGTTATATACCTGATGGCAGAGGTATAACATATGATGGTATATATGTGGAGCCAGGAAGTGTGCATAGAGTTGATGATAATTTAATTTTATGGCTTATAAAAAGATTTCAAAGATGTTCTAACTCAAATATCAGTTAACAATTAGAAGATGTTTTCTGCAAGGTAGATGGTTAAAAAAACTCTTAAAACAAGGAAAAACCAATAGGGAGATTTGCTAATCAATTGATGTTTTGAGTTCTATCTCTATCATTTTTAATTTCTATGAAGTATGTGGGGTATTGTAACTGTTAATATTATGAGCTTTCAAGATGTACAGGTTTCATATAAAAAATTAGAATACATCATTGATCTTGAAAGATATGGTTTGGCTACAGCTGCATGAAGTGAGATTCATGAATTGTTTCCATATGCTCAACGGAAGTTTTTGTACTCTGTTGGATCGCTAGGGCATTGCTCAAAACCACACTCAAAATATACTAGAACAGTGTTCACAACTAAGAGGCTCATTAACAAAGCAAAACTGCAGTCTACTATTATTTTTTTAGAAAGTGATATCTTTGACACGCACTCATCAAGAGTTATTTTTTTGAACAAGGGATACATTAATATCATGATTATAAAACCCAACGAAATAATATCATTCCACGTATAAAAATGTAAACCCAAGAATTCCGATCCGTAGCCTGGATCACCAGGCATTATATGTAGCAAAACTTGTCTTGTAGCAACAGCAAGACCATACAAACTCGAGATTATTATAATAAAGTCATACTTAAAATTTTTCCCAAATTTTAAATTCATTGCAGCTCCAAATGCTATAAAAAACAATCCAACTCTTTGGAGAAGACATAATGGACATGGTATTTCATTGAAATAATACTGATAGAATAAAGCCATTAAATTAGCACCCAAAGCTATACTAAGTATTAAAAGATCTAAAATCGTACTGTTCCTTTGCGTATTCATAGCACCCAACTAGAAAGATAAGTTCAGCTTGTCAGTCGCATGATGAGCAAACCAAGAGATTGAAGCAAAAAAACACACATAAAACAAAGTCAAACTTGCGTGATTCCTACCAATATGACCAAGAAAAACAGCTATTATTAGCAAAAAAAACATCAACATCATCATATGACTTCTTTTTTTAATAAAAGATCCTAATAGGAAAGTATATATTTATAGTGTACATTGAAATCCATTCTCAAGCAAACAAAATGAAGTATCACTCTCTACTGTTATCAGAACTTTTTTTCGAAGCAATGTCTTATTTTGAGTCCATTATCCAAACCAACTTGATAGGTATATGGTATGTCATGAAAGCAGTAGCAAATCACATGGAACACAATAATATCCATTGGTCGATTATTAATATCTGCAGTGTGAATGGGGGTGCTATTCCTGCAAAAGTGGTACCACTTACAGTGTTAGCAGCAGTGATCCATTTAACAAAGACTTTAGTAGGTGAACCATCACGCCATAAAATACGGATTAACTGTATTTCATCAGGCTGGATTAGAATGCCTATGAATGATCAGATTAGAGCAAATAATCACTCCTTCACACACCTTTACTATGTGCTGAGTATGTCTTGGGGAGGTAAGTCGTGGTAAACAACCGGTTACCAAAAACACTGTTTCCTTTTATGTGGTCTTTTTTGAAAGAGTATAAAAGTATTGTATTTGTGGTGATATTTTTATCAATCATTGCTGGTTTTTGGGGACCATTTAATAGCATATTAATTAAACAATTAATAGATTTATTACTAAGTGTTAATGATGTAGATGTATCGATATTGACCTTACCAGCAAGTCTAATCGTTATAAATTTTATCGTTTTTGATAATTTTACATGGCGAGGTGTTAATTACATTTGGGCTAAATATGTGCCCATAATACAAAACACAATTATTGCCGTGATGCTGGATTGTACATTATCGCACTCTCATGGCTTTTATCAAAATAGTTTGTCTGGAAAAATCTCTAAGCAAATTACTAATTTATCTGATAGCATTGTTGATATTATAACTTTTAAATTAGCTAATTTTTTGCGAGGTGCTTCGTTGTTGGTTGCTGCATTTGCGGCCTCTTATTATGTTAATTCAATTTTCTGTCTTATACTGATCGCATGGTTTATAATTTTCGCTACATTTAGCCTCTCCATGTCCAGAAAAATTGTTTCTCTAGCTGATAAATTAGCTGAAGAAGAAACTGTAGTGGTTGGTGAATTAGCTGATTCACTATCAAATCATTCAAATATAAGAATTTTTGGACGCAAGACCTATGAAAATTTAAGGATGATACCATTCTTTGAGAAGCAGCGTAACGCCTATTATTCGTTAAATATTTACTCTATTATACTTTATTGTATTCAAGGTGGCCTTATCGCCATCATGATGGCTTTTTCAGCTTTTTTTCTGGTCCATTTGTATGGCAAGGGTTTAATTACAATTGGAGATTTTGCCCTTATTTTAGGCTTATCTATGGAAACTGGACACATGACTTGGTTTCTAATGGGCGAAGTTGATTATTTTAACAAAGCAGCAGGGAAATGTAAGCAGAGTCTTATTTCTTTGATTGTACCGCTAGAAATCCAGGACAAACCGAATGCTATAACCTTGAATTGTGCACAAGGCCAAATAACTTTTAATCAAGTCAAATTCCATTACAAAAGTACCGAACCATTTTTCCAGAATACATCCATAGAGATTCAGGCGGGTCAGAAAGTTGGACTCGTTGGCTATTCAGGTGGTGGCAAATCAACGTTCGTTAATTTGATCCTCAGGCTTTATGATGTGACGGATGGAGCTCTCCTGATTGATGGTCAGGATATACGTGATGTAACTCAGGATAGTTTGAGAGAAAATATCGCAATGATACCCCAAGATCCATCACTGTTCAATCGAAGCTTGATGGAAAATATTCGCTATGGACGTATTGATACAACCGATGAGGAGGTTATTGAAGCGGCTAAAAAAGCTCATGCTCATGAATTTATAGAGAAGCTACAGCAAGGTTATGACTCACTGGTTGGAGAACGGGGCGTAAAACTCTCTGGTGGTCAGCGCCAACGTATTGCTATTGCTCGCGCTATTTTGAAAAACGCACCAATTCTTATTTTAGATGAAGCAACAAGCCAGCTTGATTCTGTCACGGAACACTTGATCCAAGAATCCTTATGGGAGTTGATGCAAAACAAAACAACAATCATCATTGCCCATCGCTTATCAACCTTGCTGCATATGGATCGCATCCTAGTTTTTGACAAAGGCAAGATCGTTGAGGATGGAACACATAGTGAGCTTCTTGCAAAAGCAGGGCTTTATAAACACTTGTGGGATGCGCAAGTCGGTGGGTTCTTGGGAGACGAAAAAACAGAGGATGGGATATGAAAGCTTCAATAAATATTGAATATACATCTGCGCCTGCAAATGAAGATATTGATTTTCTGACACAAAAAATCAATCAAGAAACACCTAATTTTGGCTCTGCACACCCATTTGCATTTTTTATACGAGATGAAAAAAACCAGATTATTGCAGGCTGCAATGGGAGTGTAATTTTCGGTAGCATTTATACAGATCAATTGTGGGTACATCCAACTCATCGCAAGAATGGTTTAGGACATCAATTGATGGAAGCTGTTCATGATTATGGCCTTAAAGCAGGATGTTCTATGGCAACGGTTGCTACAATGAACTTTCAAGGTGCCAAAACATTCTATGAAAAATTGGGATACGTAATGGACTTCGAGAGGCCGGGTTATACCCGCAATTCTAGCTGCATCTTTTTAAAGCGGAGATTGTAATGTTTAAAGTTGATTGGGAAAAAATAAGTGTCACATACCAGCTGCCAGAAGGTATGATGGAGAAAATGGTAAGCCTTGCTTATCCTGATAAAAAACTTACTTCACATGAATTGATTGCTGGTGGTTGCGCTAATCTTAATTACAATATTCAGTTGAAAAATGAAAAAAATCCACAGATTTTGCGTATTTATTTGTGCGATAAAAACGTTGCTTACCGAGAACAAAAACTAGCGGCATTATTAAAAGGAACCGTACCTGTACCTCTTACGCACTATATAGGTGAACTTGAAGGGCATCACTTTGCTGTTACAGAGTTTATGACTGGCATACCTCTTAGAGATCTTTTACTGGGTAATGCACCATATGATCTGAACGCAATCATGAGCGAAGTATGCACGATTCTCTCAAAAATTACAGCCCATGAATTTCCAAAAGCTGGATTTTTAAATAAAGAGCTGGAAGTGATTCAATATGAATCCTCTGATATCATCAAATTTGCACAGGAGTGCTCGAATGACAGAACCGTATTATCTGTGCTATCACCTGAGGTGATTGCCGCAATCAAAGAAGCTATAGAGCAACACGCATATTTATTTCCCACTGACGATGACAAGCACCTTGTTCATGGCGACTTTGATCCAGCTAATATTTTGGTAGACAAAATTAAAGGTTCTTGGGTCGTTACCGGCGTTTTGGACTGGGAATTTGCTTTTTCTGGCGAAGGATTCCCAATAGCGCCATGAATAACTGAAGCTAGTCTTGCGTCATCAAGGCTTACAGATTGTATTGGTAATTTTATTTTCTGCATTTATAAATCATACTTCGAATAAGTGTTGAGATCCAATGCCATTTTTTAAAAATTTATTATTAAATTCTTTTTTAAATATTGATAAAGCTGTATCTCCGGTGCAATGACATGGTGCTATAAAATGCACATCTTCATCTTTTAAACCTATTACAGCATTTTTAATTTTTGATTTTGAAGAGCACAGTAGATGAAAACCTCCAAATAAGGCATGGATTTTTTCTTTCATCACAAAACGTATAGTTTTAGCAATTTTCAGAACTCCTGTATGACTACATCCGGTGACGGCAATAATACCTTTTGATGTTTTGATGCCCAATGCTAGCTCAGTTGTCCAAAAATTCTTTGATATAATTAAATGAAAAATATCATTTATAGAACAATGTTCTTTAACACTATATATTTGTTTACTATTGATAGACAAACTTTTTTCTAAATTATTATGCCAGGTTTTCGGAGTATAAACTATGATATTTGGATTTTGCTTCAAAAGCCACAAAGCTCCACCTTTGTGATCCCAATGTTTATGAGAGATAATAAGGTAGTTAATTGATGTAGGATCGATATGTAATTTTTTCAGATTGTTTTCTAATATTGCAGGTTTGGCACCAGTATCGAATATAATATTTCCATTAGGATGTTCAACTAGACAAGAAAATCCCCAATCATCTTGAAGTTCAGATTTATCAATGTTATTGTCATATACGGTCGTAATTTTAATCATTTACTGAGCACCTCATTAATAACAGACTAGCTAATCCTTCGTTGTTTCAATGGTAATAACGTTACTGCTTATTTTCATGATGTCAACTTGTGCAGCTTTAAAAAACTTATCAAAAAAAGTCCGAACTAATGAATTAAGCTCTGGATAATACGATAAAGTATTGGCATCCCCTGCACCTAAATGCCATCCTTTGCTTTTAAACACCGTAATGTTGTCTTTCAAAAGACCATGATCTGCAAAAGAGTTGTGCTCTGTACCTTTGACGATTGCCCTGAAATTATTAGTAGCAAGATGCACCGTGGAAGGATCGCACATAGGTTTTTCGGCAAAGATATGTAAAAATGGTTTGGCAAAATCAGAGCCATAATCAAGGGTAATATCAGAATTCAGTGTACTCGTGCTACGTTCATCACCATCATAATCATAGGTATTATGATGAACAGGGGCATCTAAACTGATACCGGCTTTAATCAGGGAATTCATGCGCGTTGTTCTAATTGTTGTGGCTCCACCCAAAGAATGGCCTATCATGCCTATTTTAGTCAGATCCATTGAAGGCACTGTTGATGCGATCTCATCAATTTTTTCTAAAATAAATTGGGTATCAAGAAAAGCTGTCTCAAACATGAGCACATCTCGCTTTGATTTTAAAAATGCTTCTCTTGCGTCTTCAAAAATTACTGTATCAGCAATGTATGGGTGAGATGGAGCTAAAACGATGTATCCATGACTAACGAGATCTAAAATCATGTGCTGATATAAACCTGACGTGACTCCAAATCCATGTTCAAATAAAATGACAGGAAATGGGGCGGTTGCTGGTGTTGCATTTTTAGACTTAAATACCTTGAGGTTTTTTATTTCATTCGCAACCAACTCAAATTCTTCAGAAGTCATATCTTCGGATTGTAGCGGTTCTGTCAGTGCTCTTTTCAAAAATACTTCCTCCTCATAGCCATAAGGCTCTTTTGTTTGTTCATCGTTAGAGGGATAGTAAATTGTGACTTTTAGGCGTCGCAAATCTTCTGTGTGATAAGTATCAGTCCTAGAACTGTCTGTAAATTCCATAACTTTATAACCCACAGAAAAAGAGCCAGTTGGCTTGGGGAATTGAATTTCTTTATCGCTTGCAAAGGTTGCTTTGCTAAAAACAAGAAAAATAGACAGGAAGAAAAAACGCATGATCATTTACAATCTAAAAATCCAAAACATTGGTTTGATAACCTAAAGATACAACTTCATCATTATAATGTACAAGTGCAAAAGGATCATAGCCTGTAGCTTCCGCCTCAGGAGGTGCTTCCTTGTAGCTTGCTGCGAATTTCAAAGATTCATTTTCTTCTATAAGTTTTTCAGTCCGAGGCCAAGTTAGCTTTTCTTGATGCATGTTGAGCGATGTCACTTCTTCAGGCTCTGATATCCAAGAAATCAAGCTTTCCATCAGATTGTTACTATCGGCCTTATTGTTACTTAAAATGATTACAAGGGTATCGCTTTTAGGAGCATATCCAAAGAAACTACTAAAACTATCGAGATCACCTTGATGTCCTATAAAATCACCTAAATGTGTTGAGCTTTGAGTGTTAAGCCCAAGGTTAATTATGTCGCCATCTGACTCTGTGCCGTAATTTTCAAGCATTGCATCTCTAATGACTTTTGGTGATGACTTGAATAAGTAAGCACCCCATTTGATCAAATCATCTCTGGTAGAAATGACGCTTCCGGTGCCTACCGCATTTGACATATCAAGGAAAACTTTTTCATTGAGATTAGGCGCAAGCTGCTCGAGGCAAGTTGATGATTTGAGTGCAAAATAGTTTTTAGAAACTGGACAAAAGGATGAAGTCATTCCTGCAGGTAATTTAATGAATCGATCAAATACATGATCCAAAGTATCTGAGTTTGTTTCTTCAATTAGTTTCCCAACTAGCAAATAATTTGAGTTTGAATATAGATGCTTTTTGCTGGCATCAAACGAAATAGACCTGAGTAGTTCAACTGAACTGATTGGTTTGTTCAAGCTTTCCGGCACTGTCAGTCCATCGCCATAGCTATTCAAATAATCGCTAAGCCCAGATCTGTGGGTTAATAAATCAAGTAAACTGACCTCAGAGATCCAATCTTTACCGATAGATTTCAGCAAAGCAGAATCTGGAAATAACACATTTAATTTTGTAGATAGCAATTCCTGAAGCTGAGTCCCTGGATATTTCTCATGCAAGGTGGCAAGCATCATATACGCCGTCATATGTTTAGAGGCGGAGCCGATGTAAAACTGAGTTCCATCGTTTACTTGCTTAGATGAAGCTTTAAAAACCTTACCACCACGAACAATTGCCACAGTTGAGCTCGCTGTTGACTCATGGGTGATTTTTTCTAAATTATCTTGGAATTGTTTCATAGAATCTGATGCATATGCACTATTGCCAAAAAGTGCAACAACAATAGTTAATAATGATAAAAATTTAGACATTTTGCACTATACCATAAATTATTAGCTTTTTCTATATAATATGTATGGTTCGTCTATGTCTTCATGAATAGATACTTGATGCCAGCCATATTTTTCATAAAAAGAAAAAGATTTGGGGTTGTCCATTGCAGCTTTCAATGTCATAGGCCTCCCTAAGTTCTGTTCTGCGAGCTGTAATAATTTTGTTCCAATCCCTTTACCTTGGTGCTCTGGATACACAAATAAATTATGTATAAAATTATCAGGAACGTAAATAGAAACAAAGCCAATAATAAAGCCATTTTCCTCAGCAACCCATACTTCATCTTCATGTGTAGATTGCACATAATCACCGATTTTAAATTCTTCAGCTGACCTTAATATAAAAGTATGCTGACGAGTTAGTTGGAAAAGCTGTTCCAGTGCCTCAATGTCTTCTATATTCGGCCTTCTAATATTCAGCATCCTAAAACCTTCTTCATTTTATGCTAAAAAATTTATTAAATTGCTCTTCTTCTTGTGGTAATAGATCTGTCTTTAATTGATATATTTCAATTTTATTATAATGTTCAGGTTTAAATTTGAAAGTTTTAGCCGTGGTTTTTATCGTAATTATTTGATCAGGTTCTCCTTTACCTTTCGGACAATCCCAAGCAGTAATTTTTTGTCCATTTCTAAGACCTGCTTTATAAGCATTACTTTTTATATCAATTCCTTGTATTAATTTATCTTTGAGCAAAGCATCTCTATCAAAACCCAAATGATATCTACCCATTGAAATCTTTGCTATTGGCAGATTGATAAGTTCAAGGCTAATTATATCGCCATTATCGATAAAACTTGTAATTTCTTTATCAATACCATTTTTTACATATCTATGAACTACGTCTTTGAACAAAATAGATGAGAATTGTTGTTCATACGCAACATTGAATAAATCATGTATAACATTATCCAACCAAACATCTGGATTTTCTTTTTGGATCAAATTGTTTAGGTATAACGCAAAAACAAGTCCCCTGTAATAAGGTAATTTTTCAATATTATAATCATTCCAAAAATCTTTTTTAATTCTTAAGTTTGGTTCTTTATTTACGGGTGACAAATAATATGAACGCAGGAATTGATTTATTTCATTAATAAAAATATTTCTATCAATTCCTCTAGATCTCAATGCAATTAATCTTGAATAAAAATCTGTAAAACCTTCTGTCCACCAGTAATTTAATTCTTTATCTTTATTGTTACGTATTTTACCTCCAATCCAATTATGTAAATGCTCATGCGCAAATAAAATGTAATAATCAGTTTTGTGCATTTCTCGTGGTAAAAATGCTGTAAAGCTACTCGATAATCTAGTTCCTCCCATAGATTGTGGATTATCTCCTTCGATTAAACTAATTGCATAATATGGAAAATCAAAATCATTAAAAAAGCGTCTTTGGCCATTAATGATTTCTCTTAAATCCGATAAAATCCTTTGATCCTTCATATCAAAACGACCATAAAGAGACAAAAAGATAGTGCTAGAATCAGTTCCAATATTATACAGCCTAATTTTACCTGCAACGTAAATAGCGCGCAAAAGTTCAGGCGCGGTGATGTTGAGTTTCAAATTGCTGCTGGCGCCATAAGACGACAGAGTTTTCCATGTTGAATCTAAATTTACCCAGTTTATAATTATCTTGACTTTATCAGTTTCGTTCAACTCGTAAGGTGTAGCGAAAATTCCATAGCCTGGCGCATGTACTAAATCATCTCGCACTATTGTTTCATGTACATTAGACGGATTACCCACTTTCTGGTGCACTTCATATGTAACTTTTATCGGATCGGTTGATGCTTTCGGCATTATGAGAATAACTTGCGAGTTATTGTCCTTTTTAATCATTTCCATTTGAAATTGCGGATCAACTTGGATATTTTTTATTTGATTGGTATAAGTTGTACCAGCCCATTTGAATGGCAAATCTAAAACTAACTTATCTTTAAACTTGCCTCTGAAAATAATATCAACTTTTAAAACTGAATCTTTAATATTGGTAAGATTCAAATTATATTCTATAGAATCATAAGTATTAGCTATTGCTAAATTTGAGAAACCTACAAGCATCCACAGCAATACAATAGCAAGCTGGCTTAGAATAATTTTTTGGCCATTTGGTTTAGGCCATAACAAACCACGCCATATGCCCTCTTGAGGAACAGCTTTTAAAGTTTCTGCTTCAAATAAAAAAACACCATCGTCACTTAAGTGATCATAAATGGCTTTAAGTGATTTCTCTACCTGCACAGGGTCGATTATTAAACAGAAAGAGCTGCTTGGAATGAAAATTAAATTGTATTTTTCCGGTCGATTTAAATCTTCAGCAAAACCTTTCCATACCGTAGGTTTGAGATTCTCAACCTTTGCTTTAGCATGCAAGGTTTTGAGCATATGGTCGCTTGCATCAAAGCCATGCGCATTAAATCCTTCTTCAAGCAATGGCAGTAAAAATCGGCCTGTGCCACACATTGGCTCTAAAATAAGGCAATTAGCTTTTATGGCGTAATCACAATAAAAAGCATCAGCATCTTCTGGTGGATTTGACTTGCTTAAATCGTAAACCTCAGTGCAAAGGCTGAGATAGGTATCTAAAGTTTTCTTATTAATGTGTTTATCCATTCATCACCTCATATTTTTTAAAAAATCCATAAGCCCTTCAATATCATTTTGATAATGATAAACATGCCAACCGCAATCTTGTGCGCCGAGGGTGTTATTTTTTGTGTCATCAATCAGTAAAAGCTCATGCGGAAGTAACGATAGTGCCTTTTGAATATACTGAAAAAATCCTTGATCTGGTTTAATAAATTCTGACCTGTATGAAACCCACCTTCCGTCAGCTTTAAAGCTGGCTCAAGTGCAAATCTTTCAGGATGATCAAGTCATTTTTTATCATATTCAAAGGAAGCACTTTCTTTATTACCCTTCACATAAAACCATAGTTTTCCAACACGGATATCTTGTGCGCCTAAAGAAACCCAGACAATAACTTCTTTACTGCTCATCGCTTTTCTCATTTATTTTTTGAGGGAGACGAACCCTTTGGGGTAAATTTTCATCTTCAAGCCTTCGCCCAAGCAAATCATGCATACTATCGACTAAATCGCTCAGGCGCTTTTCCATCCCCAGAACAAAGAGTACTGCGCCGTAACTACCCATAAAGGTAGTTGGATCTCCCTTTTCAATTTTTCCAATAGTGGACCTTGATAAGCCAGCGCGCTGAGCCATAAGCTGGGTGGTGATACGCCTGCGACGCCTTGCATCATTGATATCCTGCCCTAATTTTCGCAAAGCGCTTATTACAGGAATGGGTAAATTTGTCATAGTCTTCTCTTAAGTGTTTTATAGCAGTCACAACTGCTATTAATGACTAGCGTAGCAAACATTAAGCTTAAAGTCAAGCCTTAGCATTTTAAAGACTCTTATAACAATCCTTATATCAGATACAGTCTGATGTAAGCGACTTTAAGTGAAATTATCGTATTAGGGCTGATTATCACAAAAAATAATCTTTCTGTGCATTATGAAGCAATTCAGGTTCGTAGTTTACTAAAAGGGTTTATTGTGATATAATGTGTACATTGAGTTTAAATTTGTAATGAAAGTATAGGTAGTTCATGATGAATCGTTTGTCTATTGGCTCTTTAGTTGTCTTGAGCCTTGCTTCTTCTGCACATGCCGCTTCTAATGATCAAAAGAAAATACAAGATACCCAAGCAGCGGCTAGATATTTTGAAGATAAACTAAATTTTACAGCTGTGCATGGAACTGTGAAAAAAGTTTCTGAAGGCAAAGCTGAAGGAGTGATCATAGATTTAAGAAAAAAAGAGCATTTCGACAAAGGGCATATCCCTGGAGCTATTAACATACCATTTGATAAGTTTGATGGATTTGAAGGCGTGCAAACTGAATTTCCAGGCCTGTCTAAAGATAAAATCAATTACCTTTATTGCTATGAACTTCTTTGCAATTTATCTCGCGGTTAAGATTCTTATGCAAACAGCTATGGTTGATAGGTTCTTAATAAAAAGTGCCGTAACAATAATTGTCACAATCCCAAATGTTGACAAATAGGCTGTAATGTGCTGTGTATTCAACAATGCAGATAAGTTGTTTTTATAAGCAGCAGAGAATAAATAAGACGGCATAATGATCTTAAATAGTAGCAATTCAAAACCATCTATTTGTGTTTTGCTAAACAGTTCTTTTTTATAACAAAATACACCAAGTAGTATGACAATAAAAATTGTTATTAATGAGGTGAATAAGGTCATACCACCTCATCAATAATTCTTTTCTGCGAGCTGTAATAATTTTGTTCCAATCCCTTTACCTTGGTGCTCTGGATACACAAATATCGTATTTTATACATAGAAATGTACCATATTTTGAATAGTAGGAGTAATCAGCAATCGTTGCATGTAATAATCTTAGGCACAAAATATTTGATCAACAAATGGTGTAGCTTACCGGCACCGCTACAATCTCCACCCATTACAAAGTCAGCAATATGCTCAAAACCTGCCTTCATGTAGACATGTTTTGCTCTGGGGTTGTCACTTGCTGGGTCAATTAAAAATGTATCTGCCTTTTTATCAAATGAATCTCTGAAAAAATCAATGAACTTAATTAAAGTTTTGGTGCCATATCCTTTTCCAAAATAATTTTTATCCCCGATCATGTAATCGAGACCGTAGGTATGTCCTGTTTTAGATAAGTGTGATAGTTTTAATTCACCAATATCATCCTTGATTGTCTCGCAGATTGTCATCAACATTGCGAACGGATGACCGTCATAACTTGCTATCCAATAAACATACTTGCCGTCACAATAATTTGATGGTTTTTTTCTACCGTCCATAAAAATTAAGATGTCATCTTTATGCCCCTGAGTGTTGTCCCAATATTCCTGAATAAAAGGTTCTGAAAGCCAACTAAAGATAATATCAAGATGGCTGCTGTTGGTTTTCTCAAAGTGAATATTCATACTTTTTTCCTCAAATTACACTTTCTGTATCATGCCATTCATCATAGCTTTTTCAGCTGTTAAATCAAACTTTGCAAAACTTAAACCTAGCGGTATGCCAACTCCTAAAGTTTGAGGCACAATTGAAAGTTCTCTCTAAAAAACCTGGCGGAGAGAGAGGGATTCGAACCCTCGATACAGTCACCTGTATACCTCCTTAGCAGGGAGGCGCCTTCGACCACTCGGCCATCTCTCCATATGAATGGTGCCGCTGGCAAGAATCGAACCTGCGACCTCTTCATTACCAATGAAGTGCACTACCACTGTGCTACAGCGGCCTTTTCAACAACACCTACACCCATTATATAATTTATATGTGTGTAACTTGCAACCGTTTTCATATCTTTTCGTTATATCATGAAAAAATTAGTTGATGTTACATATTCATATTACCATACCTTCACAAGTTTCCACATAAGAATTTTTGCCATAAACTCTCAACATCATCTGATCTGAGATGTTGCAAATTGCGTTTTAATGTTTCAGTATCCCAATTCCACCATTTTATCTGTAAAAGCTTTTCTATATCAGAATCAATAAACCTCTTTTTTATGAGTTTTGCAGGATTGCCGCCCCAAATTTCATATGCTCCAACTTTCCTTGTAACAACAGCTCTTGCAGCAACAACTGCACCATCTGCAATTTCTACTCCTGGCATTATCATTGCCTCTGCACCAATCCATACATCATTACCAATGATAGTGTTACCCTTCGTTTTATGTGCCTTTGGTGGAGTTTTAATATATCCATCAAAATCATCATCAAAAGAATCCAATGAATAGGTTGTAATCCAATTGTAATTGTGACCATGATTTCCGCCCATCATAAATTTAGCACCACTCGCAATGGAACAGAAATTTCCGATGATGAGTTGATCAGTTTCATGGGGTAGCATATGATCATCCAATTTATCCAAATACATTACACAATCCTCAAATGACTTTCCATAATAATAGCCAGCATAGTATGAGTGATCACCAGCTATAATATGCTTGCATTTTATATGATCTTTTATTGTGATTGATTTTCGATAATTGGAAAAAAGTGACATACATTGATGATATTGGTGCACCTGATAGGGATCGAACCTACAGCCTTTGCCTTCGGAGGGCAACGCTCTATCCGTTGAGCTACAGGTGCTAATTCTGAAAATGTTTATATAGTATTTTTGTAATCTATTCCAATCAAAATATCATGTAAAGATTGATTTGCAAATGAATTATAAGTCGTTGCAGCTGAGTACAACGATATTGAGTATATTGGCTGTTTATATATCATTTTTGAGACAATGTTGCTCTTATTACCCTGTCAGCTTTCATTTGCACATATGATGGTTCCATGCCAGCTAACATGCATGTTTCAATGAATTCATCAGTTTCTTTTTTACATAACCATTTTGTAGCTCTTTTTTTGTGAGTCATCGCCCTTTTATTAGAAGAGTTGCTTGATGCATCAACGAGAGCTTGCATTATAACAGCCCTCCATAATCCTTGCACTTTACTTGCTTGTATAACATCATATGTAAGTTTATCAATATTTTTACACGATAAAGTTTGTACTTCGCAATTTTTAGTTGTCATAGCTCTTAGCTGTATGTATTTAAGATTGAGTGAGTTATTTTCAGATGATTACATCGTATAAATACAATATACACACAAAATGCTGCTAGTCTCAAGTACTATAAAAATAAAAGTTTTATTGCAAAATACTGGTTTTACTGCTAAAATTTCTAAGTGTAGTTCCTTAAAATGCAAATTACAAGATATAGTAATATACTATTGATCATTAGAGATTTTTTTAGTGTACTTTAGCAGCAACTTATTTGCCACTGGAATGATCTGTTGCGGTATCATGCTTGCAAGCGAGAACTCACCATATCTAATACGAATTAGCCTACTAACTGTTGCACCAAAATATTCAAAAATATGTCGTATTTCTCTATTTTTGCCCTCAGATAATGTTACTTTAAACCATTGGTTGAATTTAGCTTTAGTTATATTGTGTTGTTGGTCATCTGGTTGTACTATCACACTTCTATATTGGATACCATCTATATTTAAACTATTTCTAGCTTGTATCATTTGTTTATCATTAATTTTTGCTCCAAATATCTTGCATCGATACACACGCTTGATATTGTGCTGTGGCAGTTCAAAAAAACGTGATAACCTACCATTGTTAGTTAACAATATCAACCCCTCTGTGTTGTAGTCTAAGCGCCCAACGGTCAAGATGTTTTGCATGTCATATGGTAATAATGAAAATATTGTTGTTCTGCTGTATGAATCTTTCCTAGAGGTTATTACTCCACGTGGTTTATAATATAACCATAATTTTGTTTGTTGCATGGTAAAATCATTTGACAGCCATGTTGAGATGTTGACACCATTGACATGTATAACATCACCTGTCGTGACAAATGTGAGTATGCTTCTAACAATCTGATTATTTACATTCACCTTACCATCAAGTATTAATTGCTCAGCTTGTCTTCTGGACGCTTGTCCACTGATTGCTATAAGTTTCGCTAGTCGCATTGTTTCACTATTAAGTTATTTGTTATGCAGCAAAATATACAGGATTTCTCGTTTTTGATACACCATAAATATGGCAGAGCCCGTAATGGAACCATGAGAACAGCACATGGTGATATAGAAACACCCTGCTTCATGCCCGTTGGCACAGCATCAACTGTTAAGGCGATGACAAACACTGATTTGCGTGATGTTGGTGCACAGATAATTCTTGGTAACACATATCATCTTATGTTAAAACCATCAGCTGAGAGAATAGAGAAATTAGGTGGCCTGCATAATTTTATGCATTGGCACAAACCAATTCTTACTGATTCTGGAGGCTTTCAAGTGATGTCACTAGCAAAACTTCGTAAAATTACTGAAAATGGTGTCACATTTAGATCCCATATAGATGGCAGCTCACATACTTTGACACCAGAGCGATCAATGGAAATACAACATATGTTAGGTAGCGACATTACAATGTGTTTTGATGAGTGTGTGCAATACCCTACAACTTATGATAATGCATTGCGTGCAATGGAGTTATCATTAAGATGGGCAGAAAGATCAAAGGCAGCATATATAAGAAGAGCTGGATATGGGTTATTTGGTATAGTACAAGGTGGTGTGCATGAGGGTTTACGTTTGCAGTCTGTAAAATCAATGTCACAGATGTATTTCGATGGATATGCAATGGGTGGATTGGCAGTTGGAGAAGGACAAGAAATGATGTTTAGGGTGTTAGATTATGCAGTTGAAGAATTGCCATCGAACAAACCTAGGTATCTTATGGGGGTAGGAAAACCAAGTGATATTTTAGGTGCTGTAATGCGAGGAATTGATATGTTTGATTGTGTACTGCCAACAAGATCAGGACGCAATGGACAGGCCTTTGTGCGTGGTGGTACAATCAACATAAAAAATGCTAAATATGCTGACAATAGTATGCCACTTGATAGTAAATGCAAATGCTATACTTGTACAAACCATACAAGGGCTTATCTACATCATCTTGTTAGATCAAGAGAAATACTAGGATCAATGCTCATGACAAGGCATAATCTTTTTTACTACCATGATTTGATGTGTGCGATCAGGAGTGATATTATAGCCGGTGCTTTATGTGAGGGTAGTAATGCTCATGCGATGGTATTTGGCAACAACGTTAGCTGAGACCGTAGTTATAGTCACTCAACTACAAGTATGTATATATCATACTACTTATTTACTAATATATCAGTAGCTCTGCCTAATATACATTATAAAATCCTGTTCATAATATATATTACTATTGAGTGCTGAATTAATTTCTTCATCAATCACTTGAAATCAACGAATCTGTGCATACATATAGTGTATACATTAGCAACAAAAATATTCTGATATATGACAACAACATCAACAATGGATACAGATCATAAACCACAACATAGACAGTGTCAGTTTAATGCTGCTGTTGGTAGAGTCCTACAGCTTATGATTCATTCAATCTATACGAATAAGGATATTTTTCTGCGCGAGCTAATATCAAATGCATCAGATGCTTGTGATAAACTAAGATATGTTGCGATAGAAAAACCAGAGTTGCTAGGTGATGATAAGTTGAGCATCAGCATCACAATAGATGAATCAGCACAAAAGATTATTATAGCAGATAATGGAATAGGTATGAGTCAGCAAGAACTCATAGAAAATCTTGGCACTATAGCAAGTTCTGGTACTCAGAAATTCCTTGAAGCTATTGGTGATGGTAAGACTAAGGCATTAGAGGACATCAAAATGATAGGGCAATTTGGGGTTGGTTTTTACTCAGGATTCATAGTATCAGATAAAATAACGGTATATTCGACCAAAGCAGGAGAAAATAAAACGCATGTGTGGGAATCGACAGGACAAGATCATTTCGATATATGCGTACATGATGTTGTACTACCAAGAGGCACTAGAATTGAATTACATTTGAAACCATCAGAGGTTGAATTTCTTGATAAGTATCGTTTACAACATATTATTAGAACCTACTCAGATCATCTGATTGTGCCAGTTGAGATGATTGATAATGAGGGAAAGAGTGAAATAGTGAACAAGGGCACAGCACTATGGCTACGTCCCAAATCAGAAATATCTGATAAGGAATACAGAGAGTTTTATAAGCATATATCATATGCTCCAGACGATCCATGGATGACATTACACAATAAAATAGAAGGTAATATCGAATATATCAGTTTGCTATACATTCCAGGACATAAACCATACGATCTATTTCATCCTGATAGGAAAACAAGAGTGAAGCTTTATATCAAAAGGGTTTTCATAACGGAAGATGCAGCAAATCTTATACCATCATATTTAAGGTTCATTAGGGGTATAGTTGACTCAGAAGATTTACCACTCAATATTAGTAGGGAGACACTTCAAAGTAATGCTCTTGTACACAAAATCCGTGGCTCAATTGTCAAGAAAATCCTCATTGAGTTGAAAAAGAAAGCCGAGCAAGAACCAGATGAATTTGCAAAATTTTGGATAAACTTTGGTGAAGTGATGAAGGAAGGGTTATGTGAACATGGACTTGGTGAGAAGGAAGAGTTGTTGGAAGTGTGTAGGTTCTATTCAACGAAATCAGGAGATGCATTGGTGAGTCTCGATCAATATATAGATAGAATGGTTGAAGGACAGGATGATATATTTTTCATTACTGGAGATAATCTTGAAACACTCAGGACAAACCCACAGCTTGAAGGTTTTCTAAAGCGTGATATAGAGGTCTTGCTGCTGAAAGACGGTGTTGATGACTTCTGGGTGAATGTCATCAATGCATATAAGAATAAATCATTGAAATCTGTTAACAGAGCTGGTATAGATCTCGATCAAATTAAAAAACTAGATAACGAAGAAACTATCACTGATGATATGAAATCCAATGATGTAGATGATACATCTGGATCATTAGTAGAGTATATCAAGTCAGTATTAGGGGGACGTGTGAAAGATGTGCGTGTATCATCGAAATTAGTTGGCAGCCCAGCATGTCTTGTGTTACCAGAAGGCGCTATGAATGTGCGTATGGAGAGACTTTTGATAGAACAGAAACAGCTCAATAAAAAAACCAGTAAGATTTTAGAAATCAATCCTAAGCATAAGTTGATGCAAATTATTTATGGAAAAATTACACATAATTGTACTGATGCAAACACAGCTGATCTTGTTGATGTAATTTTCAATCAAGCTTGTTTAACAGAAGGAGAAATAATAGATAATCCTTGCGAATTTGTTTCAAAAGTTAATACTCTATTGAGCAAAGCTTCCATATAGCTGGTTGGAAGGAAGTGCAGCTATGGACGCGCCGAGATCCAGTGGTGTAATCATGGCAGAATTGAATGAAAACCAAAGATCTTGAGACATATGGGATCAATTGTGTGAAATGCGCTGTGGATCCTTGTTATGATACTAGCTGACCAAATGGTCTAGTATCAAAAAATAGTTCGATTGTTATCATAAGTCCATTTTGAAGTGTGATGAGAGCGGCAGCACGAGCAGTTCCAATTGGTTGAGGGAAGTCAAAATTGTATATTGCTACCACTTGATTTTCGGAGGAGAATGTTGTGCGAAATTGTAAACTAATAAATGTTTCACATAATTCACCGAGTGCTTTAATTACATTGTCTTTACCATGTATTGTTGCAAATGGAGATATGAGTTCAATATTTTCATGTAAATGCTGTGCCATTTTTTGGATGTTTTTTTCACCCATTGCTGCATAATATGCTCTCACTATTTCTATGTTATTCATTGCATTTGTTATAATTGTTAACTGGTGGACACACTCTGTGTATGAAGCAAATTGTACTTGTCCCACAATAGTATATCAATGCTTTTCTTCATTTATTTATCCATTATTGATTAATTGTGTTAATGTTGATAAGTTTTGTAATGACTTCCAGTGGTGCGCTTGGTGCAATAATGAAAAATACATTTATAATACAACAAACTGTTAATATCATTGACATGACTTTACTACTATCAAGTAATAATGAATCCAGTGGAACATTTGCATGAACTGTTGAGGAGAAATACATGTTTTTTACTATACGTATATAATAAAAACTACTCAGTACAGCCGCAATTACAAACAATACAGCCAGCATATGCATGTCACTGGCAATAATGCTGTTTAGAATATAAAACTTACCGAAAAAACCAGCAAATGGTGGCAATCCTATCATTGATAACATAATGACAGTAAAGCTTGCAGCAATATAGGGATATTTTTTTGGAAGTATTGCTATGTCATCTAATGAAATACATCTTATCTCATCTATCTCATTGGATGTTTGAGTTTTTGATCTATATAATAACACTACAACTCCAAGTATTGGTATAAACATAGTGACAGAGTATAATACTATATATAGTAAACCGCTGCTTAATCCATTCGATTCAAGTGTCGATACCGCTGCAACCGTAAATCCAATATTACCTATTGTACTGTACGCAAGCATTCTACGCAAATCCTTCTGTGCTATTGCTCCAAATGCTCCAATAAACATTGATAACACTGCTGTTGCACAGAGAATTGGTTGTAGATATAAATGTATAATATGTAGTGTTGAATATATCATCCGCACAAAAAGCCCAACAATTGCAACTTTCGATACACTACCAATGAAAATGGCTGTATGCCACGGTGCACCATTGTAAACATCAGGTGTCCATGCATGAAATGGTGCTGCAGACATTTTAAATAAAAACCCACTCACAACCATCATTAAACCAAATATGAACAATATTGGTAACGTGCTTGTATTGATGCAATAACTACCTATTGTTTCAAATGTGAAGGATCCTGTGCATCCAGTAATAATACTAGTTCCAAATAAAAACACGCAACTTGCAACACTACTCAGTATAAAATATTTCAATCCAGCTTCAGATGAGGTTTTCCTTTCCAAATCTGATGATATACAAATATACATTGTAATCGATGATAACTCCATACTCAAATACATCGTTAATAGATCATTACTTGCAGTCATTAACATCAATGCGCCCGTCGATATTACAAGTAATACCGGTATCTCAAATTGGGTTGTATTGTTCTTATTAGCAATAAAAAGCAACATACATAGGATTGCAGCTACTAAAAGACATATTCTCAAATAATTCACAAGTAGGTCGCTCTTTATTGCACCACCAAATGGTTCAATGTTTTGTATCAGGCCATCATTGAACGATGGTACTAGAGTGCAATTAAAAAACATCTCATTCATCAAGTAAAATGTACTTACTAACAAACCTATGATCACAATAACAGTAACATGTGTGACTGTGTTATTTTTCTTAAAAACACCATATAACAAACCTATTATGCCACTCAAGAACAGAATAATTTCTGGCACTATATATCTTATACCTAAAATAATTTGATACTGATCCATCTAAAAAACTATTTTTCTATTATATATAATCTGTTCTCTCATGCATTTGATAAATTATAGAATAGTCCGAAATATTGAGATGAATGATCGATCGTCTGCGTCACAATACTTGGATATAAACCAAGCACAATAGTAAGGCTTGTCAATATGAAAAAGATCAACTTCTCACGACACGACAAATCAGCTAAAAACTTGGTATTGTTGTTCACATCATGCAACATTACCTTACCATATAGTTTTAACATGTATAAAGCACCAAGAACTACACCAGAACACATCATGACACCATATAATCTATATTTAGAAAAGCTTGCTACAATTGTTATAAACTCACCAACAAAACCTGATGTTCCAGGTAATCCAATTGATCCCAATAGTAATATCATGAAAAAGATAGCAAGATATGGCATTCTTTTCGCAACACCACTGTACCACTTTATTTGCCTTGTATGTGTTCTTTCGTACAAAGCACCAACAACAAAAAACAAACCGGGGGATATTATACCATGACTTATCATTTGCATAACAGCACCATTCATACCATCCTGTGTGCCAGAGAAGATTCCAGCTGTAACATATCCCATATGTGCAACTGAGGAATATGCAATGAGTTTCTTCATATCTGTCTGCACAAGAGCAACCATTGATGTGTAAACTATGCTTATTATGCTTAGAACAATCACAACATCTGCAAACCTTGCTGAAAGCTCAGGAAATGGATCAATTAATAGTCTTAACATTCCATATCCACCCATTTTTAGTAAAACACCTGCTAGGATCATTGATCCACCAGTTGGAGCCTGTACATGTGCATATGGCAACCATGTATGAAATGGCCACATTGGCAGCTTTATTGCAAGTCCTATAAAGATAAACCACCACAGCCATACTTCATTTTGCCAATGTTGTTGGCGTATGAAACTGCCAAGTGTCATCATGTTAGATAAACCATTCATACATATTGTACAAGTTGTGTTATCAGTCGGTATACAAGTCTGCATCATAATATACACAGTTGCTATGAACATGAAAACAGAGCCACAGAATGTGTACAGAAAAAACTTATAAGTAGCATATATCTTATTTTTACCACCCCATATACCTATAATAAAAAATAATGGTATTAGAACTGCTTCAAAGAATATGTAAAACATCAATAGACTCATTGAAACGAAAAAACCTACTAAAATTGATTCAATGATGAGAAAAAGTGATACATATAGCACTATTTTTTCACTTATGTAATTCCAGCTTGCCAACAGGCATATTGGTGTCAATATAACAGTAAGCATTAGAAATTGTAACGATATACCGTCAATGCCGACAATATATTGGATTTCCATTGTTTGACCAATCGATATCCAATCATATTTTTCTACAAACTGCATCCATTCATTATCTTGGAAATTATACCATACTATCACTGCTATTATCAGTTCAACAACTGAGATGGCCAGGGCAAAGAACTTTGCTGCTGTTGCAAAGCAGCTCAGATGTAGGCGATTTGTTATTGCACCTATACTGAACAAAAACAATGCTGATAATACAGGTAATAGTATAAGCAATGAAAGTACTGGAAACTCTAACAGAGTATTTGTGTGAGCTATCATATCAGATTATATTATTTGTCTAGTACTTTTTATATTTCTTGATGAATGGTATAGATGTTATACATACAATTATTCCACCATATAATATATTCCAAAATGTTATATTCGGAACAAGTCCAACACTATCTAACAACAAACCATAGAAAAACATCGAGATGATAAAAAGACTCATCATAGCATAGTGTTGAACATTGCCAGTATGCATTTTGCTAATGTTCACAACACAACATTGCACTGCACCAATCAATAGTGCAAGCATGCCATCAATAATCTTATTATCTATACACTTCCACATTAGCAGGCTACTTTTTCTTATCGGATTGACAAATATATACTGATATATTACATCAAAATAGTAAGCCTTTTGTAAAGGTCTTTTAATGCAGTTCACATTGAGTGCAATGTGTATTTTTGTTGAGTAAACAACATGTGCGAAGATTATACCAAGTATCCCTAATGTCATTGGCAACCATTCGTATAATATGTTGCCAGCATCACCTGCATCAGGATGCCAGTGTTGTGCTGCAACAAATATACTTCCATGCCAAAATTTCATACTGTGATCAACAACACCAAGCCATTGACCAATAAGACCTGCAGACACTGCTCCAACCGCTAGCACCGCCAAGGGCATCAACATTGTAATGTCTGACTCATGTGGGTGATGATATGGATTGACAGCTGGTCTTTCAAATACCAGTATGATGAGTCTCCATGAATAGAATGCAGTGAGTAATGCAACTATTAACCCTGTATAATAGGCGAAGTTTCCATACATCGTTGCAGCAACCCTGGTTCCCTCCAAAATTGCATCCTTTGAGTAAAATCCCGCGAATGGAAATATACCAGTCAATGCAAGTGATCCGATTAACATCATTGCATATGTGAATTGCATATACTTTCTTACTCCACCCATTTTGTGTACATTCTGTTCGCCATTCATACCATGAATCACACTACCGGCACTGAGAAATAGCAATGCCTTGAAAAAACCATGAGTGAATAGATGGAAGATACCTTGACCGTAGGCTGATACACCGCATGCGAAAAACATATATCCAAGCTGACTACAAGTGGAATAAGCTATGATTTTCTTGATATCACTTTGTACTAGTGCAACGGTTGCTGCAAACATTGCTGTCAGCGCACCAACAACGGTAATAGCATTTAAAGTTATTTCAGACTGTTCAAAGAGTGGAGAGCACCTTGCCACAAGAAAAACACCGGCTGTAACCATTGTTGCAGCATGTATTAAGGCTGATACTGGTGTTGGACCTTCCATTGCATCAGGTAGCCATACATGTAGTAATAGTTGTGCTGATTTACCCATGCATCCAATGAACAGCAGACCACATATTATATCAACTGCATTTAAATTAATGCCCAACAGATGATATTGCACGCTATGTAGAACATTTGCAATATTGTTATGATTTAACACAGAAGAAAATTCTACACTTCCAAAACTCACTAGCATCATTGCCATACCAAGTACCAACCCAACATCACCAACTCTGTTGACTATAAAAGCCTTCATTGCTGCCTTGTTTGCCTTCCTCTTATGATACCAAAAACCTATTAAAAGATATGAACATAGACCAACACCTTCCCATCCTATGAACATCTGCAAAAAGTTATCAGATAGCACTAACAGCAACATGAAAAAAGTGAACAATGACAGATAAGAAATGAATTTTTCTTGGTGTTGATCATCAGACATATATCCAATTGAATATATATGCACTAATGCTGAAACATTTAATACTAGTATGCACATTATACCTGAAAGCATATCCATATATATCACGAGATTTGCATGAATATGTGCAACATTTAACCACTCCCATAATGGAAGTGTGATGGAGCAAGCATTAGATGAATTGATGCTCTGATAGAAATTACAAAACATCACATCGATTGATAGTGCTGCGGCACATATCATCACAACACATACATACAAAACATATTTTGTTGGAATTCTATCTTTCAAGGAATTTGCTGTTAGAAAACTCAACAGTGGTAGCACTAATGACACATATGCTAGGATGGAAATCAAATCATTTTGCATTGTTTGTATGCTTTTGTGTTGATGTTATGTTTTAATAGTGGTGCTTTCAAGCTAGTTTGAGGATATATTATGTATCAAAGCTAAAGATATATCGCTGCGGCTGGTACGTATCATAGTCTATAGCTACCATACCCTCCTTGTATTCACTTGTAAAACCAGATATTGTTTTGCGCCAAAACACTAATGCTCCCTTCAATTCAGGTATAACAGATACTTCCCATCTGCCTGGATACATCTGCCATATTTTGTGAGCAATCTTTTCGCCGATCCCATGTCTCTGAAATTTTGCAATGATGAAAAACTCTCCGATGTTATATTGTGTTTCAGGAGATATGCAAATATCATTAAGTAATACGAAACCAGCTAATTCTTCATTAACCTTCACTAAAAACGCTTTTCTCGTCGGATCTATGAAATAACTTTTGTAATCAAAATGCATATGAAAGTTATTAGCTATTAATGCCTTTGCAAGGCCTTCATATTCCCTTGATATATCATATGCATAGAATTGTGCCATGTTTTGTATTACAGGATAATCTTCAAGTGTTGCTCTGATAATTTGCATTCTGTCACCCATGTAAATCAGTTGCATTGCTAATTTCTATGTTATCTCTTTGCTTGAAAAATAACACTAGTATGGCGAGACCTATTGCTGCTTCAGCTGCAGCAACTGTCAAAATGAAAATACTGAATATCTGACCTGATATGTCATTGAGATATACACTAACACTGACTATGTTAATATTCACAGCCAATAGCATCAGTTCTATTGACATTAATATTCCTATAATATTCTGTCTGTTAAGAAACATACCGCAGCTACCTATCACGAAAAGCAATGCTGCAACCAACATGTAATGATATATTGTTATTGTTTCCATAAGCATTGAAAAATTTTCCAGACAATATTTTATTTATATCTCCACTCCCTCACCACTCTTTTTCTGTACCAATGTTAATCTTGTTTTTGGATCAACTGTAATCTGATCCCAAAGATTTTGTTTTTTCATATTGTGTTGTTTTGATCTTTTAGATAGTGTTATTACACCAATCAGAGCAACAAGCAGTATCATTCCAGCAAGTTGGAACTGTAGAAAGTACCTTGTATATAGCACCATACCAATGTGTTGTGCATTGGTCATATTTGTTGTTGTTGTATCACTTGTGTTTGTTGCAGACAATCTCTCATTGTCTAATAATACAATATCAGAATCTAGCAAATATATACTGCTAATAACTGCAGAGGCAAAGGCAAGAAACAATGGTATTGTTATTATTGTAAGACGTTTAGAGTGCATCTGCATTTCAGTACTCAATGTCATTACAATGAAGAGGAACAATATTACGACAGCTCCAACATATACTATCACTAGAGTGGCAGCAATATACTCAGCACCGGATATCAATATCAAACCAGCACTGTTAAAAAAACAAAACATAAGAGCAAGTGCTGACCTGACAGGGTTTTTAGTAAAAATAACCAACGTACCACCAAAAAGAGCCATTAAGGCGAATCCATAAAATGTAAGTGCTGCTATCATTATGTGGGTTCATGTGGTTGAAAACACTTAGTTTCCTACTGTAACATAGTTTGGATACATTGTAACCATAAATGCAATCGGAATTGAAGTGTTAGCATCTCTAATAACTATCTAGATGTTCACATATTTCTGAAAAAAGTTTTTCAACACTTTTATCACCATCAAAACTTTTAAATATCCATTTATAATTATTATGCTGATTCATATCAGAATAGTATGATATAAGTGGCCTTGTCTCATACTCATACACAGTCATACGTTTTTTTATAACGTCCATGTTATCATCTGTTCTATATGTGAATTTTGTACTCCCACAGACGTCACACACATCTTCCTTTTTTGGTAACAGAAAAAATTTGTTATAAGCATGGTGACAGTGACTACATGTAAATCTACCACTCAATCTTTTTACAAGGATTTGTGTGTCAATATTAATATCTATTACAAAGTGTTTTATACCATCATCTTTTGAGTTTTCTGGCAGTATTGCATCCATCAATTTGGCCTGTTCCAAGCTCCGTGGAAAACCATCAAGTATAAAGCCATTAACACAGTCATTTTGATGTAGTCTTTGTGACAGTAATTTTCCTATCAAGTGGTTTCCTACAAGAATACCTGTATCGATAGATTTTTTTATCTCATAATGAATTGGATCATCCGTGTTAGCTCCTGCTTGTCTCAGCATTGCACCGGTTGACACAGATGGAATATTATATTTTTCACTGATGAGTGCAGCCTGTGTTCCCTTACCAACACCTGGTGCACCTAAAAGAATCATTCGCATTTTCTTTTTGACTCATATAACGTCATCACATCGCATAATGCGCCAATTCTACAAAGAAGTGAGAGAAAATACAATATCTTTATGGTGGGTTTGTGTAACAGCGGTTATACGAAATTGATTATTTTTTCTTATTAAGCATTAACATGTTGTTTTTCATCATACCACTATATTGTGTTGTAAGCATATATGCTTGTATCTGTTGGAAAATATCTATTATCACATTTACCACTATGAGAAGGCTCGTACCACCAAAATACATTGGAATAGCATATTGTGAAATTAGAATTTCTGGTACAATACATATTAATGAAACATATGCTGCACCTATGCATGTTAACCTAGTCAATATTTGATCTATATACTCAGCTGTAGGTTTACCAGGTCTTCTGTTTTGTACAATAGCATTTGATTTTCTAAGATTTTCAGCTGTTTCATCAGGATTGAAAATAGCTGACGTATAAAAGAAGCTAAAGAAAAATATTAGCAAAATATAAAGTAGTATAAATAATAGCTTACCATGCCCTAAATTGAGCATAAGTGTATACACAAATGAATCGGTATCTATATCGCTACTAGCAAGTGTTATAATTGTTGTAGGAAACAAGAGTAGTGAACTCGCAAAAATCTGTGCCAGTACACCAGAAGTATTAATCTTAAGTGGTAGATATGTATTGTTTGCGGCGTACATTTTTCTACCAACAACCCTCTTAGGATAGTGAACTGGTATTTTACGAAATGCTCTTTCCATAAATACTATCAGCGAGATTATGCATGTTGCAGCAAACATAATTGCTATTATTGTAAAAGTCGACAGTGTGCCGGATTTACCCATCTCTAAAAGCGTCGCGACTGCAGATGGCAGACCAGCAACAATACCTGTAAATATCAAAAGTGAACTTCCATTGCCAATGCCATATATACTAATTTGATCAGTTAACCACATTACAAATACCGTACCACCAACCATGCTTATCGTTGCTATGATTCTGAAGATAACACCTTGTGCAATGACAACCTGTACACCGTTGACATCAAGACTTTCAGCACCCACTGCTATGCCATAGCCCTGGAATGTAGCAAGCACTATTGCTAAATATCTTGTATACTTTGCAATTTTATTTCTTCCTGACTCTCCTTCCTTCTTTATATTACCAAGTTCCTTGAACACCACTGTGAGCAATTGCATAATGATTGATGCTGTGATATATGGCATGATATTGAGAGCGAATATTGATAGTCTCCCAAGCGCTCCACCAGTGAACATGTTAAAAACACCTAGAATACCTGTTGCATTTGCTTCAGCTACCTCTGCCAAAGTGTTGGCATCAACTCCAGGTAATGGTATATATGTACCAAGTCTGAAGATAAGTAGCATGGCTACTACAAATAGTATTTTATTTGATAATGTTCTACTTTGCATGTTGGTGTTCTTTGTATGTGATTTCATTCATGTAGTATTGCTATACCACTAATTTCAGTCATATGCCATAATCATATAAAGTGGCATTGATTAGAAGATCAATCCATTAATGAATTTATGCAACACTTTGTATTTAAAGTGATGATGGTATCATTTTTATCTATATTTTCAAAAAATGGTTATGCTATAACAAATTTGATGAAAAATACATAGTCTTTAATTAAAGAGAGAGAGGGTAGCATCGAAAAATGATCACATGCAATCAATGTAAGGTAAGTTTTTTTGTCAATGCTGATGAAATAGGAAGAGGGAGGGTTGTATTCTGTTCAAACTGTCATAATAAGTGGTTAGTGACATCGTCAGATATAGTGATAGTGAGGAACGATATTGATACAAAGCCAATTACAACAATAGAATGTTGTGAACCAAACACTAAAGATACTCATGATTTAGAAGATGTTAATAATGATGTACCAGTTCAAAGCGAGGGGAAGTTGAATACTGATGATCAGTTGGAAAGCGATTCTTTCGATGAGTGTAGAGTATATAGAACATATAACAGTGAAAGTGATAATCAATATCATGGCTTTAGTACAATAACAAACCATGTTGTGATGGAGAAAAGTCTTGACAAACATAATGCACATAGGGATGTTAATATCGCAAGACACTTAATTCTAATAACACTATTATTTGATATTGTGTTAATAGGATTTATAGCAGGAATGATCCATATTGTACCAGCAAGTGACATGCAATCCATCAAGAAATTTTATGAGTTCATCAACTTATACCCTAGAAATACATTCAAACTTGCAGATACAACAATAACACTTATTAAAAATAATGATCAAGACAAAAAGAGCAGTATTGATAATAACAAGATGATCATGACGCTCGATCTACAAATAAAAAACAATGCTGGTAAAAGCGATTTACTTAGTGATGTCAAGATAGTTATTATGGATGCAAGGCACAACAACCTTGTTGAATCAATTGTTGAACCTAATATCATAGTTAAAACTAAAGATATCGTACCACTCAAGATTAGGTTGCCTGCAATTGATAAGGAGGCTGAGTATATATCAATATATATCAACGATACTATACAAATTGATCAGAAATATATATTATCAATCATGAAATAATAAGCTTTTATAGTTAATGTTTTTGCTGAATGGTTTGCTTCAATTAGTTATTGACTCTTTTCCTGTAACATTCTACAATTTAAAGTAGAACATTGCGTAAAAGATACAATTTAAAGAATATGTCAGACACATCAATCCAAAATCTTCAAGCAAATCTCACACAGAAAGCACAGGAAATACGCACTACAGCCAACAATATTACGTATAATACTCCTGATGATTTTGGCAAAAAAGTTGTTGATATCGCAGAAAAAAGTGCAGGCCTTTATACGGAGATATCATCACTAGTTGCAAATGTTAAAGATGGTAAGATGATGGAAGCCATAGCTGGTGTTACAGCTATAACGAATAATGTGAAAGAGATGCTACCTGAGGTACAAGATGTAGTATCAAAGCTTAAACATGATATTGCAAGCAGTGTTGGCGACGTAAAACAAACCTATGGTGATATATCCAATTTCATACATGATGTCTCAAGCATCGCCACTAAAGATATTGGTAATGTGCTAGATGATATAAAAAATGGCAAATTCGGACAGATAAACGATGATCTAACAAAGGCAATAAACAATGCTAGCGCAGTTATCAACAATGGCTTTGAAAAAATAAGTAAAGACATAGAAAACATCAAGAACTCTGAACTTGCCAAAGATATAGAATCAGTAGTTAAGGCTAAGAATGAGAAAAATCAAGAGATACCACAAAATGTTAAAAACAGTGCAAAAGATCTTGCTAAGACTCTCAATGAAAAACCTCACTCTAATGATGTTGAGAGATCATCACAACAAAAAATGACTGACAAGGGTAGAAGCATGTGAAATGCGGCATTTGAATGAGTTTGCCCTATACTCCTTCGCTTGAGGAAGTGAGTATATAGCTTCCCTCACATTATTCACTTTGTTTATATCTTGACTAATTAAGTATTTTCTTTCTTCCAATTCATAATATGTAGTGGTAGGATTCAACTGCATGATTAATAAATAGGAGGTTAAAATATGCAAGGACAAAGTGGTAATAAAAAGAATAATATTACTGAGCAAGTAAGCGCCATTAAAAGTAACCCTAATATTCCAAACGATATAGGTCAGGAGATCACTGATATTGCAGCCAGTGTTCCAAAAATTGCTGGCGAAGCTGCTGCAATAGCATCTAATGTAAGCATTGGAAATTTGCCTGGTGCTGCACTTGCTGCTGTTGGAATTGCGACTGATGTTGCGGAAATATTTCCTAAGATCAAAGATGTTGTATCGCATGCAGGAAATGATCTCAAGGAAGCCGGGCCAGAGGTTAAAAAACTTGGTAGTGATATATTGAGTTTCATTACAGATACTGTTAGTGTTCTAGTTAATGATGTTGGACATATATTAGGTGATGTTGTTAATGGTAAGTTTGGTGAAATTCCAGAGGATTTAGCAAAAACAGTGAATGACACAAGAGAAAAAGTAACAAGTGGCATTGAAAGTATAACTAATAATGTGAAGGTGCTAGAAAACTCACATATTATAAAAGATGTTGAAGCTCTCACACCTGGTATTGGGGATAAGGCTAAAGAAATTTTTAGTAAGATAACTACCACTACTCTCAACGAAGGCGATAAGAATAGATCATCTCAACAACAACAAGATCATAATAAAAGTAAGGTGACTGAAATCTAGTAGCAATAATCAAGTAGATCGATTTTTGAGAGTTGTCTTTTTTCATTCTCATGAAACGTCTTGATGATCTCACCATTCTTCATAGCAATCAATTTATTGCCATATTTTATAGCATCATCTAAACTATGCGTTGTCATAACACAGGTGATGTGTTTTTTTTCTACCTGGGCAGCTGTTATTTTCATAACATCACTAGCTGTTTTAGGATCAAGAGCACTCGTGTGCTCGTCAAGCATCAATATATCACGTTGGAAAAACATGTTGAGTGCAAGTAGAAACACCTGTTTCTCACCTCCTGATAGCATACATACTTTTGTATGTAATAAACCAGGTATCTTAGGATTAAGTTGTTTAAGCAACGCTATGAAACCATCGCGAGTGCAATTTCTTTTATCATCATATGTTTCAGCAAATGCGCTCATATATATTGCAAAATTTTGCATCAATGAGAAATCAGCAAACAGGCTATCATTCACATTCTGTGTGATTGTAGCAATATGTTGAGCAAGAGTTTTTTGAGTAGTCTTTTTTACCTCTAAACTTCCAATAATCTTAATATTACCTGTATATGATCTAATCGTACCGTTTATCGTTTTTAATAAAGATGTTTTACCAGATCCATTTGTACCTAATATTATCAGGAAATCCTGTGGGTATATATCATAAGATATATTGTGTATCAGATATTTTTTTTCATGGCTCACTCTCACAGAGAGATTTCTCATGCTAACAATTGGTGTCATTATTCCACACTGTTTATGAAGGGAAGCTGACTGAAAGTCACTTGGAGGCCGAGGTCAGAATCGAACTGACGCATGGAGGATTTGCAATCCGCTGCATTACCACTTTGCTACTCGGCCTGATTACTATGCAGCAATAACACTACGTTACTGGTTTTGGTCTTCTTTTGCGACGTATTGCCTCAGTTTTCTTACGCAATTTCATCTCTGACGGTTTCTCATGCGCTCTCTTATTCTTCAGTACTTTGAAAACACCTTCAATTTGCAATTGCTTTTTTAGAGCGCGCATTGCAGCTTCAGAATTATTGAATTTTACTACTACCTGTACCAAATTTTCCTCTTGTCAAATAAATTATTGAATCACCTTCGACCTAATTATATAAACTAGCTGTTTCAATAGTGCAAGGAAAAAGTGCAGATCATAACATATCGAATTATAAGATGGCTTTATCAAACCTTTCAAGACTTATTAAAAATGCAGTATAATTCAACTTTATACCAAGACTTTAAGATGTTATATGTTATATTTTGTATACTTATTGTCAATAGTTCTATCACAAAATGTGCATTCATGATGGAATGTGATTCAGTGATGGTTAAAAATGATAATTCACCATTATTAGTAAGTATAGTAAATGCAACTACAGTTTTATAATACACTCACAAGGAAAAAGGAGGTTTTTATACCAATTAGCAATGATCATATAAAAATGTATGTCTGTGGTCCTACAGTATATGATAGACCACATATAGGTAACGTTAGATCTGCAGTGTTTTACGATATTTTATATAGGTTCTTACAGTTTCTTTATCCAAAGGTAACATATGTTAGAAACATTACAGATATAGATGATAAGATCATCAATGCATCGATTAGTACTAGTATTCCAGTACCACAACTTACAGCACAGATGATTCAGTATTATAACGATGATGTTTCATCAGTTGGTTGTTTGTGTCCAACGTTTGCACCACGTGTTACACATCATTTGAATGATATATTTGATATCATTTTACGATTGATTGAATCAGGTCATGCATATATCACCAAAAAACATGTTTTATTTAATGTAGAAAGTTATAATGAATATGGGCGTTTATCAGGACGTTCGGTTGATGAAATGGTTGCTGGTGCCAGGGTTGAAGTGGCGCCATTCAAAAAGCATCCAGCAGATTTTGTACTATGGAAACCTGTATCTGATAATGAATATGAATACGGTTTTGACAGTCCATGGGGAAGGGGAAGACCTGGATGGCATATAGAATGTTCTGCAATGAGTTCACACTACCTAGGATGTGATTTTGATATACATGGTGGGGGAGTTGATCTTGTGTTTCCACATCATGAAAATGAGGTTGCTCAATCCGTTTGTGCACATCAAAATAGCAAGTTTGTGAAATACTGGATACACAATGGTTTTCTTACAGTAAATGGTGAAAAGATGAGTAAAAGTTTGAATAATTTTATTATATTACGTGATCTCCTGAATGATGGAGTTTCTGGTCTTGCTATGAGATATTTCTATATGATGTCACATTATCATAAACCAATAGACTTTAATAATAATGCAATATATGCTGCAGATAAAGCATTGCGAAAGTTTGGTAAAGTTGTTATGTTATTAGTTACACTATATGATAATGATATATATCAATGTGATGCAGCTATATCTAAAATGTTACAAAATGATGAAAGGGAGCGGATTAATGAAGCTGTCAATATGTTGTGTGATAATATAAATACTCCTAAATTGCTAATGTATCTGCAATCTATAGCTAATGATGTTATTATACAGCAATCATATAATAGTCAAGCTTCTGTCAAAACATTGGAAAATTTTGCAATGATATGTATGTTGATTGGCTTTTCACCAAGTGTTTTGTATGAATATGTAAAAAAGCATGATACAATAATTGATGACGGAATAGTAGAAATGGCTAATGCTAGGGAGGAAGCGAAGATCATCAAAGATTGGCAAAAAGCTGATGAAATACGCAATCAAATCATCGCTAAAGGATATCAGATAAGAGATGAAAGGAATGGTGGTTTCAAAATAATAAAATTGTAGATCAATATGAAAGATAAAACGCAGAACTTTGCTATGCTTGTTTCTGGTTGTGGGCATTTGGATGGTGCAGAGGTAAGTGAAACAGTTTTTGCAATGTTAGCAATGGATAGGCATAATATTACATTTGAGGCCTTTGCTATAAATGCAAATCAATCTGAGGTTTATAACCATAGCTCTAATACAAAAAGCGAAACTGAGAATCGTAATATGCTTGTAGAAGCAGCTAGAATCACACGAAAGATTAATGATATAAAAACACTGCAAGTAGATAAATATGATGCATTGGTAATGCCAGGCGGATTGGGTGTTGCAAAAAACTTCTCAAATCTTGGTTTTGTTGGTGAGAATTTCGATGTGATACCTGAAATTAGAGAGGTAATTTTTGCATTCGCAAAAGCGCGAAAACCAATTGGTGCAATATGCATTGCCCCAGCAATAGTGGCAAGAGTTATCAACAATTCAAAAGTGACGTTGGGTGAACATAACCCATTATTGGCAAATATTGGTGCAAGTGAGATTATATGTGATGCAAGTGATATTGCCGTAGATACAGAGAATATGATTGTTTCTACACCAGCATTCATGTTATGTGGTAAAGCAAAGCTACATGAGATTGCAGATGGGGTGGAGAAACTCATACGTTGTATACAAGAAATGTGTGTCATATCAACATAAACTATTTATATTAGAAGCTAAAAAGGCAATAGATAATCACACTTAATAATGAGAAAAATATGCATTTTGATCTGTATAGTCCTGCTATCAGGTTGCAAGTTGATGAGAGGAAAGAGTGCTACAAATCAGATTGATGGCCAAACAACACTCAATACGCAATATGTTGGTCACAGCGGTTCTTCCGATACTAATTCGCAGCAGCGTGGTACTGTGATGTTAGACTCACTGCCAAATGAGTGCTATATAACACCTTCTGTATATAGTGATGTGAAAATTCCACAGATGTATCGTAGCAATAATTTAAGAAGAAGAGTTGGATATGCGACCTACGCTTCAGGACAATTCATAAGGATATTTGGCACTGTAACAGATGGTAATTGCGCTCCCGTCAGTGCAGCAACAATACAAATATGGCACACCGATGCAAATGGTAAGTACAAGAATTCTTCTACAGCAGATTCGTACTTAAATGACAACAGATTATATTCAAAGCAGCCTGATAGATTCGAAACCCATTATTCTAAAACTAAAAGTGATGAAAATTTCACTGGCTCAGGCACTGCAACAACTGATAATCTAGGTAGATTCACTTTCTTTACTGTAATGCCTGGTAGTGTTGACAAAAAGCAGCCTGCTATTATGTTCAGAGTATTGCATAAAAACTTTACGACTCTTGATACAATGATGTATTTTCCTAATAATAACAAACAACCTAACGATCCTGACAAGCTATTAACTGCTAAGTATCTGGGAGTATTAAATGATTCTGGCAAAGATGACATTGCATATGCATTCAATATCACACTTGATGGCGAAAATAAATATTTGAAATATTAAAACTCAAATATTATTTGTTAGTGTTATAGTTTTACTAATATTTTTGCAAATGCACTGAAGTTAATATCTAAATGTTCTTGAATGCAGTCTGAAATCATGTAATCATCTGAGGGATAAGAGTCAATACAAAACATGCCCTAATGCAACAAACGAATGTTGGTAGCTCTATGAACATAGCGTTCATGCTTGTGCTTTTGATTATGATGGTAGCATATAATGTTAAAGAAGCAAATGCCAAACCACTCATGTTGTTTGGTGATGTCGCTGTGATGGCATCCGCCACCATAACACCTCTGCGTGCTGTAAGTGACCAAAGCATACAAGACTTTTTGAATAAATTCATTAGTAAGAGTGTTGAGGCTGTACTGATGTTGGTTGATTTTCTTACAACAATGGTAAGGGATGCTTTCAAAGATGGTAATATCAAACGACTGCCAGCAACACCAGGAGAATGAATCTTAGGTATTAAAAATATGTAATGAAAATAGTAGGTGAAAAGGATTTAAATATTAATTGTGGAATATGGTACTACTTAAAACCCCATCACTAGACAGAGAATTCATCGCACAAGACTTCAAATTGTTGTCAGTAGATGGAAAATATTATTCACTAAATGATGTTAGAAGAAAAAATGGCTTGGTGGTTGCATTTATATGCAATCACTGTCCATATGTTAAAGCCATAGCGCATAAGATTGCGAAGGAAGCAAGTGAGTTGGCTGCAATCGATGTTGGATTTATTGGTATCAATCCAAATGATACAGAAACATATCCAGAGGATTCATATGAAAACATGGTTATTTTTGCAGAACAACATTGTTTTGGTTTTCCCTATGTGATAGATATAACACAGAAAGTTGCTGCACAATACGATGCTATCTGCACACCTGACCTCTTTGGCTTTGATAGTAATCTAAGGCTCCGATATCGTGGACGACTTGATTCTGCTGGCAAACAGGATATTTCTGATGCTAAGCGAGAGTTATTTGCAGCAATGCAAGCAATAGCATTAGATGGTGTGTTCAACGATGAGCAACATCCAAGCATTGGCTGTTCGATCAAATGGCGAGATAATTAATTAAGAATTGAATTATGAGTGATTTATATCAGATAAATGATATCCTACAACAGAAGACTAAAACATCCGATGACTCTGATGAGAAGAGGAGTGGTGATGCACTGCATGGCGTCACACAACAGCAGTACAAATCTGATGTTAGTCATGCGGTGTTAATAGGCCTGTTTGTCAAGGCGATAGATAAAGTTCTTATCAAAATAAGAGAATCATTAAAATTACTCAAGCGATTAAAATCACCAATTGCAATGCCTGAAGCAAGAGATGCAAATGATACAAGAGTTTTAGCAGAATTTGTGACAAATTTGGAGTTTGTGGATACTATCATAGTAGAATTCAATAAAGCAATATCGGTAGTTGATCGTGATACACCCACAGATGTGATAAAGTTCTTTGAAACACTACATAAGGCATTTGCACATGCATCAATTAAAAATAACTTATTTATCATTACAAAAAAAACACACTATGGAGAAGAGATGATTCAAACGTTTGAACAATTAATGCAACTGTTCAAAACAATGCAACAAACAATTGAACAAGAACAATCATCTGCAGTGAATATTTGTAGCAACATCAAAAACAATGATGTTAACACTGAAATAGTTACATAAAATAACGAAGTAAATCCATATATAAATCTATTTGCATTATATATGATGTGATTGTAGCATAAGACATAAACTGTACTTATAAAGGTGGAAAATTATGTTGCTTGATTTTTTTGATATTATATATAGTGCTTTGCTAACACTAGCATCGTTCATGTTGATAGTTTCCATTATGGTGTTTATACATGAGTGGGGACATTTTTATGCAGCAAGGCTATGTGGTGTGCGTGTTGAGACATTCGCAATAGGTTTTGGAAAAAAAATATGGGGTGTTATAGATAAAAAAGGTACTGAGTGGCGAGTTAACATATTACCAATGGGTGGATATGTGAGAATGTTTGGTGATGCTGGTGCATCAAGTGCTCCTGACATTGAGAGATTAGCAGAGATGAGTGATAATGATAAATCTATATCGTTTCATCACAAAAAACTATGGCAAAGAGCATTTATAATATTTGCTGGTCCATTTATGAATTATGTATTGGCATTTGTTGTGATGGTATTTTTGGTTTTCAAATATGGCAACACTATTATTACAACAGAAGTCATATCTGTAGAAAAAGGCAGTCCTGCAGAAATGGCTGGTATTGTACCTGGTGATACTGTTATATCGGTGAATAAACAAATCAGTGACAATATGATGGATGTTAGGGATGCAATCAGTGCTGCAAAGGAAAATGGTGAGATTATGGTTGTGTTGAAGCATGGTGATAAGGAAAGATCACTAACTCTGAAACCTGTTGACACAACACTACCTGATGGCACTGTTGTCAGAAGGATAGGTATTATCGGTGGTGTGATCAAAACAACCCCTGTGAGCATGTTTGATGTATTGCCCATTGCTGCAGAAAGGATATACTCAATGAATAATAATATGATGAAAGGGGTTTATGGACTCTTCACAGGGCAAGTAAATGTTAACAAGATAGGGGGGCCTGTAAAAATAGCACAGCTTAGCAAGATGTCCGCCGAACATGGTCTACAATCATTTCTATCACTGCTCACATTTTTGTCACTAAACTTGGGTCTCTTTAACCTGTTGCCATTGCCAGGATTAGATGGTGGGCACTTGATGTATTACATAGTACATGCGATCAGAGGAAAACCAATATCATATGAAATGCAATCACTTGGCATAAAGATTGGAGTTATATTCTTGATTTTATTTGCCGTATTTGTTACATGGAATGATATTGTAAGTATTTTGAGAAGATAATGACTCATATCAGGTAATGATTATTGACCTGATGTGAAATATTATATGTTATTACACTTAACATTCTAACTGGACGCTCATTAAATCCATTTTAGGTATCATTCCATGCAAATCACATTAAGAGGTTATATTAAGCTCTATATCTTATTAGTATTACTGATGCAAACTGCATTATCACAGAGTGATGCATGTGCAACTGCAGCATCAGATCAATATGTTGTTAATAAGGTTACTATTATTGGGAATGTTAGAATCCCAGATGCATCAGTACTGTATTATTTAAACATGCATCAGGGACGAACATATACTATTGATCAGATCAGTAATATGATTAGGCAAGCATATGCTACAGGCTTTTTCAAGAAAATTACTGTTGATTATTTAAAAAAACAAGGTGAGGTCATCATAGATGTTATTGAACAACCAGTTATTAAAGATGTAGAACTATATGGCAATAGAAAAATTAATGATAAGGATATTAAAGCTATTATAAGGCTGAATCAGGGATTGACATTTTCTGAGACAAAACTAAAAAGTGATGTCGAAAATATCTTACAAATGTATCAAAAACGTGGGATGTTTAATGCAATAGTAAATCCAAAGATCATTGATAATAAGAATGATACTATAACGATTGCATATGAAATAAAGGAGGGAAGTAAAGCTGTAATAGAAAAGATATCATTTGTTGGTAATGGTGAATTTTCCGGTACAGATCTGAAACAATCAATATTGTCAGCTGAGTGGAGACTATATAGATTTTTCTCAAATTCATATATCTATGATCAAGATAGGTTACAAATTGATGCTGAAATCATTAAGGAATACTATCAAACAAGAGGGTATCCGAATGCAAGGGTAGTAGATATTATTAGTACAATTGATGCTGCGAAGAAAGCATTTGCAATAACATTTGTGATAGATGCTGGTGAGAAATATGATTTTGGCAGTGTAACTGTGGAAAACAATATTCGATCTGTGAACAGCAATGAAATAAACAAAGTAGTTGATGCAAAAATACGTGACAAACCATTTGATATCAACAAGGTGAGAGAGATGATATCAAAAATTACTGGAATATTAGCAGGAAAGGGTTATGCATTTGTTGATGTGGATTATAAAGTAAAAACAAAGGATGGTGTTGCAGATGTGATAATAACAATCAAGGAGAGTAGTAGATTTTTCATCAATAGAATCAATATTTCGAATAATATAAAGACATACGACAAGGTTATCAGGAGAGAAATGCGAATAAGTGAAGGTGATAGTTATGACTTATATGATGTAGAACGTTCATTGCAACGTATCAAAAACCTAGGTTACTTCAGTGATGTAGAGTTATCACAAAAACAGGTGACAAACACTGATAAGGTTAATTTGGATTTTTCTGTGAAAGAAAAAAATACTGCTTCTGGGCTGTTTAACATTGGCTATAGTACAGTGTCAGGACCATTCTTCGGCTTTAATGCTTCAGAACCAAATCTCTTTGGTACAGGACGCATGATAAGCACAGGTCTACAGGTTGCAAAACGTGATAAAGCCTTTGATTTTTCAATCAGCGAACCATATTTCATGGGATTTAATGCAATATCCGGTATTGGTTTGTTTTTTGATAAGAGAACATATAAACAATTTGTAGGGAATAAATCAACTCAGGAAAGACTTACGAATGATGAAAAACTTGCCCTTAGCAAATATGCTACAATGTCTTGGGGATTTACAGTGAATACAACATACAGCCTAACAGAATATTTACAACACGAAGTACATTATGGAGTGAAATTGGAGCGTCTTAATAAGAAAAACGCTAAAGATATCATGACATCGATTTCACCATTTTTGCGTCCAGATATGCAGACTCACACCATATCATCTGTTGGGCATGGTTTTGTATATGATAAAACTGACAGCACTATTAAAACAACAAAGGGATATGTTTTGAAACTGCATCAGGAATTTGCAGGTGTTGGTGGTAACGCAAAATATATGCAAAATGAATTGGTTGCCGCCCACTATACGCCAATTTACAAGGACAAGGTTGTGCTTAAGATGCTAATACGTGGTGGTACTGCAACTGGTTTAGGTAGGAAGATAAGAATTTCCGATAATTTCTTCTCAAGAGATGATATGATACGTGGTTTTGCTTACAATGGCATAGGAGCGCGTGATACCAACACCTTTGATGCGCTAGGTGGCAAAAACTATTTTGCAGGCACAGCAGAACTGAAATTCCCAATTGGTTTGCCAAATGAAATTGATATTAGTGGCACAGCGTTCGTTGATACTGCAACACTTTATAAGATTGATGTACCTTATCATTTACGCAATATTAAATATCACAACTCGAGTGATATACGTAGTTCTTATGGTGTTGGTATAATATGGGGATCACCACTTGGCTTAATCAGAGTGAGTTATGGTATTCCTATCGCAAAGAAAAATTTTGATCAAGTTGAGCGTATTAATTTTAGTTTTGGTAGATCATTTTAGGATGTGAAAATAAGGTTAACGAAATTAAGGATTTTATCGGAAATTATACTGTACATGTTGTGACAGGCATGGTATGATCAGCCTGAGATGCCGAATTAGCTCAGTGGCAGAGCAACCGCCTTGTAAGCGGTAGGTCATCTGTTCAAATCAGATATTCGGCACCATTCCGCATGGAATGTATCTGTTTTGCATTTCTATATCTCTCATCCATTTTTTATTGGAGTTTGTGCCGCTTCAAAATTCGGTATGTCATACGCATAATTTGGAGGAGCTTGCGTCTTGAGATGTTTCACAACCTTTTCTATTTCAGTGTCTTGTACATATACACCGTGTAAACGTTCTATTCTACCACCAGCTCTCATATGGAGCATATCACCTGCACCGAGCAATTGCTCAGCTCCTACTTCTCCTAATATTACTCTGCTATCAAATTTTGATGCAACCTGAAATGCGATTCTAGTTGGGAAATTAGCCTTGATCACACCAGTGATCACATCAACAGATGGTCTCTGTGTTGCCATGATCAAATGTATGCCAGCTGCTCTGGCCATCTGTGCAAGCCTCTGCACTGATGTCTCAATATCCTTACCTGCAACAACCATTAGGTCAGCCATTTCATCAACAATAACTACTATATATGGTAATATCTCAGATTTTATTATAATGGACTCAAAAATTGGTTTACCTGTGCTTTTATCGAACCCAACTTGTATCTGTTTTTCTATATTGGCACTTCTGCTCTGTGCTTCTCTGATGAATTTATTATAGCTACTAATATTCCTAACATTTAATACTGACATTGCTCTGTAACGTGATTCCATTTCACTTACAACCCATTTGAGTGCTGATACAGCCTTTTCTGGCGTTGTTATCACAGGTGCTAACAAATGTGGTATGCCATCATATACTGATAATTCAAGCATTTTAGGATCTATCATAACAAGCTTACATTCGTCAGGAATATGTTTATATAGCAATGACATTATCATTGCATGTATTGCAATTGATTTACCAGCACCTGTTGTACCAGCAACAAGTAGATGTGGCATTTTTGATAGATCTACTACTACTACTTCACCAGATATGTTTTTACCAAGTGCTAGTGGCAATTGATAATCGTTTTGAGTATATGTATCGCTTGATATCAGCTCACGCAAATATATTGTTTGACGTGTTTCATTTGGTAATTCTATACCTATTGCATTCTTACCTGGGATGACTGCTATACGTGCAGATACTGCACTCATTGAACGAGCTATATCATCAGCTAAGCCAATAACTCTAGCAGATTTTGTACCAGAAACTGGTTCTAATTCATATAATGTAATTACTGGGCCACAGCTGATATCTGATATCATTCCTCTTATACCAAAATCATTTAATACTCCTAGCAGTGTCTGTTTGCTGACTTCAAGTTCATCATTATCAAGTGTGTTATATACTGATGATATATCATGATGTAGCATATCAGCATCTGGCATGACAAATGGTTGTGAAGACAAGCTTTTTTTTTCGACCGGTTCAGAGAGTATAAATGGATCATTGGCAAGTGCATTATTGGTGATGCTTAACTGTGATATATCAAATGTATTTGTATTGTTGGGTGACTGTTGTAAATTCAGATCGAAGGTTGCGTTTTGTGCGTTATTATAATGATCTGCATCCATATACTTCTTATCCTTTGTACTTGTTGCTAGCGTTGTTTCATCGGTTGTGAAATATTGAGATGATGCTATAGAATGGCGACCTAAGTTATCAGTTTGTACATCAAAACTTTTCTTAGCATCAGTTACAAATGGTATATTACTATGAGTGGTTGTGTTTTGAACATCTCCCTGCTTGAAAAATATTTCGGAACCCCTTATAACATCTTGTTCTCTATGTGTATTGCTACTACACTGTGGCGTGGTATTGTTTATTACTACATTTGATTTGAATAATCTGTTCAATAAATTTGAGAAGGAAAGCATATATGTTTTTTTATGCTTCAATACATGTTTGTGTAAACTCCACTGTTTATAATATGTACTAAAAGTCTCGAAAACTCCAAGTGCAAATAAAAAGCTAACAGTGCATATAATGATTGCTGTAATCGTAAAAACATATGGTTTATCTGCATATGTGACCTCACTTTTTAAGTAATACCCAAGATAACCACCCATATGAAAACTATAGTAATCACCATCAGCTATGGTAGCATTATCCAAATGCGCTACTAAAAAACAAAAAATTGGCAGTGTTAATATCACTATACCTAATCTCAACAACAGTAATCTTATCTTCTTGCTTGTAAGGATCAGCATTGAGTGGAAAATTAAAAATACAATTGGCCATAGGATTGTATAACCAAAGGCTTGTATTATTGGATCAGCTATGTTTGCCCCATACTTTGATGTGATGTTCTGAGTTTCAGTATCCACAGCATGTAAATATGATGGATCTTCTGGATGGTAATCAAATATTGCAATAGCTATAAATAATGACAAAACTATAATTGCCAGTGCACAAATTTTTTCAAAAAACGCTATAGTATTCACTTGTAAATAATTTTAAGTAAAATATATTTATTGTTAATGTTTGTATTATGAAACATTCACTATATCTGTCATTTGTATCAATATGCAGAATGAAGTGCAACCTTTGCATGTTTTAACCTGTAATGCATTGTCAATTGTTTTAAATGATGATAGCGATACAGTTCTATTTAACAAAATAGGGTTTTCAGCAATGCCTGGTGCAATGATCAAAATTGTTGGACCCAACGGTAGTGGCAAAACTTCTCTGCTTAGATGCATTGTACGTCTTAATAATACAAATGCTGGTAAAGTTTTATATAACGGTTGTGATGTTGATAACCATCTGTCTGAGTATAATAGCATAATATGTTACATTTCGGATAAGAATCAATTGAATGATCATTTAACAGTAGAGGAAACGCTGACAATATGGTCATTTATTTATGACTCAGAATTGCTGCTTACATCTACGGTGCATGTATTGGGATTAGCAGAATATTTGCAAAATAAAGTTTGGCAATTATCAAGAGGATGGAAAAAAAAGCTCGTACTTGCAAGGTTGTTATTACAAAAAACAAGAGTATGGTTATTAGATGAACCATTTGCATATCTTGATAGACAGAGTGGCATGACACTAAACAGTATGATTGAAACACATGTATCAAATGGAGGCATAGTAATATTATCTGATAATATGGATAATAAAATCAATTTAGAATTAAAACAGGTTGCAGATCAGAAAGATATGGACTATATATTTAGCAATATGTTGGATGCAAAAAAACATGAAGCAATGCTCCATGTATGTGACTTCAAGAGTGAAAACATCAAAGTCCAGTAGTATTAACATTAGTAGAATAACAACATTTGCCAGCTTTTTTACACCAGCTGATAAGAACGCACCAGTACGCATGGCTGAACATATAATTCATTCAACAAGCAATTATCTAATTAGGAGAACATGAAGACATCAATAACATTTCAAGCAAGTATAAAAGCAGGTGCAGGCACTGGGAATGCTCGTGCAATACGCAGACAGGGCATGATTCCAGCAATAGTGTACGGTTTGGGCAGTGAATACATGCTATCGTTATCAGCAAAGGATTTTATTAAGGAATATAGTAAGGGTGGCATTCTATCAAAGCTAGTGACATTGTCAATAGATGGTCAAAAGACACTGCATGCAATAACGCGTGATGTGCAGATACATCCTGTTACGGACAAACCATTGCATGTTGATTTTCAACAGATAGATGAGCAGAAACCAATAAAGGTCTCAATTTGTGTGAAGGTTATTAATGAGCAGAAATGCATTGGTATAAAGAGAGGTGGAGTGTTGAACATAGTGCAACGGCATATTGAATTCTACTGTTTGCCAACAGAGCTGAAACCATACATAGAAATAGATATTGCAGACCTGCGCATTGGTCAGTCGATTCATATCAATGATGTTGCTCTACCAAAAAACATGGTACCAATAAATAAAACAAATTTTCCAATTTTATCAATTGCAGGCCGAGCAGATGATAGTGAGGAACAAGCCAAGCCATAATACATGGGAGAAAACAAATACTCAAAACATAATGCCATCATAAATCTTGTCGCCTTTGCTCTGAAGTATGATGCTACTCTCAACAAAGTACCTGTCATGACAGCAAGTGGCAAGGATAACATTGCTGAACAAATGCTTAAAGTTGCAAGACAAAATGGCGTGCCGATTGAATGCAATCCCGAACTTGCATCAATGTTGGCATTGTTAGATATCGGTGACTATATACCAGTTGAAGCATTTGTAGCTGTGGCTGAAATCATGGCTTTTATATACAGAAAGGATAAATTTTAGTATTCCCCCACCAGTGATGAACCATCAACATGTATGGGGGGGATAAAATAATTCCTTTTCTTTTACACAAACTTCTAGCAGAAATCAGAAATGCTTACAGAAACACAAAACAAAAGACGTGCAACTTTATCAGTTGATAAGAAAGGTCGCAGAAACACTATGGATGCAAAATCCAGCAATACAGAGCGATGCGTTGTGCAATCACATCATGTAGAGAAGAATCAGCCACCAACAGATATAAAGGTCGATAATCAGTCGACTGTATATTTACACGATATTAAGCGAAAAACGACTGAAGAATTAATGCTGTTTGCTGAACAACTAAATGTTGAGGATCCAGAAAGCATGTATCGTCAGGATTTGATATTTGCTATCCTGCAAAAGGTTGCAGAAAGTGGTGGTACAATGATAGGTGAAGGTGTGTTGGAAGTGCTTGCTGATGGCTTTGGCTTCTTAAGATCATTTCAGTCAAACTATATGCCTGGGCTTGATGATATATATGTCTCACCTAATCAGATACGAAAAAATGCATTGAGAACTGGTGATACAATAATCGGTCCAATTAGAGAGCCGAAAAAGGGAGAAAGATACTTTGCAATGACAGTAATTGATACAGTTAATGGAATTGAGCAAAGTAAAAATCGTCATAGACCATACTTCGATGATTTAACAGCACTTTTTCCAAATTCTCCACTTATACTCGAATGCATGGACACTAACAATCAGAACAACAATAGTGCACGTATTATAGATATGTTAGTACCTCTAGGACGCGGACAGAGGGCACTTATAGTTGCTCCACCTCGCACTGGTAAAACAGTCTTAATGCAAACCATTGCACATTCCATCACAACAAATCATCCGGATATAATTTTGATAGTTCTTATGATAGGTGAGCGTCCTGAGGAAGTGACTGATATGGTGCGTTCTGTAAAGGGAGAAGTTGTAAGTTCCACATTTGATGAGCCATCACAACGCCACGTGCAACTCGCTGAAATGGTGATAGAAAAAGCAAAGAGGCTAGTTGAAGCAAAAAAACATGTAGTAATTTTATTAGATTCAATTACAAGGCTTGCTAGAGCATATAATGATACTTCGCCATCTTCTGGCAAGGTTTTAAGTGGTGGAGTGGATTCCAATGCTTTACAAAAACCAAAAAGATTTTTTGGTGCAGCAAGAAATATTGAGGAGGGTGGATCCCTAACAATAATAGGTACAGCTCTTGTAGAAACAGGATCACGGATGGATGAGGTTATTTTTGAGGAGTTCAAAGGTACAGGCAATTCAGAGATCGTGTTGGATAGAAAGCTCGCAGAGAGAAGACTATTTCCAGCAATTGATATTGCTAAATCTGGTACAAGAAAAGAGGATTTGTTAGTGAGCAAAGGGCAGCTTGCAAAAACATGGGTATTACGTCGTATATTGAATGGTATGAACAATGGTGCTGAAGCGATAGAGTTTTTACTTGATAAAATGAAATATACTAAAACAAATAGTGACTTCTTCATGCAAATGGATACTAATAGTAAGAAGTAGTTGTATAGTGCTATTGTTGAATTTATATGTGATAAGTTATTTTTATAATATAAGACATTGTTGGATGAACTATGAAAAGTAACAATGTATTTCATGTAGTTGTATTTTGTTTTGTTGCTCTCATATGCAATAGTACGCATGCACAACATAGTGAATTTGCTGGTAACACAAAACTTGTAGATTTCAAAACACAAAATGTGGTGTCAATTCATGGTAATGCGTATTTGAAAAATGTAGAGGCAGCTGGTCTAACAATGCATGGTACGCTTGAGTTTGCCGATCTCAAAATAGGATTGCATGTTGACAATGGTTTTTTCAATGTTATAGGGCCGGTTAACAACAGTATTGGTTTGGAATGCAACTGTAAGGTGAAGATTGTTGGGCCTGTTGAAATGTCAAAAGTCTATGCAAAAGCAATTGATATTGTTGGTCAAACTGAGCTAGCAAATGTGCATGTTGAAAAAATTAAAATTGTTGGTTCAACTGATATACTGGATTCCAATGTGCAAAATGTTGATGTAATAGGTGACTTGAATATCATAAAATCAAGTATTGGTGAGATCAATGCAAATGCTACAAGAATGCGAGTTAGAAGCACAGTTGTGCAAGATATTTTTGTTGCGTCTAATAATGATGATAAAAAACAGGTTGTGATTTTAAATGGCAGCACAATCGTGAAAAATAACATAGTTTTTGAAAAAGTGGGAGGTATAGTACAAGCTGATGATGCGGCTGTCATCAATGGTAAAGTTGTTGGTGGTGCAATCATAAGAAATAAAAAATAAATGTATTAATGCTTAAAATAGCGATCAATGGGTTTGGAAGAATAGGAAGGTGCATTGCGAGGGTTTATGCTGAGATGCAATACCATGAGAAATCGATGATGCAAATAGTAGCTCTTAACAGCAATGAATTGGTGCCGGAAACTGCAGCATATATGCTGAAATATGACTCAGTGCACGGTAAAATGAACAATGATGTAAAGGTGAAAAATAAATGTGTAGATTGGGGTGATGGTGATGTTGAAATATTAGGGTGTTCGGATTTAAAGAGTTTGAACTGGGCTAAACATAATGTGGATTTGGTTTTGGAATGTAGTGGTGCTTTTCGTACAAAAGATGAAGTAGTACAACATATAATAAGTGGTGCTAAGAACGTTATAGTATCAGCACCATGTAAAAACGCTGATGCTACAATAGTGATAGGGGTGAATGAGAATATTTTATATGACTTGAATGAAGTAGAAGGTAAAGTATTGTCAGTTGGTTCATGTACAACAAATTGCTTGGCACCCGTCATTAAGATTTTACATGAGGAAATAGGCATTGAGAGCGCATTCATGACAACAGTGCATGCATGTACAAATGATCAAAGTATACTTGATTCAAGACATGGTGATATGCGCAGAGGTAGGGCTGCTGCAATGTCGATGATTCCAACATCCACTGGTGCTGCGAAAATGATAGGAGAGATTATACCATCATTAAATGGCAAAATTGATGGTATTGCTGTGAGGGTACCTGTTCCAAATGTATCAATGATAGATTTGACATTCAATGCTTCGAGAATGACATCAGTTGATGAAATCAACCAGATTATAAAGTGCTATGTTAGTGTGATACCAAGTATTTTGTATGTTAGTAATGAAGAATTAGTGTCAGTAGACTTTAATCATATGCCATATAGTGCAATATTTGATATGACTCAGACAAGAGTTATTAGTGATAAGTTATGCAGGGTGGTTGCATGGTATGATAATGAGTGGGGATTTGCACACAGGATGTTGGATTTATGTAAGATGATGCAATGTAACTAAAAGTATTATATGTTAAATGACGTTATAACAACGGTAGAATGGGATAGGTATTTTATTACGATGGCATACCTAGCATCAATGAAAAGCAAAGATCCAAGTACTCGAGTTGGAGCTGTAATAGTAGGACCTGATCAGGAAGTTAGAGCAACAGGATATAATGGGTTACCACGTGGTGTGATGGACTTACAACAACGATATAATGATAAAGAATATAAGTATTTTGCAATCAATCATGCTGAAGAGAATGCAATATTGCACTGTGCACGTATAGGTATATCAACATATGGCTGTACTATGTATACAATGTGGTTTCCATGTTCATACTGCACAAAGGCAATAATACAATCAGGTATATCCGAAGTGGTATATCATAAAGAGTTTCCTGGTAATAAAAATAGTGCTAAGTGGAGTAAAAGTATTGCAATTGCGCAAAGTATGCTAAGAGAGGCTGCTGTTGAGGTTAAATATTTTTCTGGTAGAATACTGGGAGTGAGTGGCCTATGTAACGGTGTAAAATTCGAACCATGATAGATAGTATAAAATGACATATGTTGTAACAGATAATTGTATCAAGTGTAAATATACAGATTGTGTTGAAGTATGTCCTGTTGATTGTTTTTATGCAGGACCTGAGATGCTTGTTATAAATCCTGATGAATGCATTGATTGTGGTGTATGTGAGCCCGAATGCCCAGCTGAAGCTATAAAACCAGAGTCAAAAGATTTAGTCAAGTGGGTGCAAATAAATCGTGATTATGCTAAACACTGGCCTAATATCACGAAAAAACAAGCCCCTCTACTAGAAGCTGATGAGTTCAATGGAGTTGCAAATAAGTTTGAACAGTTCTTACAAGATGATTATGAAAAGCTAAAAAAAGAATAAATCATGCAGAGGTTGCTAAGATATGAAAACATTTATTACATTGATAGGCATTTTTGTGAAAACATTCATAAAAATCTATATCATCTTCATATCTCCATTTTTACAAAAAAGCTGTAAATTCACACCATCATGTTCACAATATGCAATCCTTGCAATGGAGAAATATCCTTTGCATGTGGCAGTGTGGAAGATATTATTGCGCATCTTGAAATGCAATCCTTTTTCATCAAGCTCAGGACGAGATCATGTTTAAAGTTATGTTATCAAAATATCGTAAAAGTAGAAATTTAAGACTGTATGTAACACAATCTTTACAGGAAGGAATAAGAGTTGCCTTGCCATATGCACAGCATCACTATGTTATTAATGTCATGCGTTGTTGTGATAATGACACCATAAAAATCTTCAATGAAAGAGATGGGGAATGGCTTGCGTCCATAGCAGTTGATAGTAAGATATTATATGTGATACCAATAGAAAAATTTGAAAAAAAACTTCAAGAACATAGGAAATATAATTTAATCCTTGCCTTTGCTCCAACAAAAAAATATACGGAGTTTGTTATTGAAAAGGCAACAGAATTGGGTGTCAACGGTATAATACCTATCATAATGCATCGCAGTATTGTTAATAAAGTGAATATTGAAAGACAACGTAAAACAGTTATAGAAGCTGCAGAACAATGTGGGCGAGTTCAATTACCAAGGCTTTTTGATGTAATCAAGACAAGAGATTTACATCAAACTGTTGTAAATGCATTAGATCATGAGATTGCTATATATCAACATATACCAATAATCCTATATATTGTAGGTCACACAACTGATAGTAATGTTTATACAACTGATGATCTAATCAAAGAAATATCATTCAATCTACCCAATGTTATAGCTATAGTACTAGTGATAGGTCCAGAGGGTGGTTTATCAGATGATGATATAAATGACATCAATCTGAGAGGTAGAAATGATATATGTCCATCTAAGGTTATGCTGTATAAGATGGGCTGTCTGACGATGCGTGCTGAAACAGCCTGCATTGTAGGCCTAGCAATATGCAATGTTATTACAAGGAATTGGTGATGTCTTTTGATTATTTGTTGATTGTTCTTTATAAAGAAACATATTGCGTCTTGAATTAGTTTGTGATATCATCATTACATTGGGCGAACGAAATTCGTTATAGACCCCTTCGTCTAGCGGTTAGGACACCACCCTTTCACGGTGGTAACACGGGTTCGAGTCCCGTAGGGGTCGCCATTCTTGTTGTGTTCCACTAGTTTTGCTATAATATATGGTATTCATACTCAGCATTGCAGAGGAAATAAATTCATCATCATATCATGCAATACAGTTTACTACTGGAAGTTTTCTCAGAAGAAGTACCTGCTTTGATGCAACAAAATAGCACTATCCAGTTGAAAAAACTCATGTGTGAAGAGTTGAATATATCCAGTGCGTCCATCACAACATTCGTTAGTCCCAGACATCTTGTAGCACATATAAGCAACTTTGATCTGGCCAGTGCTTTAATATGTGAAATTAGAGGGCCTCGCATCAATGCACCAAAGCAAGCCATAGACGGTTTCATGCGCAAATATAGCATTTCGAACATGCAACAACTTGAGCAGATTAATGGTTTTTTTGTACTGAAACATAACCCTTCTCATGATGAAATAGTTCAAAAACTAGCAGACAAACTCAGCACTATATTACAAAAAATTGTATGGCCAAAGTCAATGATGTGGGGAAATTATAATATCAGATGGATTAGACCTATACATGCAATTTTGTGTCTGTTGAATAATCTTGTGATACCAATAAGGTTTGGTCATTTGATTGCTGATAGAATAACATATGGACATAGATCACAACACTCGCCACAAGTTACAATTGCTGATGCTAATGTTGAAAGGTATGTTGATGCATTGAAGAGTGTCGGTGTTATTTTATCTGCTGAAGCAAGACAAGAAGCAATTCTGCGTGAAATAAGCAATCTCACATCACAACTCGGTTTAAGATTAGTAGATGATGTATCACTATTACAAGAGGTGGTTGGATTGGTGGAAAAACCACATGTATTATTAGGTAAAATAGATGAAAAATTTATGCGGTTGCCAAAAGAAGTGCTGGTTACAACGCTTAAGTATCATCAAAAATATCTCTTGCTGCAAGATGAATATGGAGAGCTAGCTCCATACTTTGTTATAGTATCAGATATAGTGCCGCATGATGATGGTAGCACCATAATTTCAGGAAATGAAAAGGTTTTATGTGCACGTCTCTCTGATGCTGATCATTATATCAAAACTGATCTACAAATACCGTTGTTGGATAGGACTGTGGCTTTGAAAAAAGTATTGTTTCATAAAGATATAGGTACAATGTATGAAAAGGTATATAGAATTGCTACCATTGCAAAGTTAATTGCTATGCAGTTGTCAGATGGAGGTAAGATACTACCTTTAGATGATATTGAGCGAGCTAGTTTATTATGCAAAAATGACTTAGTTACACAAATGGTTGGTGAGTTTCCTGAATTGCAAGGAATAGTAGGATACTACTATGCATTGGCACAGGGAGAGAATTATGGTATTGCGCAGGCAATAAAAGAACATTATAAACCATGTGGATTAAATGATAGTATACCATCAACATTGTTTAGTGCAATTATTGCAATTGCTGATAAATTAGATACACTCAATAGTATGTTTGAAATAGGTATACAGCCAACTGCAACAAAGGATCCATATGCTTTAAGAAGAGCTGCACTAGGCGTTATTAGAATAGCCTTGAAATACGATGAAATAATGCACAATGTCAGCCTGAAAAAAATTGGCATACGTGATGATCTGATTGCCTTCATGACAGAGCGTAATAAAAATATGGATGACCTAACAAGGATTGATGATGTTTTACAATTCCTGCAAAGGTAAAATAATATATAATAACTGGAGGTGTTTCCATATTACCAATATAGTACATAATGGGTAGTAAAAAAGTAGATCACATAATATCTCATTTTAAAATCAGTGCTGCTAAGTGCATCATATTATATGGTGCCACAGCAAGTGGTAAGACATTACTTGCAGTGGAGTTAGCAAAAACATTTGGAAGGGATAACTGTGTTATTATTAACGCTGATTCAATGCAGGTTTATCAGGGAATACCAATCATCACTACACAACCAAGCGCTGATATGATGCAGAGGTTTAACCATAGAGTTTATGGCGTTATATCTTGTGCAGATAGCTTTTCTGTTGCCAAGTGGTTGATACTTGCTATGCATGAAATAGAGATGGCTCTTTCAAGTGGAATCATTCCAATATTGGTTGGTGGTACTGGCATGTATATTGATGCGCTTCTAAATGGTTTCAGTGAGATACCAACTGTTCCTATAAATGTACAAAAAACAGTGTATGATATGGTAAATGAGCATGGTATGCAGTATTGTTATTCTGAATTAATGAAATATGATCATGAAACTGCAGAGAGGTTATCATCAAATGATACACAAAGAATCACTAGAGCTCTAGGAGTATTTCTACATACAAATATTCCAATTTCAGTTTGGCAGCAAACAAAAAGAAAATACATCGATGTAGCAATGTTGAAAGTATTTTTAAATCCAGATAGGTGGATGTTATATGAAAATATAAATTCAAGATTTATAGGTATGATTGAAAATGGTGGCATTGAAGAAGTGCAATCACTTGTGATGAAAAGTATGGGTAATGCAAAATATCCAAAAGCAATAGGTTTATATCAGATCGTTGATTATCTGCAAAATAAGATTTCAATGGAAGAATTAATCACACTAGGACAGAGAATGACTAGGAACTATGCTAAAAGACAAGAAACATGGTTTAGAAATAGAATGTGCAATCAACATGATATAGTGCTCGGATAGAAGTATCATTGTCATCATTTTTGCATCAAGGTATTGTATTTTCATTGTGCGATTGAGTTTATGCATGGTGTAGACAAATAAGATATATTTGAATATATAGTAGAACTCTAATTTTTATAACCCATAAATAAACGGTTTTTATGTCACTGAATAAAGAAAATAATTTATTATATACTGAATCACTTGAGATGCATGAAAGTAAACCTACTGGCAAGGTAGGACTTTTAATTACAAAGCCATTGCATAATCAAAGAGATCTTGCATTGGCGTACTCCCCTGGTGTTGCAGCACCATGTTTGGCAATAGAAAAAGATAAGGATGCAGCATTTAAATATACATCCAAAGGCAATACTGTTGCTGTAATAAGCAATGGTACTGCAGTGCTGGGACTTGGTGATATAGGTCCACAGGCATCCAAACCAGTAATGGAAGGAAAATGTGTATTGTTTAAAAGGTTTGCTGATGTAGATGCAGTTGATATACAGGTTGATACGAAAGACCCATATGAATTTGTTAGCACTGTCAGCAGAATAGCTGACACATGGGGGGGTATCAATCTCGAGGATATCAAGGCACCAGAGTGTTTCTTGATCGAAGCAGAACTGAAAAAGCTTTGCAAGGTACCTGTTTTTCACGATGATCAACATGGTACGGCAATCATTGCTGTTGCAGCAATGATCAATGCGCTTGATTTGACAGAACGTAAGTTTGATGAAATCAAGATTGTTGCAAGCGGTGCTGGTGCTGCAGCAATAGCATGTCTCAAGCTACTAATTAAAATGGGGGTGAAAAAGGAGAATATTACAATGTGTGATACTAAGGGAGTGATATATAAGGGACGCATTGAGGGAATGAATCAATGGAAGGAAGATTTTACTATAGAAACTAATAATAGAACTATAGCAGAAGCGATGGTTGATGCAGATGTTTTTCTCGGTTTATCAACAAGAGGTACAATATCTAAGGATATGGTTAGAACCATGGCATCAAATCCGATAATATTTGCTATGGCAAATCCAGAACCAGAAATTACTCCTGATGAAGTAAAAGCTGTAAGAGATGATGCAATAATTGCAACTGGAAGGTCGGATTATAACAATCAGGTTAACAATGTGATGGGCTTCCCATATATCTTCAGAGGAGCACTGGATGTTCAAGCAACAACCATCAATACTGAGATGCAGATCGCTGCAGCACACGCAATAGCAGCCATAGCACGTAAGGAAACAACTGCTGAGGTTGAAGCAGCATATTCTGGCAGAATACAGCATTATAGTCCTGAATATATAATACCAGTACCATTTGATTCGCGACTAATGCATGAAGTGCCCATTGCTGTTGCTAAAGCTGCAATGGAAACAGGTGTTGCTAGAAAACCAATAGGTAACTTTAATGTATATAAAAAGGAATTACAGTTGCGATTGAATCCTGGTGGGCATATTTTGTATTCGCTCAATAATATTATAATGGAAAGCCCTCGTACTATGATATTCGTCGAAGGTGAGGAGATTGATGTGATCAAAGCTGCAATACAGTGGCGCAATCAAGGATGTGGTAAGGCAATTTTAATAGGGTATGAAGATGGGGTCAAAAAGAGCATGCAGCATCTCAATATGACAAGTTTAGGTGATGGTATTGAAGTGACTGATGCTGGTAAAATTAAAGAACATCTTGAGCAGTATATAAATCATCTATACAACAAATTGCAAAGACATGGTTTTTTATATAGAGATTGCATGCGTTTGGTAAAAAGAGATAGGCATATATTTGCAGCAGAGATGTTGGTGCATGGAGCAGCAGATGCGATGATTACTGGTATGACTCGTGACTATATTAATACTCTCAATGATATATTGAAGGTAATAGAAGTGAAGGATGATAAGATGCTTTTCACCTTGTCAGTTTTAATGAAGCGTGAAAAGATTGTATTTATAGCTGATACAGCAGTGCATGAAAATCCTACACCTGAGCAAATAGCAGACATTGCAATTCAAGCTGCAGAGGAAGTACGGAGTATGGGATACGAGCCGCGAGTTGCACTGATTTCTGCATCAAATTTTGGGCATCCGCATACACACTATAACGCATTCAATGTTGCTAAGATGAGAATGGCTTTAGACATCATGCAAGGTAGAGAGTTGAAGTTTGAATATGATGGTGAGATGTCACCTGATATAGCGTTGAGTCCCGATCTTCTCAGGCTGTATCCATTCTGCAAATTATCTTGTGCTGCAAATGTGTTGGTCATGCCTGATCTGCAAACTGCAAACATAAGTGTAAAGTTGCTTGAGGAGTTCGGTGGCTGTCAATCCATGGGTCCAATCATATGTGGCTTACAAAAACCAGTACATATCATACAAATGGGTGCTAATAGCGCTGAAGTATTCGATGGCGCAGTTGTAGCTGGTAGCAGAGCATGAACTGATTGCACTTGTATGCTACTTTGCTATCAGTCAAGATAGCAAGCACTGCATACTATCATGCGTTGAATAATAGTTTGCCTAAAAACTGCTCAACCCGCTTGTTACTTGGCGTGTTAAAGAACCTCTCAGTTTTCATATTTTCAACTATTGATCCATTCTCCATGAACACTATCCTACTAGTACTAGCTTTGGCGAAACGCATTTCATGAGTTACAATAATCATTGTCATATTACTACTAGTAGCAATTGACTTAATCAGTGTCAGCACTTCTATAATGTTTTCAGGATCTAAAGATGAGGTCGGTTCATCGAAAAGCATAATTTTTGGCTCCATACAAAGACTTCTTGCAATTGCAATTCTTTGCTTCTGCCCACCAGATAAATTAATAGGATATCGATCTATGAGGTGTACTAAACCAACCTTTTTTAGCATTGACATTGACATACCATTTGCTTCATCTTCTGTCTTGTTCAACGCAGTCATTTGTGGATAATTGAGGTTTTGTAAAACCGTCATATTTTTGAACAGATTGAATTGTTGAAATACTGTGCCTATTTCATACGGAGCTTCTATGTCTATGTGTATTCTACCTGAATCGTATTTCTCTAGTCCGTTTATACATCTTAAAACCGTCGACTTACCGCTACCAGATGGACCTATGAGACCTACTATTTCACCACAATCTACGTATAGTGACATATCGTTAATCACAGCTTTGCCATTATATCGCTTGACTAGGTTTTCTATGTTAATCACAGTTACTTATATTTTTTATTGTTTTTTTCCAGACTTATACCAGTTTAACAACTCAAATTCCAACTGTTTTGTTATATTTTCTGAAGCAATACTTAAACTATCATTTGATGAAAGATAACCTGAATACAAATTGTTCGATATATAAAAACTATCAATAATGTTAATTGTACCAGAAAACAACTGTCTTCTATTGGTATCATCGGACACTGTGTATTTGACAGTGAAGGTATTCGCATACTTATTTGGTTTGTTGCTCTGTTTTATATTTTCACATATATCATCATATGAATAGGAGAGGTCAATACTTAAATTCTGATATGAATTAAGTGATAGATTACCAAGCATATTGTTAACAGCATTTGACAATAAGTATTCAAATTTATCCACTCTACTAGCATATTTATGTTTATTGAGCTTTGATTTCTGTATGCTATTGACTGATATTGTGCGTGGGGAAATGTTTTTGCAATCATACATCGGTTGCAGTCCACACCCTCCACATAACAATAGCATTAGGAACAGCATCAAAAACTTGCACATGTCATGACATACTGTTGCCATTGCTTACTCCATCAGGAATGACACATGTGGCATCTTTACTAGTATTATCTACAAGCTTTGCCCATTGTGCTGGATCGTTAGCTCTGATATATGCTGCAGCATCACTTAGCAATTCATCTGAATTTTTACCTAGTAATTTTACATCTTCTTTATAGAGATTATATGCATAGTTCACTATATCCTTTACAAATGAGCTAAGAGTAATAAGCAATTCAGTAATGTACTGCATAACATCCTTAAACATTTTCACTACATTCGGATGTTCCGCTTGCATGTCATTGACAAATTTAAAGTCATACCAATGAGATAGTTCTCCATCTTGGAGTTTTGCCAGCGCATCACTTAACTGCTCACCACTTGCAGTGAGCTCCTTCTGCAATTGCTCACCTATTTGTTCAAGAGCATTTTTTAAAGGAATATCTTTACCATCAAGTTTGATGTTCATATTAGGAATCTCAATACTATCTTGTACTACCAAGTACCCATCCTTGACCATGAAAATTTTTGCAAGCGATTCAATCGGTAATTTCTTGCTAATCAACTCTTGCCTTATAACTTCAAGCTTCTGACCATCTGTATAATCAAAAATTTCATTGCCATTTTTGAATGACTTTGTTGCGACAAAGTTTACGAACTTTTTACCACTAACTATTGTCTTTTGTATTTTTTGTAGTAGATAATTCGTGACCATAGAACTTGCATTTTGTATGACTGCTTGTTGGTCATTCACATTCGCATCTACTACCATATTTGTAGCCTCTTGTGATAATGATATGCTTCCAATGAAGTTATTACCACCCTGCTCACCGATGTTTATTGATGCCAATACTTGCTTTGCATCTTCTTTTAAATCACCATTTTTTTCATACATTGCATCTCTCATTATAGGATCAATATAGTTTGTAATGATTTGATATGTTTTTTTCATTGTTTCCCCATTGTATTAATTTATTCCTTACTGTTAGTTCAATATTAATGTTAACACTACATCTGTTAAGATAATATTACAAAAATTTATAAAATTGCAAAAAAATATAATATATCATGTGTGTTTCTCATTATAGAATCATAGAAAAAGCTTTTCTCTTATATGTATGAACACTTGTCTTCACATGTTAAAAAAAATCTTCTTGCAATAGAAACATGTGGTTTAGGTTATTCAATTGCAATTATGAATGGTATAAAATTGGTTGCGGAACATGTGTGTGATGTTCCACATAGACAATGTGAAGAGTTAGTAACGAAAATAGAATTAATGCTGTTACAATCCAGATTGACTTATAAGGACATTGATGTCATAGCTGTAACAACTGGTCCTGGTAGTTTCAGTGGTGTTAGAATAGGTAGTAGTGTTGCATATGGCATTTCAATTGGTCAAAACATTGGTGTTATAGGTATAAATACGATCGATATGATGCTGTATAGGTTTTTATATAGCCAAACTGTGAGTGATCAACAGTTGCACATAGCAGTGGTATATGATTGTGGTAATGATAACTTCTACGCAAAGGAGTTTGATGTGCAATATACAGATACAAAAGTGCATGTGAACAGCTTGAATAATGATCCTATACTGTTATCACATGATGCACTAAAGGTTAATAAAAAGCAAATATGGAGAGATCATGAAGTTATACAATTTGATGTCAATGCATTTAATACAGGTGATGCCACCATATCAAACGCATATGCAACTGGCGTAGCAGCAATACATAATCCTCTGATTCTAGTAGAAAGAGCTAATAAAAAGATGTTAAGAGTTCCAATATTTTATGGAAGACCACCAAGTATACATAAATCAAGCAAAGCATTCGATGCAAAAAATTGACCAAAGAATCACTATAGTTGGTGCAACAGGTAATGTTGGTCGGAAGGTTGTGGAAATGATACTCCAACAACATTTGATCACACCAGAAAACATACGCTTGACAGCATCGAGTACATCAGCTGGTAACAGCATCATATCTGGACAGTATGATTTTATTGTTGAAGATACAGGTACAGTGACATTTCAACCAAATGAAATATGTATATTTAATACTGAAGCTGATATATCTGCTAAATACATACCAATTGCACTTGATAGTGGTGCATACGTTGTGGACTCAAGTTCACATTATAGATTGCACAGCAGTGTGCCGCTAATAGTCCCACCTGTTAACTTAAACTTAGTTCTCAATTCATCATCCATGTTATACTCGCATGCCAACTGCATAGTTGCACCAATAGCCATAGCAATCAATCCAATATATCAACGGTTTGGTATTGATAGAATGATAGTGTCAACATACCAATCAGTCTCAGGTGCTGGCAAGAGAGCAATGGATGAGTGTGTAGATCAAACAAAATCCATAGTTAATGGTATTCCCATCAAATGCAGGCGTTTTCCGAGACAGATAGCATTCAATGTCATACCACAAATTGGTGCTTTTAACAAAGATGGTTTTTCAAGTGAAGAATTCAAGATAATAGAGGAACTAAAAAAGATTATCGATAAATCAATTTACATCACAGCAACAGCTGTTAGAGTGCCAGTGATGGTAGGACATTCAGTCAGTATTAGCATTAGAATAACCGATCAAACATGTGGTGTTAGTGATATAACACAGCTATTATCTGAAGCAAAGAATGTTAGAATTAGTGATGACTATCATACACCGATTGAGATAGATGGTAGTGATGATGTGTTTGTTGGCAGAATTAGATGTGATGAATCAAATGACGAAAAATGGTTCCACATGTGGTTGTGTTCTGACAATGTGCGTGTTGGTGCTGCAACTGATGCTGTTGAGATAGCCGCAGCAATAATACAGAAGAAAAACAAATAGAGGTGGAATACCACATATTATCAGTTCTTATACCAACGTCTATAGACATGGAATTAATGTATAAATCTGATATTGCAGTCATGCCAGGTGATGTTGTGCTGGTACCACTTAGGAAGAAGGAAATCATTGGTGTTGTATGTAATGTTCTAAAAAAAACGGACTTGTATGAAGCATCCTTTGAAGTAAGAAATATTATTCAAATAATAAACTCAATACATATTGAAAAAAAAACAAGGAATTTTATTGATTGGGTTGCGAATTATAACATAACCGGTAGAGGTATAATATTAAAGATGGTTTTGGGACCATTTGTATCAAGACACAATAGAATCACTAGATTGATAGAAAAAAGTGAGAAACTAACGACTATACAAGATAAAGTTGATACATCACAGGAAGTGTATAACACTCTTTCACCTTCACAATATGCGATATATAAATCAATAGTATCATCACTATATGAATATAGTGTTAATGTTATAGATGGTATAACTGGTTCTGGTAAAACAGAGCTATATCTTAAGATAGCACACTTTGTTTTATCAACCGGTGGACAGGTATTGATACTGCTACCAGAGATATTGTTGAGTACTCAAATCACACAACGCATAAGAGCTATTCTGGGAAAAGAGTATACAGTCCACAATTGGCATTCAAACGCAAAACAAAGTGAAAGAGATAAAATATGGCTTGGTGTCCAAACGATGAATGTTAAAATAGTTGTCGGTGCAAGAAGTGCACTGTTCTTACCCTTCGCAAGGCTACAATGCATTATAGTTGATGAGGAGCATGATAGCTCTTTCAAACAGGAGTCATTTCCGACATATGATGCAAAAAATATGGCAATAGTAAGAGCAAAAATTTGTGATATTCCTATAGTTCTTGTATCAGCGACACCATCAATTGAAACAATATATAACATCAGAGCAGGCAACTATAGATATTTTCACTTGGATCAAAAGTTTTTTACTACAAACAATACAAGTGTTGTTGTTGCTAATATGTGGGATATGAAAAGCAGCAATGGTAGTAAAAGTAATGTTTATGATATACCACTCTTGCATGATGTCACTATACAATATATATCTGAAGCACTTGCTCAGAACACTCAAATACTTCTCTTTTTGAATAGAAAAGGATATGCAAGTACCGTTTTCTGTAACGCATGCCTTACCAAGGTCAAATGTACAAGTTGTGATGTAAGGTTAACATACTATAAACACAGCAATATATTGCGATGCAGGTATTGTAAAGGTGTTATACCACAGCATAATGTGTGTAAGATTTGTGGAGCTAAAGATAGTCTATGTGCATACCACTATGGAATCGAAAAGCTAGAAACTGAGGTAAAAAAGCGTTTCAATAATGCACGTGTTATATCAGTAACATCAGATTCTATAGGCAGTAAAGGTGATGATATTGAGTCAATCATCAAACAAATTGCTGATCATGAGGTTGATATTATCATAGGTACGCAAGTGTTAGCAAAGGGGTTACATTTTCAGGACATTGCACTATGCGTAATAGTTGATGCTAGCTCCGTTGGTTTCAACAGTGATATAAGAGCATTAGAAAGAACACATCAAATATTGCATCAGGTGATGGGGAGAGTTGGTAGGGAAACAAAGCAAGGCACTGCAATATTGCAAACATTTAATAGGAATTCTCCCATTGTAAAGGCAATTGCACAAAACAAATCAAACGAGTTCATAGAACTTGAATTAGCAAGTAGAAAACAGGCCGTCGTACCGCCATATGGAAAATTCATTCTTATAAGTATTAGTGGTGCTAACGATAAAAGGGTAAAAAAATGGCTTGCTGAAACTGCACCAACAATACCAGAAGATTCAAATGAAATACAGGTATTTGGCCCATCTCCTTCTCCCATCAGTAGAATAAAAAATAGATATAGATACTGCATTTTGTTCAAATCAGATAGGAAAACAAACTTGCATACCATTGTTAGGTCATGGATATCAAAGTTGAAGGTACCATATTATGTACATCTCAGTGTTGATGTTGATCCATATAGTTTTTACTAACAGATTTCAGAACAATGACACCCCCCTGTGCACTCAGTCATGTAAAAAATAATCATTACACTGACAACTCATTCCACAGGAAAATCAAAATATGTTTTAGGATATGGCTCATCATTCAAAGTGAAATGCCACCATTCAGTAGTGAGTGGTTTAAAACCAGCATTTACCATCAATGTTTGAAGTAATAATCTATTCGCCCTAATCTGTGGTGATAGCATTTGATTGTCAGGATGCGATATTGGGCTTAAACAATCAAATCCAGTGCCAAGATCTAAGCTGTTGTCTGGCGCCCTTATAGCCTGTGGCTCAGTGCAAGCAACCTCTTTTCTACTAGGATTATATGTAGGAATATTCGTACCAAATGGTATAATTGTCAAATCAACTGTGCTTCCCCTACTATGTCCAGAATGGTAAGCAATATAACCATTTTGAAACAAACTGAGTTTGCTGTCAATTGTTGGATAGTACTCAGTTTTCATCCTTGTATCATCTGCTTTCTCTGCCCACTCAGCAAAGTCATTCACAGCCATTTGTGGTCTATAGCAATCATACACCTTTAGTGATAACCCCATTGGGATAAGTTGATTCTGCACCCTTTCAAGGGCTAAGGCTGCTTGTTTTGTCAATAAACATATAGGCGCTAAGTAGCCATTGATTCTCCTACCTACAAAATTGTTATCTGTATAGTATCTTGCTTCAACTTGGATTGTTGGTATGACTTGCTTGATGTCTATAAAATCATTGGGTTTGTTCTTCACAACATTAAAATTTGTATCATCAGCAAAGCATGGGGCATCCAGTGATAACGAGGTGCAGAGCACAATAGCAAATATGAAACTGAAATTTCGCATGTGTTCATATACTAAGGATTTACATTTATAACATCCAGCATATCATGCAACAAGGTGGCAGTACAACAGTAAAAAACATACACATAGCATCCATCTGACTATGCAATGAGAGTTAAACTATACAACCGCGTGGCCATGAGTATTTAGCTATTATTTCCCCAGTGCATCAACAAGGGTTTGTACAGCTTGCACAGACTTATCAAATGCCGTCTTCTCATGGTCTGACAACTCAATTTCAACAACTCTTTCAACACCTCCATTTCCTATTACAACCGGCACACCAACATACATACCCTTAACTCCATACTCGCCATTGAGGTATGCAGAACATGGCATCAAGCGTTTTTGGTTGAATAAATATGCCTTTGCCATCTCTACAGCAGATGCTGCGGGAGCATAGTATGCTGAACCTGTTTGCAACAACTTGACAATCTCAGCACCACCATCACGTGTGCGCTGAACTATTTCTTGTATTCTTGTTTCTGATATAGATCCGTTTCTAATTAGCATTTGTAATGGCATGCCTGCTATCGATGTACAACCTATAAGTGGCACCATTGTATCTCCATGTCCACCTAATACCATGGTTTTGATGTCAGTTTCTGCAACACCAAGTTCAAGTGCAAGGAAGTGTTTAAATCTTCCAGAATCAAGGATACCAGCCATACCAACAACTTTATTTGCAGGCAAGCCACTGTGTTTTTGAAATGCATATACCATTATATCAAGTGGATTTGTAACAACGACCACAAAGGCATTTGGAGCATGTTTTGTAACACCATCTGCAACAGTTTTCATAACATCAACGTTAACACTAAGCAACTCATCGCGACTCATGTTAGGTTTTCGTGCAACTCCAGCAGTTATAATAACAATATCTGCTTCAGAAATGTCAGCATAATCACATGTTCCTGAAAGCTTAGCTGTGCTACCAGCAACTGCTATTGCCTGCGCTATATCCAAAGCCTTACCCTGAGCGACTGTGCTTGTACGATCCAGTAACACTACATCACCTAAACCTTGTGAAGTGATACTATAGGCAAGCGTGCCACCAATATTCCCACTGCCAATTAAAGCTATTTTTGGATTTGTTTTACGAGTATTTGCCATATTATAACAGTAAAGATATTGTTTCTATTAGATACCTACTGAGTTTGATACTTGAAAGGTAGTATATCAAATACACTACATACAAGAAGTTGTAGTCGTACACATTAATAGTATCTGTTTTTTCGCACCATGTCTAGAGATAATTTTATATTTTCCTGGTAATTATGATACACAAGACATAACTTATATTTGTGCATAACTATCTCTAGTCCAAGTGCTTATAACTCATCAAATAGCGCATTGCTTCAATATAATAGCTGTTCTTCTAATGTAGCACTATATACTGCAGTAATCTCATCATGTATTAGTTGTTTGATATATAGTTCGTTATTTGTAGTCTCGTTAGCATATATTGCTACTGCACTTGCAAGCATTCCACTATGGAAACTTATTGAACATCTATCACCTAAATACATAAGAGTATGCTGCTGTTTAAGCAAATTTGTTATGACTTCATCTGTAGTGATACCTAAAATACCACCAAATAACATAGTGCATAAATACTGGTATGGTGTTGTTTTCACTGTTAGATTTTCACCATATCTAACAATATTGTTGTGGAATGCAGTACTGATTGTACCAATAGTACCACTTTTAAAAGCATTTATAATGCAATTATTTTTATGAGGTAGTTGTATATGACAACCTTCCGCTTGTTGTATATCTAGAATAGTGTAGTATTCTGATGTTGAATTTTTAAATCCTTGGAGTAGATCATCAAGTTCTGTGAGGCTTTGATCGCTTAGTGTCATACTAACTTGATTCGTACACGGGTATTGTATCAATTGCCTTGATACTTGATAATAATTCGCTTCATAGATAGACTTCATAACCCCAACAGTACTGGCTGCCATAAAAGCTTTTGTATATGCACCAAATTTACTTGTTATATCAAAAATTTTATTTGCATTCATACGAGATATATGTATCATGAGATTATTGGTTTTTTGTTTGAAAAACCTTTTGTTATATTTTCGGGATGGGAATATTACTGTTACACTTGTTAAGCAAATTTAAAGCGTCTCATGGTGGACGGTTGTGGGAGGGCTTTGCTTTGCATTTCAGCTCGTGCGATGGAAGTATGTTTGTATGTCATGTTCAAAGTGTGTTGTCGCAATTGGATGTCGATGTTGTGATGCACTGCTTGCACCACTCGTGGAGTATCAGACTGATGATGTGCAAGTGAGTGCTACTAACAATAATAGCATTTTCAAATCATGCTAACAATAGCATTTTCCAGGAAATAAGATAAGGAATTGCATGCCAAACTACTTGTATTTTGCGAAAGTTTTGATACAATACATGTCTGTGGTGTTAAGTATTGCAGTGGATACTATGTTATCACTAAGGATGCTAGTTAATGTTATGTGTGGTTCAATAGAATGGTATAACATTCAATAAAATATAAGCTCAGTGTTAATATGACTTCTGGCGAAGTAGCTCAGTTGGTCAGAGCAGCGGAATCATAATCCGTGGGTCGGGGGTTCAAATCCCTCCTTCGCTACCACCTTCCCTATGCATTGATGAAAAAACATGCATCGCCATAGCTGAAAAACCTATAGCAGTGCTGTATTGCGTGTCTATACACATCTTGTCCATTTTTTACACTCCCAAGGAATGCGCATACCAACATGAATAATGTGCTTTTTGGAAGATGAAAGTTTGTCACCAAACCATCAATAACTTTAAATGTATAGCCAGGTGTTATAAAAAGCCTTGTCTCAGCCATATGTGGTTTTAATACAATTCGATCACTACCATCATGGCAGAGTTTTGCTGCACTCTCAAGTGTTCTTGCTGAAGTTGTACCAACCGCTATGATTCTTCTTCCTTCTGTCTTTGCGCTATTGATCATACTACATGCATTTGCATCTATCACGTAATGTTCAGAATGCATCTTGTGATCTGAGATATTTTCAGTGCGTACTGGCAGAAATGTACCACCACCTATGTGTAATGTAACATATACTGTTTGCACTCCTTTCTGCTTTAGCCTGTACAGAATCTCCTCTGAAAAATGCAATCCAGCAGTTGGTGCTGCGACTGATCCCGGCATAGAAGCATAAACCGTTTGATATGCAAACTCATCAACAATATCAGCAGAGCGCTTTATATAAGGTGGCAATGGCATACTGCCGATTTCTGCTAATTTATTGTTGAAAGTTTCACTGTTAACATTAAACTGTATAACATCCATACCATTAGCATTATTTTTTTCTACAACAACAGCGCTTAATCCATGATTGAAATCAATTGTTGTATCTATCAAAATTTTCTTGCGTGGTTTACCTAGTATTTCCCACTTTTCCCATTCATCATGTATTTTTTTGATTAAATTGATTCTGATTGGTATACCATCAATGGTGCCATTTAAGCGTGCTGGTATGACTTTTGTATTGTTCATCACAATTAAATCACCCTCACGGAAAAAGTGCACAATTTTGCTGAAAGATGTGTCTAGTATCTCACCGTTTGCACTTCTATATAACATCTTTGCTCCTCCTCTCTCAAGTGGATATTGTGCTATCAATATTTCTGGCAAATGAAAATCAAATTCTTTGAGCATATATATGTTTTTTACTGTATATTGTATAATTCAATGGGTTGTTCTTGCAAAGTCAAAGATCATAAAATTACTTATCTAAGATAAACTTATCTAAGATAATAGTTCAATATTAAAATTCGAACATATGGATAACAAGCCAAAAATTTGTAAATATGGTTCTATAAGAGTGGAAGTAGAGAAGGGAAAAAAATATATGTGGTGTGCTTGTGGTTTGAGTGCAAAACAACCGTTTTGTGATGGTTCACATCATTGTACTCAGTTTGCACCCATAGCATACATTGCTGAAAAGGATGGATTGGTGGGATTTTGTGGATGTAAACACAGTAAAAATGGACCAATTTGTGATGGTAGTCATAAATCTTTGACTGAAACATAGTAAAGTGATAACAATTATAGTTAGTTATGAACTGTTGAAAAACATCACACTGTTAATCAAACCTGTACAATATGACAGCGATTCAACTCAATGCTAATAAAAAAAAACTCATCAAATACGATGATCAAATTGTAAAGATGTTTACAATTGCAACGCTATTTTGGGCATTTGCTGGGATGCTAGTTGGAGTTTTGATAGCGTTACAATTAACATATCCAATATTTAATTTTGATTTACCATGGACGAATTTTGGTAGGATGAGACCATTACATACATCGGGTGTGATATTTGGTTTTGGTGGGAATATTTTAATTGCAACATCACTATTTGTTGTTCAAAGAACTTCACAAGTGCCATTGGCCTTCCAAGGATTAGCACGTCTTGTGTTTGTAGGCTATCAGTGCTTTCTCATGATGGCAGGCAGTGGTTATCTTCTTGGCATTACACAAGGGAAGGAATATGCTGAACCAGAGTGGCATGCGGATTTGTTGTTAACTATTATTTGGGTTATATATTTCATAGTATATGTTGCGACATTGATGAGAAGGCAAGAAAGGCACATATATGTTGCGAACTGGTTTTATCTTGCATTCATAGTTGTTGTTGCGATTCTACATATAGGCAATGGTTTGTGCATACCAATATCACTCACGAGTCCTAATAGTGTACCACTTTTTAGTGGTGTTCAGTCAGCAATGATACAATGGTGGTATGGACACAATGCTGTTGGTTTTCTTCTAACAGCAGGATTTTTAGGTATAATGTACTATTTTATACCCAAAAGGGCTCAAAGACCTATTTACTCCTATAGATTATCAATACTACATTTTTGGGCATTGGTGTTTATATATATATGGGCTGGTCCACACCATCTCCATCACACAGCGATACCTGATTGGACACAAACTCTAGGTATGACAATGTCAATTATTTTGTGGGTACCATCATGGGGGGGGATGATCAATGGTATAATGACATTATCTGGTGCATGGGAGAAACTTAGAGAAGATACAGTGTTGCGTTTTATGATTATAGCACTTGCCTTTTATGGTATGAGTACTTTCGAAGGACCAGTTTTAGCAATAAAATCTGTCAATAGGCTTGCACACTATACTGAGTGGATAATCAGTCATGTTCATTCTGGTACACTAGGGTGGGTGGGTTTTATAAGTTTTGGTGCAATATATCATATGGTTCCAGTACTGTGGCATAAGCCAGATATGTATTCGCGTAAACTTATCAATGTACACCTGTGGTTTGGAACAGTAGGTATTGTATTGTACATCACATCAATGTGGGTTGCTGGAGTAACTCAGGGATTATTGTGGCGTTCATATGATGAAATGGGATTTTTAAAGTATTCATTCATAGATGTCGTTGTGACAATGCATCCGTACTATCTTATAAGAGCTATAGGAGGAATACTGTATCTGACTGGTGTGATCATCATGATATATAACGTAATAATGACAATACGTGCGGAACATGCAAAGATTAAAGATATGGTGGCTGCAAAAAATGAAGGGGCGATACCAGATGCGGTATCATAAATTTGACAGTGGAAAAAATAAATTGGAAAACATAAGGTTTTTATGATATGGCAAATGATTTAAATCACAATCCTCACAGAAAGCTTGAAAAAAGTATTTTTTTAATGTTATGTTTCATAGTGATGGTGGCGTCAGTGGGTACGATGATTGAAATTCTTCCGTTATTCAAAAGAGAAATTGCTATTGAGGTCATCGATGGGATGCGCCCATATACTCCATTGGAACTTGCTGGTTTTAATATCTATAAAAGAGAGGGCTGTTACAATTGCCATAGCCAACAGATTAGGACAGTAGCTGAGGATGTTGAAAGATATGGACACTATTCTCTTGCAGCAGAAAGTATGTATGATTTTCCATTTGCATGGGGATCAAAAAGAACTGGGCCTGATCTTGCAAGAATTGGTGAAAAGTATTCGGATGATTGGCATATACAGCATTTGCATAATCCTAGATCTGTTGTGCCACAGTCAATTATGCCAGGTTATCCATTTCTGTTGACTGATGTTCTGGATACGTCGGAAGTTCAAAGAAATATGGAAATCCTTAAAATGCTTGATGTCCCATATACAGATGATGACATAGCAAAATACTCACAAGATATTGCTATACAGCTTGGTCTTGAAACAAACCAAGACTTGATTGATGATTTTCTAAAAAGATATCCTTGTGTAAAAATTAGAAAATTCAATAATAAATCAGCTATGGTTACAGATCTTGATGCACTGATTGCATATTTGCAGTCATTAGGAATCAAGGCGAACCTACAAAGTAACAAAGGAAGAGAATGGTGATATGGATAAGAATAACAATGTTACATCAAACACTCATAACCATAATAGGTTATTTCTAGATAGAAGAGTTCTATTATCATATGGTGATGATTGTATGGATTTCCTACAACAAATTTTCACCAATGATATAAAAAAAAATGTTGATTCATTAACATATACATTAATACTGAACTCACAAGGTAGACTGTTACATGATTTGTTTGTTATACCAATGACAGATACATTGAAAAGCATTTTGTATTTGCCTGAGAGTAAGGCGCATAATGCATTGTTACTTGATTGTCATGTTGATGGAATACAAGAAATATTGGAGATATTACAGAAGTATAAATTGCGCTCTAAAATTTGGTTTGAAGAAGTAAAGGATATCAGTGTCAGTATCATATTCGATAGTGTTAATATTGACTCAAGCATTATATCATTTCCTGATCCGAGAAACAAAGCTTTAGGTGTTAGGGTATATCAACAGGCGCGTGATGACAATATGGATCCTAATGTGATTACACAGCAACAATTATTGCAACGATATAATGATATATATTTTCAATTGAAGTTGCCACAACTTTATCGAGATTTTATGCCTTGTAGATATTTCCCATTCGACCTTGGCATTGATGCATTCAATGCTATCAGTTATAACAAGGGATGTTATATAGGTCAAGAGGTCGTCACTAGAACACACTTCAGAGGTATAGTACGTAAACACGTATATAAAATGCATTTCAAGAATGCTAATATGAAAACTATAAATAACATGTTGGAATGTTTATCAAATGATGGCATA